>NZ_PION01000007.1:0-334862 GCF_002810615.1 Klebsiella sp. G-Nf4 | reverse complement strand
TACCTGCCTGGCGGATTTCATCATGGTTCGGGATAAAGAAATCCCATCAGAAACCGGATATATGGCTGCACCTACCCGTTTTATTACTGAACTGAAGAAAGCATTGCATTCCGGGAGCGTCCATATACGCTGCCTCAGCCCGACCCGAAGCCTGCAGGGATAAGTCGAAGGTACCACGCAGTGGCGATGTTGCTGGCCGGAGCCCGGGGGTACAGGGGGCGGCGGCGACTGGCCGCCCCCTGTGCGCTCCCTGCGCCATGCCAGGCATAACGCAGAAGACATATCGGGAGCGCAATCTGCCCGGAAATAACAGAGAACACAGGTTTTTCCAGGGTCGACACTGTTGCAAACCGATCACAGTATCTACCCCATTGCGCCGTTATTTTGTCGGGTGGCGCTTCACTTACCCGACCAGGCTGACGCCCCGACAGTAAAAAGGGACAGCCGCTGGCTGTCCCTATTATTATCCCGATTACCGCGATTATAGCAGTTCAGGGTATTTGGTCATTTTCAGCGCCAGCTCGACGCCACGCACTTCCGCCATCCCCTTGAGACGGCCAATCGCCGAATAGCCTGGGTTGGTTTTCTTGCGCAGATCGTCGAGCATCTGATGACCATGATCCGGACGGAACGGGATCGGACGCAGATCGCCAGCCTGTTTACGCCGCTGCTCTTCACGCAGAATCGCATCCACCACCGCCACCATATTGACGTCGCCGCTAAGGTGCGCCGCCTCGTGGAAGGTTTTCGGGTTCGCTTCACGGCAGGTGGAGCGCAGATGGGTGAAATGGATGCGATCGCCAAAGGTTTCCACCATCTTCACCAGATCGTTATCAGCGCGGACGCCATACGACCCGGTACACATGGTGAAGCCATTATTGATGCTGTCCACCGTCTCTTTCAGCCACTGCATATCTTCGATGGTCGACACGATACGCGGCAGGCCGAGGATCGGCCGCGGCGGATCGTCCGGATGCACTGCCAGACGGATCCCCACCTCTTCGCATACCGGCACGATGGCGCGCAGGAAATAGGCCATATTGTCGCGCAGCTGCACTTTATCGATGTGGTCATATTCCGCCAGACGCGCGCGGAACTGGTCGAGGGTGTAACCCTCTTCCGCCCCCGGCAGGCCGGCGATGATATTGCGGGTCAGTTTCTCAATATCCGCTTCGCTCATCGCCTTGAACCAGGCTTCGGCCTGGCGCTGCTCTTCTTCGCTGTAATCCGCTTCCGCGCCCGGGCGTTTAAGGATATGTAGTTCAAAGGCGGCGAAGGCTATTTGATCGAAACGCAGCGCCCGGGAGCCGTCCGGCAGCTCATATTCCAGATCGGTGCGCGTCCAGTCGAGGATCGGCATAAAGTTGTAGCACACGGTATCGATGCCGCAGGCCGCGAGGTTGCGGATGCTCTGCTGATAGTTGGCAATCCAGGTCGCATACTGCCCGCTATGGGTTTTAATATCCTCGTGGACCGGAATGCTTTCGACGACCGACCAGGTCAGCCCTTTTGCCGCTAACAGCGCCTGACGCGCTTTAATCTCGTCTACCGGCCAGACCTGACCGTTTGCAATATGGTGCAGCGCAGTCACGACGCCGGTCGCCCCTGCCTGCCGTACATCATCAAGCGATACCGGATCGTTCGGCCCATACCACCGCCAGGTTTGTTCCATCGCTATGCCCTCACAAAAGTTGTTATACCAATAATGGCGACACTCATGACGACTACCATACATGTTTCTGCTCAGGCTGCAAACAGTGCCGGCGCATTGATTGATCCAGCTCACAGTCAGCGGATAATTTCGGCTTACCAATTTAATTTCCTGTCATATAACTTTAGACTGACATTGTTAATAAGCAGTTAAACAGGTGTGTGAAGAATGACAACAATTGCAACCGCTACGCTACCGGAAAGCGTGCAACGTCCTCAGTACGATCGCAGCCAGCTCCGCTCGCGTATTGTCCATTTCGGCTTTGGCGCGTTTCATCGCGCGCACCAGGCGCTGCTGACCGATCGCGTGCTGAATAACGTCGGTGGCGACTGGGGGATCTGTGAAATCAGTCTGTTCAGTGGCGATACGCTGATGAGCCAGCTTCGCGAACAGGACCACCTGTTTACCGTGCTGGAAAAAGGCGCCGACGGTAATCAGCCCATTATTATCGGCGCGGTGCACGAATGTCTGAACGCCAGGCTCGATTCACTGGCGGCAATTATCGAAAAATTTTGCGAGCCGCAGGTGGCAATTGTCTCGCTGACCATCACGGAAAAAGGTTATTGCATCGATCCGGCGACCGGCAAGCTGGATCCAACGCATCCGCGCATCATTCACGATCTGGAGAATCCGACGCTGCCGCAGTCGGCTCCCGGTATATTAGTTGAAGCGCTGGCCCGCCGCCGGGAACGGGGCCTGCCGCCCTTTACCGTGCTCTCCTGCGATAACATTCCCGACAACGGCCACGTGGTGAAAAATGCCGTCCTCGGCATGGCGGAAAAACGCAGCCCGGCGCTGGCGAACTGGATCGCCGATAACGTCAGCTTCCCGGGCACCATGGTGGATCGCATTGTTCCTGCGGCCACCGCCGAGTCGCTGGCGGAAATCGCCGCCGTGCTGGGGGTCGACGATCCCTGCGCCATCAGCTGCGAACCCTTCATTCAGTGGGTGGTCGAAGACCACTTCGTCGCCGGACGACCGGCCTGGGAGACGGCAGGCGTGCAGATGACCGACGACGTGCTGCCCTGGGAACAAATGAAGCTGCGGATGCTCAACGGCAGTCACTCTTTCCTCGCCTGGCTTGGCTATCTGGCAGGTCATGCGCACGTCAGCGACTGCATGCAGGATGACGTCTTCCGCCGGGCAGCTCGCCAGCTGATGCTTGACGAACAGGCCCCGACGCTGACCATTACCGGCGTCGATCTGGAGGCTTATGCCGACAGCCTGATCGCCCGTTTCAGCAATCCGGCGCTCAAACACCGCACCTGGCAGATCGCCATGGACGGCAGCCAGAAGCTGCCCCAGCGTATGCTCGACGGCATCCGCGTGCATCTTGAGCGCGGTAGCCGCTGGCCGCTGCTGGCCCTCGGCGTTGCCGGCTGGATGCGCTACGTCAGCGGTACTGACGATGCGGGTCAGACGATCGACGTGCGCGATCCGCTGGTCGACAAGATCCAGCAGCGGGTGGCGCAGAGCGATGAGCAACAGCGCGTCGATGCGCTGCTCGGGCTGGAGGAAATATTTGGCCGCGACCTGCCGCACAACGCGCAGTTTGTCGCCGGGATCCGCACCGCCTGGCAGCAGCTGACGACGCACGGTGCCCGCGAGGCCGTGGCCCGCGCGCTGAATTCTTAACAATATTTGCGCTTATGCGGACAGAATCCGCTTCTGTCCGCCTCAGGTCTTCTCTTTTCTCCCTTTTTTCGTCAGGATAGGCGTAACTGTTACAACATTACATTTATCCTGGAGAAAAGAGTGACCAGAACCAATTTGATCACCGGCTTTCTCGGTAGCGGTAAGACGACCTCTATTCTTCATCTGCTGGCACAGAAACCTGCGGATGAAAAATGGGCCGTACTAGTGAATGAGTTTGGTGAAGTCGGGATAGACGGCGCGCTGCTGGCCGACAGCGGCGCCCTGCTCAAAGAGATCCCCGGCGGCTGCATGTGCTGCGTCAACGGCCTGCCGATGCAGGTTGGACTGAATACCCTGCTGCGCCAGGGTAAACCCGATCGTCTGTTGATCGAACCCACCGGCCTTGGCCACCCGAAGCAGATCCTCGATATCCTCACCGCAGCAGTGTATGAACCCTGGATCGATCTGCGCGCCACAGTGTGCATCCTCGATCCCCGCCAGTTGCTGGATGAGAAAGTCGTCAACAATGACAATTTCCGCGATCAGCTGGCGGCGGCGGACATCATTGTGGCCAACAAAAACGATCGGGAAACGCCCGCAAGCGCCCAGGCGTTGGCCGACTGGTGGCTGCGCTGGGGCGGCGATCGTCGTCAGGTGTCGGCGACCCAGGGCAATATCGACCTCGCCCTGCTCGATGAACCGCGCCGCAACACCGCCCCATTGCCGGCGAGTGCGGAGCATGTTCACCACTCTCGCCCGACCAGCGGTCTCGCCGCACTCAGCCTGCCTGAGCACCAGCGCTGGCGCCGCCATCTCAACAGCGGCCAGGGCTATCAGGCCTGCGGCTGGATTTTCGACGCGGAAACGGTCTTCGAGACCATCGGCCTGCTCGAATGGGCACGGCTGGCACCTGTGGCACGCGTCAAAGGTGTGATGCGCATTGCCGAAGGGGCTGTGAGGATCAACCGCCAGGGCGAGGATCTGCATATCGAGACCCTGAGCGTCGCCCCACCCGATAGCCGGATCGAGCTTATCTCGGCGAACGAAGCCGACTGGAACGCGCTCCAGACCTCACTGTTGAGGCTTCGTTTAAGTTACGACGGCTAAGGTTGCCGCCGACTGTTACAGAATCGCAATGGCTATGATGAAAAACCGAATTCCTTTAATCCTGCTGCTTAACATCGCGGGTGTGGCACTATTTTGTTCCTGGTATTTACCAGCCAACCACGGCGCGTGGTCGCCGCTCGACTCTGCGATCTTCCATTTCTTTAACCATGGCGTCAGCGTCAGCCACGCCTATGCCTGGCTGCTGGCGATCATCAACAATCGCGCCTTCGACGCCTGCTCGCTGCTGGCGATGGGTTGCCTGATGCTCAGTTACTGGCTTAAAGCGTCGGCGGCGGGCCGTCGTCAGATTGCCATCATGGGCCTGGTGATGCTGCTGGCGGCGGTGATCATTAACCAGCTGGCGCAGCACCTGATGCCGGTTCAGCGCGCCAGTCCATCGCTGTTTTTCGACGATATCACCCGCGTCAGCGATGTCGTCAATTTCCCCACCAAGGATGCCTCAAAGGACAGCTTCCCTGGCGATCATGGGATGATGTTGCTGATCTTCGCGAGCTTTATGTGGCGCTATTTCGGCCGTCGTGCGCTGGCCGTGGCGCTGGTGATATTTGTGGTCTTTGCTTTCCCGCGCGTCATGATTGGCGCTCACTGGTTCAGCGATATTGCCGTGGGCTCCCTGACCGCCGTCCTGATTGGCGCGCCGTGGGTATTGATGACACCGCTGAGCGATAAATTGATCGCCCTTTTCGATCGCTCCCTGCCCGGCGGAATATCGACCAAATAATGCCGTGCTCGCCGCCTGGCGTCATTATCTATAAGGGGACCTTTTGGGTCCCCTTTTTCAATTGTGCTTTTTTTCAACATGATGTTCATCTTCTTGTCACATTAATCCCGTGACAAATGAAGGAATTGTCTGTTTTTTACCCGATACTGGCGCTATTTTGTCCTTTCCCGATGATTCACTTTTTGTCACCAAAATACTTATAAGAAATCGCGCAAAACCGCTCGCCATGCGGCGTTTGATAGGGTAATCTCGTTCACGTTTTGCCTTTTCCGCAACATTAATTCAGAGCATGAATAAATTTGTGCGTGACTGCACAAATTTAAGCTTAAGGAATTGTCTCATTGCGGATGGGTATTTAGGCTCTAACACGTTTGGCATTTTTTATAACGACATTGTCGTTAAGGACAACAAGGGAAAATAAACAGCATGGTCAAATCTCAGCCGATTTTGAGATACATCTTGCGGGTAGCCCCCGCGATTGCAGTAGCGGTTCTGCTTTCCGCGTGTAGTTCAACAAGTACCGCCAGAAATATGCATTCTGAGACGCATGCTGTGGGTAGTGGCGATTTATCATCACTGCAAGCCTCTCAGGATGAATTTGAAACGATGGTCCGTAACCTGGACGTGAAGTCCCGTTTGATGGATCAGTATGCCAGCTGGAAAGGCGTGCGTTACCGCCTCGGTGGCAGCACTCGCAAAGGTATCGACTGCTCGGCGTTCGTGCAGCGCACCTTCCGCGAACAATTTGGTCTGGAACTGCCGCGTTCAACCTCTGAACAGCAGGAAACCGGAAAATCGATTTCCCGTACCCAGCTGCGTACTGGCGATCTGGTTCTGTTCCGCGCCGGCTCTACGGGCCGCCACGTCGGGATCTATCTCGGCAACAACCAGTTCGTTCACGCCTCCACCAGCAGCGGGGTGACCATCTCCAGCATGGATGAACCGTACTGGAAAAAGCGCTACAACGAAGCGCGTCGAGTTCTGAGCCGCTCGTAAACTGTCCTCTACCGCCGCCGGTTATCCCTTGGCTGGAGGCGGGATAAAAAAACACTGCCCCGGCAGTGTTTTTTTTTGCCACCTGATTCTGAACGACGCAAAATAAGCTATGTCTTTTAAGTGGGAATGAGAAAAACGACGACTGACAACCCGTTGATGCGATTCAATAACACGGAAAGACTATAGCTATGCTTACTCGCTACTTTTCGCCCCAGCGTAAAATCTGGTTAACCAGCCTCTGCGTGGGGGTTATCGTCGCGCTGCTGGCCGGCTGCATTCAGTTCATGGTGATCTACCATAACCGGGCAGAGCGTTTCGACGCCATTATCAACAACGTTAACACTTACCTGAAAAGCTATTTTTACGATCTCCGTCAGACCATTGACGGCCTGCAGCCGCTGGTGGATCAGCCCTGCGAAAACATCGACTCCGGGCTCACCTCCCATGCCGCCTTCAGCCCTAACGTTCGCGCGTTTCTGCTGGTCAAAAACGGCGTCGTCTTTTGCTCCTCGGCGACAGGGGCCATGAATACGCCCCTCAGTCAGCTTATCCCGGCGATCGATATTCACAAACCCGTTGATATGGCGATTTTGCCGGGCACGCCGATGATGCCGAAAAGCGCAGCGCTGGCGTTATGGGTCAGCAAACCCGATGATGCAAACAGCGGCATTTTCGTATCGATTAACGCTAACCTCACGCCCTATATCCTCTATTCCGCACGACAAAATGATTTCAGCGGTATAGCGCTGGCCATCGGCCATACCGCCATCTCCACCTTCAGTAACCGGCTGGTGGATCCGCAAACGCTGGACAACGCACCGATCCGCCAGGTACAGATCGACGGTTTACCGCTGAAGGTCTACCTGTATGCCAACAGCTGGCTGGCGGAAAATACACAGTTTGCCCTGTTGCTCGGGGTAGTGTGCGGCCTGCTGGCGGGGTTGCTCTGTTATTACGTGCTGACGATCAAATCCGATCCGCGAAAATCGATACTGCTGGGGATCAAAAATAACCAGTTCTACGTCGTCTATCAGCCGGTCGTGAATGCCCAGACCCTGCGCATCAGCGGCGTGGAAGTGCTCATGCGCTGGCGCCATCCGGTGGTGGGTGAAATCCCGCCCGACGTCTTTATTAACCTGGCGGAAACCCAGCAGATGATCGTGCCGCTGACCCATCACCTGCTGGCGCTGATCGCCAGCGACGGTCAAGTGCTTAAACGGATCCTGCCCCGCGGCGTCAAGCTGGGGCTCAATATTTCCCCTGCCCATCTGCAGGCTGACAGCTTCCGCGACGATATGCTGCGCTTTGCCGCCGCGCTGCCCGCCGACCATTTTCACGTGGTGCTGGAGGTGACTGAGCGGGCCATGATTGATAAAGAAAAATCGATCGCTAACTTCGCCTGGCTCCACCAGCAGGGTTTTGAAATCGCAATTGATGACTTTGGTACCGGGCATAGCGCGCTGATTTATCTCGAACGCTATAACTTCGATTATCTGAAGATCGATCGCGGCTTTGTGCAGGCGATTGGCACCGAAACTGTGACCTCGCCGGTGCTGGATGCGGTACTGACCCTCAGCCGCCGGCTGAAATTAATGACCGTCGCTGAAGGAGTGGAGACCCAGGAACAGGCGGAATGGCTTCGTGCCCAGGGCGTCAATTTCCTGCAGGGGTACTGGATAAGCCGTCCGCTATCGCTGGAGGCGCTGGTCGCCGCGCATGATGAACCTGCGAATTATTTCACAACGCGCTAAGTCTCACATATGATGCGGGAACAGAGGTCGGCTATGGGGGCCGACCATGACAAGGTATTCTGCCGCCTATGTATGCGCGCCTCTTTTTAATTCTGCTTGCTCTGTTTAGCCTTAGCGCTAAGGCGCAAACTATAAAAGAAAGCGTCGCCTTTGCGATTATCGGTGAACCCAAATACGCCGCCAGCTTCAGCCATTTTGATTATGCCAATCCAGAGGCGCCAAAAGGCGGCACCCTCACCCTGGCGGCGATCGGCACCTTTGACAACTTCAACCGCTACGCACTGCGCGGCAATCCCGCCGTGCGCACTGAGGCGCTCTACGATACCCTGTTCACTACCTCGGATGATGAGCCCGGCAGCTACTACCCGCTGATTGCCGAGCGGGCGCGCTATGCTGAGGATTATTCATGGATGGAGATCGCTCTCAACCCGCGCGCCCGCTTCCATGACGGCACGCCAATCACCGCCCGGGACGTCGCGTTTACCTTCAACAAGTTTATGACTGAAGGGGTGCCGCAGTTCCGCCTGTTTTATAAAGGCACCACCGTTAAGGCCATCGCCCCGTTGACCGTACGAATCGACCTCGGGCAGCCCGGCAAAGAGAACATGCTGAGCCTGCTGAGCCTGCCGGTGATGCCTGAGGCATTCTGGCGCCAGCACAAACTCAGCGACCCGCTGTCAAAGCCGCCGCTGGCCAGCGGGCCATACCGCATCAGCGCCTGGCGAATGGGGCAATACATCACCTATTCACGGGTCGCCGACTACTGGGCAGCCGATCTGCCGGTCAACCGGGGTCGCTGGAATTTCGATACGCTGCGCTATGACTATTATCTCGACGACAATGTCGCTTTCGAAGCCTTTAAAGCGGGAGCCGTCGATCGCCGGGAAGAGACGGTCGCCAAAAACTGGGCCACCCGCTACGTCGGTCGCAACTTCAGCCGCGGCTACATTATTAAAGATGAGCATACTAATACCTCGGCGCAGGATACCCAGTGGTTGGCTTTCAATATTCAGCGTCCGGTATTCGCCGATCGCCGGGTACGGGAAGCGATTACTCTGGCGTTCGATTTTGAATGGATGAACAAGGCGCTGTTTTATAGCGCCTATCAGCGCGCCAACAGCTATTTCCAGAACACCGAATATGCCGCCCGCAGCCTGCCCGACGCGGCCGAGCTGGCCCTGCTGACGCCGATGAAAAACGAACTGCCCCACGAGGTCTTCAGCCAGGTTTACCAGCCGCCGGTCTCCCGCGGCGATGGCTTCGACCGCGACAACTTACTCAAAGCCGACGCCCTGCTCAATGCGGCGGGTTGGACGGTAAAAAATCAGCGCCGGATCAACGCCGCCACCGGCAAGCCGCTGCGCTTTGAGCTGCTGATGCCAGCCGGAGGCAATGACCGCTGGGTGCTGCCGTTTCAGCACAACCTGCAGCGCCTGGGGATCGTCATGGATATTCGTCAGGTTGATAACTCGCAGTACAGCAACCGCCGCCGTAGCCGCGATTACGACATGATGCCGAGCCTGTGGCGTGCCATGCCCTGGCCCGGCACCGACCTGCAAATCTCCTGGGCGTCAGACTATATTCACTCCAGCTATAACGCGCCGGGGGTGCAAAGCCCGGTGGTGGATAAGCTGATTGCACAGATCCTGCAGTGGCAGGGCAATAAGCAGAAACTGATCCCCCTCGGTCGGGCGCTGGACCGTGTGCTCACCTGGAATAACTACATGCTGCCGATGTGGTATATGGCGCAGGACCGCACCGCGTGGTGGAATAAATTCTCATTCCCCGAGACCCGCCCCATTTATTCGTCAGGCCTCGATACCTGGTGGTACGACGTGAACAAAGCGGCCACCCTCCCCGCGGACAGACGTTAAGGACATCCCATGGGCAGCTACCTGATCCGCCGTTTGCTGTTAGTGATCCCCACCCTGTGGGCCATCATCACCATTAACTTTTTTATAGTGCAAATCGCGCCCGGCGGCCCGGTCGACCAGGCCATCGCCGCCATCGAATTTGGTCAGCACGGCGGGATGCCGGGTGCCGGCGACGGCGGGATGGGCGCCAGCCATGCCCGCACCGGCGCAGGGAACATCAGCGAGGGGCACTATCGCGGGGGGCGGGGCCTTGATCCGGAAGTCATCGCCGAGATCACCCACCGCTACGGCTTTGACAAGCCGCTGCACGAGCGTTACCTGAAGATGCTGGGCGATTATCTGCGCTTTGATTTTGGCGACAGCCTGTTTCGCAGCGCCTCAGTACTGCAGCTGATTAAAGACAGCCTGCCGGTCTCGGTGAGCCTCGGACTGTGGAGTACGCTGATTATCTACCTGGTTTCCATTCCGCTGGGTATTCGCAAAGCGGTCAGCAACGGCAGCCGCTTTGATATCTGGAGCAGTACGCTGATTATTATTGGCTATGCGATCCCCGCCTTTCTGTTCGCCATCCTGCTGATCGTGATTTTTGCCGGCGGCAGCTATTTCGACCTCTTCCCGCTGCGCGGTTTGGTCTCACCGAACTTCGACACCCTTCCCTGGTATCAGAAAATCCTCGACTACCTGTGGCACATCACCCTGCCGGTGCTGGCGACGGTGATCGGCGGCTTTGCCGCCCTGACCATGCTGACCAAAAACAGCTTCCTCGACGAGATCCGCAAACAGTATGTGGTCACCGCCCGCGCCAAAGGCGTCGGTGAGAAACAGATCCTCTGGGGACATGTGTTCCGCAACGCCATGCTGCTGGTGATCGCCGGCTTCCCGGCCACCTTTATCAGTATGTTCTTTACCGGTTCGCTGCTGATCGAAGTGATGTTCTCGCTGAACGGCCTGGGTCTGCTGGGCTATGAAGCGACGGTCTCCCGCGACTATCCGGTGATGTTCGGCACGCTCTATATTTTCACTCTGATTGGCCTGCTGCTGAATATCGTCAGCGATATCAGCTATACGCTGGTCGACCCGCGCATTGATTTTGAGGGCCGCTAATGTCTTTCTTCAGTCCCGTTAATCAGGCCCGCTGGGCGCGCTTTCGTCACAACCGTCGCGGCTACTGGTCGCTGTGGCTGTTTTTAATTCTCTTCTTCTGCAGCCTCGGCGCCGAGCTGCTGGCCAACGATCGCCCGCTGCTGGTGCAGTACCGGGGCCAGCTGTATGTTCCGGTGTTAAAAAACTACACCGAGCAAACCTTTGGCGGCGCATTTGCCACCGCCGCCGACTATCAGGATCCCTGGCTGCAGCACCAGCTGTCCACCCACGGCTGGGCGCTATGGCCGCCGGTGCGCTTCGGCGCCACGACGATTAATTTTGCCAGCACCGTCCCCTTTCCGTCACCGCCCTCGGCCAGCAACTGGCTTGGCACCGACGCCAACGGCGGCGATGTGCTGGCGCGGATCCTCTATGGGACGCGCATCTCTGTGCTCTTTGGCCTGCTACTGACGTTGTTCTCCAGCGTGCTGGGGGTGCTGGCCGGGGCGATACAGGGTTACTATGGCGGCAAAATCGACCTCTGGGGCCAGCGCTTTATCGAGGTCTGGTCAGGGATGCCGACCCTGTTTCTGATCATCCTGCTCTCCAGCGTCGTGCAGCCTGGCTTCTGGTGGCTGCTGGCAATCACCGTCCTTTTTGGCTGGATGACGCTGGTGGGCGTGGTGCGCGCTGAATTTCTTCGCACCCGCAACTACGACTACATCCGGGCAGCGCAGGCGCTAGGGGTCAGCGACCGGCAGATCATCCTGCGGCATATGTTGCCTAACGCAATGGTGGCGACCCTCACCTTCCTGCCTTTTATCCTGTGCAGCTCCATTACCACCCTGACGTCGCTGGATTTTCTCGGCTTCGGTCTGCCGCTCGGCTCCCCCTCTCTCGGGGAGCTGCTGCTGCAGGGAAAAAACAACCTGCAGGCGCCCTGGCTGGGCATTGCCGCGTTTCTCTCCGTCGCCGTACTGCTGACGCTGCTGATTTTTATTGGTGAAGCGGTTCGCGACGCCTTTGACCCAAGTAAGGCGGTGTAATATGACCCACCCGCTGTTAGCTATCGACAATCTCTCTATTGCCTTTCGCCAGCAGGGCGAGACGCAGACCGTGGTACATAATCTGTCGCTCGAGGTGGCGGTCGGTGAGACGCTGGCGCTGGTGGGAGAATCCGGTTCCGGAAAAAGCATCTCCGCGCTGTCAGTGCTGCGGCTGCTCCCCACCCCGCCGGCCAGCTACCCCAGCGGCGATATCCGCTTTCATGGTCAGTCGCTGCTGCATGCGAATGAGGCCACGCTGCGCGGTGTGCGCGGCAACCGAATCGCGATGATCTTTCAGGAGCCGATGGTGTCGCTCAACCCCCTGCATACCCTGGAAAAACAGCTCTATGAGGTGCTGTCGTTACACCGGGGAATGCGCAAAGAGGCGGCGCGCGGGGAGATCCTCGACTGCCTGGAGCGCGTTGGGATCCGTCAGGCACCGCGGCGGCTGGCGGACTATCCGCATCAGCTCTCCGGCGGCGAGCGCCAGCGGGTGATGATCGCCATGGCGCTGCTGACGCGCCCGGAGTTGCTGATCGCCGATGAGCCGACCACCGCCCTCGACGTGTCAGTGCAGGCACAAATCCTGCAGCTGCTGCGCGAACTGAAGCGGGAGCTGAACATGGGGTTGCTGTTTATCACCCATAACCTGAGCATTGTCCGTCAGCTGGCTGACCGGGTGGCGGTGATGCAGAACGGCCGCTGTGTGGAACAAAATCACTGTCGGGCGCTGTTCAGCGCACCAGCGCATCCGTACACCCAACGTCTGTTGGATAGCGAACCAGACGGTGAGCCGGTGCCGCTGGCCGTCGATGCCCCGGTGCTGCTGCAGGCGGACGATTTAAACGTGGCGTTTCCTGTTCGCAAAGGGATCCTGCGCCGGGTGGTCGATCACCATCGGGTGGTCAACAGCCTCAGTTTTCGGCTGCGCGCCGGCGAGACGCTGGGGCTGGTGGGCGAATCGGGATCGGGAAAAAGCACCACCGGTCTGGCGCTGCTGCGCCTGATCTCATCCGAGGGCAGGATAACCTTTGCCGGCCAGCCGATTCAGGGGCGTAACCGTCGACAGCTGCTGCCGTTGCGCCGACAAATGCAGGTGGTTTTTCAGGATCCGAACTCGTCGCTCAATCCGCGCCTGACGGCGCAGCAGATTATTGAAGAAGGATTGCGCGTCCACCAGCCGACGCTGACGGCAGCGGAACGCGAACAGGCGGTGATCCTCGCCATGCAGGAGGTCGGCCTCGATCCGGCCAGCCGCCAGCGCTACCCGGCGGCGTTCTCCGGTGGCCAGCGGCAGCGTATCGCCATCGCCAGAGCGTTGATCGTCAAGCCGCAGCTGATCGTCCTCGACGAGCCGACCTCATCGCTGGACAAAACCGTTCAGGCGCAGATCCTGAATCTGCTGAAAGCATTACAGCAAAAGCATCAGCTGGCCTATATTTTTATCAGTCATGATTTACGCGTGGTGCGGGCGCTGTGTCATCAGGTGATGGTGCTGCGTCAGGGAGAGGTGGTTGAACAGGGCGAGTGCAAGTCCGTCTTCAGCGCACCCCGACACGAGTATACCCGCCAGCTGCTGGCGCTGAGCTGACGGTCAGAAGGGGTTGTTGCCGGAGAAGGGCTCGGCGATGGCCACGCCAAAATTTTTCAGACGACAGGTGGCGGCGAATTCATCCTGCAGGTTAACGAACAGGCACGGTTCGCCTTCGCACTCAAGGACTGAACAGTCGACTTCGATGTCGCTTAACGCCTGGCTGAGCTTATGCATAACCGGCCAGGCTTTCTCACCGTCCGGACTCAGCAACTTCAGGGCAACGAGACTGTTCTCGTTCTGCGCGCCGTTTTGCGGAATCGGTTCAACTCTGGAACCCGCAAAACCGGCCAGCCAGCGATAGCTCTGCGGCAGACGGTGTACGATAGAGAGTTGTTGTGTATTCACGTGGTTTCCCCGGAAGCAAAAAGCTTCACAATAAATTTACATCAATATTAACACACTGTTGACAAATAGTCCTGCCTTGACGCAGAAAACGTTTACAGCCGCGGCGGGACAGGGTTAAGCACTTATAATCCAGCGCTTTATTTTTTTACCCGGCGAGCCGATTGGCGCTATATGTACCCGTTTCTGTGATCCAAAACAACTTTTTTATCGCAACAATGCGACTTTTTACACTAATTGATTTTACATAAAGGAAACAAATCGCAGAACCCTGAAGCTCATTCTGGTTGACATGTATCAAGAAAGGGGCGATTTCGCCCCTGAAAATGTGACCTAGTGTGCGATTTTTCGCCGACGGGAAGCGTAAAGCGAGAAGAAAATAGAACAGGTTGCGCAGAAGGCAATAGAGATCAGCATCGGCCAGGCGGTGGTAAACGTTGCCATAGACAGCAGCGCGCCGATGATCGCCCCAATACCAAAACGAAACGTTCCGGCCAGCGACGAAGCAGTGCCCGCCATATGCGGAAACTCATCGAGGATCACCGCCATAGCGTTAGACGACACCATCGATACGCAGCCGACAAAGGCCGCCACGCCGATCACCAGTGACCAGAAGCCAACATCGAGCAGCGCGCAAACCACCATCCAGACCGCCATGGCAAACTGGATCCACAGCCCGGCACGGAACATCCGCAACGCCCCCACCCGCCGCACAAACCGGCTGTTGAACATGGTCATCAGGAACAGAAAAACAATGTTCAGCGCAAAATAGTAGCCAAAGTGCTGAGGCGCGACGTGGTTAATATTGATATAGACGAATGGCCCGGCGCTGAGGAAAGAGAACATGCCCGCGAAGCTAAAACCGCTCGCCAGCATATAACTCAGCACCCGCTTGTGGCGAAACAGGGTGGCAAAATTACCCAGCGTAGTGCGCAGATGGAACGGCAGACGCCTGTCAGCTGGTAGCGTCTCGCGGATAAACAGGCCAATCATCAGCGAGGCCAGCAGGGCCACCAGCGCGAGGATCCAGAAGATGGCATGCCAGCTAAACCAGACCAGCACCGCCCCGCCGACCATCGGCGCCACCAGCGGCGCAATGGTCGTCACCAGCATGACAAACGACATCATCCGTGAAAACTCATCTTTCGGATAGATATCGCGCATCAGGGCGTTGATCACCACGCTGGCCGCCGCGGCCGCCAGACCGTGGAAGAAACGCATGACAATGAGCATATCGATGGTCTGCGACAGGGCGCAGGCCACCGCCGCCGCGGCGAACACCAGCGTCCCGCCGAGGATCACCGGTTTGCGACCAAGGCTGTCTGCCATCGGCCCGTACAGCAACTGACCCAGCGCAAAGCCCAGGATATAGGTGCTGAGCGTCATCTGCGCGCTGCCGTCCGGGACGTTGTACTGGGCGGCGATCACCGGCAGCGCCGGAAGATACATATCGATCGACAGCGGCATCAACATGGCCAGCAGGCCGAGAATAAACACAATTCCCACAGAAGAATTCTGCTTCACCGTCACGTTTTACTCCGTGCTTGCGGGGCGCCCACGCTGGCGATTTCCGCTTCCGTCAGCGGACGATATTCACCCGGCGCCAGCGCGTCATCCAGCAGGATGTCGCCGATGCGTTCCCGATGCAGGCCAACCACATGGTTGCCCACGGCGGCGAACATACGTTTCACCTGATGGTAGCGCCCTTCGCTAATGGTCAGACGCACTTCGGTCGGGGTGATGACTTCAAGCACCGCCGGTTTAGTGAGATCTTTTTCGTTATGTAACTGGACGCCTTTGGCAAACAGCTCTGCGGTCCCTTCCGCCAGCGGGCTTTCCAGCTCCACCAGATAGGTTTTTTCACAGTGGTGGCGTGGCGAGGTAATGCGGTGCGACCACTGGCCGTCATCGGTCATCAGCACCAGTCCGGTGGTGTCGATATCCAGGCGCCCGGCGGCGTGCAGCTTGTGCGCCACCGGCTCATCGAGGAAATAAAGGATCGTCGGATGATCGGGATCGTCGGTGGAACAGACGTAACCCTGCGGCTTGTTGAGCATGAAGTAACGTGGGCCGTGCTGCTGGGTCAGCGTGTTACCGTCATACTCCACCTCGTGCTCCGGCTGGAGCTTAAAAGAGGTATCTTTCACAATGTCGCCGTCCACGGTAACGCGGCTACCGCGGATTTCACGCCCGGCAATAGCCCGGCTGACGCCAAGCTGCTGAGCGATAAACTTATCAAGTCGCATGAGTTTTTTTTAGCCTGTAATAATGCTGGAGCGGGCAACTCGCCCGAAAAAGAAGAATTTCACTGGCTAGTATAACGGGCTCTTAACACCACTCAAGGGAAAAGATTCGTGGCATACTATTCGCGAGTTAATTAGCCCCGTGAATTCATGACTTTTACATTACGCCCCTATCAACAAGAAGCTGTCGACGCCACCCTCGCCTGGTTTCGTCGCCATACCGAGCCGGCGGCCATTGTCCTGCCCACCGGCGCGGGCAAAAGCCTGGTGATCGCCGAGCTCGCCCGGCTGGCCCGCGGCCGCGTGCTGGTGCTGGCCCACGTCAAAGAGCTGGTGGCGCAGAACCATGCGAAATACTGCGCCCTTGGCCTCGAGGCGGATATCTTTGCCGCCGGTCTGCAGCGTAAAGAGAGCCATGGCAAAGTGGTGTTCGGCAGCGTGCAGTCGGTGGCGCGTAATCTCGACCAGTTTCACAGTGAATTCTCGCTGCTCATCGTCGATGAATGCCACCGCATCAGCGATGACGACGACAGCCAGTATCAGCAAATCATTAGTCACCTGCGGCAGGTGAATCCTCAGCTCCGGCTGCTCGGCCTGACGGCCACCCCGTTCCGCCTCGGCAAGGGCTGGATCTATCAGTTTCACTATCACGGCATGGTTCGCGGCGACGAGAAAGCGCTGTTTCGCGACTGCATCTATGAGCTGCCGCTGCGCTATATGATTAAGCACGGCTACCTGACGCCACCGGAACGCCTTGATATGCCGGTGGTGCAGTACGATTTCAGCCGTCTGCAGGCGCAAAGCAACGGCCTGTTCAGCGAAGCCGATCTTAACCACGAGCTGAAAAAACAGCAGCGCATTACGCCGCATATCGTCAGCCAGATCGTGGAGTTCGCCGAAAGCCGTAAAGGGGTGATGATCTTTGCCGCCACCGTGGAACACGCCCGGGAAGTGACTGGCCTGCTGCCGGTGGCGCAAGCGGCGCTGATCACCGGGGAAACGCCTGGACCAGAGCGGGATCGCATCATCGAGGCGTTTAAAGCGCAGGAGTATCGCTATCTGGTGAACGTCGCGGTGCTGACCACCGGCTTCGACGCCCCGCACGTTGACCTGATCGCCATCCTCCGCCCCACCGAGTCGGTGAGTCTTTACCAACAGATCGTTGGCCGCGGCCTGCGCCTGGCGCCGGGCAAAACCGACTGCCTGATCCTCGACTACGCCGGCAACCCGCATGATCTGTACGCCCCGGAAGTGGGGACGCCGAAGGGGAAAAGCGACAACGTTCCGGTGCAGGTCTTCTGCCCGGCCTGCGGCTTCGCCAACACCTTCTGGGGCAAAACCACCGCCGACGGCACCTTGATTGAACACTTTGGCCGCCGCTGCCAGGGCTGGTTTGAAGATGATGACGGCCACCGCGAACAGTGCGACTTCCGCTTTCGCTTCAAAAACTGCCCGCAGTGCAACGCGGAAAACGATATCGCTGCCCGCCGCTGCCGCGAGTGCGACACGATTTTGGTCGACCCGGACGATATGCTGAAGGCGGCGCTAAAGCTAAAGGACGCGCTGGTGCTGCGCTGCAGCGGCATGGCTATGCAGCACGGTAGCGACGAGAAAGGCCCGTGGCTGAAAATCACCTACTATGATGAGGACGGCGCCGACGTGAGTGAGCGCTTCCGTCTGCAAACGCCCGCCCAGCGTACCGCCTTTGAGCAGTTGTTTATCCGCCCGCATACCCGTACGCCGGGCGTGCCGTTACGCTGGATAACCCCGGCGGATATCATTGCCCAGCAGGCGCTGCTGCGCCATCCTGACTTTGTCGTCGCCCGAATGAAGGGGCAATACTGGCAGGTGCGGGAAAAAGTGTTCGATTATCAGGGCCGTTTCCGTCGCGCCAATGAGCTGCGTTAATCCGCCAAAAACTGAGGTTTTGATTGCCGCTGTGCCGATTGGCGGCTATAATGCCGCCCGCTTTTGCATTCGCAAAGCAGATAATCTGCCTGCAGCTGGGTCGCCTGTTGCAGGCTTTATATATAGAGAGACATCAATGTTTACTATCAACGCAGAAGTACGTAAAGAGCAGGGTAAGGGTGCGAGCCGCCGCCTGCGCGCAGCTAACAAGTTCCCGGCAATCATCTACGGTGGCGAAGCTGCTCCGGTTGCTATCGAACTGGATCACGACAAACTGTGGAACATGCAGGATAAAGCTGAATTTTACGGCGAAGTTGTGACCCTCGTTATCGATGGCAAAGAAGAGAAAGTGAAAGTTCAGGCTGTTCAGCGTCACGCGTTCAAGCCGAAACTGACCCACATCGACTTCGTTCGCGCGTAATCGCCGATAGCAAGTTGTATGGCAAACGCCCCGGAGTCTTTGGCTCCGGGGCGTTTTGTTATCTGCACCGCCCACGGCCTTAGCCGGCGAGGAGCGTGTCAGCATTTAGTGCCAGATGCTGCAACAGCATTATCGTTTTAGCATCCATGATCTCGCCATCGCGAATAGCCTGCAGCGCCCGCGCCAGCGGCCACTCCAGCACTTCAATATCCTCACCTTCTGCCGCCAGCCCGCCGCCGTCGCCCCGACGATCATCAGCCTGATATTCCGCGATAAAAAAGTAGAGCTTCTCAGTAACAGAGCCTGGGCTCATAAAGACAGTGAAGACGGGTTCGATACGCGTCACGCGAAAGCCGGTCTCCTCTTCCGCTTCGGCAACGATCCGCGCTTCCGGCGAGGCGTTATCCAGCAGCCCGGCGGCAGCCTCAATCAGATACCCATCGTGGCCGTGGGTAAACACCGGAAAACGGAACTGACGGGTCAGGACCACCGTCCGCTTCTCACGGTTATAGAGTAAAATGACCGCGCCGTTGCCGCGGTCATAGGCTTCCCGGCTCTGCTCCTGCCAGCGGCCGTCCCGGCGCAGCAGTTCAAAAGTATATTTTTTCAGGATGTACCAGTTGTCAGAGAGCAGCGTCTCGCGAACGTGGCGGACGTGCGGTGCGTGAGTTTGCATGTTATTTCCCCTTTGAGGTGACAGACGGCACCATAACATGCATAATCGTGCACAAACAAGATCAGCCGTGAAGGAAAATCGATGCTCGCCAGTCAGAGAAAACAACAGATCCTCCAGATCCTCACTGAGGAAAAACAGGTCATGTCCGGGGAACTGAGTCAGCGATTTAACGTCTCCGAGGACTCCATTCGCCGCGATCTGCGCGAGCTGGCGGCGGACGGGAAACTACAGCGGGTCCATGGCGGCGCACTGCCGGTTTCTGCCGCCATTGCGCCTATTGAAACGCGCAAAAGCGTGCAGATCGCCTCCAAGCAGGCGGTAGCGCGCGCCGCTGCCGCGCTGATCCAACCAGGACAGGTGGTGATTGTCGATGGTGGCACCACCACCGCAGCGATGATCGGCTTTTTACCTGCGGAGCTGAGCTGTACGGTGGTCACCCACAGCCCCGGTATTGCCGTGGCGCTAGTCGACCACCCGCGAATCGAGGTGATCCTGCTCGGGGGCAAAGTGTTTAAACATTCAGTCGTCGCTGTGGGCGCCGAGACGCTGGCGGGTATGGCGCGGATCAATGCCGATCTGTTCTTTATGGGGGTGACCGGCATCCACCCGCGGGCAGGTTTCACTACCGGTGATTATGAAGAAGCGGGCATCAAACGCGCACTGGCGGCCAGAGCGGCGGAAACCGTGGTGATGGCGTCCCGGGAGAAGCTCAACGCCGCGTCAGCCTTTGCCATCGGCGAACTGAGCCTCGCCAGTATGCTTATCGTCGATGGTGAACCCGACGCCGCACTGCGCCAGCAGCTGGTGCAGTGCGGCGTGGAGATCATCCCCGTTCAGCGATAGCGCGTGGGACTTAATTACCGCCGGACGTCCGGCGCTGCAGCTGGTCGCGCAGATTCGGCGGGGTACCCTTAATGGTCAGGGTATCGGTGGCGGGATCCCAGAACACGCGCTCGCCTAACAGCATGGCGTCGAAGTTAATGGTCAATCCGCCGCCGCTGCCGGCAAACTTGGTCAGCTGGCGTAAGGTGCTGCGATCCGCCGGGAAGCTCTCTTCCAGCTCATAGCCCTGCTCGGCAGTGAACTCCTGGAAGCTCCTCTCACTGACGCCGGCGAGCTCTTTGGACAGCGACTCCAGCTCAATCTCTTCCCCGGCCTGCAGCTGTTCATTGCAGTAAGCGTAGACCTGCTGACGCACATTCTGTCGCTCGGATTTATCAAGCTGGGCATCGGCGGCAAAGTCGTCCACCGCCTGCAGCAGGCCGCGATTCTGCGCTTTGGCGTTAAGCCCTTCGCTGGCGCCGAGGAAATCCATAAAGAAGTCGGCCACTTTGCGCCCTACCCGCCCTTTCAGGAAGGTCAGATAGCGGGTCGATTCCGGGTTGGTTTCCCACTCGGTCAAATCGATGCGCGCGACGATATCAGCATGGTTAATATCCAGATAATGGGTCGAGCGGATATCCAGCTCTTCGTTGACGCGCATACTGCTCAGGTTATTGAGCACCGCCACCAGCAGATACTCGACCGCCAGGTAACGATACTGGCAGAACAGGACAATGCCCCCTTCTGCGAACGGGTATTTCGCCAGTTCATCGCGCAGACGACCGGTCGCCGCGCGGCTGAACGCCAGAAACTCTTCTTCCCCCTGACGCTGCAGACGCAGCGCCTGCGCCAGTTCACTCTCTTCATTGAACAGGCCATAGGCTTTGCTTTTGGCGCTATAGACCCGGTGCAGTTCAGCCATCATCTCGACGACCGTCGCGTTCGGCTCCAGCAGTGACTCGCGCAGCACCAGCTCCAGATTTTGTTCATCACGTTTGATTAACTGATGCAGGGCAATCTGGTCGATATCCAGACTCATGTTAAACTCTCCTTTTAGACCGGGCGGTATTCAACCACCGCCGGGTTGCCGACGCAACTGGCGCCACACATTTCGACGTTGTTACCGACGATCGGTGCGCTTTTGCGCCGCGGCGAAAAAATGCGGAAAAAAAGCTGCTGCTACGGTAATATGTTGCCCTTTCACGAACAAACAGATTTTGAGTTTATGCCGCAAATTTCCCGCTATAGCGATCAACAGGTCGAACAGTTGCTCAGTGAGCTGACGAACGTCCTGGAATCACACAAAGCCCCGGTTGACCTTTCACTGATGGTGTTAGGCAATATGGTGACCAACCTGATCAACAGTAGCGTCGCGCCGGCGCAGCGTCAGGCCATCGCCCGTTCTTTCGCGCAGGCTTTGCAGTCTTCCATTAACGACGATCCGGCGCATTAAGGATAACAGCAACAGTATATGGTGACTCTACGTCAGCCCTACCGAGAAAAAGTCTCCCAGATGGTTAGCTGGGGGCACTGGTTCGCCCTGTTCAACATGTTGTTGGCCATGGTGCTCGGCAGCCGCTATCTTTTTGTCGCCGACTGGCCGACGACGCTTGCCGGACGACTTTTTTCGTACGTCAGTCTCGTCGGACACTTCAGCTTCCTGGTGTTTACCAGCTATGTGCTGATCCTCTTCCCGTTGACCTTTATCGTGGTCTCGCAGCGCCTGATGCGCTTCCTGTCGGTGATCCTTGCCACCGCCGGGATGACGTTGCTGCTGATAGATAGCGAGGTTTTCACCCGCTTCCATCTTCACTTAAACCCGGTCGTCTGGGAGCTGGTCATTAACCCTGACCAGAATGAGATGGCGCGCGACTGGCAGCTGATGTTTATCAGCGTCCCGGTCATCTTTTTGATTGAAATGCTCTTCGCCACCTGGAGCTGGCAGAAACTGCGCAGCCTGACGCGTCGCCGCCATTACGCCCGCCCGGTCGCCTGGTTCTTCTTTCTGTCGTTCGTCAGCAGCCACCTGGTCTATATCTGGGCGGATGCCAATTTCTATCGCCCGATCACAATGCAGCGGGCGAATCTGCCGCTCTCCTATCCGATGACCGCCCGCCGTTTCCTCGAGAAACATGGCCTGCTCGACGCCCAGGATTATCAGCGTCGCCTGGTGGAACAAGGGGCGCCGGAGGCGGTATCGGTCCAGTATCCGCTCAGCAACCTGCGTTACCGTGACCTCGGCGCGGGTTACAACGTGCTGCTGATCACCGTCGACAATCTGAACTACTCGCGGTTTGAAAAGACCATGCCGGCGCTGGCGGCGTTCGCCAAAGAGAACGTCAATTTTACCCAGCATATGAGCTCGGGTAATACCGCCGACAGCGGCCTGTTTGGCCTGTTCTACGGTATTTCACCAGGCTATATGGACGGTGTCCTCTCGGCGCGTATTCCCGCCGCGTTGATCACCGCCCTCAACCAGCAGGGCTACCAGCTGGGCCTGTTCTCCTCCGATGGGTTTAGCAGCCCGCTCTATCGTCAGGCGCTGCTCTCCGACTTCTCGCTACCGAGCGCGAAGACCCAGAGCGACGAGCAGACGGCCAATCAATGGATCGGCTGGCTGGACCGTTACGCGCAGGATGAGAATCGCTGGTTCTCGTGGATCTCGCTCAACGGTACGACCCTCGACGACACGCAGCAACAGGGCTTTGTCCGCCGTTACAGCAAGGCGGCAGGTGACGTCGACGCCCAGATTGATCGGGTGCTGACCGCGCTACGCGCAGCCGGCAAGCTCGACAACACGGTGGTGATTATCACCGCTGGCCACGGCAAGCCGCTTAACGTCAAACACGACCCGTTCGACTGGTCGCGCGAGCAGCTGCAGGTACCGCTGGTTATTCACTGGCCAGGCACGCCGGCCCAGGAAATTGCCACGCTGACCGATAACAAAGATGTGATGACCACGCTGATGCAGCGTCTGCTCCACGTTTCGACGCCAGCCAATGAGTACTCGCAGGGTGAAGATCTGTTCAGCGCCGTACGGCGTCGTAACTGGGTCACCGCGGCCAACGGCGATACGCTGGCCATTACCACCCCGACTATCACCGTGGTCCTCAACCATAACGGCACCTATACCACCTGGAGCCGCGACGGCGAGAAAATTAAAGATCAGAAACCGCAGCTCAGCCTGTTGCTGCAGGTCCTGACTGACGAAAAACGCTTTATCGCTAACTGATTGATTAATTATGAATCAATCGCGCGCGACCCGCTTGCATTCGCTCGGGGAACGGGTAATATTGTTCCCCACGCGTCGGCACGTAGCGCAGCCTGGTAGCGCACCGTCATGGGGTGTCGGGGGTCGGAGGTTCAAATCCTCTCGTGCCGACCAAATCATTCACCGGTAAGTGTTGTTAACGACCGGTAACCCTACAGAAACCCGCATTCTCTCTGAGTTTGCGGGTTTTTTGTTGCCTGTTTTCCGTCGATTTGATTGAAGCCAGTGGCAAACTGGAAGCATTAAAGCGGGTTATTCAGCTTATCAACGAGGTGATGGATTACGCGGTAAATGATGGTCTGATACTTTCTAACCCCGCTGCTAAGATCCGTAAAGTATTCCAGGCACCTGTCAAAAAGAATATGCCTACCATCAGGCCTGAAGCACTTCCCGATCTGATGAAAACTCTTTCTGTTGCCAGCATCGAGTTACAGACCCGGCTACTGAATGAATGGCAATTGCTGACCGTAACTCGCCCAGCAGAGTCCGCGTCTGCCCGTTGGTCTGAAATAGACCCTAACACAAGCACATGGACAATACCTGCTGGTCGAATGAAGATGCGTCGCGAGCATACCATCCCCCCTCCCCTCGCAAGTGTTAGCGATTTTGGATGCTATGCGACTATCAGCGACCACCGCGAATACATTTTTCCATCCGCCAATGACCACAAACAGTCGATGAACAGCCAGACTGCCAATGCAACCTTACGCTGTATGAGCTACAAAGGCATTCTTGTTTCTCATGGCTTGCAAGCCATATTCAGTACAGCAGCAACTGAAGCCGTGTTTACGCCAGATGTAATCGAGGCAGCCCTCGCGCATATAGACACGAACGAAGTACGTCTGGACTGACCCAATCCCGGAATAACTGCCCTTACAATTACAACCGCACGAGCGATAGTGCACTCATTTACACTCGGCACGCAACATGTCAGGACGTATATAGCCTGTTAGCCATCTTCCCAAATAATGCCGCAACATGGACAAGGATAAGGACAATGGAATAATAAATGACATTGCCAAATACGCGGAAGCCTTCCAGAAACTAACAAACCCGTAGTTATCAGCAGTTCCATGCCCTTATCAGACGCAGCGTGAATCCATTACGATAACTTTCATATTTTTTAAGCACTTACTTTAACTTTTTCACGTATACATAAATACACGATGAATAAGGGTACAGACAGCGGCATGCAAAACAACCACACAATAATGAACATACCAAACACACCACTGTTCACGCCAATGTGACGTTCCCAAAAGTGTTTGGTCATTATCTTAAGGGCTAGTTTCTCCGAAGAATAATATGAGAATGGGTACAGGAAGGTGCTTAAAACAAGATATGCAACCACAAATGGCATATAAGGAGCATAGGGAGGAAAAATATGCCCGTTATTCATATCGCGCACTATAAAATAGATCAGATAGCCATAACCACACCATCCCCATAAGCAGTGCCTTAAATAATATTTCAAGGTCATCATCTATGATTCCTTCATAGCTATACCATTAAATCTATCATATCATGACCAGTGAGTATCCGTTCCTTCTACGTTTTACAACACTGACCTGCTCCCCGTGGATTAATACACGACGATATTAGCGATCCGGCTGGGCTACCGCTCTCATGCGGCCTTAAGCCGCACCTCTAAGTGCATCACCGGAAAAGCGCCGGGGTGCTGCACGGCCTGTCGCGGGAAGAAGGGTTTTAGCGCTGTCCCAGTTCACGGGTACGCCTGACCGCCGCCAGTACGCTGCGCTGAAGGCCTGCGGCAAAATCACTGTTGTTCAGCTCATACAGAGCGTGGATCCCGACTCCCGTCGGTGAATTATTGATATCCAGAAGCTGACGCGGATGCTTCTGGCTTTGGCGCAGCATCTCGACCGCGCCGAGCAGGTTCTCCAGCACCACCTCCGTCGCCTGAGGCCGCGACAGCCCCGCCAGTACGCCGGCATCAGTAAGCGACTCAATAAAGTAGTAAATATAGTTCGGCCCCGCGACGCCAAAACCGGTAAAAACATCGATCAACCGCTCTGGCAAATACAGCACTTTGCCAAAACCGCGCAGAAACGGCTCAATCTCAGCCGCGCTGGCGTGGGCGTTTAAGCTCACGCCGCTATAGCCAAATCCGGTATCGGTCAGAGTATTGGGGATCGTCCTGGCAATCGGCGTTGCCTCACCAAACAGGGAGGCCAGCGTTTCCAGGGTCACTCCCGCGATCAGAGAAACCACCGTCGTCGAGCCGTTTAGCTGGGCGCGCACGCGGCTCGCCACCGCCGCCAGATCGTCCTGCGGACGGATCCCCAGCACCAGTAAAGAGGCCTCGCTTAAGCCACCGTCGCCCGACAACCGATAGCGGGAGTGCAGAGCCTCGATTCGCGCGCTGTCGATATCCTCCAGCGAGATCGCGTCCGCCCGCAGCGTACCGTTGCTTAATGACGCGCGAATAATCGCCTCCGTCATCTGTCCGGCACCAATAAAATGGACCTTTGCCATAAATCTTACTCCTTACTCAAAACGATATTCGCCGTTACCAACACCGAAGCGCCGGCTTTGTCGCGCGGGGGCGGCAACGCGAATCCCCGTTCCGTCAGTGGGATAAACCCGTCCGTCAACGTCGCCGTCAACCGTGGTGAGCTTTTGCCTGCTCAGTGCCTGAATCGCCGCTTCTGGCTGATTAATAAACTGGTTGCGTGGCCCCCACTTAAGGTTGCCATTCCGCCTCATGCGACTCTGACTGATAAAAACGCAGCCGACAGGCGGCATCACCGCGAGCCAGCGCGGTCTGCACCTCTAAACGCAGCCCCGGAAACGCGTCGGTTAACGCATGATCCCCTTCCATGCAGATATCGCATAGCGTCTCAATTTCGCTGGCGCCCCGCCCCTGCTGCCGCCAGCAGTTAACGTAAGGACAGTAGTGAAACAGGACGATAAATTCAGCCCGGCTGGCGCTAACGGGCTCCATCTCATAAACCTGAGATTCCAGCCCGCGGGTAAACAGCCCGGCAAACTCCTGCAAATCCTGGCGATCGCGCATTTGCGCGCGCAGCTTATGCCCGATATCGCGGCCATAGTGGCGTATGGCTTCACGCGCAAAATCATCCTCGATATGACGTTGTCGGCTTTCGTCCAACAGGTAACCGATGGTAGCCGCGCGTTTTTCAGTAATGGCGCGCAGCGCCAGGGTCACCTCATCGTTTAAGGTGGCGGCGTTATGCGCCGGTTCCGAGCTTATTTGCGTCATGCGTTTATTCCCAGTCGGTATTCACTTTGACGTCGCTGGCGCCCGGCAGGGCATACACATCTTCGGCGTACCATTTCCGTGAGAGCTCAGCGAGCGTGCCGTCCTTTTTCAGGGCAACCAACTGCGCATCAATCGCTTTGATCAACTGCGGGTCGGTATTTTTTTTATACAAATAGACGTTAGGAAACAGGCCGACGGAATCCGAAGCTTTCAGATTGAGATTTAGCGCCTTATTTAATGCCAGCAGCGCGCCAATGGGATAAATCGCCGCATCGTATTCCCCGGAAGCGACCGCTTTAAAGATATCGGCGGCGGACTGCTCGCCGTTGGGCTGCAGGTTAATTTGTTGGCCTGGATGTTTTTTGTTGTAGTTTTCAATCACCGTATAACGGGCGTCGGAGGTGTGAATCGGCACCAGCTTTTTCTTACCGCTGGCGAGATCGCCGAGTTGATGAATATCGTTCTCATCGTTACGTACAATCAGGCGTAAATCGCTGATCCCGGTCGGCTCGCCGGAGTGGTCATATTTTTCCGCTCGCTCTTTGGTGAGATAAAAGTGATCCGCCGCAAGGGTATACGCGCCGGTCGACAGGCCGACGATCATCGCGTCGCGCGAGACCGCATTAAAATGAAACGTATAGTCGGTTAACCGCTGGTCCAGCACCTTTAACAGATCGCCATCGTAGCCGGTAATATTGTTGTTATCGTCCACAAAGCTAAAGGGAAAACCGTTAGCGTTAACGACAACCTCAACCGTCTTCGCGTGCGGACTTTTTTCAACCGCCTGCGCGGCGTTAACTCCCATTGCCAACGCCAGCGCACTCACCAGTAAAATTTTATTTTTCAAAATACCTTCCCCAAAATGATAACCGTGGAACACTCTTTTTTACGTTTCCTTGCCAGCGGGCGCGCAGAAACCGTTCTACACTGCGCAATGCTCTGGCAATTGCCAGGCACAGCACGATATAAATCACCAACACGACGCAATAGGCTTCGACAAAATGAAACCCGCGCGCGGCGGCGATATTGGCTTTCGCCATCAGATCAATAACGGTGATGGTGTAAACCAGCGAGGTGTCTTTAATCAGATCGATCAGCACGCTGGTGAAGTTCGGCAGTGCGGATACTGCCGCCTGCGGAAAAATAATGCGTCGGAACTGCGTGAACCCGCTTAGCCCAATTGACCATGCGGCCTCACGCTGCCCCTTATCAACCGCGTTCCAGCCTGCGCGAAAGGTTTCGGCGAAATACGCGCTGAAAATCAGCGATAGCGCGGTGACCGCCGCTACCAGTGGCGAGAGTTTATAGTGGTACATATTGTCCTGCGGGCCGCCAAACAGCCCGGCGGCTATCCACGGCCAGACGTAAAAAAAGAAATACAGCATCACCAGTACCGGGACCGAACGGCTAAAGGAGAGAAATACCTTCGCCCCCCATTGAACCCCGGGAACCTGACGAATAATCACCCACGCCAGCGCTGCGCCCAGCAGAGTGGAAAAGAGTAAGGACAATAACGTTATCACCAGGGTGACCGGCAGCGCGCTTAAAATAAACGTAAAATTGTCCCGAATGAACGCCAGGCTAAACATGTTAATCTATCACTCCAGCAGGAACTGATACTTCTTTTCAATACGAGTGGTAAAATAGAGAATAATACTATTCAGCACCCAGTAAACGATAATAACACTAATAAATGCCGCAACCTGTTTAGACCCATAGCTATTTTGCGAAATCTTTTGTGCCCGGCCAAAAATATCTACAATACCAATAATATTGACCAGTGAGGTCATCTTCACGAGGTTAATTAAAAGATTACCAAAAACGGGAATAGCAATAATGAGCCCCTGGGGAAAAATAATCCGCAGCATTCCCTTATGCCAGGGAATATTCAAGCTGATAATGGCCTCTTTCTGGCCAATATCCACCGCACGCCACGCCGAGCGCATCATTTCGGCAAAATAGGGGCTGATGCTGACCGAAATAGACAACACCGCAAAGGTGGTATCGCTAATCCATAGCGGCGGCAGCGCCAGCGCAGTCAAAATTAATTTTCCGCCGAAGAAAAACAGCAGGATCAGCAGCGCCAGGGGGGCGCCACGCAGAATGTCGGTATACCCGTTTGCCACCGCGCTGAGCGGCTTAAAGCGACTAAACTGCAGCAGCACAATCAGCAGCGCGATCGTCAAACCAAGCAGCAGCGAGGCCAGCGTTATCCCGAGGGTCACGGGTAAGTTTTCCAGCAGTTTCGGCAATATTCCGGCGATATCCTGCCAGTTAAAGAGCGGGTTATTGTTCATCATGAGCCTCAGGCATGATAGTGCAGTTGCGCCAGAAACGCCCGGGTTCGCCCCTGCTGTGCTGCGCCAAATATCTGTTCCGCCGGGCCCTGCTCAACGATTTCGCCGTTTTCCATAAATACCACCCGGGAAGCGACCTGGCGGGCGAACGCCATTTCATGGGTCACGATAATCATCGTCTGACCCGCAGCGGCAATCGTCTGAATAAGCTCCAGCACTTCACCAACTTTTTCCGGATCCAGCGCGGAAGTCGGCTCATCCAGCAGCAGAACGGCGGGGTTAATTGCCAGCGCCCGCGCAATCCCGATACGCTGCTTTTGGCCGCCGGAGAGACTGTGCGGATAGCTGTCTTTTTTATGCAATAACCCCACCTGCTTTAAGAGTTGTTCAGCAATATCCTGCGCCTCCTGACGCGGGCGCTTTTGAGCGTAAATCAGGCCTTCGGTAATATTCTGCAGTGCGGTCAGATTATGAAAGAGATTCCACGATTGAAAAACCATGGCGGTTTTTGCCCGTAGCTTTTCAATCTCCTTTTTGCCCGCTTTTGCGCAATCCAGCGCCACATCATCTATTCTTATTTGCCCGCTATCGGCAGGCTCCAGGAAATTAAGCGTACGTAATAGCGTAGTTTTCCCTGAGCCGCTGGGGCCAATAATGCAAATAATCTCGCCGGAATGAATACTGAGCGAGACCTCTTTTAGCACTCTTTCACCGGAGAAGCTTTTACTGATCTTATTAATAGTTATCATAATGAAATATTCGTGGATAATTTTTATTTGCCGCACGCCGGCGCTTATTGCTGCCTAAAAACTATATTGCTGCAGTTCAGATGATAGCAAACAAGAAAATCATCTATCGAAAGTTAAAAAATAACTTTTTATATATTTGTTATGACAATGAGGCTGAATTGTAATTTAACTTTCTTAACAAAACTGGATGGCGATACTTGACAATAATTATTCAAATTTACTGAACAATGAGAGCAAATTGTTTCGATTTTAATCATCCGACCGTCAGCCTATCATTTATCACATCGGGGCAACAACGCTCCAACACTGACAAAACACTTCAGGAATACGACCATGAAATCCATCAAAACTTTCGTTGCAGTTGCCGCACTCTCTATGATCTCTTTCGGTACTTTTGCTCAGAGCATCAGCGCCAGCGCTTCCACCCTGGACCGTGCAGAAGCCAAAATTGCCGCGCAGGCCGCAGAGCAAGGCGCGTCTTACAAAATCACCAGCGCTCAATTCAATAACCGCGTACATATGACCGCTGAGCTGACGAAATAAAATCGCCATATTGCCGGGCCGCCGGAAGAAACAGGCGACAGCGACAACACGATGAAATAAGGAACAGAACATGAAAAATATCGGCGTAGTCACCGCACTGCTGTTGGCCGCTACACTTTCGTCCGGCGTGATAGCCGCAGAGAAGAGCCAGACGCATCCGGAGGCGGGTTCAAATATCGATACATCGATGCATCAGAATCATATTGATGTCAGCCATGCCTTTGATAAAGAGAGCCTGACCGCAGGCAATCTTCAGTAAGTCACAGCACAAGGCGCGCGTGGAAATATCCGCTGCGCGCTTTTTTTCTGCCCGTTTACCCACGGATTATCCGCCATAACCTCCGCTTTTGCCGTATCGCTATACTGCGCTTCTACACCTCGTCGCTTCCTGAATGAACGTTTTGCAGATGATACTGCTTTCATCATGCGTACCGGACAGGCATTGAAAGCAGCCGTAGTAACTTTTACTGAACAGCTTCAGCAGGGCCTTTAGCAACTTTTCCGCCTCAGATATAGAGTACGACTATCCTGATGGTAAATTACGTCGTAGCATCTATCATTCGACTGTATGACTCATAAGCAGGAGCGGATGACATGAGAGTTAATGGACTTACCAAAGGATTTTTCATCCTTATCGTCTTTATTGTAACCCTGGCCTTTTTTGATGTTCTCTCACCCTATTATTCCGCCATCCTCTGGGCCGCGATCCTTGCGGTGATTTTTAATCCGGTCAAAAACAAGATTCGTACCCGCCTCGGCGAGCGCAATGGCCTCGCGGCGCTGCTGACCATCGTCATTATCTGCCTTATCGTTTTTACGCCGCTGGCGATCATCCTCTCGTCGCTGGCCTACGAGCTGAACGTGGTGTACAGCAAACTTCAGCATAACGACACTCAGTTCCCGACGGTGGTCGCCAGTCTGTTTGCTCACCTCCCCGACTGGGCCAGAAGTTTCCTTGCCGAGCACAACCTCGATAGCGCGCAGCAGATCCAGCAGCAGCTCTCCGATGTTGCGCTGAAAAGCGGCCAGTATCTGGCCGGCAGCGCGTTTCTGATTGGTAAAGGCACCTTTGGCTTTACCGTCAGCTTCGGCATTATGCTGTACCTGCTGTTTTTCCTGCTGAAGGATGGGCCTTACCTGGTGCTGTTGACCCTCGAATCCCTGCCGTTATCGAGCTACGTGAAGCAGCACCTGTTCGCTAAATTCGCCGCGGTCGCCCGCGCCACGGTAAAAGGCACTGTGGCTGTTGCGCTGGCGCAGGGGGCGCTGGGCGGCTTTGCCTTCTGGGTTGCCGGTCTGGACGGCAGTATTCTGTGGGGAGCGCTGATGGCGTTCCTGTCGCTTATCCCGGCGGTAGGCTCGGCCATTATCTGGGTGCCGGCGGCGATTTACCTCTTCGCCACCGGGCAGCTGTGGCAGGGCGCCTTTATCGTCGGCTTCTTTGTGATTGTGATTGGCCTGGTGGATAACATTCTGCGTCCGCTGCTGGTGGGCAAGGATACCAAAATGCCGGACTACCTGATCCTTATCGCCACTCTGGGCGGCATGGAGATCTACGGTATCAACGGATTCGTTATCGGGCCGCTGATTGCCGCCTTGTTTATCGCTTGCTGGAACCTGCTGTCGGGACGAGAGCATGCCGGCAACACTGATGAATTAGATGAAGAATTCATTGAGGAAGCGAAAAATAGCCGCAACGAATAGCTTCATCGGCCGACGTCGGGCGCAAGGTGCGCGATGGAATCACGCCAGTACATAACACCATTCATTTTGAAAAAATTAGTAAATAAAACTTAACATTCAGCAAAGCAATGATAGGCTGTATCAGTCAGGAACGAAAATAAAGGATGATCAACCGTGAAAAAAATCACTACGCTAGCTGTTTCTCTGCTGACCGCCGCCTGCATGTCCGCTGGCGCCCTGGCCGCAGACCAGCCGCTGGAAAAAGTCGCGCCGTTCCCGAAAGCGGAAAAAGGCATGAAGCGTCAGGTTATTCAGCTGCCGCAGCAGCAGGATGAGTCAGCGCTGAAGGTTGAGCTGATAATCGGCCAGACGCTGGAAGTTGACTGCAACCACCATCGTTTAGGCGGGAAGCTGGAAAGCAAAACCCTGGAAGGCTGGGGCTATGACTACTATGTCTTTGATAAGCTGAGCGGCCCGGTCTCCACCATGATGGCCTGCCCGGACGGCAAGAAAGAGAAGAAATTTGTCACTGCCGGCCTCGGCGATGATGCCATGCTGCGCTACAACAGCAAATTGCCGATCGTCGTGTACGCGCCGACCAATGTCGATGTGAAATATCGCATCTGGCGCGCCGACGAAACCATCGGTAACGCCGTCGTCCGCTAAGGCGAATCGTCAAACCGACAAAAAAAACGGCAGCCCGCAGGCTGCCGTTTTTGTCAGCGCGTTTGTCAGAGCGCGATATCCGCCATCGGCTTACCACCGCTCAGCGGCTTCAGCTCCGCCTGCGGGGCTTCATCCGCCGCCGCGGCCGGCTCATATTTCAGCTCCAGCACTTCACTGGTCCACGCCAGCGCTTTCTCAATCTCCGCCGGGTTGCCATCAAGGCGAATACCGTAGGTCGGGATGATGGCCTTCAGCCTGGCCTGCCATTCCGGCGAATTGACTTTATCTTTAAACACTTTTTCCATCAGCTGCAGCATGATAGGCGCCGCCGTGGAGGCCCCAGGCGACGCGCCGAGCAGCGCCGCGACGGTGCCTTCGTCATCGCTGACCACTTCGGTGCCGAGGCGCAGTACCCCGCCCTTCTTCGCATCGCGCTTGATAATCTGCACGCGCTGACCGGCCTGCCACAACCGCCAGTCCTCTTTCCGCGCTTCCGGATAGTATTCGCACAGCGCGGCCAGACGATCTTTATCTTTCTGCATCACCTGGCTAATCAGATATTTCACCAGATCGAAGTTGTCCAGACCGACATTGAGCATCGGCAGAATATTCGAGGTATTCGTCGAGGCCAGCAGATCCCACAATGAACCGTTCTTCAGGAAGCGGGTCGAGAAGGTGGCGAACGGCCCGAACAGCACCACGCGTTTACCGTCGATAATACGGGTATCGATGTGCGGCACCGACATCGGCGGCGCGCCCACTTCGGCCTGGCCGTAAACCTTCGCCAGATGGTGGTTCACCACCTCCGGATTTTCGCAGACCAGGAACTGGCCGCCGACCGGGAAGCCCGCATACTCTTTGGCCTGTGGAATGCCGGTTTCCTGCAGCAGCGTCAGCGCCGCGCCGCCGGCGCCGATAAAGATGAATTTCGCTTTAATGACCCGCTTCTGACGACGGTTGTCGGCATCCGCGAGAGTGACCGTCCAGCTCTTGTCGGCGTTGCGTTTGAAACGACGTACCACGGTACCCAGCTGCAGGGAGAAATTATCATGCTTTTGCAGGCCGGCGATCAGCTGGCGGGTAATTTCGCCATAGTTGACGTCAGTTCCCACTTCAGTACGGGTGGCGGCCACCTTTTGCTGCGGATCGCGGCCTTCCATCACCAGCGGTGCCCAGGCTTTGATCTGCTGATGGTCTTCAGAATAGCGAATACCGCGGAACAGTTCGCTCTGCTGCAGCGCCGCATAGCGCGCGCGCAGGAAGTTGACGTTATCTTCGCCCCACACAAAGCTCATGTGCGGCACGCTGTTAATGAAAGATTTTGGTTTGTTCAGGACGCCGCGCGTCACCTGATGCGCCCAGAACTGACGCGAGATATGGAAGGCTTCGTTGATGTCGACCGCTTTGTCGATATTAATGCCGTTGGCGGTCTGCGGCGTGTAGTTCAGCTCCATCAGCGCCGCGTGGCCGGTACCCGCATTGTTCCACCCGTTTGAGCTCTCTTCTGCCACGCTGGACATTTGCTCAACCATGGTAATAGACCAGTCTGGCTCAAGCTCCTGCAGCCAGGTTCCCAGTGTGGCGCTCATAATGCCGCCGCCAATCAACAATACATCCGTCTCTTGCTCATGGCGGGTGTTGGTCCGAGTGCTGTTGGGACCAACCGCCTGTGAGCGTGGTACGGCCATCTTTTTATTCATCGGATTTGAGCCTTACTTTACTCGCTGTTTTTATTTAGCGCAGGTGATACGATTCTCACCACTCACGTTACCACCTAAGCTAAAAAATTTAAATATTGTTTAAATTTTAAGTTCTGTTTTGAGATCCGTTATAAAAATGTTTAATAAATGTATACATAAAATCACTTTTCATACTGGTAGCCTTGCGGATTCCGCGCTATCATCCTCGGTTTTGTGACAGACCGCACGGAAGCCGGGCCTGACACCGCTCCTCCTTTTTTTATAACCTGCGAACTTTTTTTATGCCGCCTGTTCCTGACTCCTCCGCTTCCGGCACTTTGCGTCCGATCCTCCGCTCCCCGTCGCTGCTGACGCGCGAAGTGCTGGCCGGCGTGCTTACCGCCCTGGCGTTAATCCCTGAAGTTATTTCGTTTTCGGTCATTGCCGGCGTTGACCCACAGGTCAGCCTGGTTGCCTCGGTGGTGCTTTGTCTGGCGATGTCGGTGCTCGGCGGGCGCCCGGCAATGGTGACGGCTGCTGCCGGGTCGGTGGCGCTGGTCATTGGCCCGATGGTGCATCAGTACGGCGTGGGCTACATTCTGCCGGCTGTCATTCTGGCGGGTATGATTCAAATTTTGTTTGGTCTGTGCGGCATGGCGCGCCTGATGCGTTTTATTCCCCCGGCGGTGATGACCGGATTCGTCAATGCCCTCGGGATCCTGATTTTCTTTGCTCAGGTACCGCACTTCTGGAGTCGCCAGCCGCTGATCGTCGGCCTGTTCGTCCTGACGCTGCTTATCGTCCTGTGGGCGCCGCGCTTCATTAAGGCCATCCCGGCGCCACTGATCGCCATTGTCGCGCTCACTCTCTATACCGTCACCACCGGCCAGCAGTTGCCCACCGTCGGCGATGAAGGCTCGATGAGCGGCGGCCTGCCGGGATTCACTGCCCTGATCGTCCCCCTGAACCTGGCGACACTGCAGATTATCTGGCCGTGCGCCCTCAGTATCGCCTTTGTCGGTCTGATGGAGTCCCTGCTGACGGCTAAGCTGGTGGACGATCTCACCCATACTCCGTCGAACAAATCGCGGGAAAGCGCCGGGCTGGGTATCGCCAATATCCTTGCCGGTTGTTATGGCGGTATCGCCGGCTGCGCGATGATCGGCCAGACCATCGTTAACGTGGAGATGGGCAAAGCCCGCAGCCGCCTCTCAACGGTAATCGCCGGTCTGGTGCTGCTCCTGCTGGTAACGGCGCTCAGCCAAGTGATGGCGCAGATCCCGATGGCGGTGCTGGCTGGGGTGATGGTGATTGTGGCGGTGAAAACCTTTAGCTGGCACAGCATTCGCCCGAGCGAACTGGCGCGTAATCCGTGGCCGGAAACGCTGGTGATGCTGGTGACCGTCGCCGCAACGGTGGGAACCAGCAATCTGGCGATCGGCGTGCTGGCGGGGATCGTCGCCATGGCGCTCATCCCCCGCCGCCTGCGCACAACGGCGCACGCTACATCAGAAACAGCGTCGCCAGACCAAGGAAAATAAAGAAGCCGCCGGTGTCGGTGATAGCAGTGATCATCACGCTGGAGCCGACCGCCGGGTCGCGCCCCAGCTTCACCATAACCATCGGGATTATCACGCCCATCATCGCCGCCATCAGCAGGTTGAGCATCATGGCCAGCGTCATCACCCCACCGAGCTGCGGATCGTCATACAGCCACCAGGTAATAGCCCCCATAATCCCGCCCCATACCAGGCCGTTAATCAGGGCGACCCCCATTTCACGCAGGATCAGGAAGGTAAAGCTGCCGGGCTGGATCTGCTGCAGCGCCATCGCCCGGACGATCATGGTGATCGTCTGATTGCCGGTATTGCCGCCGATCCCGGCGACGATCGGCATCAGCGAGGCCAGCGCCACCAGCTGTGAAATGGTGTGTTCGAAGCCATCGATGACCCTGGACGCGATAAATGCCGTACACAGGTTGACCGCCAGCCACGCCCAGCGGGTTTTAACCGCTTTACTGACCGGGGCGAAGACATCCTCTTCATCGCTCAGGCCCCCCATCCGGCGCAGATCGTTATCGGTTTCTTCATAAACCACATCGACGATCTCATCGATGGTCAGTCGCCCGATCAGCTTGCCGTCGGCATCAATGACGGCGGCGCTGAGTAAGTCATCACGTTCGAAGGTGCGCGCCACCTTCTCGGCCTCTTCGTGCGGCTGAAAGGTGACCGGATCGCCCTCCATCACCTCCCCTACCCGCTTCTGCGCATCGTTGAGCAGAATGGTCTGCAGCTCCAGCTCGCCGAGCAGCAGCTTGTTACGGGTGGTGACGAACAGCTTATCGGTGTTTTCCGGCATTTTACCCAGACGCCGCAGATAGCGCTGCACCGCCGCCAGCGTGGCCTCCGGTCGCACCGTAATGACCTCAAACTCCATGATCGCCCCGACGCTGTTGTCGGCGTAGCGCATAATCTGGCGAATACGGGCGCGCTTCTCGGCCGGCAGGGTCGCCAGCAGCCGTCCGGTCAGGTTGCGCGGCAGATGCTGCAGCAGGTAAACCTGTTCATCGATATCCAGCGGCTGCATCGCCTGCAGCAGCTCGGGGTCGCTCATCTTGTCGATGAGGTCGCCCCAGACGTTTTCTGAGGCTTCCAGCAGCACTTCGCCACGTTTATCGTCAGGCACCAGGCACCACAGCGCGGTGCGAGCGTCATAGGGGAGCGCTTCCAGCGCATCGGCGAGATCCGGCGGCGGCAGATGCGAGACCAGGATCTCGACTTCCGCCAGGTCATCGGCCAGCGTGCCTTCATCGTAACGTTCGGCCAGCGTCAGTTTGCCCAGCAGCGCGGAGGTCACCGCTTTATCGGTGCTCAAGAGCCAAATCAGACGGGCGCGCTCTTCGTCACGCAAGCGGGCGCTTTTTTTATGCAAAACGGACATCGATCGGGCAATCCTTTTGAGAATAGTGAGCCGGCCTGTGGGCCGGAAGCCTTAAGCATAGCGCGGGGAGGGGGAAATAATAACTGTCAGCAATGTAGTCGCTGAAAATTTCAGCGGCGCGGCGCCCGGGGTTTCCCCCGGGCTCGCGGCGAGCATCAGGCCGTACGGGCCACCGCATCGCGGGAAGCCTGCGCCCGCTCCTCCCCGGTGAGTTCGGACAGCTGGCCGGCACGCATCTCCAGCAGGCGGTCGGCGTGCTGGAAGTAGTGATCGTCATGGCTGATGGCGAACACAGTTTTCCCCATCTGCTGCATCAGCGGCAGCAACACCTGGTAGAACTCACGGCGGAAATGCGGGTCCTGATCCGCCGCCCATTCATCCAGCAGAATGATGTCCCGGGACTCGGCCAGCGCCAGCAGGAGCGCCACGCGCTTCTTCTGCCCTTTCGACAGCCGGAGGTCGGCGATTTTCCCGTTCTCCAGCTGCAGCTTGTGGGCCATTTGCAAACGCTCCAGCCACGTTGCCACCAGCGCCGGATCGGCCTCCTCGCCCTGCGGCCCGAGCAGACGGTCAAACAGCCAGACATCGGTAAACACCGCGGAGAACAGTTTGCGGTACTCCTCAGGCCTCTCCGCCGCCAGCGGCTGGCCGTCCACGAGGATCTGACCGGAAACCGGCTGATACAGGCCGGTCAGGAGCATCGCCAAAGTTGACTTGCCGCTGCCGTTGCCGCCGATCAGAAACACCAGCTCGCCGCGTTTCAGCGTCAGGTTAAGCGGCCCTACCGCAAAGCGCTGGTCCGGATAATGGAAAGTGACATCGCGCAATTCCAGCGTCTGCCAGTCAGGATGCGCCTGCGGCCGGGGAAATTCGGCTTGATATGGGGCGAGAGAGAACTGGCGCAGCTTGTTAAACGCTACCTGGGCGCTGAGCAAGGTGGGCAGCGCGCCGACGGCGGAGAGCAGCGGCGTGCGCAGAAACAGCAGCGTCAGGGAATAGGTCGCTGCCACGGCGGTATCGGCCCAGCCGAGGCTGTTGGCCATCCAGAACACCAGCCCGATGGCGCCAAGCATCATAATATTCGACCAGTTAACCGCGCTGAGATGGAAGGTATCGGCGCGAACGATATGGTGACGATACTCCCGGGCGTCCGGGAGGTAGAGCTGATTAAACACATACTCCGCGCGCTCGCGGTTGAGGGTCAGCTCTTTGCGCCCCTCCAGCACCGTCTGGTAGTCGTGATACAGTTTATCTTCCGTTTCGCGCAGGCTGGCCATATGTTTGTACACCCTCGACACCAGCACAAAACCGCCCCAGATGCTGAGCGCCATCCACAACGCCGTCACCAGCATCATTTTTCCTGACAGCCAGGCCAGATAGCCGGCAGAGCCGAAGGTCAGAATGATCCCCTGCACCAGCTCCGGCAGGCGCACAAAGGCGATGGTGATGTTACGGATATCGCTGGTCAGCCCGGCAAGCAGCGACGCGCTGCCGATCTTCTCCACCTGTTCAATCTGAGTATCGAGGATGCGTTTAACAAATTCGCCGCGCAGACGATAAACAAAATGGTGGCCGAGGGTGGTCAGCGCCAGCTGGGAGCCCAGCGTCACCGCCATCAGCAGCCCCAGCAGGCCAAGAAACTCCGGCAGGACCCGCAGCGAGGTATCGACAGCGGTAATCAGGCGCAGGTTAATGAAGGCGATTAAGCCGATACCCAGCGCGGCGCTGAGCAGACTGAGGGCAATCACGCCGAGAAACGGCCAGCGATACTGACGCCAGACGAGAGAGAGAAGTTCCATAACAGGCTATCCGGAAAAGCAAAACAGCCAGCAGTTTAAACGGCTCGCCGATGACATCAAGAATAATTCTTATTTTAATACTGGCGACTGCCCGCCTGCCGAAAAGTGAGGTTGTAACGACAGTCGCCCGTTTCAGGGTGATGACCCGCTTTCAGCGGCTGAATACCATGATAAAACAGGCGCGACTCGCCGCCCCAGACCACCACATCGCCATGCTCCAGCAGCAGCCGCTGTAGCGGGTCGCTGCGTTGCAACCCGCCAAACTGAAAGATGGCCGGCAGACCCAGCGAGACCGAAACAATCGGCGCCCGCAGATCCTGTTCATCTTTATCCTGATGCAACGACAGTTTTGCGCCCGGCTGATAGCGGTTAATCAGACAGGCGTCGGGGGAAAAGCCCGGATAGCCGCCGGCGGCGGCTGCCGCCAGCGCCAGTTCGCGGCATACGGCAGGCATCGGCGGCCAGGTTTGATCGGTTAACGGGTCGACCGGGGCGTACAGGTAGCCGTGGCGATCGGTGGTCCAGCCCAGCGCACCGCAGTTGGTCATGGCGACCGACATGGTGTATCCGCCCGGCGTGACCATCTGGCGAAATGGCGACTGGCGGGCGACATCGGCAATCGCCTGCAGCAGTGCCGGGGCGCGCTCGCGGGCGAAGCGTCGGAGCACCACCGCACCGGGTGCCAGCGGCTCCTGCCACGGTGGCGTATCGCTAAACAGATCGAGCATTATTCCTCCTCGTGTTGGGCCTCGCGCGCCAGCAGCTGCGCTTTCCGCGCCGTTCCCCAGCGATAACCGGACAGCTCGCCGCCCTCCCGTACCACCCGATGGCAGGGAACGATCACCGCCAGCGAATTCGCCGCGCAGGCGCCAGCCACCGCTCTTGCTGCTCGTGGCAGACCAATATACTCTGCCACCTGGCGGTAGCTGCGGGTCTCGCCCGCCGGGATCTGCCGCAGCGCCTGCCAGACCTGCAGCTGAAACGCAGTGCCCTGCAGATCCAGCGGCAGCGACACCGGCCGCCGGCTGTCGTCGAGGTGAGCGAAAATCTCCGCCATCTGACGACGGAACTCAGGGTCTCCCTGACGCAGCTCGGCGTTGGGAAAGCGCTGGCGCAGGTCGTCGAGCAATGCCGTATCGTTATCGCCCGGCAGAACCGCGCAGACGCCGCGCTCACTTTGCGCCACCAGACAGCGACCCAGCGCGCAGTCGCCCGTCGTCCAGGTCACCACGGTGGCAGCGCCGCCACGGCGAAACTGGCTCGCCGTCATGCCTAATGCCGCATCGGCCTGACGATAATAGCTGCTGCTGTCGGGAAAACCGGCCGCCAGCGCGGCGCGGGTCACCGTATTCCCCTGCTCCAGCGCTTCCCGCAGGCGTCGGGCACGCCACGCCTGTTGCCACGCTTTGGGGGTCATACCGGTGACGGATTTAAACAAACGGTGGAAATGAAAAGGACTGACCGCCAGCTCACGAGCCAGCGCCTCAAGGGTCAGGGGCGCGTCCTGCTCCAGCAACCGGCAAGCTTGCGCCACTTTGTCGACCCTTTGCTGCTGGGGATCGTCTTTATCCGGCTGGCAGCGTTTGCAGGGGCGGAACCCCGCCGCCACGGCGGAGGCGACGTCGGCAAAAAAACGCACATTTTCCCGCCGCGCACGACGCGAGCGGCAGGAAGGGCGGCAGCAGATGCCGGTGGTCAGTACCGCGAAGACAAACTGACCATCGGCCCGGGTATCACGTTCGCAAACCGCCTGCCAGCGGCGGTCATCGGTATCGGCAACTATCGGTTTCATGACGAGGCTCCTGCTGTAAGTGTATCCTCAGTCTGCGGCGACGCCCGCAGCAAAAAACCCGCAATCTTGCTTTTTAATTTTTCTCGCCGACGAGGAAGGTGCGGAACTGTGGCGACATCCAGGTTTTAAACCCCTCGCCCTCTTTGACGATCATATAGACCGCCAGCCCCTGCTCGCGCACCACCTGCTGCGCTTTTTCAGGCCCGAGCACCATCAGTCCGGTATCCCAGCCATCCGCCTCCAGCGCCGTTGGCGCAATGACGGTGACGGAGACCAGCTTATGGCTTATCGGCTGCCCGGTCTGCGGATCAATGACGTGCGAGATACGTTTGCCGTCGAGTTCATAGTAATTACGATAGCTGCCGGAGGTGCTGATGCCGTGACCATTGATGTCGACAATCGCCTGGACGGCGTTTTCCCGGTCGGTCGGTTTCTGGATCGCCACCCGCCAGGGCTTGCCTTCGCCGTTCATCCCGCGGCTCACCAGCGCCCCGCCCACCGACACCAGATAGCGGGAGATCCCCTCCTGCTCCATCAATCGCGCGAGGTGATCGGCAGCATAGCCCTCTCCCACCGTGGAGAGATCGACAAACAGGTCGGGGATATCTTTTTGCAGGAACTGCCTGCCGCTCTGATTGATAACCTGCAGATGCTGCAGGCCGGTGCGCGCCTTCGCCGCGGTAATCGCCTGCGCATCCGGAGTGGTGACCGGCTGTTTATCCGGGCCAAAGCCCCACAGATTGACCAGCGGCCCCACGGTAATATCCATCGCGCCGTGCGTTTTGGCGCCAATCCGCAGCGACAGCGTCACGATGTCCGCCATCGCTTCGCTCACTGGCCAGGGCCGGGTATCCGCCGCGTGGTTGAAACGCATCAGCGCCGAGTCGTTTTTCCAGGTCGACAGCAGGCGATCGTCGGCGTCCAGCTGGGCCTGAACTTTATCGCGCAACGCCTGAGCCTTTGCCTCATCCACGCCAATGACGCTGACCCGCCAGAAGGTGCCCATCGTTTTGCCATCCAGCACGGTGGCCGTCGAGGTGGAGGTCGCAGGGGTGGTGGCTGAATCGCAGCCAGAGAGCAATACGCAGACGCCCAGCAGTGCGGCGCGAAAGAAAGTCATGTCCATTAATCGAGGCTCCTCTTACCAGGGCGACAAGAGTATACCAGCGAGGTTAAACCAGACATAAAAAAAGGCGCCAGAGGCGCCTTTTTCTTGTGCAGCTTGCGACTTAGAACTGGTAAACCAGGCCCAGTGCAACCACGTCGTCGGTAGAAACACCGGCGTTGCGGGTGAAGCTGTTGTCGTCCAGCAGGTTGATTTTGTAGTCAACATAGGTGGACATGTTTTTGTTGAAGTAGTAGGTCGCGCCAACATCAACATATTTCAGGAGGTCCTGGTCGCCGTAGCCTTCCAGATCCTTACCTTTAGACTGCAGGTAAGCAACGGACGGACGCAGACCGAAGTCGAACTGGTACTGAGCAACCACTTCGAAGTTCTGTGCTTTGTTAGCAAAGCCCAGGGAACCGGCGCGGGTCGCGTTGTAGGTCTGGGTGTACTGAGTCGCCAGGTAAACGTTGTTCGCGTCGTATTTCAGACCACCGGTGTAGGTTTCAGCGTTGTCGCCGTTACCCAGAACCAGGTTGTTCTGATCGTCGGTACGTTTAGAGTGAGAGAACGCGAAACCAGCGCTGATGCCATCAAAGATGTCATAAGTTACAGAAGTACCGTAGCCGTCGCCGTTCTGTTTCTGCGCGCCACGACCGTTGTTGGTCGCGCCTTCGCCGCTGACGCTGCCGTTTTTACCCTGGTACTGCAGAGCAAAGTTCAGGCCGTCAACCAGACCGAAGAAGTCAGAGTTACGGTAGGTTGCCACGCCGTTAGCACGGGACTGCAGGAAGTTGTCAGAACCGTAGGTGTCGCCGCCGAATTCCGGCAGAACGTCGGTCCAGGACGTTACGTCGTATACCACGCCGTAGTTACGACCGTAGTCGAAAGAGCCCGCGTCGCCAAATTTCAGACCGGCGAATGCCAGACGAGTCCATGCCTGATCGCTGGAGCTTTCAGTGTTGTTCGCCTGAACGTTGTATTCCCACTGGCCGTAACCGGTCAGTTGGTCGTTGATCTGAGTTTCGCCTTTAACGCCTACACGCATGTAGGTCTGGTCGCCGTCTACGCTCTTGTCGTCAGAGAAGTAGTGCAGGCCATCGATTTTACCGTACAGGTCTAATTTGTTGCCATCTTTGTTATAAATTTCAGCCGCATTTGCTGCGCCTGCTACCAGCAGAGCCGGTACCAGGAGGGACAGTACTTTAACTTTCATGTTATTAACCCTCTGTTTGTTATATGCCTTTTATTATGCCACTGCTTACTGATTACCCTTCTAATCAGTCGGCTATTTCATTGTGCTGCAAAATGCAGAATAATCCAACAAGAATATGATACTAAAACTTCTAAGATGTTTCAAAATGCCCACAAGATGTTTCAATTTGTAAATTTGGCGGAACTTTTTGCACCGCAAAATGGTCTGGGAAATACGCACTAATAATCAAAAAAAATATTTAACCATTTACAATCAATCACATACATAGAAATAACCCTATAGCACTGAATGGTAAAACAAAACTATCATTGGTGACTAAAATAACAGTCGCTATCATCATTAACTTTATTTATTACCGTCATTCAGTTCTGAATGTCTGTTTACCCCTATTTCAACCGGATGCCTCGCATCCGGTTTTTTTTACCCTTCTTTACACAACTTTAATTTATCTGTGCTACAGCCAAAGATTCCCTAACGACTATTAATCAATCAATTAGCTTGTTAGTTGTTCTTATTCAGCCAATGTCTTGTTATTTCGTGCGATTCTTATCCCCCCATTTTGTCAATATCGCTACTGGTCAGCGTTGATGGCGCGGTTTCATTTGCGCTTCGATTCTAAGATAATTCCTGGAGGGTATCGCGCCGCTGGCACCATTCTGTAGTATGGATTTACGCCATTAGCCTTTATACTGCCTGCAGCATCTGCTTTGTTGCCAGTTACTCTGGCGCTACATCCTGTTTACAAACAATGATGAGTCGTTCAGCCACAAGATGACCCCGAAAAAATTCTCCCTGATCCCCGGCAACATCAGCCGCTTCTTCATTTTGATGGTTATTGTCCTGCTGGCGACGATGGGGGTGATGATTCAAAGTGCCGTCAATGCCTGGCTGAAAGAGAAGAGCTATCAGGTGGTTGATGTCTCCCACGCCTTGCACCAGCGCATTGACACCTGGCGCTATGCTACCTGGCAGATTTACGACAATATCGCCGCGACCTCGGCTAACGCTTCGAGCGGTGGCTTGCAGGAGACGCGTTTAAAACAGGACGTCTACTACCTTGAGAAGCCCCGGCGTAAAACCGAAGCGCTGATTTTTGGCTCCCATGACAGCTCGACCCTCGAGATGACGCAGAAAATGTCCGATTATCTCGATATTTTGTGGGGCGCGGAGACCATCCCATGGTCGATGTACTATCTCAATGGTCTGGACAATAGCCTGATTCTGGTCTCAACCCTGCCGTTGAAGGACCTCTCCTCAAGCTTTAAAGAGTCAACGATCAGTAGCGTGGTGGAATCCCGACGCGCGGAGATGCTGCTGCAGGCCAATACCCTTGATGAGCGCGAGACCTTCTCACCGCTGCGCCATCTCGCCTGGCAGAACGCGCACTACTTTACGTTACGCACCACCTTCAACCAGCCCGGACACCTGGCCACCGTGGTCGCTTTCGACCTGCCGATTAACGATCTGATCCCGCCGGGCATGGCGTTGGACAGCTTCCGTATTGAGCCAGACCCGTCGCAAAACCTTGCCACCAATCCTGACAAAGAGACCACCGACCATATCGGGATCACTTTTAACGGCATGCAGATCGACATCGCCACTGATATCAGCACGACCGGTATGCAGTTACTCTGGACGGTACCGCTGAGCAGCATGCTGCTGGCCGCCCTGCAGAATATTCTTCTGCCGCTGCTGCTCAACATCGGCCTGCTGGCGCTGGCGCTGTTTGGTTTTACCACCTTTCGTCACTTTAAAGGACGCAGCAGTCCGTCTGGCGCCGGGCTCCCTTCCGCCGCCAACAGCGAACTGCGTCTGCTGCGCGCTATTAATGAAGAGATTGTTTCTTTGCTGCCGCTGGGGCTGCTGGTCCACGATCAGGAAGCCAACCGAACCCTTATCAGCAACCCTATTGCCGACCACCTGCTCCCGCATCTGAATCTGCAGAACATCACCAACATGGCGGACCAGCATCAGGGGGTGATTCAGGCCACCGTCAACAACGAGCAGTATGAAATCCGCCAGTATCGCAGCCAGGTCGCGCCGCGCACGCAGATCCTGATTATCCGTGACCAGGACCGTGAAGTGCTGGTCAATAAAAAGCTCAAACAGGCCCAGCGCTTGTATGAGAAAAACCAGCAGGGCCGGGCGGCCTTTATGCAGCACATTGGCAGCGCCCTGAAGCAGCCCGCGCTGAACCTGGCGGCAGAGGCGGCGGCGCTCGACAGCGCAGAGAACCGGACGCTGGCGCAGCATGCCGATGAGCTGGTCAAACTGATCGATGACATTCAGCTTGCTAATCTGCTGGAAAGCGACACCTGGAAAACCAGCCAGGCGCTGTTCTCGGTTCAGGAACTGATCGATGACGTTGTACCGGAAGTTCTGCCGGCGATGAAGCGCAAGGGTCTGCAGCTGCTGATCAATAACGCGCTCCCTGCCGGTGAGCAGCGCTACGGTGACCGTGAAGCCCTGCGACGCACACTGGTGCTGTTAATCCAGTATTCCATCACCACCACGCCTATCGGCAAGATCACCCTCGACGTTTGCCAGGACGAGTCGGCCAGCGATCGTTTGACCTTCCGCATTCTGGATACTGGCAACGGCGTCTCGGCGAACGAGATCGATAATTTGCACTTCCCGTATCTCAACGCGACCCAGAGCGATCTGTACGGCAAAGCAAACGCCCTCACCTTCTGGCTGTGCGACCGCATGACGCGCAAACTGGGTGGGCAGTTGACCATCAAAGCGCGGGAGTCGCTGGGGACTCGCTATACCCTGCATCTGAAAATGCCGGCCAGCGAAGAGGCGCCAGAGGCGGGCGAACATCTGCTGGATGACGTTATCGTCCTGCTGGATGTGACCTCCAGTGAAGTGCGGCGGATTGTCACCCGCCAGCTGGAGAGCTGGGGGGCGTCCTGCATCACGCCGGACGATCGGGCGACAAGTCAAGCGTTCGATCTGTATTTAACGGATAATCCGTCTAATCTTACTGCTTCGGGCTTGCTTTTAAGCGATGATGAGGTCGGGATACGCAAGATCGGCCCGGGACAACTGCGGGTCAACTTTAATATTAGCACGGCGATGCAGGAGGCTATCCTGCAGCTTATTGAGCAGCAGCTGGCGGAGGAGGCGGTTCAGCCCGCCACCTCAGGAAACGAGAGTAACGCCGAACTCCATGCCAGCGGCTATTACGCACTGTTTGCCGATACGGTACCGGATGATGTTCAGAGATTGTATACTGAAATCGAAGCGGGTGATTTTGCTGCTCTGGCGCAAACCGCCCACCGCCTCAAAGGGGCATTTGCTATGCTTAATCTGATACCCGGCAAGCAGTTATGTGAAACGCTTGAGCATCTGATTCGCGAAAAGGATGCGCAAGGCATAGAAAAATATATCAGCGACATTGACGCTTACGTCAAGAGCTTGCTGTAGAAGGTAGCCTTATACATGAACACTATGAACGTAATTATTGCCGATGACCATCCGATCGTACTGTTCGGTATTCGTAAGTCACTTGAGCAAATTGAGTGGGTGAACGTCGTTGGCGAGTTTGAAGACTCCACGGCCCTTATCAACAATCTTCCGAAGCTGGACGCCCATGTGCTGATCACCGATCTGTCCATGCCCGGTGATAAATACGGCGACGGGATCACGCTGATTAAATACATCAAGCGCCACTTCCCGGATCTGTCGATCATTGTTCTGACCATGAACAACAACCCGGCGATCCTCAGCGCGGTGCTGGATCTGGATATCGAAGGGATCGTCCTCAAGCAGGGTGCGCCAACCGACCTGCCAAAAGCGCTGGCCGCGCTGCAGAAAGGGAAGAAATTCACACCGGAAAGCGTCTCTCGTCTGCTGGAAAAAATCAGCGCCAGCGGCTATGGCGATAAACGCCTGTCGCCGAAAGAGAGCGAAGTGCTGCGTCTGTTCGCTGAAGGCTTCCTGGTGACCGAGATCGCCAAAAAGCTCAACCGCAGCATCAAAACCATCAGTAGCCAGAAGAAGTCGGCGATGATGAAGCTGGGCGTGGAAAACGACATTGCGCTGCTGAACTACCTCTCCTCCGTCTCGCTGAGCTCGACGGATAAAGAGTAATCCCTTTGCTTTCTCCGTCTCGCCCCGGCGAGACGGAGCTCCCCGTTATTCCCGCCCGTTACGTACCCGCGCCGCATACACCGTCAGCGTTTGCTTCAGCACGTCAAGCGTCACCGGCTTGGACAGACAGCTGTCCATCCCCGATTCCAGACAGCGCTGCTTCTCTTCCGCCAGGGCATTGGCGGTGACGCCGATCACCGGCAGCGTCAGGCCAAGCTGACGAATGCGCTGCGTCAGACGATAACCATCCATATTGGGCATGTTGACGTCGCTGAGCACGATATCGATATGCTGTTTGCTAAGTACGTTGAGCGCGTCGACCCCGTCGTTAGCGGTCACGCACTGATAGCCGAGCGATCCCAGTTGATCCGCCAGCAGACGGCGGTTAATCGGGTGATCGTCGACCACGAGGATCATCATGTCGTCGTTATTACCGATCTGCGCGTCCGGCGCCATCAGCGCCCGGCTATTCTCCGCGCTGTCGAGGGCGACGTGGAAAATACGCCCCAGCAGCGGCAGCAGTTCATGCGGCGTCGTCACGCTGTGCAGCCACTCACCGGCGGCTCGCTCCTGCGGGATGCCGATATGGCGGCGGCAGAAGATAACCATCGCACTTCCCCGCCAACCCGCCTGCGCTTCATCGTCAGTCAGCAAGACATCGTCGGCATCCGGCGTTTCTCCGGCATGGCGGCGTACCGTCAGGCCGTGATAGCTGAGCAGCGACGTGACGAACATCGCCAGCGAGGTATTATGGATTGCCAGCCAGCAGGTCTTGCCAGCGAAACCGTCCGCCGTCACCTGCGGTGTATTCTGCACGCCATACAGCGGGATACGGATGGTAAAGCGGCTGCCCATCCCCGGCTCCGTTTCCACGGCGATATCGCCATCCATCATGCTGATCAGCTTTTCACAGATCGCCAGGCCAAGGCCGGTGCCCTGGAAGTTTCGCTGCACGCCGGTCCCCACCTGGAAGAAGGGGTCGAACAGGCGCAACACCTCTTTCGCCGGGATCCCCTCCCCGGTATCGCGGACGCTAATCTGCAGATAATCCCCCGCACACTGGACGTGCAGGATAATACAGCCGGTGTCGGTGAACTTGATCGCATTGCTCAGCAGGTTAGAGATCACCTGCTGCAGGCGCATCGGGTCGCCGGACATCTGCTCCGGGACATCCGGCTCGATAAAGCAGTACAGACCCAGCTGCTTGCGTACCACCAGCGGCAGATAGTTGGCAGAAATATGGTTCATCACTTCGCGTGGGGAAAACTCCCGCGGCTCGATCTTCAACTGCTCAGACTCGATTTTCGAGAAATCGAGAATATCGCTGATGATTTTCAGCAGCAGGCTGGAAGAGTTGTTCATCGCCGTCACCAGGCGATCAACGCCCTTCGGCAGGGCCTTCGTCTGCAGTAGATCGAGGTTACCGATGATGCCGTATAGCGGGGTACGCAGCTCATGGCTGACGGTCGCGAGGAACATCGATTTCGACTGGCTGGCCTGTTCAGCCGCCTGGGCCATCTCCTGCAGCGACTCCTCCATTTTCACGCGGGCGGAAACGTCCACCAGCACACAGATGGCGACGTTTTCATTGCGATAACGCGAATGGACAAAGCTAATCTGCAGGTTGGTATGGTTACTGGTCAGCACATCGACAAAGTTGACCTGCTGGCCGCAGATAATCTGCGTCAGCCGCTGGCGATCCTCATGGGTCAGCATGTTCAGGTAGTTGTGCGCCAGCTCGTTACTGAGAATATTGGTCCCGTCGACGGTGCGCAGAATACAGATCCCCACCGGGGCGGAGGCCACGATTTTGCGGTTGAACTGTTCATGCTCTTCCAGTCGCTGAGCATCATTTTCCGCCGGGATAAAAATGCGCCGCTCATACATTCGCGCCAGCGCAAACAGCATTGCCCCGGTCAGGATATTGAGAATGATGGCGTTGATGATGAGCATGCGGATCCGCTCCAGCACCTGGTCCACCGAAACGGAATAGACGATGCTTAAGGAGGACGGCGCCAGGCTTTTTTTCAGCACCAGCTCGCGAAAGCCTGCGCTGTAGCCAAACCACATCCGCTCCTGCATCCACTTCGCTTCGCTCTGGATTTTGCCTTCCGCGCCGGCCAACGAGATCAGCGGCTGGCCGTTATCGTCAAAAATCGTCACGCTCATCGGCAAACTGCCCGGCGTGAAGAAGCTTTCCATACGGATGGTCTGCTCCACGCCGAGCATCGCTTGCAGACGGTTGGCCATATAGACTGGGGTCAGGGCATAAAAGTAGCCCACGCCGGGACGCACGCCCTGGCTTATCCAGAACAGGTTGTTGCCGCGCTCGTTTTGCGGCGCGTTGCGATATTGCTCAATGCGCTGATGCAGGACTTTCAGCGCCTGATCGCGCTCAATCGGCACATCCCGCAGGCCAAAGTTGGCCATGCAGAGGTTATCGCTGCCAATGAGAAAGATGCGGTTAAGGTCGTAGGCAGCGGTAAAATTATCCCGCCAGTAGCGCATAAACCACGCCAGCGATTGCAGCGAATTACGCCAGGTGGTGCTCATCGCGCTGCAATCGGAATCAGGGTACAGGGGTTCAAAGTTGGGCACTGCTATATCGCTATTTTGCCCTTGCGCTACCGCATCCCCTGCCGACAGGCGGTTACCGGCGACGTACTTCAGCTCTTTAATCACATCCGCCGTACGCTGAATATAGCGCTGGGCCTGATCAGCATTGAGATTGAGCTCCTGATGGATCTCGGCTTCCCGCTCGTGCAGGGCATTAACGATATAGAACACAGAGACAAACGCAATGAGCAGCCACAGCAATACCGCCAGCGCTCTGAACAGATAACGTGAAACCTTCAGGGTTGTATGAAACGAGGCAAGATATTTCAATGTGGCGATGCTCGGCCGTCAGGGACTCAACAGAATGGGGTTAAAGTAGCGGTAAACCAGCTTTGCCGCAATGTTAATGCAAAAAGGGCCGGGAGAATACCCGGCCCTTTCAGAACATTTACCGCGGACGATTACTCTTCGTCTTCGGCGATGTCGTCATCGGTATCCGCTTCCGGGGCGATATCGTCATCGCCTTCCGCTACGCTACCGTCGATGGCATCCAGTTCTTCGTCGTCCACCGGCTCTGCCACGCGCTGCAGACCCACCACGTTTTCATCTTCCGCGGTGCGGATGAGGATCACGCCCTGGGTGTTACGGCCCACGATGCTCACCTCGGAAACGCGGGTACGAACCAGCGTCCCGGCGTCGGTGATCATCATGATCTGATCGCAGTCATCCACCTGCACGGCGCCCACCACGGAACCGTTACGCTCGGTGACTTTGATCGAGATAACGCCCTGAGTGGCACGCGATTTGGTCGGATACTCCGCCGCTGCGGTACGTTTACCGTAACCGTTTTGCGTCACCGTCAGGATCGCGCCTTCGCCGCGCGGAATAATCAGCGAGACGACGCTGTCATTTTCCGCCAGCTTGATGCCGCGTACGCCGGTGGCGGTACGGCCCATGGCGCGAACGGCGTCTTCTTTGAAGCGCACAACCTTACCGGCCGCGGAGAACAGCATCACTTCATCCTGACCGGAGGTCAGATCGACGCCGATCAGCTCATCGCCTTCGTTCAGATTGACCGCGATGATACCGGCGGAACGCGGACGGCTGAACTCGGTCAGCGCGGTTTTCTTCACGGTACCGCTGGCGGTCGCCATAAAGACGTTGACGCCCTCTTCGTACTCGCGGACCGGCAGGATGGCGGTGATACGCTCATCGGCTTCCAGCGGCAGCAGGTTGACGATCGGACGACCGCGCGCGCCGCGGCTGGCTTCCGGCAGCTGATAGACCTTCATCCAGTACAGACGGCCGCGGCTCGAGAAGCAGAGGATGGTGTCATGGGTGTTGGCCACCAGCAGGCGGTCAATGAAGTCTTCTTCTTTAATGCGTGCTGCTGACTTGCCTTTGCCGCCACGACGCTGTGCTTCGTAGTCGGTCAGCGGCTGATACTTCACATAGCCCTGATGCGACAGGGTGACCACCACGTCTTCCTGGTTGATCAGATCTTCGATGTTAATATCAGCGCTGTTGGCAGTGATTTCGGTACGACGTTCGTCGCCGAACTGGTCGCGGATCAGCTCCAGCTCTTCGCGAATCACTTCCATCAGACGGTCGGCGCTGCCGAGAATGTGCAGCAGTTCCGCGATCTGCTCCAGCAGCTCTTTATATTCGTCGAGCAGTTTTTCATGCTCAAGGCCGGTCAGTTTCTGCAGACGCAGATCCAGAATCGCCTGAGCCTGCTGCTCGGTCAGGTAGTATTTACCATCGCGCACGCCGAACTCTGGCTCCAGCCATTCCGGACGCGCGGCGTCATCACCGGCGCGCTCCAGCATCGCCGCAACGTTACCGAGATCCCACGCCTGGGCAACCAGCGCCACTTTCGCTTCTGCCGGGGTCGGCGCGCGACGGATCAGTTCGATAATCGGGTCGATGTTGGCCAGCGCAACGGCCAACGCTTCGAGGATATGCGCCCGGTCGCGTGCTTTGCGCAGTTCGAAAATCGTACGGCGGGTCACCACTTCGCGGCGGTGACGTACAAACGCGGCGATGATGTCCTTCAGGTTCATGATCTTCGGCTGACCATGGTGCAGCGCAACCATGTTGATGCCGAAGGAGACCTGCAGCTGGGTCTGGGAATAGAGGTTGTTGAGCACCACTTCCCCTACCGCATCGCGCTTTACTTCAATCACGATGCGCATCCCGTCTTTATCAGACTCGTCACGCAGCGCGCTGATGCCTTCCACGCGTTTTTCTTTGACCAGCTCGGCGATTTTCTCAATCAGGCGCGCTTTGTTCACCTGATACGGAATTTCGTGCACGATGATGGTTTCGCGGCCGGATTTCGCGTCCACTTCCACTTCCGCGCGCGCGCGGATGTACACTTTACCGCGACCGGTGCGGTAGGCCTCTTCAATGCCACGACGGCCATTGATAATGGCGGCGGTCGGGAAATCAGGGCCTGGAATATGCGCCATCAGCCCTTCAATGCTGATGTCTTCATCGTCAACATACGCCAGACAGCCGTTAATCACTTCCGTCAGGTTATGCGGCGGTATGTTGGTGGCCATCCCTACCGCGATCCCGGAGGCACCGTTCACCAGCAGGTTAGGAATTTTGGTCGGCATGACGTCCGGAATACGCTCCGTACCGTCATAGTTGTCGACGAAATCGACCGTCTCTTTTTCAAGATCGGCCATCAGCTCATGAGCGATTTTCGCCAGACGAATTTCGGTATAACGCATCGCCGCGGCGGAGTCGCCGTCGATGGAACCAAAGTTACCCTGGCCGTCCACCAGCATGTAGCGCAGCGAGAACGGCTGTGCCATACGGACGATGGTGTCATATACCGCGGAGTCGCCGTGCGGGTGGTATTTACCGATTACGTCACCAACGACACGGGCTGATTTTTTATAGGCTTTGTTCCAGTCATTGCCCAATACGTTCATGGCGTAAAGTACGCGACGGTGTACCGGCTTCAGGCCATCTCGGACATCCGGCAGCGCACGGCCAACAATGACCGACATCGCGTAATCCAGATAAGAGTTCTTAAGCTCTTCCTCAATGTTGACCGGTGTAATTTCTCTCGCAAGGTCGCTCATCTAACCGCTATCCCTCTACTGTTTCCCGGATTCAAAGGTCGCAAATTATAACACAGCCGCGCTAATAGAGGTAAAGCAATACGGTTTATTCATGGCGCGCTGCTGATATACTCGCAGGTCTGAACAGAAAAGGAGTAAAAGCGCCCATGAATGCCGAAAAAACGTCGGTAGCCCCTAACGTCGATCATGCTGAAATCGCCAAATTCGAAGCCGTCGCCTCGCGCTGGTGGGATCTGGAGGGCGAGTTCAAACCGCTCCACCGCATCAACCCGCTGCGGCTGGGCTATATCGCCGAACGCTCCGGCGGCCTGTTCGGTAAAAAAGTCCTCGATGTCGGCTGCGGCGGCGGCATTCTCGCCGAGAGCATGGCGCGCGAAGGTGCAACGGTCACCGGACTGGACATGGGTGCCGAACCGCTGCAGGTCGCGAAGCTGCACGCCCTGGAGAGCGGTATTCAGGTGGACTATGTTCAGGAAACGGTTGAGGAACATGCCGCGAAGCATCCGCAGCAGTATGACGTCGTGACCTGCATGGAGATGCTGGAGCACGTCCCCGATCCACAGTCGGTGGTGCACGCCTGCGCGCGGCTGGTGAAGCCCGGCGGCCAGGTCTTCTTCTCCACCATCAACCGCAATGGCAAGGCCTGGCTGATGGCGGTGGTGGGCGCGGAATACGTCATGAAGATGGTGCCCAAGGGCACTCATGATGTGAAAAAGTTTATCAAACCGGCCGAACTGCTGAGCTGGGTAGATCAGACTACTCTGAAAGAGCAGCATATCATCGGTCTGCATTACAATCCGCTGACCAACACCTTCAAGTTAGCGCCGGGAGTTGATGTTAACTATATGTTGCACACCACCGCCAAACAGGACTGAGGTCAGCACCTGCGCTTATGATGATTGCGCGGCATCAAGCCGCGTGATTATTTCTTCCGATGAAGAAATCAGCACTCGATCAAATTTTCATTTTTTTTTCTGTTTTATTGACTTCTTCTCCAGGCCTTATGCGACGTGGACTTGAGGATTATTACCCTTCCGCAACCTCAATTTAACGTCAAAATCAACCCTTGTACTCAAAAGATTCCTTACTAAAATAACTCACCATATAGCGTTCTTTTTATCGACAACCCCCTACATATAGTATTTATCCACAGAGTTAGTCACAACGGCCTTCTGTGGATAAACGGGGGATATTTTCTTTCACGGACAGGTAAAATCCACATGAATCAGAGTCTGCTGGTGACAAAGCGCGACGGGACCACCGAGCGCATCAATCTCGACAAAATCCATCGCGTACTGGATTGGGCGGCAGAAGGACTGAATAACGTTTCGATCTCCCAGGTAGAACTGCGCTCCCATATCCAGTTCTATGACGGCATCAAAACCGCGGACATCCACGAAACCATTATTAAAGCCGCCGCGGACCTGATCTCCCGCGACGCGCCGGATTACCAGTACCTCGCCGCGCGTCTGGCGATTTTCCATTTGCGTAAAAAAGCCTTCGGCCAGTTTGAGCCGCCGGCGCTCTACGATCACGTGGTGAAGATGGTCGAGAAGGGTAAATACGATCATCATCTGCTGGAAGACTACACGGAAGAAGAGTTCCAGCAGATGGACGGTTTCCTCGATCACTGGCGCGATATGAACTTCTCTTACGCGGCCGTTAAGCAGCTGGAAGGCAAGTACCTGGTACAAAACCGCGTTACCGGCGAAATTTACGAGAGCGCGCAGTTCCTCTACATTCTGGTCGCCGCTTGCCTGTTCTCTAACTATCCGCGTGAGACCCGTCTGGACTATATCAAGCGTTTCTATGACGCGGTGTCCACCTTTAAAATCTCGCTGCCGACGCCGATCATGTCCGGCGTGCGTACCCCAACCCGTCAGTTCAGCTCCTGCGTGCTGATCGAGTGCGGCGACAGCCTGGATTCGATCAACGCCACCTCCAGCGCGATTGTGAAATACGTTTCCCAGCGCGCCGGTATCGGTATCAACGCCGGCCGCATTCGCGCGCTGGGCAGCCCGATCCGCGGCGGCGAAGCCTTCCACACCGGCTGTATCCCGTTCTACAAACACTTCCAGACCGCGGTGAAATCCTGCTCGCAGGGCGGCGTTCGCGGCGGCGCGGCGACCCTCTTCTACCCAATGTGGCATCTGGAAGTGGAAAGCCTGCTGGTGCTGAAAAACAACCGCGGTACCGATGCCAACCGCGTTCGTCACATGGACTACGGGGTGCAGATCAACAAGCTGATGTACACCCGTCTGCTGAAGGGCGGCGACATTACCTTGTTCAGCCCTTCCGATGTCCCGGGCCTGTATGACGCCTTCTTCGCCGATCAGGACGAGTTCGAGCGCCTGTACACCCAGTACGAGCAGGACGACAGCATTCGCAAGCAACGTATTAAAGCCGTTGAGCTGTTCTCGCTGATGATGCAGGAGCGCGCCTCTACCGGTCGTATCTACATCCAGAACGTCGACCACTGTAACACCCACAGCCCGTTCGATCCGGTGGTCGCCCCGGTGCGTCAGTCTAACCTGTGCCTGGAAATTGCCCTGCCGACCAAACCGCTGGAAGACGTCAACGACGAAAACGGCGAAATCGCGCTGTGCACCCTGTCGGCCTTCAACCTCGGCGCTATCGACAGCCTCGACGAGCTGGAAGAGCTGGCGGTACTGGCGGTGCGTGCCCTGGATGCGCTGCTCGACTATCAGGATTACCCGATCCCGGCCGCCAAACGCGGCGCGATGGGCCGCCGTACGCTGGGCATCGGCGTGATCAACTTCGCTTACTATCTGGCGAAGCATGGCAAACGCTACTCCGACGGCAGCGCCAACAACCTGACCCACAAAACGTTCGAAGCGATTCAGTACTACCTGCTGAAGGCCTCCAACGAACTGGCTATCGAGCAAGGCGCCTGCCCGTGGTTCAATGAAACCACCTACGCGCAGGGCATCCTGCCGATCGATACCTATAAGAAAGACCTGGATGCGATCGTCAGCGAATCCCTGCATTTCGACTGGGAGCAACTGCGCGAATCCATTAAAACCCACGGTCTGCGTAACTCCACGCTCTCCGCGCTGATGCCGTCCGAGACCTCGTCGCAGATCTCCAACGCCACCAACGGCATTGAGCCGCCGCGCGGCCACGTCAGTATCAAAGCGTCCAAGGACGGTATCCTGCGCCAGGTGGTGCCGGATTACGAAAACCTGCAGAACGCCTACGAGCTGCTGTGGGAAATGCCGAACAACGACGGTTATCTGCAGCTGGTCGGTATCATGCAGAAGTTTATCGACCAGTCGATCTCTGCCAACACCAACTACGATCCGACGCGCTTCCCTTCCGGAAAAGTGCCGATGCAGCAGTTGCTCAAAGACCTGCTCAACGCCTATAAATTCGGCGTCAAAACGCTGTACTATCACAACACCCGTGATGGCGCAGAAGATGCTCAGGATGACCTGGCACCGTCTATCCAGGACGATGGCTGCGAAAGCGGCGCTTGTAAGATCTAAGTTATTTTTGCCGGGTGGCGCGATGCTTACCCGGCCTACGATTTTGTAGGCCCGGCCAACGCAGTGCCGCCGGGCAATACATTTCAACAGGACTCACTTCAATGGCATACACCACTTTTTCACAGACGAAAAACAATCAGCTGCTTGAGCCGATGTTTTTTGGCCAGCCGGTTAACGTGGCCCGCTACGATCAGCAAAAATATGACATCTTTGAAAAGCTGATTGAAAAGCAGCTCTCCTTCTTCTGGCGCCCGGAAGAAGTCGATGTTTCCCGCGATCGCATCGACTACCAGGCGCTGCCGGAACATGAAAAACATATTTTCATCAGCAACCTGAAGTACCAGACGCTGCTCGACTCCATCCAGGGCCGCAGCCCGAACGTCGCGCTGCTGCCGCTGATCTCCATCCCGGAGCTGGAAACCTGGGTGGAAACCTGGGCCTTTTCCGAGACCATCCACTCGCGCTCCTACACTCATATCATCCGCAACATCGTCAACGATCCGGCGACCGTGTTCGACGATATCGTGACCAATGAGCAGATCCAGAAGCGTGCGGAAGGTATCTCTCACTATTACGATTCGCTGATCGAAATGACCAGCTACTGGCACCTGCTGGGTGAAGGCACCCACACCGTCAACGGTAAAACCGTGACCGTGAATCTGCGCGAGCTGAAAAAGAAACTGTATCTGTGCCTGATGAGCGTCAACGCGCTGGAAGCGATCCGCTTCTACGTCAGCTTCGCCTGCTCCTTCGCCTTTGCCGAGCGCAAGCTGATGGAAGGCAACGCCAAAATTATCCGCCTGATCGCTCGCGATGAAGCGCTGCACCTGACCGGCACCCAGCATATGCTGAACCTGCTGCGCTCCGGCAGCGACGATCCGGAAATGGCGGAAATCGCCGAAGAGTGCAAACAGGAGTGCTATGACCTGTTCGTGCTGGCGGCGCAGCAGGAGAAAGAGTGGGCGGACTATCTGTTCCGCGACGGCTCGATGATCGGCCTGAACAAAGATATTCTCTGCCAGTACGTCGAGTACATCACCAATATCCGCATGCAGGCGGTGGGCCTCGATCTGCCGTTCCAGACCCGCTCCAACCCGATCCCGTGGATCAATACCTGGCTGGTTTCCGACAACGTTCAGGTCGCGCCGCAGGAAGTGGAAGTCAGCTCTTATCTCGTCGGCCAGATCGATTCTGAAGTCGACGCTGACGATCTGAGCAACTTCCAGCTGTAATGAAGCGGATTTTCCTGAAAATCTCTGACACTCGCCTTGAGTGTCAGGATGAACACCCTTCCCTGTTGGCCGCGCTTGAATCGCATAACATCGACGTGGAGTATCAGTGCCGCGAAGGCTATTGCGGTTCCTGCCGCACGCGTCTGGTCTCCGGCCAGGTTGACTGGCTGACCGAGCCGCTGGCGTTTATCCAGCCGGGAGAGATTTTGCCCTGCTGCTGCCGGGCAAAAGGCGATATTGAGATCGAGATGTAAGTGTTGTCGATGTGTGCGGCCTGATGCCCTCACCCCGGCCCTCTCCCACAGGGAGAGGGGGAAAACATAAAAAAGGGCCTTACGGCCCTTTTGTTTTATTTCGCGTCCAGGAACTGCACCGCTTTATCCGGGAAATCGGTAAACAAGCCGTCGACGCCCGCCTGGTGATACAGCACGTCATAGAGCTGATTAACGTTAGTGGCGTACTCCGGCAACTGATCCGCACGCACGGTATAGGGATGCACCTGCAGATGGCTGGCGTGCGCCTCTTTTACCATCGCCGTCAGCTTCACCGCGCCCGGCTTCGAGCCTTCCGCTACCAGCATATGGTAATCCGGGCCAATACCGTCGGCGTACTGCGCGATCTGCGCCATCGCCCCCGGCTTGAACATCCAGTCATAGCTGTAGTTCACCCATTTACCATCGGCCTGTTTCTGCTGCGTTTCATTCCAGTCGGTATAGGCGATGAGCTGCACCAGATTGAGATCCATGCCCATCTTCGGTTCCAGCTCATTTTTGATGCGTTTGAGCTCATTAGCGTCAAAGCACTGCAGATAAACCTTATCCTGCTTGCTGGTGTAGCCATATTCCTTCAGCACTTTCAGCGTGCTGGCGGCAATATCTTTCCCTTCCTGATGGTGGAACCACGGCGCTTTGATTTCCGGGTAGATACCGATATTTTTACCCGTCGAATGGTTCAGCCCCTGGACAAACTCAATCTCTTCTTCAAAGGTATGAATGCGGAAATCAGATTTGCCCATCGGGAAACGGCCAGGATAGGTTTGCACGTTTTTACCATCTTTCGGCTCAAAACCTTCGGTAAACTTCAGCGACTTAATCTCGGCCAGGGTAAAGTCAATAGCGTAAAAACGACCATCTTTACGCGCCCGCTGCGGGAAGCGCTGAGCGACGTCAGTCACCCGATCGAGATAGTGGTCATGCAACACCACCAGCCGGTCGTCTTTGGTCATCACCAGGTCTTGCTCAAGGTAATCCGCTCCCTGGGCGTAGGCCATCGCCTTCGCCGGCAGGGTATGTTCCGGCAGATAGCCGCTGGCCCCGCGGTGCGCAATGACCATTTTCTCTGCTGCGACGACACTGGAGCACAGCGCCGAACCGGCGAGGATCATGCCGCTCATTAGCGCGGTTAATTTCATGTTCATCATCGCTCCTTAAGCTTGTTTCAGCTGTTGGTGATGGCGACGTTCACCGAGCATCACGATAACCAGCAGGATAACCGCCAGCACGCTGCCGCCGATCATCACCATAAAGCCGCCGTCCCAGCCAAAGAAGTCGACGGTATAGCCGACGATAGCGCTCGCCGCCACGGAACCGCCGAGATAACCGAACAGACCGGTGAAGCCCGCAGCGGTGCCGGCAGCTTTTTTCGGCGCCAGTTCCAGCGCATGCAGACCGATCAGCATCACCGGGCCGTAAATCAGGAAGCCAATGACGATCATACAGGCCATATCGACGCCCGGATTCCCCGGCGGGTTGAGCCAGTAAACAACGGTGGCGATGGTCACCAGGGTCATAAAGAACACGCCGGTGGCGCCGCGGTTGCCTTTAAACACTTTGTCCGACATCCAGCCGCACAGCAGCGTGCCCGGGATCCCAGCGTATTCATAGAGAAAGTAGGCCCAGGAGGATTTATCCAGCGCGAAGTGCTTCACCTCTTTCAGGTAGGTTGGCGACCAGTCCAGAATGCCGTAGCGCAGCAGATAAACGAAGACGTTAGCCACCGCGATGTACCACAGCAGCTTGTTCGGCAGAATGTACTGCATAAAGATCTGCTTCGCCGTCAGCTCTTCTTCGTGCTTTTCGCTATAGTCATCCGGATAGTCGTTTTTATACTCTTCAATCGGCGGCAGACCGCAGGACTGCGGGGTATCGCGCATCATCGCAAAGGCAAAAATCGCCAGCAGGATCGCGCCGAACGCCGGCATATACAGCGCCGCGTGCCAGTCGTTAAACCACGCCATCCCCAGCAGGAACAGCAGCGGCGGAATACCGCCGCCGACGTTATGCGCGCAGTTCCACACCGAGACAATTCCGCCGCGCTCTTTCTGCGACCACCAGTGCACCATGGTACGACCACACGGCGGCCAACCCATCCCCTGGAACCAGCCGCACAGGAACAGCAGCACGAACATGATCATGATGCTGGAGGTGGCCCACGGGACAAAGCCCATCACCAGCATCACCAGCGCGGCGAGGATCAAGCCGGCTGGCAGGAAAATGCGCGGATTCGAACGGTCAGAGACCGAGCCCATGATGAATTTCGAAAATCCGTAGGCGATGGAGATGCCGGAAAGGGCGAAACCAAGGTCGCCACGGGAGAAGCCCTGCTCAATCAGATAAGGCATCGCCAGGGCAAAGTTCTTACGAACCAGATAGTAAGCGGCATAACCAAAAAAGATGCCAATGAAAATCTGCCAGCGTAATCGACGATACAGCGGGTCGATCTCCGCTGCTGGCAAACGCGCTTTATGCGCGGCGGGTTTAAAAATACTTAACATATCAGCCTCCGTGGCCCTTGCTGTTTTCTACTGACGTCACGACAAAATCCCAGATTAATCACCCACTTCAAATATGGTCGCGATGGTAGGCAATACGTAGAGTTGATACTGTGAAATATCGCACAATTTGTTACAGAAATATGACAAAACGTTCCATTGTGAGCACAAAATCACATAATACGCTCAAATAACGCGCGAATATGCTCGAAATCAAACAATAACATTACCGATTGTGGCTAAATGGCGTTAAACGAAAGCAGAGGAGCTGAAGATGACGGGACGCCTTGATAGCGAGGTCATTATCATCGGCGGCGGGGCAACCGGCGCCGGCATTGCCCGCGACTGCGCCCGACGCGGATTACGGACGCTATTAATTGAGCGCCATGATATCGCCACCGGGGCCACTGGCCGTAATCATGGGCTGCTGCACAGCGGCGCTCGCTATGCGGTGACCGACAACGAATCTGCCCGCGAATGCATCAGCGAGAACCGTATCCTGCGCCGCATCGCCCGCCACTGTATCGAACCGTCCGGCGGTCTGTTTATTACCCTGCCTGAAGATGACCTCGCGTATCAGCAGACTTTTATCAGCTCCTGCCAGCAGGCCGGCATTGAAGCTACCCCGCTCTCCCCGCAGGAAGCGCTGCGCCGGGAGCCCGCCGTCAACCCGACGCTGCTGGGCGCGGTGCAGGTCCCGGACGGCACCATCGACCCGTTTCGCCTCACGGCGGCCAATATGCTCGACGCCCGCGAACACGGCGCGCAGATCCTCACCGGCTGCGAAGTGACCGGCCTGCTGCGCCAGGGAGATCGCGTCTGCGGCGTCCAGGTATATGACCGTCAACTTCACCAGGCGCGTACCCTACACGCCGGGGTGGTGGTCAATGCCGCCGGGATCTGGGGACAGCGCATTGCGGAATATGCCGACCTGCGCATTACCATGTTCCCGGCGAAGGGATCGCTGTTGATCCTCGACCACCGGATTAACAACCTGGTGATCAACCGCTGCCGTAAGCCGGCCGACGCCGATATTCTGGTGCCCGGGGATACCATCTCGCTGATCGGTACCACCTCAATGCCTGTTCCTTATGACGACATTGACGACAACCGGGTAACGACGGCGGAAGTCGATACCCTGCTGCGCGAAGGCGAAAAGCTGGCGCCGGTCATGGGCCGCACCCGGATCCTCCGCGCCTACTCCGGCGTCCGCCCGCTGGTGGCCAGCGATAACGATCCCAGCGGGCGCAGCGTCAGCCGCGGCATCGTCCTGCTCGACCATGCCCAGCGTGACGGTATGGAAGGCTTCATTACCATCACCGGCGGCAAGCTGATGACCTATCGCCTGATGGCCGAGTGGGCCAGCGACGCCGTCTGTCGTAAGCTGGGAAACACCACCCCCTGTACCACGGCCGAGACCCCGCTGCCCGGTTCACAGGAGCCAACGGAAAGTACCCTGCAAAAAATTATCTCCCTCCCCACCCCGCTGCGCGGCTCGGCCGTCTACCGTCACGGCGATCGCACTCCGGCCTGGCTTGGCGACAGCCGCCAGCACCGTAGCCTGGTCTGCGAATGCGAAGCCGTTACCGCTGGCGAAGTGAAATACGCGGTGGAAAACCTGGCGGTCAACACCCTGCTCGACCTGCGCCGCCGCACCCGGATTGGCATGGGGACCTGCCAGGGGGAACTCTGCGCCTGCCGCGCTGCGGGACTGCTGCAGCGCTTTAACGTCACGACTCCCGCGCAGTCATTAACCCAGCTCTCGGCATTTCTCAATGAACGCTGGAAGGGCGTTCAGCCCATCGCCTGGGGCGACGCGCTGCGCGAAAGCGAATTCACCCGCTGGGTCTATCTCGGCCTGTGCGGACTGCCACAGGAGCACCAGGATGAAGTTTGATTGCGCAATTGTCGGCGGCGGGCTCGCCGGCCTGCTGTGCGGGCTGGCGCTGAATCAGTACGGCCTGCGCAGCGTCATCATCAGCCGCGGGCAGAGCGCGCTGCATTTTTCCTCCGCGTCGTTAGACCTGCTCTCGGTGCTGCCCAACGGCGATAACGTTACTGACGTCGCACAAGGTCTGCAGCAACTCGCTGAACAGCTTCCTGAACACCCTTATTCCCGGCTCGGCGCCGAGGCGGTACTCGAATACGCGACACAGACCGAAGCGCTGCTGGCCGCCTGTGGCGCGGTGATGCAGGGCAATGCGCGCCAGCCGCATCAACGAGTGACGCCGCTGGGAACGCTGCGTCCGGCATGGCTGTCGCCCCTGGAGGTTCCGCTGGCGCCACTGCCGCAGCAAGGCGTCTGCCTGGTGGGGATCAGCGGCTTTGCCGATTTTCAGCCGCATCTCGCCGCCGCCGCGCTCGGTCAACACGGAGTTACCGCCGTGGCGGCGGAAATCGAACTACCGCTGCTGGATGTGCTGCGTGACAACCCCACCGAGTTTCGCGCCGCTAACATCGCCCGCGTGCTGGATGATGAGAATCTATGGCCGGCCCTGCATGCGGCGCTGCTGCCGCTGGCGCAGCAGCATGACCTGCTGATCATGCCCGCCTGTTTTGGCCTCGCCGACGATCGCCTGTACCGCTGGCTGCAGACGCGTCTGCCCTGCCCGCTGCGTCTGCTGCCGACCCTGCCGCCTTCGGTTCCCGGAATGCGTTTGCATTCTCAGCTGCAACGCCAGTTCATTCGCAGCGGCGGCACCTGGCTTGCTGGCGACGAAGTGGTGAAAATCAGCCATCGACAGGGCGCCGTCGAGGCCGTCTGGACGCGAAATCACGGCGATATTGCGCTGCGTCCGCGTTTCACCGTGCTGGCCAGCGGCAGCTTTTTCAGCAACGGTCTTGTCGCCACTCGCGATAGCGTGCGCGAGCCGATCCTCGGCCTCGATCTGCAGCAGACCCTGCCACGGGAAAGCTGGTACCAGCGCGATTTCTTCGCCTCACAACCGTGGCAGCGCTTCGGCGTGAAAACCGATGCCCTGCTGCGCCCCCTGCTGGGCGGGCAGCCGTTCCATAATCTGTTTGCCATCGGCTCATTGCTCGGCGGGTTCGATGCCATTCAGCTCGGCTGTGGCGGCGGTGTTTGCGCCGTCACCGCGCTGCACGCCGCCAGACAGATCCACGCCCTTGCCGGAGGCCGGCCATGAACGATACCCGTTTTGAAAGCTGCATTAAGTGCACGGTCTGTACCACCACCTGCCCGGTAAGTCGGGTCAATCCACGCTATCCAGGCCCGAAACAGGCGGGGCCGGACGGCGAACGCCTGCGTCTGAAGGATGGTGCGCTGTACGACGAGGCGCTGAAGTACTGCATTAACTGCAAGCGCTGCGAGGTTGCCTGCCCGTCGGATGTGAAAATTGGCGATATCATTCAGCGCGCCCGGGCACAGTACGGCCAGCAAAAGCCGACCCTGCGCGACGCCATCCTCAGTCATACCGACCTGATGGGCACCCTTTCCACTCCCTTTGCCCCCCTGGTCAACGCCACGACCGGTTTAAAACCGGTGCGCCGCCTGCTCGACGCGGCGCTTAAAATCGACCATCGGCGTACGCTGCCGAAATATGGCTTCGGCACCTTCCGCCGCGCTTACCGCCAGCTCGCGGCCAGACAGGCGCAGTACCGCGAGCAGGTGGCCTTCTTTCATGGCTGCTACGTCAACTATAACCACCCGCAGCTGGGTAAGGATCTGATCCGCGTCGTCAACGCGCTGGGTACCGGCGTGCAGTTGTTATCGAAGGAAAAATGCTGCGGCGTGCCGCTGATCGCCAACGGCTTTTTTGACAAGGCGCGTAAACAGGCGCAGAGCAACGTCGCCGCGATGCGGGAAAACACGCTGCCGATCATTGCCACCTCCTCGACCTGCACCTTTACGCTACGTGATGAATACCCCCATCTCCTCGATGTCGACAACAGCGATCTCCGCGATCGGGTGGAGCTGGCCACCCGCTGGATCTGGAAACAGCTGGATGCCGGCAAGACGCTACCGCTGCGCCGGCTGCCGCTCAAGGTGGTCTATCACACCCCGTGTCATATGGAGAAAATGGGCTGGTCGCTGTATACCCTTGAGCTGCTGCGGCTGATCCCCGACCTGCAGCTGGAGGTGCTGGATTCACAGTGCTGCGGCATCGCGGGCACCTACGGGTTTAAAACTGAGAATTATGCGGTATCCCAGGCTATCGGCGCCCCACTGTTCAAACAGATTGAGGAGAGCGGGGCCGACATCGTCGTGACCGACTGCGAGACCTGCAAATGGCAGATTGAGATGTCCACCAGCAAACGCTGCGAGCATCCGCTGACGGTACTGGCGCAGGCGCTCGCCTGAGCCCAGCGCCAGCCTCCGCCATCAATAGCTAATAGCTCGCTTTCTCCTGCGGCTGGGCGCTGACAGCTTTAAACATCGCCAGCCGGCGGTCCAACGCCTGGGTATACAGCATGGTATCCACCCCGACGGCGACGAAGTTGGCCCCCCAGACAAGACATTTTTCCGCCATCGCCGGGTCGACCGCCAGAAATCCGGCCGCTTTCCCCGCCGCGCGAATGCGCCGGATGCTCTGCTCGATCACCCGCTGCACGTCAGGATGGCTGGCATCGTCCGGGTGACCCAGCGAGGCGGAGAGATCCGCCGGACCAATAAACACCCCGTCAATGCCGTCTACCTCGAGAATCGCGTCCAGATTCTCCAGCGCGGTTCGGCTCTCAACCTGAATCAGCAGACAGAGTTCGTCATTCGCCTCCGCCATATAATTCTCCACCCTTCCCCAGCGCGCCGCTCTCGCCACGCCGGCGCCAACACCGCGGCTACCGGTGGGCGGATAACGGGTCGCCGAGACCACTTCCCGCGCCTGCTCGGCGGTATCGACCATCGGCACCAGCAACGTTCTGGCGCCAATATCCAGCACCTGTTTTATCAGGCTGCGGTTGCCCTCGACCGGACGAATGACCGGCTGGCTGGCGTAGGGGGCGATAGCCTGGAGCTGATGATAAAGGTCCTGAATAGTGTTCGGCGCATGCTCGCCGTCGATCAGCAACCAGTCGTATCCCGAGGTCGCGGCGATCTCGGCCATGTAGGAGGAGGTCGAGCTCAGCCACAGGCCGATTTGCGTCTCGCCGCGCAAGAGTCCCCGTTTAAAGGGGTTAGATAACAGTGCGTTCATCGCGATTCCTTAAATTAATGCTGTACTCTGCCGCGCTGGGGGACCGCGCGGGTGAGGCTTAATGAGAAGATGATGATCACCCCGACGATGGCGACGCCGGCCAGGGTTAACAGTCCGGCGGCGCTGCTGGCGAACAGGGTTTCGGCCTGCACGCGCACGATCGGCGCCAGAAAGCCGCCGATAGCGCCAAAGAGGTTAACGAAGCCAATCCCGGCGGCCAGCGCCGTGCCGGACAGCAGTTGCGTCGGCATCGTCCAGAAGACCGGCTGCACGGCAATCACCCCAACCGCCGCCACGCACAGCGCGATGATAGCCAGCACCGGCGCCACCAGTCCGGAAACCGCAATCCCGACCGCCGCCGCCAACAGCGTCAGCGCGGCAATATTGCGCCGCTCGCCGGTGCGATCGGAGTAGCGAGGAATAAGCCAGGTGCCAAACAGCGCCGCCACCCACGGGATAGCCGTCACCACCGAGGCAACGAAGCCGACTTTGGTGCCCAGCAGCGCGGCGACCTGGGTGGGCAGGAAGAAAATCAGGCCATAGACCGCCACCTGAATGGTCAGATAAATCAGCGCCAGCTGCCAGACCCGCCCGTTACGTAATGCATCGGACAGGCGCGAGGCAATCTTTTTCTCCTCCTCACGCGCCAGCTCGCCGATCAGCGCCTGTTTCTCCTCCATGCTCAGGAAGCGGGCATGCTGCGGCGAATCGTCCAGCCAGAAGAAGGTGAACGCTCCCGCGGCGACGGCGAGCAGGCCTTCAATCACAAACATCCAGAACCAGCCGGGATGGCCCATAAACCCATGCATCTCCAGCAGCGCACCGGATAAAGGCGATCCCAGCGTCAGGGCCAGCGGCGCCCCCATATAAAACAGCCCCATAATGCTGGCGCGGTTTTGCTGGGGAAACCACTGCGAAGTGAGGTAGATCATCCCGGGAAAGAAGCCCGCCTCCGCCGCGCCAAGCAGGGTACGCACCAGAAGAAACTTCGCTTCAGTGTCCGCCCAGGCCATCGCCGCCGACAGCACGCCCCACAGCAGCGTGGTGCAGCCGATCCATTTTCTGGCGCCAAATTTGCGCATCAGCAAATTGGCCGGCACCCCGAGAAAGGCATAAACCACAAAGAAAATCCCTGCCCCCAGCGCGTAGGCTTCGTTACTGAGTCCGGTATCGAGCTGGTACGTCTCCTTGGCAAAACCAATATTGGAACGGTCAAGAAACGCCAGCACGTACAGCGCCAGCATAAAGGGGATTAAGCGGGCGCGGTTTTTCTTCACCACGCTCTCCAGCAGAGTGTTACTCATCATAATATCCTCAGGCGCGGGCCGCCCGGCGGCCCGACGCAATCAGTGTTGATAAGGACGCTTCAGGTTGCAGTCGCGATTGAGCTCGACGCCAAAGCCGGGTTTATCCAGGACCGATTTATGAATGCGCCCTCTCTCCGGCACCGGCTCGCCGAGCAGGATCGGATCGAACTGCGGACGCAGCGTGGCGCAGTCCGGGCTGGTCATCAGAAACTCGCTGAACGGCGTGTTGGTGAAGGTGATCACCGCATGATGGGAGTAAACCGACGAGCCGTGGGGCACCACCAGCTGCCCGCGCGCTTTGGCGATGGCCGCGATCTCCACCAGGGTGGTTAAGCCACCGCACCAGCCGACGTCGGGCTGCATAATATCGATGCCGGTTTCCGACAGAGTGCGGAAGGACTGCAGCGTGCCGTGGTGCTCGCCGCTGGTCACCATCATCCCGGCGGGCGCCTGGCGCTTCAGCTCGCGATAGCCTTCATACTGCTGCGGCGGCAGGCACTCCTCGATCCACTTGAGGTTGTAAGGGGCGCAGGCATGGGCAAGTTTGGTGGCATAGTTAACGTCCTGGCTCATCCAGCAGTCCAGCATTAACCAGAAATCCGGGCCGCATTTTTCGCGCATATCCGCCACCATGGCGACGTCTTTGCGGATCCCGGCGTCGCCATCGTGCGGCCCCCAGTGGGTAGGCATTTTACCGCCGATAAAGCCCATCTCCTGCGCCAGGTCCGGACGCGCGCCGGTGGCATAGAACTGGATTTCGTCGCGCACTGCCCCGCCCAGCAGTTTGTAGACCGGCAAGCCGACCACTTTCCCGAACAGATCCCACAGCGCCAGGTCGACACAGGAGATGGTGTTCATCACCAGGCCGCCGGATCCCGCGTAGTAAAGGGTGGCGTTAAGCATCTGGTCATGGATCAGCTTGATATCGCTGACGCATTTGCCTTCGATAAAGCGGTTGAGATGTTTTTCCACGATAAAGCAGCCCATCTCCCCGGCCGTCGACACCGCAAAGCCGGTCTGCCCGTTCTCGGCTTCCACTTCCACAATCAGCGTGCCCAGCACGTTGATGCCAAACGACTGGCGGGACTGCTCATACTGTTTATATTTGCTCATCGGGGTGGCGATATGATCGTCAATCCAGTGGTTAGCTCCCTGGTCGTGGTAATCGCCACCACCGGCGCCCAGCTCTGCCGTCGCGCCGCCGATGAACCAGGCACGGACGTGTTTAATTTTCGGTAGGGTCATGATGTTCTCCTTATGATGAGGCGAGTTGTTCGAAGGGGCTTTTCCACCCCAGCAGACGGGAAATATCTTTCGCGCAGGCAATCGCCTTACCGGCCAGATAATCGCGATTGTCTTCATTGATTTGCAGACGGGTGCCCACCACCGAGATGGCGGCGGTCAGGTCGTTATTGGCGTTAAACACCGGGGCAGCCACGCAGCGCACATCCGGATAGTCCTCGCCATTATCAAAGCTCCAGCCTCGGGCGCGAATGCGCCCCAGCTCCTCCCGCAGCTGTTGAGCATCGGTGATGGTCGTTGGCGTGGCCCGCTCCCACTGCAGGTCGTCGATAATCGACGCCTGAACGCTGGCGGGCTGCCAGGCCAGCAAACATTTGCCGATCCCGGAGCGGTAAAGCGACAGGCTCTTACCTTCGTGCGAACGCACGCTAATGGTGGCGGGGGACTCAATTTTCAGAATGTAGTAGGCATTACCCTGATCGATGATGCCCAGATGGCAAAGCAGGCCGCACTCGTCCATCAGCCGGGTGAGGCGCGGACGCGCCAGCTCGCGCAGGTCCATTTTGCTCAGCGCCTGCCCGGCCAGCTCCACCAGCTTGGTCCACAGGCAGTAGTTATCCTGATTATCCATACTGATGAAGCGCTGTTTTTTCAGCTCGCCCAGCAGCAGATAAACCGTGCTTTTCGGGATCCCCAGTTCGGCAATGATGGTGGCTGCGCTGCAGGGGCCAATGCGGCTGATTAAATTGAGGATCTCAATCGCGCGGGTTAGCGCCGGGACTTTCGTTGATTCCAACATACTGGACTCCAATCCTGAATACTGGAATCAGTGTTGCGATTGTGCGGGCGGTAAAGTGTGAGCGGCATCGCGGGGCAATCGTTTTCCCGTATGCTGGACGATGTAGTGCAGAATATTGCGACCTAACGCACAGATTTTTTTCAGGAGAGTACAACAGGCTGGACAACCGGCGCCCGGGAGAAGCCCGCGCGCCGGGGGAAACGACTTACAGCGAGAGGGAATCCACCACGTTAATCCAGCCATGTTCGCTGGCCAGCGGTTGACCATTCAGCCAGCGACGCAGCATGTTTAATGCCATCATGGCGCAGACTTCCTGGCGTACCGCCAGGCTGTGGCGGGTGACGCTGAACTTTACCCGCAGCGCGAAGGTACCGTCAGGGGTGGCCAGGGCCACATTGAGATGATCGTTCTCCTGGCCGCTCACCGCCAGGGCCAGACCGGCAAAATGGTTTATGCGCCGCTCGGCTGCCCAACGAGCCGCCTGCGCCAGCGTCTCCTCCTGCGCCGGGACCACTTCGCTGGCCAGCAGCGGCGCGCCGGCGCGGGACAGCTGCAGCGCCAGCAGGCCGCCGGTAAACTGCTCGCTGAGCGTCAGGCTCAGCTGTCGCTCCTGCAGGCAGCGCGCAATCTGCGCCGGTAACCCTTCCGTGCCTTCGTAAATCAGACTGTCGCCAGCCACCTTGCGGACTTCCGGCCACAGGGCCAGCATGGCGTCGCGCTGGTTGGCCGGTCCGGTTAGCTTGAGTTCAATAATCGGCATCGACGAACGGTAACCCATCACCACGCCAGGCGGTAACGTCAGCGGATTGAGGCTTTGCGCCAGCTCGCTCTCCGAGCGGCCAAAGGTGGTCAAACGCAGGCATACCGGTGGATCGGGTAGCGTAAAGCGCTGACGCAGACGCGGTAAAATCTCCTGCTCGACCATCACCTTAAATTCAGAAGGTACACCGGGGGTGAAAAACATCAGGCAGCGGTTGAGCTCAACGGCAAAGCCACAGGCCGTGCCGACCGGGTTATTGATCATCTCGGCGCTGGCGGGGATTTCCGCCTGCTTGCGGTTACTTTCCGCCATCGGCCGCCCGCGTTCGGCAAAGAAGCGGGTTATCGTCTCCAGCCACTCCGGATGCAAAATAAGCCCTTCGCCTTTCGCGGTAGCCGCGGCCAGCGCGCTCAGGTCGTCGCTGGTCGGCCCGAGGCCGCCGTTGACGATCAGCACATCGGCTTGTTCGCTGCGTTCGCGCAGAATCGCCACCAGCGCATCGAGATCGTCGCCGACGGTATTGCGGCGCGTTAACGGTAACCCCTGATTAAAAAAGAAATCCGCCAGCCATGCTGCATTGGTATCAACGATTTGACCATGCAACACTTCATCGCCAGTGGACAGCATTTCCACATTCAACATTGCTCACTCCTTGCCTGCCAGATGGCAAATACTATAACGCAAAGCGGGATGCTGACGAGGAGGAAAATCTGGCGCGGCAAGAGGATACCGCGCCGGAGGAGATTAGAAGCTGGCGCTGGCGCCGATGTACGGGCCGTCGGCGATGGTGTTATCGCGGTTGCCATCTTTGCCCGCCAGGTTCAGATAGCGATAGCCTGCCTGGATGCTGAGCGGACGCATGATGGTCCAGCTGGCGCCGACGTTAGCTTCCTGATAGCTGTCAATGCCGCTGGAGAGGGAATCCGGAGAGTAGTAGTAGTCGCCGTACAGGCGGAAGCTGTCGCCGATTTTCCACTGCAGGCCTCCGCCGACCGCTGCCGCATAGCCTTCATCGCCCTGTTTCGGATTGGTGTAAACGCCTTTGCCGCCCACGGTCGCGAGGAACGGCCCCAGCGGAATATTGAGTCCCAGGCCTAAACCCGCGGCGTCGCCGTCGTTATCGCTGTGCAGCCAGTTACCGGAGATGGCAAGGCCGGTAGACTCCGTGCCAAACCCGACGCCAAGATTGGTGTAATGCTCGCCTGCTTCACCGGTAACGCTAATCGCATGGGCCGCGGAAGAAACCAGCATGACGCCAGCCAGCGTCATAAAAATGCTTTTTTTCATTATTTACTCTATCCAGAAAATTAAAATCAAAGAAGTCCCGAAAAAACCTGAAAATTCTACTGCGCACCTGTCAGGAATCAATGACCTGGCGAAATGATTTTTCACAAGAGTGTAACCAGTTGCGTTTTTTTACGGCATAGGGCGTTGCCAGAATGACGAACCGCCCATTCAGCGCCATGAATATTCATGCTTATTATGATTAACACTGATACATTGACGAAAACAGGGAACTGACGCCGCACGATCGGCGCGGCGCGGCGAGGTTGAAAAGGAAATAATTAATGCTGCAGCAGAGCCAGGCGCTCAGGTGCCAGACCGGTCAGTTTCGCCACCAGGGGCAGGTCAAGCCCGTTAGCCAGCATCGCCCGGGCGATACGCTCCGCGGTCTGCTGCTCACCTTGCTCGATACCCTGCTGTAGGCCTTGTTCGAGACCTTGCTTTAACCCTTGCTGATGGCCGCGATCTTCCAGAAACTGGGCAATATTCATGAGCGTCTCCTTATGCGGCCGCCGGGGTACGCTTTGCGCAAGATGGCGCAAAAAAGCGACCGGATCGGCGGCATTTCCTGCCTGTAACAGATAGTGCAGCAGCGTCTTTAGCTGCCTGCGGCTAGTGTATCCCAGTGCTAACAAGCTGACCAGTTGCTCGTGCAGGTCCATCATGTCACGCTGGCGAATATGCTTTTGCAGTAGCTCCAGCATCGCGACTCGCCGGTGGCGCATGATTTCATTGTCCGGAGTGGTCGTGATGTCAATTACGTGAAAATCCTTGCTATAAATCTGTCGCGCAACGTCCGGATCGGCAAAGCCTGCCAGCCAGCACATCGGGTAAGGCCAGGGCGAAACGCTGCCATGATAAAACAGCAGAGGGATAACCAACGGCAGCTGCGTATGCCCCTTATCCAGATGGCGCTGCATCGCGGCGATAGCATAGCGCATCAGGCGAAACGCCATGTGGCGGTCCGCTGAACTTTGATGCTCAATCAGCAGATAGATATATCCCTCACCCACCTGGGTGTGTAGCGAATAGAGGATATCGGAATGACTCGCCCGTAGCTCATCGTCAATAAAGCTCCCTGACTCCAGTTGCAGCGTATTCAGGTTGCATAACGCGCGCAGCGGTGCGGGGAGATGTATGTCAAGGAAGTCCTTTGCCGTCGCCCGGTGCGACAACAGGTGTTTAAATACGGCGTCATGCGGGGAATGGGGCGCCCTTTCCATGGCGAAACTCCATGCGATTATTTTCACCTAACTTAACACCCAACAGGGCCAGGGCCGCATTTCGCTTGCGGTTTACCGAGGCGGCTCGCAAACTATTTCATCGGCATACCGCCCCATCCCTCTGAAGGAGAAAAACCATGCGCCAAAGGACGATTGTTTGCCCGCTTATCCAGAATGAAGGCCATTATCTGCTCTGCAAAATGGCCGCCGACCGCGGGGTTTTTCCCGGGCAATGGGCCTTATCCGGCGGCGGCGTGGAGCCAGGAGAACGTATTGAAGAGGCGCTGCGGCGGGAAATTCGCGAAGAGCTCGGCGAAAAACTCATCCTTACCCATATCGCGCCGTGGAGCTTCCGCGATGATACCCGCGTCAAAACTTACCCGGATGGTCGGCAGGAAACGATATATATGATCTACCTGATCTTCGACTGCGTCAGCGCCAATCGCGACGTGACGATCAACGAGGAGTTTGACGAATACGCCTGGGTCAAAGCCGAAGATCTCAAAAACTACGATCTTAATGCCGCCACCCGCGTTACTCTCAGCCAGAAAGGGCTACTTTAAGTCCACGACATACCGCATTCAACCCACCCAGCGTTTTGCCGCGGAATAAGTGCGGGTGGCTACGATACCGTTGTATACGTCTGCTGTCTGGCCCACTCGCGCAGCGCCTGGCGGGAAATCTTAATCCCACCGTTCTTTAACGTGTCCGGCAGCCGTAGCCAACGCACTGGCTGCTGGAAGCGCGCTAACCGCTCAGCGCTCCATGCCGCCAGCACGCTCAACTCGCAGCTGTCATCGCATTCCACCACCGCGACCGGGCGTTGACCGTATTCGACATCATCCAGCGGTACAATGAACGCCTGTTGTACCTGCGGATGGACAAGTAGCACGCGCTCGACCTCTTCCGGTTGAATACCTTCGCCGCCGCTAAAAAAAAGATTATCCATTCGCCCAACAACCGTCAGCCGACCATTGTGTAACTCCCCGCGATCGCGCGTCGCAAACCAGCCTTCATCATTGGTTAATGGCAATAGCTGACCGTCGCGCCAGTAACCCGCCGCCATACTCGACGCCCGCAGCCAGATCTCGCCGGCGACGATTTTCACCTCCCGCCCCGGCAGCGCTTCGCCCACATCCGCCTCGCCGTCGGCCTCTTTGGCACAGACCGTGGAAGCGAATTCGGTGAGGCCGTAGCCGCAGAAACTGCGTATTCCCTGCGCGAGGGCACGCTCAGTCAATTCGACCGGGATCGCTGCGCCGCCGAGCAGCACCGCCTTGAGGGAGACCGCAGCATTATCATTCAGCAAGCGCCACAGTTGAGTCGGCACCAGCGAAGCATGGGTACAGCCCTGCAGCATCTGCGCCAGCGGTTGCTTGTCGCGCACCGTCATTCGCGCGCCGGCCAGCAGCCAGCGCCAGATGATCCCCTGCCCGGAGACATGAAACAACGGCAGCGACAGCAGCCAGTCGTCTTCTGCGGCAAACGGCATCAGCGCCAGCACGCCAGCGGCGCTGGCCAGATGGGCGTTGGCGCTATGTACCGCCGCTTTCGGCAGGCCGGTTGAACCGGAGGTCAACGTCATCGACACCAACCGATCGCCATGCCAGCAAACGGCACAGGCGCCTTCTGCCACCTGCAGAGTTAACGCCGGTAAATTCCCCGGCAGCGTTTCACCGTTAAGCACCAGTTGATGCTGGACGGTTAACGCAGGCAGCAGTTCCTGCAGCAACACCTCTGGCAGCTGCGGATTCAGCGGCAGCACCCGCGCCCCGCACTGCAGCAATGCCAGCCAGGCGAGTAGCGTCTCTGGCTGGTTGTAGGCCCGAAGCGCCACGCCCTGACCTTCCATAACGCCCTGTGCGGCAAAGCCGGCCGCCAGCGCGTCAATCCGCGCGCATAGCTCACGCCAGGTCAACGCCTGGTCATTCAGGCGTAGCGCCTGCGACTCGCCGCGTAACTGACGCCAGTGGCGCCACGGCCAGTCGGAAAACATCACAGCAGTTGCTCCAGCTCATCAGCATTGAATATTGGCAGCGTACTCTCCGGCCACGCCCGCACCAGCTGCGCGCCCATCAGCGCCAGCGTATCGAGTCCGGGGATGGTCTGCGGCGTCAGCCAGGCGGCAACCCGCGCCAGCTGGGTTAACCCGAGGCTGGACTCGATTGACGAGCTAATCACCGCGCTCAGCCCCAGGGCGTGTGCCGCGGCGACCTGTTGCTGAACCTTTTGCACACTGCCGGTCAGCGTCGGTTTGATCACCACCGCGCGCACGCCGGGCTCCGCGACAAAGCGGAAATCCGCCTCGCGCAGGCTTTCATCCCAGGCGATAGCGATCCCCGTCTCGCGGCTAAAGGCCCGCGAGTCCTCCCGCGTTTTGCAGGGTTCCTCAAGAAACGCAATGCGTTGGCGATACGCGGGATTGACGTATTTGGCGAACTGCTGCGCTTTAAGCGGCGTCCACGCCCGGTTGGCATCCAGCCGCAGCTGGAGATCGGGGATGGCTTCCAGTAGCAGATTAACCACCATACCGTCGCGTACCGCCTCCCACAGCCCCACTTTCACCTTAGCGACTTTCTCGCCGGGCATCGCCGCCAGTTTGGCGAACAGCTCATCCGGATCGCCGGAACAGAGCGGCGCCGCGCGATAATCCGCTGCCTGCGGTAGTTCGCCGTAAAGCTCCGCCTGCGCGCAGCTAATACCAAACGCGACAGAAGGCAGTGTGGGAAGCGGCGGTTCCGCGCCGTCGCGCCAGGCCTGCGCCCACGCCAGCAGCGCCGTTTGCGCGTCTTCCAGCGTCTCGTCACTGAATCCCGGCAGGGGAGAAATTTCCCCCCAGCCCTCCCGTTCATCCTCCTGCAGGCGGATGAACAGCCCGTCGCGGGTTTTTAACCGCCGTTCGCGCAGAACCACGCCCGCGTCCATTGGTATCTGCCAGCGGTAAACCTGCGAAACGCGCATTATGGATTCCGTTTAAATTTGCTGAAGTCCGGCTGACGTTTCTGGTTGAAGGCGTTGCGCCCTTCCTGCCCTTCTTCCGTCATGTAGAACAGCATGGTGGCGTTGCCCGCCAGCTCCTGCAGACCGGCCTGGCCGTCGCAGTCGGCGTTCAGCGCCGCTTTCAGGCAGCGCAGCGCCATTGGGCTGTTTTGCAGCATTTCACGACACCAGCGCACGGTCTCTTTTTCCAGCTCCGCCAGCGGGACTACGGTATTCACCAGCCCCATGTCCAGCGCCTGCTGAGCGTCATACTGACGGCACAGGAACCAGATTTCGCGCGCTTTTTTCTGCCCGACGATACGCGCCATATAAGAAGCGCCCCAGCCGCCATCAAAAGAGCCGACTTTTGGCCCGGTCTGGCCGAAGATGGCATTGTCCGCCGCGATGGTCAGATCGCACATCATGTGCAGCACGTGGCCGCCGCCGATAGAGTAGCCGGCGACCATTGCCACCACCGGTTTCGGGCAGGTGCGGATCTGGCGCTGGAAATCGAGCACGTTGAGATGGTGAACGCCGGAGTCGTCCTGATAGCCACCGTAGTCGCCGCGGACTTTCTGGTCGCCGCCGGCGCAGAAGGCTTTCTCGCCTTCACCGGTCAGCACGATGACCCCGATATTGTCGTCATAGCGGGCATCCGCCAGCGCCTGAATCATCTCTTTGACGGTCAGCGGGCGGAAGGCATTGCGCACCTGTGGGCGGTTGATAGTGATTTTGGCAATCCCGTCAGTCGATTTTTGATAACGAATATCGGTATAGCCTTCTGAGCAATCGTGCCATTCAACGGGGGCGTAAAGCATTGCTTCATCAAGAGAGATCATAGAATGTCCTTCAGTTAACTTGCCAGAATCTGCGCCAGACAGGCAATCACCGCGGCGGGGTTGTCCCGGTGCGCGTTGTGTCCGGCATGGTGAATGATATGGGTATCGGCAGCGAGCGCTTGCGCGATGGCGCGAAACTTCGCGTCGCGTTCGCCGCAGAGGTAGTGAAAAGGAAAATCGCGAGCCTGCAGAGGCGCGCGCAGATCGGCCTGCCCGGCAAGGGAGGTTGCCTGCAGCATCGCCGCCAGCGTAGCGCCGTTATTGCGGCGACGTAGGGCGACCAGTGACGCGCGCTGCGCCGCATTCAGCGAAGCGAAAACCGGCTGCTGATACCAGTCGGCGAAGACCTGCGCTAACGGTTCGCGGCGAAAACGTTCTGCCCAGGCGCTGTCATTGCTGCGTCGCGCCAGCCGCGCCTCTTCATCCTGCAGGCCCGGGTGTCCGCCCTCGACAATCAGCCCGCGCAGTCCCGCACGCGGCTGGCAGGCGAAGTTCATCGCTACGCGGCCGCCCAGCGAGTAACCAATCAGCCAGTAGCTAAGGATGTTGTAACTATTAAGCGTACCCTGCAGCAGGGTATTGACCCCGGCAAAGTCCTGTACCGCGATATCCGCGGAGCCACCGTGGCCCGGCAGATCGAGATACAGCCGCGGCCAGGCGGGAAAAGCGTCGCCCACTTCACGCCACTCGTCGCGGTCGCCGGAAAACCCGTGCAGGAACACCAGCCAGGGATAGCCCGGCTGCCCGCCCTCAACCACTGCGTTTAGCGTCACAGGCGGCTTACCTGCGCCAGCAGCTGCTGGAGAGTCTGCGTGCCGTCGGTCTCGTTAACCACCAGCTCAATCACCGTCGCCCCCGCCCTGCGCCAGGCGCCGGCTAGCGCTTCATCCAGCGACTGCCAGTCATCAGGACAATGATAGGCCAGGCCGAACATCGCCGCCGCATGGCTGAAATCAACATCCTGCGGCATTAAGTAGAACTGGCGACGCTCGTCCTCCGGCGTCGGTAGCATGGAGAAAATCTGTCCGCCGTTGTTATTCACCACGATCAGCACCAGCGGCGCCGACGCCTGGCGCAGCAGGGCCAGCGAGTTGAGATCGTATAAGGCCGACAGATCGCCGACGATCGCCAGCGTCGGCCGCGCACTGGCGCGCTGCACGCCGGCGGCGGTGGCGATTAAACCATCAATCCCGCTGGCGCCGCGGTTGCTGTAAACCGGATACCCGGCCGGTAGCTGCGCCAGGGCGTCGATCAGGCGCACCACCAGGCTGTTACCGACAAACAGTTGCCCCTGCTCCGGCAGATAGCGCCGAATACGCTGCGCCAGCTGCGCTTCGCCAAAAGGCTCATTGCTGGCAACCGCCGCCTCCCACGCCTGGCGGGACAGCTCAGGGATCACCGTCGCCCACGGCTGACGTTTTTCCGCCGGATGCAGCTCAAGCCAGCGCTCAACGCTGGCGAGCAGACGGCGGCCGCGGTGCTGCGCCGGGTCGAGGCGGCCTGGCAGATTATCCACCAGCCAGTATTCATCCGGCTCGCAGGTGGCCTGCCACTGGAGGACGCGTTTGCCGGTCAGGCTGCTGCCGAGCTGCACCACGATCTGCGCCTGCGCCAGTTCGCTGACCGCTTTACCGTTGCCCAGCCACAGGTCGGCGCATGGCAGCGGCTGCCCGGTTTGCGACAGGACATCGCCGATCAGCGGCCAGCCCAGGGTTTGCGCCCACTCAGCCACTTTTTTACCTTCAGCCGCGCTCATTCTGCCCGCCACGACGACGCCGCGTTTTTGCCGCCAGAAGAACCAGTCGCGCTGTTTCTCACTCTCCATCTGTAGCGCCTGACGCAACCAGGGTTTATCGCTCTGCCACCAGTTGCCGAGCTGCTGCTGCCACTCCACGCCGGTCTCATCCATATCGCCATACAGCGGTTCGGCGAACGGGCAGTTGATATGCACCCCGCCGGCGTGCAGCTCGCCCAGCGCCTGGTCGATGGTCGAGACCAGCCAGCGGGCAGGAATATCCTGCGAGGGACGTGGCAAGGAGATCGTTTGCGAAGGGTGAGAAGCAAACATCCCCGGCTGGCGGATCGCCTGATTGGCGCCGCAGTCGATCAGCTCCGGCGGGCGATCGGCGGTCAACAGGATCAGCTTTTCACCGGTCAGCCCCGCCTCAATCAGCGCCGGATAGAGGTTCGCGGTGGCGGTCCCGGAGGTGACTATCACCGCCACCGGCTGCCGGCTGGCCTTCGCCAGGCCGAGCGCCAGATGGCCGAGACCACGTTCATCGAAATGGGTGTGATGAATAAAAGCGCGGTTTTCCGCCGCCGCCAGGGTTAAGGGTGTCGAGCGCGAGCCCGGCGCGATGCAGATATGCTGCACGCCGTGACGCGTTAAAGCTTCCAGGATCACCGCCGCCCAGCGTCGGTTAAATGCGCTTACTGACATGAAATTGTCCGGTATCAAATATTGATGCTAAGTATAGATAAGGCAAAGTGACGACGTTTTGATATGCATCGTCATTCCCGCCTTATGGACACAGCAGCGAGCGCAGCCCGGCCGCTTTGTTGTCAATCTCCTGCCACTCCTGCTGCGCATCGGAGCCGCTGACAATCCCCGCTCCGGCATACAACCGCAGGGTGTCGTGGTCCACTTTTGCCGAACGTAGCGCCACGCAAAACTCGCTTTGCGCCAGCGACAGATAGCCGGCGGACCCGGCGTACCATTCGCGGGCAAAGGGTTCATGGCGCTGAATGAACGCCAGCGCCGCCCGACGCGGCAGGCCGGCCACCGCGGCGGTGGGCTGTAGCTGCAGCAGACAGCGGCTATCGTCAGGCTCCGCCAGCTCGGTCCAGATACAGCGTCTGAGATGCTGTACCTTACGCAGCCTCACCACCTGCGGCGGCAGGACGTCCAGCGTCGAGGCCTCACTCTGCAGGCGCTGGCAGATATCCTCCACCACCAGCATGTTTTCCCGCTGGTTTTTGTCGTCTTTCATCAACCAGTCGGCCAGCTGCTGCGCCTTCGCGTCTTCCTGATGGTTCGCGACGGTCCCCGCCAGCGCTTCGGTGCGCAGCAGCGCGCCGCGCCGGCGCCACAGCCGTTCCGGCGTGGAACCGAAAAATGCTTGCCGGGCATTGAACGCCATCAGGAAATGAAAACAGTTAAGATTGCTGCGGCGGCTGGCCGCCATGATGCTCACGGCGTCCAGCGGGGCGGCAAACTGCAGGTCGGTTGCCCGCGCCAGCACCACTTTATCCATCTCACCGGCACTAATCGCTCGGGTCGCTCGCGTGATCATTGCCTGCCACTGAGGATAGTCGGATGAGTGGCGCTCGCTCAGCAGCGGCGGTATGGCGCCGGGTGTCGCCTGGGCGGTGGTCAGGCTGGCGAGAAAATCGCACGCCGTCGCGGCATCGTCGCGCAGAGAGATATCACTGTGCAGTACCAACCGCAGCATGGCCCTACCGCCGCACCGACGCCACTCCAGACGCGGCAGCACCAGGCTACCCTGCTGCGGTTCAAACGCATTCAGGCCGCAGATGCGCAGATCCTGCTGCCCGGTCTGGCGTAAAAAGCGGTTGGCCGCGTCGAGCGAGGGAAAGGTTTTTACCGCCCCCAGCGTCGCCAGCTCTTCATCGCCATTGCGCTGCTGCCAGTAAAACTGCGGCCACTGCGTCTGCTGGCCACACCACAGCAGCGGATCGAAGGCATCATTCAGCGGAAAGGTAATATCGATAATTCGCGTGCCGGGCGAGTCTGGCAAAGACTCACCCAGGCCGTCTTGCAAACGGGCCAGCGCAGTGGAAACAGACAGCACGCAAACCTCCACGGTAGTAAAACCCCACATTATAAGGGGTTCGACGGCGGAATAGCAGTACCCATGACGAGGGAGCGGATTTTATATTACCCGCCCGCCAGGCCAGAATCGTATTCGGACGCAGGAATTAAGGGGTCAGACAGCGCGGTTTTCTCGCGCCATTCCGATGTGGGGGATGCCATCCTCATCATAGACCTCGGTCACTGGCGTAAAACCGAAGTACGCGTAAAAAGATTGCAGGTGTGCCTGTGCCCCGAGGTAAATTGCCTTTTGTGGCCAGTGCTGCTGACAGCTGGCCAGCGCCTGCTCCATCAGCTGATAGCCGAGCTTCTCACCGCGGGCGGCCGGGCTGACGATGACCCGGCCAATCACCACCGGCGCAAACTCCTCTTCGCTTTTGAGGATCCGCGCGTAGGCCAGCAGTTCGCCATCGCGCCAGCCGAGCAGATGGCGATTTTCACCGACCAAATCATCGCCGTCGACATCCTGATAGGCGCACTGCTGCTCCACGACAAAGACTTCACTGCGCAATTTCAGCAGCGCATACAGCTGGGGAATGGAGAGTTCACTATGGTGGAGATCCTGCCAGGTCATCATCTGTAGCTCCTTATTGATATACTGATACTTTGCGACTCGCCCTGAGGACACTGGACGATGGAATTAACTTTTTTAGGAACATCCGCCGGGGTGCCGACCCGTACGCGTAATATGACGTCGATAATACTGAATTTGCAACAACCCACCAGCGCTGAAATGTGGTTGTTTGACTGCGGTGAAGGGACCCAGCATCAGTTTCTTCGCACGCCCTATCACCCCGGAAAACTGAATAAAATTTTCATCACTCATCTGCACGGCGACCACCTGTTCGGCCTGCCCGGCCTGTTGTGCAGCCGCTCGATGCAGGGGAACTCTCTGCCCCTCACCCTCTACGGGCCAAAAGGGCTCAAAGAGTTTGTTGAGACCGCGCTGCGTCTGAGCGGTTCGTGGACCGATTATCCGCTCACCATCATCGAAGTCGGCCCCGGACTGGTGTTCGACGAAGAGGGCTATCGGGTGACCGCATTCCCGCTAAGCCATCCGGTGGAGTGCTACGGCTATCGCATTGAGCAGCATGACAAGCCTGGCACGCTCGACGCCGCCCAGCTGATTGCCGATGGCGTGCGCCCGGGGCCGCTGTTCCATCAACTCAAGCTTGGTCAGCGCGTTGAGCTGGAGGATGGTCGGGTCATTGATGGCAGCCGCTATCTGGGGCCGTCGACGCGGGGTAAAACACTGGCGATTTTTGGCGATACCGCCCCCTGCCCTGAGGCGCTGGAGATGGCTCGCGGGGCGGATGTGATGGTCCACGAAACCACCCTTGAGCAGGCGATGGCGGAGAAAGCCAATAGCCGCGGCCACTCCTCAAGCCAGCAGACCGCGGCACTTGCCAAAGAAGCGGGGGTCGGCACGCTAATCGCCACCCACTTTAGCTCGCGCTACGATGCCGAAGGCTGCCTGCGTATGCTGGCGGAATGCCGGGAGATTTTCGCTAATACGCTACTGGCGGAAGACTTTATGGTCTATAAGGTGGAATAAAACTCGGGCATAAAAAAACCGCCATCTCGGCGGTTTTTTGGTTTGTCACCCAACTTACATCAGCGGCGTCGCCAGCTGCACGATGCTAATCAGCGGCTGCGGCCAGATACCGAGCACCAGCACCAGCAGGGCAGAGATCAGCACCACAATACCGCCAGCGCTGTACTGCCAGTTCGACGGCGCATCGCGGTTCAGTTGCTCCGGTGCGCTCAGGTACAGACTCACCGCCACGCGCAGGTAGTAGTAGAGACCAATCGCCGAGCCGACAACCACCGCGGCAACCAGCCACCACAGGTGCGCATGCACACCGACAGCCAGCACGTAGAACTTACCGATAAAGCCGAGGGTCATCGGGATACCGGCGAGGGAAAGCATCATCACCGTCATGACCGCGGACAGAATCGGACGGTGCCAGAACAGACCGCGGTAGGAGAACAGCGAATCCGCATCCGGGCCGCGGTACGGGCTGGACATCAGGCTGACCACGCCGAACGCGCCGAGGCTGCTGAACAGGTAACCGGCCAGGTAAACGCCCACGGCTTCCATCGACATTTCGCCGCTCTGCAGGGCGATCAGCGCCACCAGCAGATAACCGAGGTGGGAGATGGAAGAGTAACCAAGCAGACGCTTAATGTTAGTCTGGCTCAGCGCCATCAGGTTACCGAAGATGATAGAGGCGAAGGCGATAAGCCCCAGCACCACGCGTACCGCTTCGCTGTTGCCCACCGGCATGTACAGGAACAGACGCATCACCACGCCGAAGATAGCAATCTTGCTGGCGGTCGCCAGGAAGGTGGATACCGGCGCAGGCGCGCCCTGGTAAACGTCCGGCGTCCACAGGTGGAACGGCACCAGCGACAGTTTAAAGCCAAGACCGACAATCATCAGACCGAGGCCCGCCAGCAGCAGCGGCTCGTGCAGCGTATTGTCCGCCAGGCTTTTACCCAGTGCGAGGAAGGACAGGTTGCCGGAATTCGCGTACACCAGCGCCATACCGAACAGCAGGAAAGACGAGGCTGCCGCGGAGAGGATGGTGTATTTGATGCTCGCTTCCAGCGAACGTTTCTGGCGGAAGGCGTAGCCGACCAGGCCGAACAACGGCAGCGAAATCAATTCGATACCGAGGAACAGCGCCGCCAGATGATTCGCACCGGCCAGCAGAATGCCGCCCAGCGCGGCGATCAGCACCAGCAGGTAGAACTCTTCTTTGTTGTCCTTGTAACCCTCAAGCCACGGGTAGGCGAAAGTACAGGTCGCGAGGCTCGCCAGCAGCACCAGCCCGGTGTAGAGCATGGCGTAGCCGTCAACGCGGATCATCGGTGTGACGTCCATCGCCCCATTCTGGCCGACGAACCAGAGCGAGACCAGCGCAGCGTTAAGCCCGAGAACCGACAGCGTGGCATTGAGAAAATGATTGCGTCGCCACGCAATGGAGAGCATCACAACCACCACCGTCAAGCCGACGATCAGCAGCGGTAGCAGTGCGATCAGTTGTTGTGGAGTTATTGTCATGGCGAATTACGGCCTTGTAGTAGAAACAGAATTAACAAACCACTGCTGAATGTTGCTCATCGCAGCATGCGAGGTGTCGAGGATCGGCTGCGGGAAGAAGCCCAACAGCACCAGCAGCACCACCAGCAGCAGGATGATAGACAATTCACGCAGGGACATCCCCGGCAGTTCTTTCGCCGCGATTTCGCTTTTCGCTTTACCGAAGTAAGCGCGATGCAGCATCGACAGCGAGTAAACGGAAGCGAATACCAGACCAAAGGTCGAGATAACCGTGATCACCGGCACCACTTTATAGCTGCCGAACAGGATCATAAATTCGCCGACAAAGTTACCGGTGCCCGGCATCCCCAGGGTGGCGACGGCGAAGAACATTGACATTGCCGGCAGCCATTTAATTTTGCTCCACAAACCGCCCATCTGACGCATATCGCGGGTGTGCAGACGTTCGTACAGCTGGCCGCACAGAATAAACAGACCCGCCGCGGACAGACCGTGAGCGATCATCTGAATCACCGCCCCCTGATAAGCCAGCTGGCTACCGGTGTAGATAGCAATCAGCACGAAGCCCATGTGGGAAACGGAGGTATAAGCGATCAGACGTTTGATATCGGTCTGGGCGAAGGCCATCCACGCGCCGTAGAAGATACCGATCACGCCCAGCCACATGGCGATGGGCGCAAATTCGGCGGAGGCGTTCGGGAACAGCGGCAGCGCAAAGCGCAGCAGACCGTAGGCCGCGGTTTTCAGCAAGATGCCCGCGAGGTCGACGGAACCGGCGGTCGGCGCCTGGGAGTGGGCGTCCGGCAGCCAGCCGTGCAGCGGTACCACCGGCATTTTCACCGCGAAGGCGATGAAGAAGCCCAGCATCAGCAGGTATTCCACGCCGTGGGACATCGGCGTTTTCAGCAGATCTTCATAGTTGAAGGTCCACACGCCGGTGGCGTTGAAGTGGACGAAGGCCAGCGCCAGAATGGCGATCAGCATCACCAGACCGCTCGCCTGGGTATAGATGAAGAATTTGGTGGCCGCCGTGATACGCGTTTTACCGTCAGAGGCTTTGTGGCCCCACAGCGCGATCAGGAAGTACATCGGCACCAACATCATTTCCCAGAAGAAGAAGAACAGGAACATATCGATGGCGAGGAATACGCCGATGACGCCGCCCAGGATCCACATCAGGTTGAGGTGGAAGAAGCCCTGGTACTTTTCGATTTCGCGCCAGGAACAGAGCACCGCCAACACGCCGAGCAGGCCGGTCAGCACCACCATCAGCAGCGACAGACCGTCAATCGCCAGATGGATACTAATGCCGAAGCGTGGGATCCACGGCAGCACGAATTCCGACTGCCATTGCGGAATACCCGCGGATTGCGTCAGAGAATAGCCGCCCTGCATCCACAGCTGCAGGCCAAGCACCAGCGTCAGTCCCATGGTAATCAGCGCAATCCAGCGCGGCATTTTCACGCCAAAGCGTTCAGTCTGCCAGCACAGGAAGCCGCCGATGAAGGGGATTAATATTAGCCAGGGTAATAACATGGCGATTTTTATTCCTTGTTAAAGTCCCGTTCAGGACCGATTTTCAACGAATTCGACTACATTCACGTTTGAGTGCGGTTTGTTGTGTCGGGTGGCGCTTCGCTTACCCGACCTACGGTTTCGTAGGCCCGGTAAGCGAAGCGCCACCGGGCAAAACCGCGCGCTCAAATCAACGCAGTACCATCAGCAGAGCCAGCACCACCACCGCGCCAATGCTCATTGAAGCCACATACCAGCGCAGATAGCCGTTCTCGCTCACCAGCAGACCTTTGCCTGCGAAACGGGACAGAATCGCTGGGATATTCATCAACGAGTTCAGCGGATCGCTCTTCAGCAGCCAGGCAATCCCTAAGAAAGGTTTCACGAACACCTTGTCGTATAACCAGTCGAAACCCCAGGCATGGAACCACCAGGTACCGAAGAAGCGGCCAGGCGCGCTGTTGGCGATGGAGGTCACCAGCGTACGTTTGCCCAGCCACAGCCATGCGGCGATCAGGATGCCGGCAATCGCGATAATCCCGGAGGCAATTTCCAGCGTCATGACACTACCGTGCGCAAGCTCAGTGGTCTGCGGCAATACGCCCTCCAGCGGCGGCACAATCAGCGCGCCAACAAAGGTAGACAGCACCAGCAGCACGATCAGCGGCAGATGATGGGTAATCCCCTTCCCTGCGTGCGCGTGAATTTGCTCTTTACCGTGGAACACGATGAAAATCATACGGAAGGTGTACAGCGAGGTCATAAAGGCGCCGACCAGCCCCGCCACCATCAGATTGATATGGCCGTTGGCCATCGCGCCTGCCAGAATCTCATCCTTACTGAAGAAGCCTGCGGTGATAAGCGGCAGAGCGGACAGCGCCGCGCCCCCCACCAGGAAGCAGACATACACCAGCGGAATAGATTTGCGCAGGCCGCCCATCTTGAAGATGTTCTGTTCGTGATGGCAGGCCAGAATGACCGAGCCAGACGACAGGAACAGCAGCGCTTTAAAGAACGCGTGGGTCATCAGGTGGAAAATCGCCGCATCCCATGCCTGTACGCCCAGCGCGAGGAACATGTAGCCAATCTGACTCATGGTCGAGTAAGCCAGCACACGTTTGATGTCGGTCTGCACCAGCGCGGCGAAGCCCGCCAGCACCAGCGTTACCGCACCAACGATACCCACCAGATGCAGCACTTCCGGCGTCATCAGGAACAGGCCGTGGGTACGGGCAATCAGGTACACGCCCGCGGTCACCATGGTGGCGGCGTGGATCAGCGCGGAGACCGGCGTCGGGCCAGCCATCGCATCGGCAAGCCACGTTTGCAGCGGCAGCTGAGCGGATTTACCGACCGCGCCACCGAGCAGCATCAGCGTCGCCCACTGCAGCGTGGTGCTGCCGTTAGCGAAGTGCTGCGGCGCCAGCTCTACCATTTCACGGAAGTTCAGGGTGCCCAGTTCGTTATAAAGAATGAACAGCGCGAAGGCGAGGAACACATCGCCGACGCGGGTGACCACGAACGCTTTCATCGCTGCGGCATTGTTCTTCGGATCGGTGTAGTAGAAACCGATCAGCAGGTAAGAACAGAGGCCCACACCTTCCCAGCCGAGGTACATCAACAGCAGGTTATCGGCCAGTACCAGAACGACCATGCTGGCGATAAACAGGTTGGTGTAGGCGAAAAAGCGAGAGTAGCCCTCTTCGCCGCGCATGTACCAGGAGGCGAACATGTGGATCAGGAAGCCGACGCCGGTAACCACGGAAAGCATGGTCAAGGACAGGCCATCCAGCACCAGGTTGAAGCCGATGTTAAAATCACCGACCGACATCCAGTTCCACAGCGGTACGCTGACCGCTTGTTTGCCGTTAGCGAAAAAGTCGACGCCGACGTACGCGGTGACCAGCGCCGCCAGGCCTACCGACCCCATGCCAACGGTGGCGGAAAGGTTTTCCGACCAGCGTCCGCGGGAGAAGGCCAGCAGCACAAAGCCAATCAATGGCAAAAGAATGGTTAAGGCAAGCATGTTCATCCACGCAACTCACTTACTGAATCGATGTTCAGGTTCTGGCGGCGACGATGGAGCTGCAGCAGCAGCGCCAGGCCGATACTCGCTTCCGCAGCCGCGAGGCTGATGGCGAGGATATACATTATCTGACCATCTGCCTGGCCCCAGTAGCTACCCGCTACCACAAAAGCCAGCGCGGCGGCGTTAATCATGATTTCCAGGCTAATCAACATAAACAGCAGATTGCGGCGGATCACCAGCCCCGTCAGACCAAGCACAAACAGGATGGCCGCGAGGATCAGTCCATGTGTTAAGGGGATCATGCGTGTTCCTCCGTTTTTCTTTTGTCGCTGTCGTTCACGCGGTTGCTCAGCACCTCGCCGGCACGCTCTTCGCGGCCGATGTGGAAGGCGACCACCAGGCCCGCCAGCAGCAGCATGGAGGCCAGCTCCACCGCCAGGACGTACGGCCCAAACAGCGCAATACCCACTTCTTTGGCGTTGATCGCCGCGCCGTCGATACCCTGGTCGTTAATACCCAGGATGGCGTAAACGATAACCACCAGCAGCACTGCGGAAAGGATGGCCGGGCCAATCCAGATCCCCGGCTGCAGCCATTTGCGTTCCTGTTCGATCTCGCTGCCGCCCAGGTTGAGCATCATCACCACAAAGACGAACAGCACCATAATGGCCCCGGCGTAGACGATGATTTCCAGCGCACCAGCAAAGTAAGCGCCCAGCGAAAAGAACACCCCGGCAATCGCCAGCAGCGAAATAATCAGGTACAGCAGCGCATGCACCGGATTGGTGTGGGTGACGACCCGCAAGGTTGCGAGGATGGCTATCAGGCCACAGATATAAAAAGCGAATTCCATTGCCCTCTCCTTACGGTAACAGGCTCTTGACGTCGATTGGCTTAGCTTCGTTTTCCGCTTCACCTTTATCTTTGCCGTCGATTGCCATACCCGCCATCCGGTAGAAGTTATATTCCGGGTATTTGCCCGGACCGGAAATCAGCAGATCCTCTTTTTCGTACACCAGATCCTGACGCTTGTATTCACCCAGCTCGAAGTCCGGGGTCAACTGGATCGCCGTGGTCGGGCACGCTTCTTCGCACAGGCCGCAGAAAATGCAGCGTGAGAAGTTGATGCGGAAGAACTCAGGGTACCAGCGGCCGTCTTTGGTCTCTGCTTTCTGCAGCGAGATACAGCCCACCGGGCAGGCTACCGCACACAGGTTACAGGCAACGCAGCGCTCTGCACCGTCCGGATCGCGGGTGAGCACGATGCGTCCGCGATAGCGCGGCGGCAGATAGACCGGCTCTTCCGGATACATCCGGGTTTCACGTTTGGCGAAGGCATGCAGGCCAATCATCCAGATACTACGGACCTGGGTGCCGAACCCCACCAATAATTCTTTTAAGGTCATGTTCAATTCACCCCTTATTGCGCCTGCCAGAGAATGACAGCCGCCGTTACCAACAAGTTGACCAGCGTTAACGGCAGGCATACCTTCCAGCCAAAGGACATTACCTGGTCATAGCGCGGACGCGGTAATGATGCGCGGATCAAAATGAACATCATCATGAAGAACGCGGTTTTCAGCGCGAACCAGATGAAAGGAGGTAACCACGGGCCATTCCAGCCGCCGAAGAACAGCGTGACGATCAGCGCTGAAACGGTGACGATACCGATGTATTCACCCACGAAGAACAGACCGAATTTCATGCCGGAATATTCAATGTGGTAACCATCAGCCAGTTCCTGCTCCGCTTCCGGCTGATCGAACGGGTGACGGTGACACACCGCCACGCCAGCGATGGCGAAAGTCACGAAGCCGAAGAACTGCGGGATGACGTTCCACAGATGCGCCTGGTTGTTGACGATATCGGTCATATTGAATGACCCCGCCTGCGCCACCACGCCCATCAGGGACAGACCGAGAAACACTTCGTAGCTCAGGGTCTGCGCGGAAGCACGCATTGCCCCCAGCAGCGAGTATTTGTTGTTGCTCGACCAGCCGGCGAACAGCACCGCATAGACCGCCAGGCCTGCCATCATCAGGAAGAACAGGATGCCGATGTTCAGGTCAGCCACCACCCACGTCGGGCTGACCGGCACGATAGCAAAGGCCAGCAGCAGCGAGGTAAAGGCTATAACCGGCGCCAGAGTAAAGATCACGCGATCGGAGAAGCGCGGGATCCAGTCCTCTTTGAAGAACATCTTGATCATGTCGGCGACCAGCTGCAGCGAACCGCCCCAGCCGACGCGGTTAGGTCCGTAGCGGTTCTGGAACAGACCGAGCAGACGACGCTCGCCGAAGCTCATGAACGCGCCACAGGTGACGACCACCAGCAGAATGACCACGGCCTTCAGGATGCTTAACAGAATGTCGATAAGATCCGGCGTTAACCAGCTCATGCTTTCGCCTCCTGCAGTGAATCAATACGCGATCCGGTCAGCACCGGCGCAATGCCAGGCATCCCCATCGGTAAGCCAACCTGTCCTGCGGTCAGCCCTTCAGAGATAACCAGCGGCAGACGCAGGGTCTGGCCTTCCACGCTAAAGGAGAGCGTTGCCCCCGCGTTAACGCCCAGCTTCGCGGCATCCACCGGGTTCAGCTTAATGTACGGCTCAGGCATTCGGCTCTCGAACACCGGCGCGCGCTGAGACAGCTCATCGCTGCCAAACAGATGGTAGTACGGCGCGATACGCCATTTGCCCTCTTCCGCCTGGAAGCTGGCCGGCACCGCGGTGAAGTACTCCAGCCCGTTGGCGGACGCTTCAAACAGTCGAACGCCCGGATCGCCGTGGCGCAGTTTCCCGCCCACTTCATCCTGGAACTTGTTCCATGCCTGCGGGGAGTTCCAGCCCGGCGCCCAGGCGAACGGGATCTGCGAACGCGGTGCGGACGGCTGGTTGTTCCCTTCCATTGAGAAGGCGAACATCGTGTCTTTATCCTGCGGCTGACGCGGCTCATGCACGCTGATGTTGGCGCGCATCGCCGTACGGCCGCTGTAGCGGTGCGGTTCACGCGCCAGCTTCTGGCCGCGAATGCGGAAGGTCGCATCCGGCGCGGCATCTTTAATGCCTGCCAGCTGCGGCAGTGCGGTAATCGCCGCATCGATGACATGGTCCAGCTGCGTCCAGTCAACCTGACGGTTGTTGACGGTGCTGTGCAGCGAATGCAGCCAGCGCCAGCTCTCCAGCATCACGGTTTTCGCGTCGTAGTAAGCCGGGTCGTAGACCTGGAAGAAACGCTGAGCGCGGCCTTCGTTGTTCACCACGGTCCCGTCGCTTTCCGCAAAGCTTGCAGCAGAGAGCACCAGGTGCGCTTTGTCCATAATCGCGGTGCGCTGATGGTCAACCACCATCACCAGCGGGGCTTTCGCCAGCGCAGCGTCAACGCGCGCGGCGGAAGCATGACGGTGAAGGTCGTTTTCCAGCACGATAACCGCGTCGGCGGCGCCGCTTTCCAGTTCGTCCAGCGCCTCTTCAAGCGAGCCGCCGCCGATCATGCCCAGACCGACGCTGTTCACCGCGCGGGCGACCATGGTCACGCCGACGTCGGCGCCGCGGCCTTTCAGGGCTTTTGCGACGTTAGCGGCGGCCTGGATGATCTCCATGCTGCCGGCGTTGGTTCCGGAAATAATCAGTGGTTTTTTCGCCCCGGCCAGCGCCTGGACAATCACGTCAACCTTACCCTTCAGGTCCTGGCTCAGGCCATCAACTGCCGGCGCGCTGTCGTCCAGCGCATGGGCGATAGCGAAGCCCAGACGCGCCTGATCTTCCACCGGCGCGCGGTAGGTCCACGCGGCAATGTCATCCAGGCGGGTGTCATCGATGTTGGTGACGAATAATGGGTGCTTGGCGCGCTGCCCGATGTTGAGGATCGCGGCGATCTGCCAGTCGGCTACTTTCTGCGCCGCTGCCATTTCGCGTGCTTTCCCTTTCACCGCCTGGCGGACTGCCAGGGCCACGCGCGCGCCGGTCTGGGTAATGTCTTCGCCCAGCACCAGTACCGCATCGTAGGATTCGATATCGCGCAGGCTTGGGGTATGGATCCCGCCTTCACGCAGCACTTTCAGCATCATCTGCAGGCGCGCTTGTTCGCCTTTGGCGATGCCGGTATAGAAGTTGTCGGCGCCCACCAGCTCGCGCAGCGCGAAGTTGCTTTCGATGCTGGCGCGCGGGGAGCCGATACCGATCACTTTCTTCGACTGGCGCAGAATATCCGCCGCCCCCTGCATCGCCTGCTCGGCGTTGAGGGCAATCAGATCGTCGCCGCGGCGCTGAACCGGCTGACGCGGACGGTCTTTCAGGTTCACGTAGCCATAGCCGAAACGACCGCGGTCGCAGAGGAAGTAGCGGTTCACGGTACCGTTATAGCGGTTTTCAATACGACGCAGTTCACCATAGCGTTCGCCCGGGCTAATGTTGCAGCCGATGGAACACTGCTGGCAGATGCTCGGCGCAAACTGCATGTCCCACTTACGGTTATAGCGCTCGGAGTGCGTTTTGTCGGTGAAGACGCCGGTCGGGCAGACTTCCACCAGGTTGCCGGAGAACTCGCTTTCCAGGGTGCCATCTTCCGGGCGGCCGAAGTAGACGTTGTCATGCGCGCCATAGACGCCCAGATCGGTGCCGTCGGCATAATCTTTGTAGTAGCGCACGCAGCGGTAACAGGCGATGCAGCGGTTCATTTCGTGCGAAATAAACGGCCCCAGATCCTGGTTGCGGTGGGTACGCTTGGTGAAACGATAGCGGCGGAAGCTATGGCCGGTCATCACCGTCATATCCTGCAGGTGGCAGTTGCCCCCTTCTTCACAGACCGGGCAGTCGTGCGGGTGGTTAGTCATCAACCACTCCACCACGCTTTCGCGGAACTGCTTCGCTTCGCCGTCGTCAATAGAAATAAAGGTGCCGTCGGATGCCGGAGTCATACAGGACATCACCAGGCGACCACGCGTGTCTTCCGCGTTCTGATATTGCTTCACCGCACACTGGCGGCAAGCACCAACGCTCCCTAGCGCCGGGTGCCAGCAAAAGTAGGGAATATCAAGACCAAGAGAGAGACAAGCCTCTAGCAGGTTGTCCGCCCCGTTGACCTCGTATTCTTTGCCGTCTACATGAATCGTAGCCATTTGCGTGCTTCCAAAAATAAAAAACCTTTAGATTACCAGCGCGTCTTAAGCAGGTTCGGCTGAATACCGTTAATTGCATGGGTATTGCTAAACTGCTGCTTAATGCCAGCCTCGAATTCTTCGCGGAAATACTTGATCGCGCTCTGCAGCGGTTCGACCGCACCCGGCGCGTGTGCGCAGAAGGTTTTACCCGGGCCCAGGAATCGACAGAGTTGCTCAAGCGTTTCGATATCGCCAGGCTGGCCTTCGCCGCGCTCCAGGGCGCGCAGGATCTTCACGCTCCACGGCAGTCCATCACGGCACGGCGTACACCAGCCGCAGGACTCGCGGGCAAAGAACTCTTCAAGGTTGCGCACCAGCGAGACCATGTTGATCTCGTGGTCAACGGCCATCGCCAGCGAGGTGCCCAGACGGCTGCCCGCTTTACCAATGCTTTCGAACTCCATCGGCAGATCGAGGTGCGCTTCGGTCAGGAAGTCGGTCCCTGCCCCACCCGGCTGCCAGGCTTTAAACTTCAGGCCATCGCGCATGCCGCCGGCGTAATCTTCGAGGATCTCACGCGCGGTAGTGCCGAACGGCAGCTCCCAGACGCCCGGATTCTTCACCCGGCCGGAGAAGCCCATCAGCTTGGTGCCAGCATCTTTGCTGGTGGAAATGTTCTGGTACCACTCGACGCCGTTGGCGAGGATCGCCGGCACGTTGCACAGGGTTTCCACGTTGTTGACGCAGGTCGGCTTGCCCCACACGCCGGAGCTCGCCGGGAACGGCGGCTTGGAGCGCGGGTTAGCACGGCGACCTTCCAGGGAGTTGATCAGCGCCGTCTCTTCACCGCAGATATAGCGCCCTGCCCCGGTGTGCACGAACAGTTCGAAGTCAAACCCGGTGCCAAGGATGTTTTTCCCCAACAGGCCCGCTTCGGTGGCTTCGGCAATCGCGCGACGCAGATGCTGTGCCGCTTCGATATATTCGCCGCGCAGGAAGATGTAGCCGCGGTACGCTTTCAGCGCAAACGCGGAGATCAGCATGCCTTCCACCAGCAGGTGCGGCAGTTGCTCCATCAGCAGACGGTCTTTATAGGTGCCCGGCTCCATTTCATCGGCGTTACACAGCAGGTAACGGATGTTCATGGATTCGTCTTTCGGCATCAGGCTCCACTTCAGACCCGTGGAGAAGCCCGCACCGCCGCGCCCTTTCAGGCCAGCGTCTTTTACCGCATTAACGATTTCATCCGGCGCCATCCCGGTCAGGGCTTTACGTGCCCCTTCGTAACCGTTTTTGCTGCGATACTCGTCCAGCCATACCGGCTGCTTGTCGTCGCGCAGACGCCAGGTGAGCGGATGCGTTTCCGCAGTACGAATTACGGTTTTCATTTGTACTGCTCCAGCAGGTCAGGAATTGCCTCCGGCGTCAGATGACTGTGAGTGTCCTCATCAATCATCATGGTCGGTCCCTTGTCGCAGTTGCCCAGGCAGCAGGTCGGCAGCAGCGTGAAGCGGCCATCGAAGGTGGTCTGCCCTGGCTTGATATTGAGCTTCTTCTCAATCGCAGCCTGAATACCCTGATAGCCGGTAATGTGGCACACCACGCTATCGCAGTAGCGGATCACGTGCCGGCCAACCGGCTGGCGGAAAATCTGGCTGTAAAATGTTGCCACGCCTTCGACGTCGCTGGCCGGGATCCCCAGCACATCGGCGATCGCATAGATCGCGCCATCCGGCACCCAGCCGCGCTGTTTTTGGACAATTTTCAGCGCTTCGATGGACGCCGCACGCGGGTCTTCGTAGTGGTGCTTCTCGTGCTCAATAGCCTCACGCTCAGCCGCACTCAGCTCAAAAGCCTCGGTTTGTGGTTGTTGATTCTCGTGCATAATTAGCGGTCCACGTCTGACATAACAAAATCGATACTACCCAGATAAACGATCAGGTCGGATACCAGGCTGCCGCGGATCGCCGACGGGATCTGCTGCAGATGCGCAAAGCTCGGCGTACGCACGCGGGTACGGTAGCTCATGGTGCTGCCGTCGCTGGTCAGGTAGTAACTGTTAATCCCTTTGGTCGCCTCAATCATCTGGAAGGATTCATTGGCCGGCATCACCGGGCCCCACGATACCTGCAGGAAGTGGGTGATCAGGGTTTCGATATGCTGCAGCGTGCGCTCTTTCGGCGGCGGCGTGGTCAGCGGATGATCCGCTTTGAACGGGCCTTCCGGCATGTTATCGAGGCACTGCTGAAGAATGCGCAGGCTCTGGCGCAGCTCTTCGACTTTCAGCATCACACGGGTGTAGCAGTCAGAAACGCCACCGCCGGTCGGGACTTCGAAGTCGAAGTTTTCGTAACCAGAATAAGGACGCCATTTACGCACGTCGAAGCCGATACCGGTGGCGCGCAGGCCTGCGCCGGTGGTGCCCCACTCCAGCGCCTCTTTGGCGGTGTAAGCGGCAACGCCTTTGGAACGGCCAATCAGAATGGTATTGCGCAGCGCGGCTTTCTCGTAAGAATCCAGACGCTTCGGCATCCACTCGAGGAATTCCCGCAGCAGGCGATCCCAGCCGCGCGGAAGATCGTGGGCAACGCCGCCGATGCGGAACCACGCCGGGTGCATACGGAAACCGGTGATCGCTTCCACCAGATCGTAGATTTTCTGCCGGTCGGTAAAGGCGAAGAAGACTGGCGTCATCGCGCCGACGTCCTGAATAAAGGTCGAGATATACAGCAGGTGGCTGTTGATGCGGAACAGTTCGGACAACATCACGCGGATCACGTTGACGCGATCCGGCACGGTGATCCCGGCCAGTTTTTCCACCGCCAGCACGTACGGCATCTCGTTGACGCAACCGCCGAGATATTCGATACGGTCGGTATACGGGATGTAGCTGTGCCAGGACTGGCGTTCGCCCATCTTCTCCGCACCGCGATGGTGATAACCGATGTCCGGCACGCAGTCGACGATCTCTTCGCCATCCAGCTGCAGAATAATACGGAATGCACCGTGGGCAGACGGGTGGTTCGGACCGAGGTTGAGGAACATGAAGTCCTCGTTGTCGGTGCTGCGCTTCATGCCCCACTCTTCCGGTTTGAAGGTCAACGCTTCCATCTCCAGATCCTGCTTGGCTTTGGTCAGCTCAAACGGATCGAATTCGGTAGCGCGCGCCGGATAGTCTTTACGCAGCGGGTGGCCTTCCCAGGTCGGCGGCATCATGATGCGGCGCAGATTCGGGTGGCCATCGAAGGTCATGCCAAACATTTCCCAGGTTTCACGCTCATACCAGTTGGCGTTGGGGAACAGTTTGGTGAAAGTCGGCAGATGCAGATCGTTTTCAGACAGCGCCACCTTGAGCATGATGTCGCGGTTGCGGTCGATAGAAATCAGATGATAGAAAACGGAAAAATCCGCGGCGGGCAGGCCATCGCGGTGCGTGCGCAGACGTTCGTCCATGCCGTGCAGGTCAAACAGCATCACGTAAGGCTTCGGCAATTTCTTCAGGAAATCACCCACCTCAAGCAGTTGCTCACGCTTCACCCACACCACTGGTACGCCGGTGCGGGTTGGCTGAACGGTAAAGGCATCCGGCCCAAAGCGGTTGCGCAGTTCGCCGATCACCGGGTCATCGAGGTGATCGCGGGTTTGCCAGGCTGGTGCGGCGTCATGCGCGGTTAAATCGGTCATATTGTTCACCATTGCAAAAGGTCCGTGGTGACTGCCGGGCGAGACTTCGCGTTGTTGTAGATTGATTTGCGAAGTGGTACTCCCGCCCGCAGGCGCAAATTAAATCTCGTCCGGCGTCCGCAGATTGGTCACTGCAATACGTTCGCCGCGTTTACGCTCGCGTTCCGACTGCATATTGGCGCGATAAACGCCCTGATCGCCAACCACCCATGAGAGCGGACGACGTTCTTTACCAATGGACTCCTGCAGCAGCATCAGCGCCTGCATATAGGCCTCCGGACGCGGCGGGCAGCCCGGGATGTACACATCGACCGGAATGAATTTATCCACGCCCTGGACGACAGAATAGATGTCGTACATGCCGCCGGAGTTAGCGCAGGCGCCCATGGAGATCACCCACTTCGGCTCCAGCATCTGATCGTAGAGACGCTGAATAACCGGCGCCATTTTGGTAAAGCAGGTTCCAGCGACCACCATCAGGTCCGCCTGACGCGGAGAGGCGCGCAGAACTTCTGCCCCAAAACGCGCAACGTCATGCACCGCAGTGAATGACGTCACCATTTCCACATAACAGCAAGAAAGGCCGAAGTTATACGGCCAAATTGAGTTCTTACGGCCCCAGTTCACCATGTCATGCAGCGCGTGCTCGAGTTTCCCCATATACACGCTTTTGTTGACTTCCTGCTCCAGGGGGTCGGTGACGATCTCCTGTTTCTGCAGGGGGTAACGGTCGTTCTCACCGTTAGGATCTATGCGGGTGAGCGTATAATCCATCTTATTGCCTCGCTTTTACTGCATATGACGGTTAGTGGGACTGTCTGTTTCCGGATTAACCAGCGTGCGACGGGAACGCGCAGGCGTCCAGTCCAGTGCGCCGATGCGAACGAGATAAACCAGACCAGCCAGTAGCACTAAAATGAAAATTGCGGCTTCCACAAAGCCGACCCAGCCGCTCTCGCGGATAGAAGTCGACCATGCGTAGAGATACAGGGCTTCCACGTCGAAGATAACGAAGAACATGGCAACCAGATAAAACTTCGCAGAAAGACGTAAGCGGGCCGAACCAACGGAGTCGATCCCCGATTCAAACGGCGTGTTTTTGCTACGCGCGCGCGCGCGACCGCCAAGGTACCAGCCGCCGACGAGCATGAGGCAGCACAGGCCGATAGCGATGATGAGAAATATAGCGAATGCCCAATGATGAGCGATGACTTCAGTGGATGTTGACATACGCATTGCTTAACCAAAAAAGTGTAGCGCCAAAACCCTCTGCTCTTACTGGCAGATGAACGCCACAGCGTTTCACGGGAGGAGTAAAAAAAACCGTGCAAAAAAGCGTCCCTGGTTGATATGAGAAGCCCAGATGCCGTGGCTTTTTACCCCTTTCTTTAACCTTTTGTCAACTTTAACAAAAGTTTTCATAACATTAATTTACATTGGAATCTTTTCATTAACATTAAATGCCCTTTTATGCGAAATAACCTTGCATACTGTTCTGTTTTAGTGTTGTTGAATCGTGTCCGTTTCCGTCGTAAATCAAAAATCCCTTCTATTTTGACAGGATTTAGCCTCGATTCCTCCCCCCAAAGAGGGGTATTTTCTTGATCTGTGACACGGTTTTGTTAATTACCCCAGGAAATCGGCAACAATCCGTCCGGTTTTTTAACATTAGCAGGAAGTGTTGAAAGTGCAGGGAAAAGTCGACAAGGTGAGCGCTCGGTCACGCCAATACGCTGATTTTTCAGGAAAGAAATAAAAAAAACATTCAAAACATCAATAATAGTGCAAAAAAAAGAGCCACCAGGCGGGAAACCCTCCCCTGAGGCTCTTTTTGCCCACTTACATTCTGTTACCAGTTTTTGTGATCTTTGTTAGCAAAATTGCCCTCACAAAATGAAGGTGTTATCTCCCTCTTCCGGGGTAAGTGCCGGCCCCGTTCGCCAGGGGTCGCTCTCCTGACTCAGCGACTGAAAAATCACCTGCGGCAGCTCGCTCGCTGTCTGTGGATTGCAACTGACCACATACCGGGTATCCGGCAGGCCCGGCAATCCATCGCTGATGCCAGCCACGCGCAAATCGGGGCTCATCATTTCGACGGGTCGCGCGGTGACGCCCAGCCCGGCTTTAACCGCCGCTTTCACCCCGGAGAGAGACGAAGCGCCATGGGCCAGATGCCACGAGACGCGGGCAGCCTCCAGCGCGGCAATAATATCCTGGCGGAATGGACCTGGCTCTTCGAGCAGGATCAGGGGAATAGACTCCCCCTTCGCCAGCACATATTCCGCCGCACAGTACCAGAGGGTCGGTGACGTTCTCAGGGTGAAAGAGGTAAAGCCGGGAGTCTGATGGGTGGTCAACGCCAGATCAATCAGCCCCTCGGCCAGCATCGTCATAATTGCGGCATGAGGATGGACTTTGATCTCCAGCGTCATTCTGGGATAGAAGCAGCCGATGCGGTTTAACAAAAACGGCAGGATGGTATCAGCCGTTTCTTCCGAGGCACCGATGGTCAGTCCCCCCTGCAGGCTGCCATACATTAACGACATGCAGGCTTCATCGTTAAAGCGCAGGATTTTGCGAGCATACCCCAGCAGCTGGATCCCCTGCTCAGTGAGCAGTTTATTACGCCCGTGACGGGCGAAAAGCTCTTTGCCAACCAGTTGCTCGAGGCGTTGCATTTGCTGGCTGACCGCGGACTGGGTACGACACACTGCGGCAGCGGCAGCGGCGAAGGTGTTCAAATCAGCGACTGCCACAAAGGTGCGCAGCAGATCGAGATCAAGGTTGAGTATCGGACGTGTTGTATTAATCATATTTCTTCACTTACAGGTGGCTAACGCTGACCTGCCTTGTTGATGCTTTACGCCAGGTTTCCGGCTATTCCCTGAGCCTCGTGCTCACCGTCAGATGGCGGATAAACAACTGGACGAACGTTATTACATGCTAAAGTACTCGTCTGGGCAAATGCGCAGAACCACGGAGTAATATATTGTTCGTATTTCTCATTGTTATTTATTACCACGGCCAGTCAGGCGTCATACGTCGCGCCGGAAAAGCGGCCAGTGGCGGTGAGAAAGCCTCTCTTCCACCGCACGTTTACGCAGGGAAGGATGAACAATAAAATTCTGTAATAACAATATATTAAGTATCAATCCAACCGGAGTGCTTACCGGCTATCACTGATATTAACGGCGATATTCTAACCGATTCCCGTCCTTTTTATAAGCCTAAATAAGGATTAACTCAGATAATTTTAAATTTTTTTCAACATTTTATATAAATTAACAAACTTCAGATTATTACCTGTCAAAAATAATAATAATGCACTCGCATGCTGTCTTTTATTGATATTATTTAACATCCAAATTACAAATGAGCCGATATTGCATTAAGGATAGCGGTTTTTAGCCCACCAACATTCTTCGTTCGCCCCTCCCCCTCACAAACAAACCAGATAAATGATGGCAAAAACGACATATTGCCTACATATACGACCAAAAAAACAACCATAAACAGGTATAACATACAATCTAAAACCGTAAGCGGCAGATAAATCAATTACGCTTAAAATCCTGCGTTAGCAAAATCTTCTCCTGCAAAGCCTTCAAAACAGCGGGGATGCGGAGTACATTGTTCCGTGCTGACTTCCACGGCAGGGAGTGGCGATAACAGCTAAAAGGTCAAGATTCATGTCCCCCATCGAAAAATCCAGCAAGTTAGAGAACGTCTGTTACGACATCCGTGGCCCGGTTCTGAAAGAAGCGAAACGTCTTGAGGAAGAAGGCAATAAAGTTCTGAAACTGAACATCGGCAACCCGGCGCCATTCGGCTTCGAGGCCCCTGACGAGATCCTCGTCGACGTCATCCGCAATCTGCCTACTGCCCAGGGTTACTGCGATTCGAAAGGGTTGTACTCGGCGCGCAAAGCCATCATGCAGCATTACCAGGCCCGGGGAATGCGTGATGTCACGGTAGAAGATATTTACATCGGCAACGGCGTGTCCGAACTGATTGTGCAGGCGATGCAGGCGCTGTTAAACAGCGGCGATGAGATGCTGGTTCCCGCGCCGGACTACCCGCTGTGGACGGCGGCGGTGTCGCTTTCCAGTGGCAAAGCGGTCCACTATCTGTGTGACGAATCCGCTGACTGGTTCCCGGATCTTGACGATATCCGCGCAAAAATCACGCCGCGCACCCGCGGAATCGTGATCATTAACCCCAACAACCCCACCGGCGCGGTCTATTCCAAAGAACTGCTGCAGGAGATCGTCGAGATCGCCCGGCAGCATAACCTGATTATTTTCGCCGATGAGATCTACGATAAGATCCTCTACGACGAAGCCCAGCATCACTCGATTGCTGCTCTGGCGCCGGATCTGCTGACCGTGACCTTCAACGGACTGTCGAAAACCTACCGTGTTGCCGGCTTCCGTCAGGGGTGGATGGTGCTGAATGGCCCGAAAAAACACGCGAAGGGCTATATCGAAGGCCTGGAGATGCTGGCGTCGATGCGTCTGTGCGCCAACGTGCCGGCACAACATGCTATCCAGACGGCGCTGGGCGGCTACCAGAGTATCAGCGAATTCATCATTCCCGGCGGGCGCCTGTATGAACAACGCAACCGCGCCTGGGAGCTGATCAACGATATTCCGGGTGTCTCCTGCATGAAGCCAAAAGGCGCGTTGTATATGTTCCCGAAAATCGATGCCAAACGCTTCAATATTCACGACGACCAGAAAATGGTGCTCGACTTCCTGTTGCAGGAGAAAGTCCTGCTGGTGCAGGGTACCGCGTTCAACTGGCCGTGGCCGGATCATGTGCGCATTGTGACGCTGCCTCGTGAAGACGACCTGGAGATGGCGATCTCCCGCTTTGGCCGCTTCCTCTCCGGCTACCACCAGCTTTAATCGCTACGCCGCCGGCATTTGCATCCGGCGGCGATCCCTGCGCACAATGGAACCCGATGTTGTCACTGATTAAGGGTTCCTATGAGTCAGAGTCATTTCTTTGCCCACCTCTCCCGCCTGAAACTGATTAACCGCTGGCCGCTGATGCGCAACGTGCGCACCGAAAATGTCTCCGAACACAGTCTGCAGGTGGCGATGGTCGCCCATGCGCTGGCGGCAATTAAAAACCGCAAATTTGGCGGCCAGGTCAACGCCGAACGTATCGCCCTGCTGGCGATGTACCATGACGCCTCCGAAGTATTAACTGGCGACCTCCCTACCCCGGTGAAATATTTCAATTCCCAGATTGCCCAGGAATATAAGGCGATTGAGAAAATTGCTCAGCAAAAGCTGGTGGATATGGTCCCTGACGAGCTGCGCGATATTTTCGAGCCGCTGATTGATGAGCATCACTACAGTGAGGAAGAGCAGTCGATCGTTAAACAGGCTGACGCCCTCTGCGCTTACCTGAAGTGCCTCGAAGAGCTGTCTGCGGGTAACAACGAATTTCTGCTGGCCAAAGGCCGTCTGGAAAAGACGCTGGCGTCGCGGCGAAGCGCAGAGATGGATTACTTTATGCAGGTGTTTGTCCCGAGCTTCCAGCTGTCGCTGGATGAAATAAGTCAGGATTCGCCACTGTAATTTTTCAGGCCGGGCAGCGGTTGCGCCCTACCCGGCCTGACACCCTTAAAACGGAAACAGTACCGGGATCAGCAGCACGCAGACCACCATCACCAGTACGGTGAAGGGCACGCCAATCTTCACAAAGTCGCTGAAGGAATACTTACCCGGGCCAAGCACCAGGGTGTTGACCGGCGAGGAAACCGGAGTCATAAACGCCGCCGAAGCCGCCATCGCCACCACCATGGCAAAAGGATAGGGCGACACCCCCATCGACTTCGCCGCTGCCAGGGCTATGGGCGCCATCAGGACCGCGGTCGCGGTATTAGAGATGAACAGGCCTATCGCCGCGCACATTACAAACAGGCAGCCGAGCATCAGATAAGGCCCCTCGCTTCCGGCGACGTCCATCAGTCCCTTGACCACCAGATCTACCCCGCCGGTTTTCTGCAACGCCAGGGCAAACGGCATCATCCCGACAATCAAAATAATGCTTGGCCAGTGGATCGCCTTATAGGCGCTTTCGGCGTTGATGCAGCGGAATTTGCCCATCAGCAGGCAGGCGATGATCGCGGCAATCGGGTTGGGAATTTCATCAGTGAGCATCAGGGCTACCATCAACACCAGACAGAAAATCGCGTGCGGAGCCTGGCTGTGTGCCGGCGAAGCGTCATCCACTTCAACCGGCATATTGAGCACCACGAAATCCCGCCCACGCTTCGCCAGCAGGGCAATTTGCCGCCAGTTGCCGACCACCAGCAGGATATCGCCGAGCTGCAGCGGCTCATCGACCACGGAACCATCCATCGCCTCGCCATCGCGCTTCATGCCGACGATATTGAGACCAAACCGAGTGCGGAACGCTATCTCACGCACCGTTTTCCCAATCATCTCCGAATCCGGGATCAGCGACACCTCCGCCATGCCCACATCCAGCGCCTGATCGGCAAAATACTCGCCGCGCAGCACCATCGGCTCGAGCATCTGCTCACCACAGAACTGGCGTAAGTCGACATCGGAGGCGGACATATCGATCAGCAGGACGTCGCGGGCGCGGAATTCCGATACCCCGTTGACGTTAACAATCACCCGACGGAACCGCCGCCAGCGTTCGACGCCGATGACGTTGGCACAGTACCGCTCACGCAGTTTTAAATCATCAAGACGCTGGCCGATCATCGGCGAACCAGGACGGATCGCCAGCCGGCGGGCGCGACCAGTGAGGTGATATTCACGGATCAGATCGCGGAAGGTGCTTCTTTTTCGCCCATCGCGCGCGGATTCGCCATTCTCTGTCTTCAGCATAAAGCGCACCGCCAGCATATAGACGATGCCCAGGATCAGCACCACCAGGCCAATCGGCGTGACGCTGAAAAAGCTGAAGCCGTGCAGCCCTTCGCGCAGCAGTTCACTGTTGACCACCAGATTGGGGGGCGTTGCGACCAGAGTCATCATCCCGCTGATAAGTCCGGCAAAGCTCAGCGGCATCATCAGCCGCGAGGGAGAGGTATTCATCCGCGCCGACACGCTGAGCACCACCGGAATGAAAATGGCGACCACCCCGGTTGAACTCATAAACGCACCCAGCCCGGCGACGGTGAGCATCAGGTAAACCAGCATCTTGGTTTCGCTGTTGCCCGCCACGCTCACCAGCCACGCCCCCATCTTGGTGGCCACCCCGGTACGCACCAGGCCATCACCGATAATAAACAGGGCGGCAATCAGGATCACGTTAGGATCGCTGAACCCGGAAAAGGCTTCATTCAGCGTCAGCGTGCCGCTGAGGACGAAGGCGACAATGACCATCAGGGCGATAGCATCCATGCGCACCTTGCCGGTAGCAAACAGCACAACCGCGATAGCCAGAAGGGATAAAACCCAAATCAATTCACCGTTCACAACGTTTCCTTGTCACAAGTGGGAGTCGACATAGTGGCATAAAAAAGCCCCGGCAACGCGGGGCGAAATCATACGTTTACGCTTTAAGACGCACATTAACATAGCCGTCCGTCTGACGTTCGACCACCAGATCGTCCAGGCTGCTCAGCACGAGGTCGGCTTCATCCAGTCGAGGGGCATCGGCAGGCACGTTGACCGCGATGGTGCGACACCCCGCCGCCAGGCCGGAGAGCAGCCCCGCCGGCGCATCTTCTACCACCGCGCACTGATCGGCCGGTAGTCCCAGCCGCTCGGCGCCCAGCAGATAGGCGTCCGGCGCCGGTTTTCCGTGTTTTACCTGCTCAGCGGTGATGAAGACCTCCGGCATTGGCAGGCCTGCCGCGCGATGACGCGCGTGGGCAACCGGCACCGAGCCGGAAGTGACAATCGCCCATGGGATCCCAGCCTCATTGAGGGTACTCAGCAGGGTTAACGCCCCCGGCAGAGCGACAATGCCCTCGATATCAGTGGCTTCAATCTGCTCGAGGAAGCGGAATTCGGCCTGGATATCCTCCTCGCTACGACCCGGCATAAAATGGCGAATAGAGGTAATGGCCTGCTTGCCGTGAATAAAACTGAGAATTTCATTATGGTCAATGGCGAAACGATCGCCCCACTTACACCATGAACGCTCCACCACCGGCAAGGAATCCACCAGCGTCCCGTCTAAATCGAACAGGAAACCTTTACACTGCACGGGCACCTCCCTCAGGCATTGATAATTTGGTTAATTTCATTACTGCTCAGGTGATACTGGCGCGGACAGGCGTGCCAGACGCTCAGCATCCGCTGATATTTCTCCCACATCGGGGTCTGCGAGTTAAAGCCATGAGTGCCAGCGTCAAAATGGCTGTAGCGGCCTTCAATATTGACCATAAAGCGTACATAGCCGAGAAAACGCGCTTCGGTGGCGGCATCAAATCCGAGGAAGGTAACCCGACGCTCGTCGATACCCGCCGCGTCTTTCAGGTTGGTCCAGGAGACGTGTAGCGCGTGGTACATCTCCATGATATCGATAACGGTACGGCAGGTTTCTTCCGTCAGCTGGCCAAACTCGCGGTCCAGTTCGCGCATCTGCAGCCCATACCCACGCTCAATGATGGTTTGCAGACGACGGTAGCGTTCCGCATTGTCCGGGTCGAGCATCGTCATCATTTTGTACTGATTGGATAAAATCAGACGCTGCGCATTGGTCATTTCCATGTTGTGACTCCTGTAGCACGGTAGGGCGTGAAATAAAGAAGGCGCATAAATCATGCGCCTTCTTTTATATGCGTTTTCCGTAGTGAATTACAAATCATCAAGGAAAGTTTTATCCAGTTGTTTGAAGGCGCGCTTAAGCGTGTCAGCCAGCGCCTGATAATCGGGCTTGCCTTCGACCGGCGCCAGCGCCTGTCCCGCCTCCTGCAGTTTGCCGCGCACTTCGTAAAACCAGTTGAGAATGGAGGGCGGCAGCGGCGTCACCGAACGCTTACCCAACCACCATAGTCCCTGCATCGGCAGGCTCAGGGCAAACAGCGCGGTGGCGACGGCGGGACCCAGCTGGCCGCCCAGGGCTATCTGCCAGCACAGCGTAAAAATGGCGATCGGCGGCATGATACGGATAGCATAGCGGGTGGCACGAATAATGCGGTTTTCGATAAACACCGGCGCGAGGCGCTTGTCGAGAGGCCAGGTCTTTGCGTAATGCTGCCCGCGGTTGAACAAGCTAAAGAAGCTAACGGGGCGTTTCTCAGGGGTCGACATGGCTTTACCTCAACTTTACATATAAAACTTAAAAAATTCGTGCAAAACACCAACTATGCATGACATCGTTCAAAAGATTTTGGCAAAGGGTGCCGCAATCAGGTATCCTGTGCCCGCCTGAAAGGGCGGATAGACTCTTTTGCCAGGCTAGTCAAATTATCGCATATTCTGCCATTGGCTGAAAATTATGCAAAATGGCATAAAATCAAATGTACTTCTCTCATCGTGCCCGAAAACAGAACAAGGCATGATGTTAATCATAAATGTCGAGGTCATCCTGCGCTACGCTAATGACACACTGACGTTTTTTTAGCCACGTATCATAAAAAGGTACTTCCATGTCGAGTAAGTTAGTACTGGTTCTGAACTGCGGTAGCTCCTCTCTGAAATTTGCTATCCTTGATGCCGTTAACGGCGACGAATATCTGTCCGGTTTAGCGGAATGCTTCCACCTGCCGGAAGCCCGTATCAAATGGAAAATTGACGGCGGCAAGCAAGAAGCTGAATTAGGCGCCGGTGCCGCGCACAGTGAAGCACTGAACTTTATCGTTAACACTATTCTGGCACAAAAACCAGAACTGTCTGCTCAGCTGACCGCAATCGGCCACCGTATCGTACACGGCGGTGAAAAATACACCAGCTCCGTGGTGATCGACGAGTCTGTGATTCAGGGTATTAAAGACGCTGCGTCCTTCGCACCGCTGCATAACCCGGCACACCTGATCGGCATCGCTGAAGCGCTGAAATCCTTCCCGCACCTGAAAGACAAAAACGTGGCAGTATTCGATACGGCATTCCACCAGACCATGCCGGAAGAATCCTACCTCTACGCCCTGCCGTACAGCCTGTATAAAGATCACGGCGTTCGTCGTTACGGCGCGCACGGCACCAGCCATTTCTATGTCACTCAGGAAGCCGCTAAGATCCTGAACAAGCCAGTGGAAGAACTGAACATCATCACCTGCCACCTCGGCAACGGTGGTTCTGTTTCCGCTATCCGTAACGGTAAATGCGTTGATACCTCCATGGGTCTGACGCCGCTGGAAGGTCTGGTGATGGGTACTCGCTCAGGCGACATCGACCCGGCTATCATCTTCCATCTGCACGACACCCTGGGCATGAGCGTTGACGCGATCAACAAAATGCTGACCAAAGAGTCCGGCCTGCTGGGCCTGACCGAAGTCACCAGCGACTGCCGCTACGTGGAAGACAACTACCAGGAAAAAGCGGATGCTAAGCGTGCAATGGACGTTTACTGCCACCGTCTGGCGAAATACATCGGCTCCTACACCGCGCTGATGGACGGCCGTCTCGACGCCGTTATCTTCACCGGTGGTATCGGTGAAAACGCCGCGATGGTGCGTGAACTGTCGCTGGGCAAACTGGGCGTACTGGGCTTCGAAGTTGACCACGAACGTAACCTGGCTGCCCGTTTCGGCAAGTCTGGTTTCATCAACAAAGAAGGCACCCGTCCTGCCGTAGTTATCCCGACCAACGAAGAACTGGTCATCGCGCAAGACGCCAGCCGTCTGACCGCTTAATTCCACACCGCCAGCCATAACCTTCAATAATTCGAGCTGCAGGAAGGCGGCGACGCAGCAAATCCCCGGTCACGTACACAGCGTACGCGACCGGGGTGAGCAAGTAGAGCCAACGCGCATGCAACTTGAAGTATGACGGGTAGCTGGTGGTGCTGTTTTGTATCCCGCCTGATACTGGCGGTAACGAAAGAGGATATACCGTGTCCCGTACTATCATGTTAATTCCTACCGGTACCAGCGTAGGCCTGACCAGCGTCAGCCTCGGTGTGATCCGTGCTATGGAACGCAAAGGCGTTCGTCTGAGCGTCTTTAAACCTATCGCTCAGCCGCGTTCCGGTGGCGATGCACCAGACCAGACCACCACCATCGTTCGTGCCAGCTCCTCCACCACCACCGCCGCTGAACCGCTGAAGATGAGCCACGTTGAATCTCTGCTCTCCAGCAATCAGAAAGATGTGCTGATGGAAGAGATCATCGCCAACTATCACGCAAACACCCAGGACGCGGAAGTGGTACTGGTGGAAGGTCTGGTGCCGACCCGTAAGCATCAGTTCGCCCAGGCGCTGAACTTTGAAATCGCCAAAACGCTGAACGCGGAGATCGTCTTCGTGATGTCGCAGGGCACCGATACGCCAGAACAGCTGAACGAGCGTATTGAACTGACCCGCAACAGCTTTGGCGGCGCGAAAAATACCAGCATTACCGGCGTTATCGTTAACAAACTGAATGCACCGGTCGACGAGCAGGGCCGTACCCGTCCTGACCTGTCCGAAATCTTCGACGACTCGTCGAAAGCGAAAGTCGTGAAGATCGATCCGGCTCAGCTGCAGAAAGGCAGCTCTCTGCCGGTGCTGGGCGCGGTGCCGTGGAGCTTTGATCTGATCGCCACCCGCGCGATCGACATGGCGCATCACCTGAATGCCACCATCATCAACGAAGGCGACATCAACACCCGTCGCGTGAAATCCGTGACCTTCTGTGCGCGCAGCATCCCGCACATGCTGGAGCACTTCCGCGCAGGCTCGCTGCTGGTCACCTCGGCAGACCGTCCTGACGTGCTGGTCGCTGCCTGCCTGGCCGCGATGAACGGCGTGGAAATCGGCGCCATCCTGCTGACCGGCGGCTATGAAATGGACGCGCGCATCAGCAAGCTGTGCGAACGTGCCTTCGCCACCGGCCTGCCGGTGTTTATGGTCAATACCAATACCTGGCAGACCTCCCTGAGCCTGCAGAGCTTCAACCTCGAAGTACCGGTTGACGATCACGAGCGCATCGAGAAAGTTCAGGAATACGTGGCCAACTACATCAACGCCGACTGGATCGAATCGCTGACCGCGACCTCCGAGCGCAGCCGTCGTCTCTCCCCGCCAGCCTTCCGCTACCAGCTGACCGAGCTGGCGCGCAAAGCCGGCAAACGCGTTGTCCTGCCGGAAGGCGACGAACCGCGTACGGTGAAAGCCGCCGCTATCTGTGCGGAACGCGGCATCGCCACCTGTGTGCTGCTGGGTAACCCGGATGAGATCAACCGCGTTGCCGCAGCGCAGGGCGTTGAGCTGGGCGCGGGTATCGAAATCGTCGACCCGGAAGTGGTTCGCGAAAGCTACGTGGCTCGCCTGGTCGAACTGCGTAAGAGCAAGGGCATGACCGAAGCAGTCGCTCGCGAGCAGCTGGAAGACAACGTGGTTCTCGGCACCCTGATGCTGGAACAAGACGAAGTCGACGGCCTGGTGTCCGGCGCGGTTCACACCACCGCCAACACCATTCGTCCGCCGCTGCAGCTGATCAAAACCGCACCGGGCAGCTCGCTGGTCTCTTCCGTATTCTTCATGCTGCTGCCGGAACAGGTTTATGTCTACGGCGACTGCGCGATCAACCCGGATCCGACGGCAGAACAGCTGGCGGAAATCGCCATTCAGTCCGCTGACTCCGCGATTGCCTTCGGTATCGAACCGCGCGTAGCGATGCTCTCCTACTCCACCGGTACCTCCGGCGCGGGTAGTGATGTTGAGAAAGTCCGCGAAGCGACCCGTCTGGCGCAGGAAAAACGTCCTGACCTGATGATCGATGGCCCGCTGCAGTACGACGCCGCCGTCATGGCTGACGTGGCGAAATCCAAAGCGCCGAATTCGCCGGTTGCTGGCCGCGCGACCGTGTTCATCTTCCCGGATCTGAACACCGGTAACACCACGTACAAAGCGGTACAGCGCTCTGCCGACCTGATCTCCATCGGGCCGATGCTGCAGGGTATGCGCAAGCCGGTCAACGACCTGTCTCGTGGCGCGCTGGTTGACGATATCGTCTATACCATCGCTCTGACCGCGATCCAGTCAGCTCAGCAGCAGAATTAATTCCCCGCTGAGATAAAAGCAAAAGGCAGCCAGATGGCTGCCTTTTTTCATCAGGAGGCGAGCAGCTGTTGCTGCTGCGCGATGGCGATATTACTCGCCCTCTTCCGCGTCATCATACTCATTACCCGCGTTACGGGTCATCCACAGCGCCAGCGCTTTCAGTGAGTCCGGCGTGAACTCATCACAGCGGGCAGTGATCTCTTCCGGCGTTAACCAACACACCTCGCTTACCTCTTCTTCCTGCAGCGCAAATGGCCCATGCGAGACGCAGCTGAACAGGCTTCCCCAGACGCGACAGAACTTATCTTCGTAATAAAACTGACCGTGATCGGCAAACGGTACTCCCGCGATGCCCAACTCTTCTTCGGCTTCGCGACGGGCAGACTCCAGCAGTTGCTCATCGGCCTGAACGACGCCGCCGGCGGTCGCATCCAGCATGCCCGGATGAAAGTCTTTTGTCTCGGTGCGTCGCTGCACCAGAATTTTTCCCATTCCGTCGTGAACGACGATATAGGTCGCCCGGTGACGCAGGCACTGCGCGCGCATCTGCTCGCGGCTGGATTGTGCTATCACCTCATTGTTTTCATTAACAATATCGACCCATTCTGTGCTTGCCAAATGATTCTGTTCCGCCATCAGGAAACCTTACTTTGAAAGCGCTCTCACGGCGCGTCTTTATGATTGAGGGCTAAATTACGGGTAAATTGCGACCTCTGCAATAACCTGATTATCATTGAGTGCTAAAACCTGCAGACGCCCCTCATCCAGCAGCCCATAGCTGGCGGAATATCCCCCTTTCGGGATACTCACTGAGCCTGGATTAAACAGGTAGATCGCACCGCGTTTTTCCGCGACCGGAATATGAGTATGGCCATAAGCCAGAACATCACCAGCGTCCAGCGGCGGCAAATTTTCCGGACTATACAGATGGCCATGGGTCAGAAACAGGCGGTAGCGTTCGCTGAGCACCTGTTGCCAGGGCGCGGTCATGGGAAAACGAAGTAGCATCTGATCCACTTCGCTGTCGCAATTGCCGCGAACGGCAATAATGCGCTCCGCCACGCTGTTAAGCCGCTCGGCCACCTCCGCCGGCGCATACCCTTCCGGCAGCGCATTACGTGGCCCGTGATTGAGCACATCGCCGAGAATAATAAGCCACCTGGCGCCGCTTTGCGCGAACCGTTCAAGCACGCGTTCCGTAGCGGGCAGCGAACCATGAATATCGGAGGCAAACATCAGTTTCATAGATTCCATCTCCACTGGTTACGATGCCACTATGATAGCGGAAGCGTGGCGGGCGATCAGCCTGCGCGTTTGGCGGAAAGCGCCACGTAACGCTGGATTGAAGCCCGCTGCCACTGGAAAGTCGCATAATCGGCCAGCGCCTCCGGCACCTCATCGCCATTGAGAACCAGACGATTGAGCATCAGCGCCAGGTCGGCGTCGGCAATAGACCATTCGCCAAATAAATTTTGCCCGCCGTGGGCCAGTAGCGTAGCGGCGGTAGCAAACAGTTTTTCCGCAGATTGCTTGCCTGCCTCGCTGAGGGCCGGCATTTTCACCCCGCCAAACACCACGGCGGTGGATCGCTCTTCACGAATCGGCACCAGATCGCTGCGCAGCCAGGCCTGGATCTGCCGGGCGTGGGCGCGTTTTTGCAGGTCATGCGGGTAAATGCGCTCCCACTCCGGCGGGGCGAAACGCTCATCCAGATACTCGGTAATCGCCGAGGACTCGCTCAGCGCGAAATCATCAACCTCCAGCAGCGGTACGCGACGGGTGGCGGCATAGCCCGTCCAGCCAGCCTGCAGATGTTCGCCGCGGTTCAGATCGACGGTTTTAAGGCTAAAAGGCAGGCTTTTTTCCTGCAGAGCGACATAGACAGACATCACATACGGTGAGAAAAAATCGGCATCGGACCACAGGGTAATCACTGGCTGGCTCATGGCTTCCTCAAGGGTGGTAGACAGGACAATAAGCCAACATAGCCTGGCTTGCCGGCGATGTCACTGCTCGTCCGCGCGTCAGCATCAAGTGGCAGCCTCCAGAGCGACGCGCCGCTCGCGGATTTCCTCCCGGGTTGCGCAGCTTCACCTATACTCGAACAGTTTGCGACCCACGACGGCGGGAAATATTATGATCGATCTCTACTATGCACCCACCCCAAACGGCCACAAAATCACCCTGTTTCTCGAAGAGGCGCAGCTGGCCTATCGGCTAATCCGGGTCGATATTGGCAAAGGGGAACAGTTTCATCCGCAGTTTCTGGCGATTTCGCCGAATAACAAAATCCCGGCGATTGTCGACCACATGCCTGCCGATGGTGGAGCGCCGTTGAGCGTCTTCGAATCCGGTGCCATCCTGCTCTATCTGGCGGAGAAAAGCGGCAAGCTGCTGAGCGGTGAACTGCGGGAGCGCTATATTACTCTGCAATGGCTATTCTGGCAGGTCGCCGGTCTTGGGCCGATGCTGGGACAAAATCAGCATTTTACCCACTCGGCGCCGCAAACAGTGCCCTACGCCATTGAACGTTTTCAGGTGGAAACCCAGCGACTGTACCGGGTTCTCAATCACCGCCTCGAAGCCAGTCCGTGGCTTGGCGGCGACCATTACAGCATCGCCGATATTGCCGCCTGGCCCTGGGTCAACAGCCATGTCCGACAGCGTATCGATCTGGCGAACTATCCGGCGGTACACAACTGGTATGAGCGCATTAAGCAGCGGCCGGCGACGGTTGAAGCAATGCTAAAAATTCAGCCTTATTAACCCCCTGCTCGCCCGTCGCGCTTTGTTGTATGATTGCAGGACTTACAACACGGAGGAAGCCTGCAATGTCTCAACCAGACGCCATTATTCGTATTAAGAACCTGCGCCTGCGTACTTTTATTGGAATTAAAGAGGAAGAGATCGCCAACCGCCAGGACGTGGTGGTGAATGTTGCGATTCACTATCCCGCCGATAAGGCACGCGACAGCGAAGACATCAATGATGCGCTGAACTACCGCACCATTACCAAGCGCATCATCAGTCATCTTGAGAATGGCCGTTTCTCGCTACTGGAAAAATTAACTCAGGATGTGCTGAATATCGCATGCGAACATCACTGGGTCACATATGCTGAAGTGGAGATCGATAAACTTCATGCGCTGCGCTATGCCGACTCGGTGTCGATGACCATGAGCTGGCGGCGATAACGATGTCAGGGAGGTGGTATGAAGATCCTGCTTACGGGTGGCACCGGCCTGATTGGCCGACATCTGATACCCCGGTTGCTGGAACTGGGGCATAGCGTCACGGTATCCACACGGCATCCGGATACCGCCCGCGCCCGCCTCGATCCGCGCGTCACGCTGTGGCGCGATTTCGAAGGCCATCACCACCTCAACGAGATTGATGCCGTCATCAATCTCGCAGGCGAGCCCATTGCTGATAAACGCTGGACGGCCGAGCAGAAACAACGCTTGTGCCATAGCCGCTGGGATCTCACTCAGCGGCTGGTTGGCCTGATCCACGCCAGCGACACGCCTCCCTCCGTGCTGATCAGCGGGTCCGCCACCGGCTACTATGGCGATCTCGGCGAGGTGGTGGTGACCGAAGAAGAGCCACCGCACAATGAGTTTACCCATAAGCTCTGCGCCCGCTGGGAGCAAATTGCCTGCGAAGCGCAAAGCGAACAGACCCGCGTCTGCCTGCTGCGCACCGGTGTGGTACTGGCCCCGCGGGGTGGTATTCTCGGCAAAATGACGCCCGCCTTTAAGCTCGGCCTCGGCGGGCCCATCGGCAGCGGCAGACAGTACCTGGCCTGGATCCATATCGACGATATGGTTAACGGTATTCTGTGGCTGCTGGATAACGATCTACGCGGCCCGTTCAATATGGTTTCTCCCTATCCGGTGCATAACGAACAGTTCGCCCACGCGCTGGGTCATGCGCTCAATCGACCAGCCATTTTCCGCGTTCCTGCCGCTGCTATCCGCCTGCTGATGGGTGAGTCCGCCGTCCTGGTGCTCGGTGGCCAGCGCGCGCTGCCTAAGCGTCTGGAAGCCGCTGGCTTCGCCTTCCGCTGGTACGATCTGGACGAAGCGCTCAAGGATGTGCTGAGCTAATGGCTAAACGGGGGAGCATTGGCTCCCCTGATTTCCTCCAACTGGACACTACCTCGCAACGTTTTTTTCTTCTGTTCCCTTCACCGCGTTGATTGTGAAGTGTATTCCAACGTCAAATGACTTCTTCTGCCATAACGTCCTGGCGATGCTTTTATCGCCAAAAATGTTGACGAACGTCAACACCCCTTTTATTCTGAGCAGGACATCGCGATGAAGGAACATCCGGACAAACATATCAGGGCCGCCATCACCAGAGCGTTGGCGGAGGGCTGGATAGTGATACCCGCGGGCAGAAGCAGCCACTGCTTTGCGCGGCTGATTTGCGGGATAGCCGAACACCGTCAGCACATGATGAGCATATGGTCGACGCCTGCGCCGCCTGAAAATCATGCCCGGCAGATCATCAGAATGATCGAACGCTGCTCGCTTTCAGCGACGGACCGTATCACGCACACGCATAAGGAACGCTAAACGATGCCGCTTTTTAATTTTACGCTGACGCTTTCCGGCGTCACCAGCCAGACGCCAGGACTGGAAGATGCGCTCTTTGCCGCAGGCTGTAGCGATGCGCTGATCTGCTTCTACGGCACTGCGGTCTACCTGGAATTTGACCGCGATAGCGAATCTCTCGAACAGGCGGTACTGTCCGCGATCCGCGACGTTGAATCCGCCGCGCTACCCCAGGTCCGTGTGGAATCGGTAGATTCAACGCTGGTGGGGCTGAGCGATATCGCCGAGCTCACTGGCGTCTCCCGCCAGGCTATCGCCATGCTAAAAGAAGGCACTCGCGGTAGTGGGCGTTTTCCCGGGCCGGTCCAGCGGGTTACAGGCAACTCCCCGCTATGGCGCTGGAAAACCGTCGTTGACTGGCTGGTCGCGGAGAAGCGCCTCGCCGCCGATTCTACGCTGGTGGCTCATGCTCAACTCCTGGATAGCCTCAACCTGGCGCTGCAGCTTCGTAGTATCCCGGACAACCAGCGCGTACAGGGACACCTGAAACTCCTGAGTTCATCGCCAGCTGGCCGCTGACTGGCCGGTTCGCCGGTGTAATCAGAAGAAGCAAAGTGGTAAGGTGGACCTTCCTTTCTCCGTATTGACTGCTTTATGACGACAATAACCACGCTGCGCCTTTCGCTTACCCACTTTGTTGCCGCCGACTGGCCCTTTTTTCTGCGCCTGCGTCAGGATCCGCAGGTGATGCGTTTCATGGGGGAAGTGTTAAGCGAGACGGCGCTGCGCAGCGTGTTTGCCAGCCGCTGTGCCGATCCCGGGGTGTTTGTTTTGCGAGATAAACGCGGCGACGCACTGGGCGATATTGGGCTACGCATCAGTCCGAAAAATCCGCACGAGGCTGACGTCGGCTACGCCCTGCTGCCGCAGGCTCAGGGAAAAGGCTACGCCAGCGAAGCGCTGCGTGCGATCTGCGATTATGGTTTCAGCACGCTGGGCGTGCAGGCCATCAATGCCTGGGTGCTGGGAGAAAATCGTGGCTCATCGCGTCTGCTGGAGAAACAGGGCTTTGTGCGCACCCAGGTGCTGGAGAAAGCCTATCATCTGAACGGCGTCGATTACGATGACTGGATCTATCGGCTGGAGCGTGAATCTCACCCGACGCCCACAGACGCCGGGTGAAGCATTTATTTCAGCGAACCTTTCAGAAACTGCTGCAGGCGCGGGCTTTTCGGCGCGCCAAACAGCGCGTCCGGATGCCCTTCTTCTTCAATTTTGCCCTGATGCAGGAAAATAACATGCGAAGAGACGTGGCGGGCAAAGCCCATTTCGTGGGTCACCACCACCATGGTTTTTCCCTCTTCCGCCAGCTGCTGCATGATACGCAACACTTCGCCCACCAGTTCCGGATCCAGCGCTGACGTCGGCTCATCAAACAGCAGCACTTCCGGCTCCATCGCCAGCGCGCGGGCAATAGAGACACGCTGCTGCTGGCCGCCGGAGAGATGTACCGGGTATTTCGCCTGCTGACGTTCGTCAATCCCGACCTTGGCCAGGTATTTTACCGCGCGATCGCGCGCTTCCTGTTTGCTTAAGCCCAGCACCTGAATCGGCGCCTCCATGACGTTCTCCAGCACCGTCATATGGCTCCACAGATTGAAATGCTGGAACACCATGGTCAGGCGAGTACGCAGCAGACGCAGTTGGTTCTTGTCAGCCACCTTCAGCTGGCCGTCTTTATCCCGCACCAGGCCAATATTCTGGCCACTGACGACGATCGTGCCCTCGCTCGGTTTTTCGAGGAAGTTAATGCAGCGCAAAAAGGTGCTTTTCCCGGAACCCGATGAACCGATGATACTGATCACGTCCCCGGCTTTCGCCTGCAGGGAGACGCCCTTCAGCACCTCGTGTTCTCCATAGCGTTTGTGCAGATCGATAACGTTTAATTTATTGTCGGACATGGCGTTCTCAATGCGTCGAAGAAGGTTTGATATGCTGCAACCAGCGCTTTTCCGCTTTACGGAACAAGCTAATCAGCACATACGAGATAATTAAATAGAGCACCGCGGCGATGCCAAAGGCAGTGAACGGCTGATAGGTCGCGGAGTTAATATCGCGAGCGATTTTCAGCAGATCGGGCACCGTAGCGGTAAACGCCAGCGCGGTGGAGTGCAGCATGAGGATCACTTCGTTACTGTAGGCCGGTAGCGCAATGCGCAGCGCGGAAGGCAGAATAATGCAGCGGTACAGTTTGACGGACGAGAAGCCGTAGGCCCGCGCCGCTTCAATTTCCCCGGCAGGTACTGAGCGGATCGCCCCAGCGAAAATTTCAGTGGTATAGGCGCAGGTATTCAGGGTTAACGCCAGCACCGTGCAGTTTAGCCCGCTGCGGAAAAAAGCGTTCAGCAGTTCCGTGCCTTTGACGATTTCCAGGGTATACATGCCGGAGTAAAAAACCAGCAGTTGCACATACAGCGGCGTGCCGCGAAAGATGTAAGTGAACAGCCAGATGGGGAACTGGATAAATTTATTGCTTGAGACGCGGCCGATCGCCAGAAACACCGCCATAACGCCGCCCATCACCACCGAGGCGATCAGCAACCATAAGGTTATTGCCACGCCGGTAAAGCGATAGCCGTCGGTCCACAGCAGTGATTTCCAGTACTCCTGAATAATTTCAATCACAGGTCAGCCCTCTTCACGCCAACGGTATAGCGGCGTTCGAGCAGCAGCAGTACGCCATTAGAAAGGGTGGTAAACACCAGATAAATCAGGCCGCAGACGATGGCAAAGTAGAACGGCTGCCAGGTGCTTTTCCCGGCCAGCTGCGTGGCTTTGACCACATCCTCCAGACCCAGCAGCGAGACCAGCGCCGTTGCCTTGAGGATAACCTGCCAGTTGTTGCCGATCCCCGGCAGCGCGTAGCGCATCATCGCCGGGAACAGAATACGCCGGAACGTCTGCCCGCCGCTAAAGCCGAATGCGGTAGCCGCTTCGATATGCCCCTTTGGCACCGCAAGGTAGGCGCCGCGGAAGGTTTCCGTAAAATAGGCGCCATAGATAAAGCCGAGGGTGATAATCCCGGCGATCATCGGATCGATATCAAACTGCGTCATGCCCAGCGCATCAGTGACGCTGTTTAGCGCAATCTGCAGGCCATAGAAAATCAGCAGCATCAGCACCAGGTCGGGGACGCCGCGAATCAGTGTGGTATAGCCTTCAAACACCAGCGCCAGAGGACGATTGCTCGATAGCTTCGCGCCAGCGCCGGCCAGCCCGATCAGGATCGCAATAACGACCGAGCTGAGCGCAAGCTCCAGGGTGACGAGCGCACCCTGCAAAATAACCTGTGAAAACCCATACAGCATGCTGCCTACCCTGTCTGTCATTCACCACTGCGCGTGAAACGCACGCGCAGTGGTGAGGCGTGAGAATTATTCGCCGTATACGTTAAAATCGAAGTATTTTTTCGCCAGTTTGTCGTAGGTGCCGTCCTTACGCATCTCTGCAAACGCCTTATTCAGCGCTTCACGCAGTTCGTTGTCTTCCTTACGCAGCCCCATACCGGTGCCGACGCCGAACAGCTTCTCATCTTTAATCGACGGTCCGCCAAACTGGTAATCTTTACCGATAGGCTGTTTAAGGAACCCTTCACTGGCCGCGACCTCATCCTGGAACGCGGCGTCGATACGGCCGGCGGTCAGGTCGGAATAGATATTGTCCTGCCCCTGATAGGAGACAATTTCGATACCTTTCGGCGCCCAGTGCTCATTGCCATAGGTTTCCTGAGTCGTCCCCTGCAGCACGCCCACGCGCTTACCTTTCAGCGTGGCCAGATCCGGCGTTACCGGGCTGCCCTTTTTCACCACCAGACGCGAATCTGCCGCGTACAGCTTGTCGGTGAAGGCAATTTCCTGCTGGCGCTTTTCGGTAATCGACAGCGAAGACATAATCGCGTCGATTTTCTTGGCTTTTAAGGAGGGGATCAGTGCATCCAGCGGGTTTTCAACAAAGGTACATTGGGTATTAATACGCTTACACAGCTCTTTTGCCAGATCGATATCAAAACCCACCAATTCCCCCTGCGCATTCTTCGATTCGAAGGGGGCATAAGTCGGATCGGTGCCAATACGAATTTTTTGCGGAATGGCGGCAAAGACCGTGGAAACGCTGGAAAGGGCCAGCGCTAAAGAGAGAGACAACGCCAGTTTTTTCATAACTATCCTCGACAGACTGTCATTCTAACGGGTTTATTAGAACTATTTACGCCAGTTATCGTGCCATTATTCGCCCCTTGAGGGCAAAGATTTATGCACCAGAAAGGCCGATTTTTTGCATCAGAAACGCTTAACTATGCATTTTTTAGCCAAAAAACTGGCTGCTTTTGCACTGAAATGATCCACAGCGTTTTTTGTTGCACCGTTCTGGGGCAGGATCACGAGTATGGCGTCAGGCCCACACTATCGTGCGGGCCTGCAGCAGTCTTAGTCGCCGTAAACGTTAAAATCGAAGTATTTCTTCGCCATTTTGTCGTAGGTGCCGTCTTTACGTATCTCGCCCAGCGCTTTATCAAACGCGGCTTTCAGTTCGACGTCGTCCTTACGCAGGCCGATACCGGTACCGTCGCCAAAGTACTTTTTATCTTTCACCGACGGGCCGGCGAAGGCGAAATCTTTCCCGGCAGGCTGTTTCAGGAAGCCTTCGCTGGCGGCGACTTCATCCTGCAGCGCCGCATCCAGACGGCCTGCAGCAAGGTCTGAATAGATCAGATCCTGGTTCTGGTAGGCCACCACGTCAACGCCCTGGCTACGCCAGCGGTCGTTGGCATAGGCTTCCTGAGTAGAACCTTGCAGCACCCCGACGTGCTTGCCTTTCAGCGCCTCCAGCGTCGGCTGGATCGGCGACCCTTTGGCGGCGATCAGACGCGAGTCAGCGGCATAAAGCTTGTCAGAGAAGGCGATCTCTTGCTGACGCTTCTCGGTGATGGAGAGCGAAGAGATGATGGCGTCAATTTTCTTCGCTTTGAGGGAGGGGATCAGGGAGTCAAAATCACTGCCGACCCAGGTACATTTCACCTTAATTCGGGAGCACAGCTCATTGCCTAAATCGATATCAAAACCAACAAAGTCCCCTTTTGCGTCTTTCGACGAAAATGGCGCATAGGTCGCGTCAGTGCCAATGCGAATGCTCTGCGGCAGAGCAGCAAACACGCTCGCCGTGCTGCTCATTCCCACGAGTAAAGAGAGAGCCAGAATCGTCTTCTTCATACAGTACCCTTAAGTGTCGTGATGTGGTGCGTTGCTTGTTATGGTGATTGCCGATCAATCCTGCAGTTTTTGTGCCATCTTCCCGGTGCGTGTCGGGAACAGGGTTAAATTTGTTAAAATAAAGTTGCAGGATTGTCTTGGAAGGGAAGATACCAGCATTACTGGCGAAACCGCAGTGCCTCAGCGCAAAAAGACGAAATAAATGTCGAGGATTTGATCGGGACGACAAATTTGCACCACCGAGGCGCAAGCGTACATTGAATGCACTTATTTAGTGCAATCCAGTGTCCCCTGCCAGCGAGTAAACAGGTCTTGAGACAGGCTAATATCGAACTGATCGAGCACCCGATTGACGGTCTGGTTGATGACATCATCCAGGCTTTGCGGCCGGTGATAAAAGGCCGGCACCGGTGGCATAATGACCGCCCCGAGCTCCGCGGCCTGAACCAGCAATCGCAGATGGCCGAGATGGAACGGCGTTTCCCGCACGCAGAGCACCAGCGGACGACGCTCCTTCAGCACGACATCGGCCGCCCGCGTCAGCAGGCCATCCGTATAGCTATGGACAATGCCAGAGAGCGTTTTCATTGAGCAGGGTAAAATCACCATCCCGGCGGTTTTAAACGAACCGGAAGAGATACTGGCGGCGATATCGCGGGCGTCATGCACCACATCGGCCAGCGCCTGCACGTCGCGCACGCTGAAGTCGGTCTCGAGGGCCAGCGTTTGCCGCGCCGCCTGGCTGAGGATCAGATGGGTTTCAATCTCCGGCACACCCCGCAGCACCTGCAGCATCCGCACGCCATAGATAGCGCCGCTGGCGCCAGAAATGCCAATAATCAGTCGTTTCACGTTCTGTTACCCCTTGCGCGTGTGCCGCAGACTTTGCCGGATTATAGCCTCTGGCGCAACCATTGAGGCACCACCAATGGGATAAAAAAAGGCCCGCCGTCCCTCAGGAACGGCAGGCCCGCGATGCGCGAAGGGGTTAACCCTCGTTGTGCATCTCCAGATTTTCGACTTCGTTCTGCAGCTGTACCGCTTTGGCATCATCGTTACGCAGGGAGTCAAGGTAGTCGAGGTACTGTTGGTCGACATCCCGGGTGACGTACACGCCGTTGAACACCGAGCATTCAAACTGTTGAATATCCGGGTTCTCCGCGCGCACCGCGTCGATCAAATCGTTGAGATCCTGGAAAATCAGGCCATCGGCGCCGATGATCTGGCGGATCTCATCCACTTCGCGGCCATGGGCGATCAGTTCGTTGGCGGTCGGCATATCGATACCGTACACGTTCGGGAAACGAATTTCCGGCGCAGCGGAGGCCAGATAAACCTTTTTCGCCCCCGCTTCGCGCGCCATCTCAATGATCTGCTCAGAGGTGGTGCCGCGTACAATGGAATCATCGACCAGCAGCACGTTCTTATCGCGGAATTCCGCACGGTTGGCGTTGAGCTTACGACGAACAGATTTACGACGCAGCTGCTGACCCGGCATGATAAACGTCCGGCCGACGTAGCGGTTCTTCACGAAGCCCTGACGATAAGGCTTGTCGAGAATGCGGGCGATTTCCAGAGCGATGTCGCAGGAGGTCTCCGGGATCGGGATAACGACGTCAATATCCAGATCTTCCCACTCACGGGCAATCTTTTCGCCCAGCTTAGTCCCCATGTTGACGCGGGCGCTGTAGACGGAAATTTTGTCGATAAACGAGTCCGGGCGGGCAAAATAGACGTACTCGAACAGGCACGGGTTGCTGACCGGATTATCGGCACACTGACGGGTAAACAGCTGGCCTTTCTCGGTAATATAGACCGCTTCGCCCGGTGCGACATCGCGCAGGAATTCAAAACCAAGCGTATCGAGCGCCACGCTTTCAGACGCCACCATATACTCGGTGCGGCCGTCGCCAACGTCACGTTTACCCAGCACCAGCGGACGAATGCCGTTGGGGTCGCGGAAGGCCACCATGCCATGACCGATAATCATCGCCACGCACGCATACGCGCCGCGGATCTGGCGGTTGGTCGCCGCAATCGCAGCGAAGATGTTGTCCGCTTCCAGCGGGTAGTGGCGGAAGTTATCCAGCTCGCTGGCGAAAATATTGAGGAGGATTTCGGAATCAGAGGTGGTATTGATGTGGCGGCGTTTTTCTTCAAACAGCTTTTTACGCAGCTCGTGCGCATTGGTCAGGTTGCCGTTATGCGCCAATGTGATGCCATACGGCGAGTTAACGTAAAACGGCTGCGCCTCGGAGGCGCTGGAGCTGCCCGCCGTAGGATAACGCACGTGGCCAATACCCATATTGCCCTGCATACGCTGCATGTGGCGGGCTTCGAATACGTCGCTTACCAGCCCGTTAGCCTTACGCAACCGGAAGCAGTTGTTGGCATCAATGGTGATGATGCCAGCGGCATCCTGTCCACGGTGCTGGAGCACCGTTAGCGCATCATAAATCGACTGGTTAACCGGCATAACACCGGCGATACCGACAATACCGCACATACGTCTTTTCCTCGTTCAGCAACGACCCAAAGTCTATACTTTAGGCAAGAAACTTGACGAGCTTTGCAGGTATTCAAAAAACCATCTGATGACGGGGGTAAAATAGGGAATAAACTGCGACTGATGCCAGTCATCGCTCTTCGCCATCCCGGTAAAAGTGTCAAGGAAGAACAAGATAGCGGCGATGATCAGCACCCCACGTAGCGCGCCGAAGCAGATCCCCAATACCCTGTCGGTACCTGACAAACCGGTCTTCTCCACCAGCTGACCTATCACATAGTTCACGATAGCGCCAACGATGAGCGTCACGATAAACAGCGCCGCAATAGCAATCCCATTTCGAACCCGTTCATCCTCAAAGCCCGTAAACCAGACAGACAGGTCAGCGTAGTAATGGCTGGCGACATAAAACGCGCAACCCCACGTCACTAACGATAAAGCTTCGCGAACAAAGCCGCGGATCAGGCTGACCAGGCAAGAAAGACCCAGCACCGCCATAATGGCGTAATCAATCCAGACCATATACGTCCCACGATTTACGCCCTGTCGTCCAGTTCGGGGCGCATTCTAACAGAAAAAGAAAACGTTTGCGTAGGGATTTCCATGCCCTACAGAAATAAAAATGGCGCTGAAAAAACATTCAACGCCAGACTGCCTTTCGCCTCTTCAGGGCGGCTGAGACAGGGTTTGCGGGGCGTTTCTCCCCGCAACGTTCTCTCCGCATTACGAAAAAAACAATCAGTTTGGGGTGAAGCCCATCACGACCCCGCTGAGTCCGGAGATCTGTTGCAGATCGCCCAGTTGGCCTTTCAGCTTGTCTTTTGACGCATCCGGGCCGACGAGGATGCGGGTAATTTTACCCTGTACCGGCGTCGAAGGCGACGTATAGACTTTGAAACCCGAGGCCCGTAGTTTACCGACAATCTCATTCACTTTATCGGCGTTCTTCAACGCGCCCAGTTGAACCACATAGGCTTTGCCGGTCGGCGCCGGCAGGGCCGCCTGCTGCTGCGGTGGCTGTTGCTGCTGCGGCTTAGCCGGCTGCGGCGTTGGCGTCGCGGCCTGCTGTTGCGGCTGTGGCTGTGGTTTCGGCTGCGGCTTGGGTTGCGGTTTCGCGGCCACCACCGGCTCCTGAACGTCATCGAAGCTGTTGCTGTTCACCGGAATACGCGACGGATCTAACGATGGCGCGGCGGCATCGCCCGCCCGCACCTCTTCCGCCGCCCCTTCCGGCGGTTGCGAAGGCAACGCCTGGGTCGCCGCTGGCAACATATCCGGTTCATCGCGATCGCCCGGTTTCGGCACCAGTGGGATCGCGGCAAACTCATCCTGGTAATGCTTTTTCTGCCCGTCCAGCAGCCCTGGCAGGATAATCACCCCCAGCGCCACCAGCACGATTGTCCCGACTAAACGGTTCTGAAACTTACTCGCCACCGATTCTCCCCGCGTCTATCTCTTCCATTACCTGCGCTACGGTGTGAAATGAACCACACACCAGCACGGTATCTTCCACTTTAGCGTCAGCCATGGCCGCATGCCACGCCTGCGCCACGCTGGTATAGACTGTGCCGCCACGCAAATGTTCCACCAGTTGCTCCGCCGTCGCTCCGCGCGGCCCTTCCAGCGGCGCACAGTACCAGGCATCGACTTCCGGGGCCAGATTGGCCAGCGTGCCGGCAATGTCTTTATCATGCAGCATACCAATAACCGCCAGCACGCGTCCCGTTTTCGCTAACGTTTTGAGACGCACGGCGAGGTAGGCCGCCGCGTGTGGGTTATGCGCTACATCGAGGATCACCCGCGGGGCGTCGCTGATTATCTGAAAGCGTCCCGGCAGCATCGCATCGCGGATCCCATCGCGGAGGATAGTCTCATCGACAGCAAGCCCGCTGGCGCGCAGCGCCGCCACGGCCGTCGCCGCATTCGGCAACGGCACCTGAGGCAACGGCAGGCGGCTTAACGCCCCGGCCCCGTCGTGGAAGGACCATGTTTCGCCCTCCACCTCATAGCGCCAGTCGACGCCGCGGCGCTGGAGCAGCGCGCCTTTCTCGCTGGCCACGTCGGCAATGGTGTGCGGCATATCCGGCTCACCCACCACCGCCGGTTTACCGGCACGAAAGATACCCGCTTTTTCCCGGCCGATACTTTCGCGATCCGGCCCCAGCCAGTCGGTATGATCGAGGGCGATGCTGGTGACCACCGCCACGTCAGCATCCACGATGTTAGTGGCGTCGAGACGGCCACCCAGCCCTACCTCAAGGATCACCACGTCCAGCTGCGCCTGCTTAAACAGCCACAGCGCCGAGAGCGTGCCGTACTCAAAATAGGTCAACGATATGTCACCGCGCGCCGCTTCGATTTCAGCAAACGAGGCCGTATGCGCCGCCTCCGGTAGTTCAGCTCCCTGAATGCGCACGCGTTCGGTGTAGCGCACCAGGTGCGGGGAGCTGTAAACCCCCACTTTATAGCCAGCCGCCATCAGGACGGTTTCCAGGGTACGGCAGGTGGTGCCTTTGCCATTGGTGCCAGCAACCGTAAAGACAAACGGCGCCGGTTTGACGATAGCCATCTGCCCGGCGACCTCGCTGACGCGCGCCAGCCCCAGATCGATGGTTTTACTGTGCAGATGTTCCAGATAAGAAAGCCACGTAGCCAGGGGCGACGTGGCCTGAGGAATAGGATCTTTTTCCATGATGCCCGCAAGAATTGACGGTTAACGCGTATGAATAAAAAAGGGCAGCGCCGCCAGGCCCTGCCCTCTGCTTTATCAGGCCTCTGGTTCCTGATCCGGTGCCGGCGGCACCACCACGCCTTCATTAGGCGCTTCCGAAGCGGGAACCGGCGCCGGCAGGTTCATCAGCTTCGCCAGAATGCTGGCCAGCTTGAGACGCATTTCCGGGCGGCGAACGATCATATCAATCGCCCCTTTTTCAATCAGGAACTCACTGCGCTGGAATCCCGGCGGCAGCTTCTCACGTACGGTCTGCTCAATCACGCGAGGACCGGCAAAGCCGATCAGCGCTTTCGGCTCGGCAATGTTCAGATCGCCCAGCATCGCAAAGCTCGCCGATACGCCGCCCATGGTCGGGTCGGTCAGCACGGAGATGTACGGTAATCCGCGCTCCTGCATTTTTGCCAGCGCAGCGGAGGTTTTCGCCATCTGCATCAGCGACATCAGCGCTTCCTGCATACGGGCACCACCGGAGGCGGAGAAACAGATCAGCGGGCAGTTGTCTTCCAGCGCCTGCTCCACCGCGCGCACAAAGCGTGCACCGACGACGGAACCCATCGAGCCCCCCATAAAGGAGAACTCAAAGGCGGCGGCAACCACCGGCATCTCATAGAGCGTACCTTTCATCACCACCAGCGCGTCTTTCTCGCCCGTCTCTTTCTGAGCGGACGCCAGGCGGTCTTTGTATTTTTTTGAATCGCGGAACTTCAGCACATCTTTTGGCTCAAGTTCGCTACCCAGTTCTACCAGAGAACCTTCATCCAACAGGCTATGCAGGCGATTACGCGCCGACATGCGCATATGGTGATCGCACTTAGGACAAACCTCCAGGTTGCGCTCCAGCTCGGCGCGGTAGAGTACCTGACCGCAGCTGTCGCACTTGGTCCATACACCCTCAGGAATGCTCGCCTTGCGGGTGGGAGTGATGTTGCTTTTAATTCGTTCAATCCAGCTCATTGATAACCTTTCTGCCTGAACCTGGTCGATGCCAGTTTTGTCGTAAGGGGCGCATAATGCCATTTTTGCCTCTTACAGACCATGAATGTTGCACATTAAATCATATCATCCCGGAACATGGGATAAAAAAGTGGTCAAACCGCTGCGCGTGACGACACATGGCCGTCACGCGCAGCGCAGGGCGAGCTACTTCGCCTGCTTTGACGCCGCCCGCTTATGGCGGATGATTTCAATCACGCCGGGCAGGACGGAGAGGACGATGATCGCCACAATCAGCAGCTTCAGGTTCTCCTGCACCACCGGCAGATCGCCAAACAGATAGCCGGCGTAGGTGAACAACAACACCCACAGCAGCGCCCCGACCACGTTATAGGCTGCAAAATGACGATAGGACATATGCCCCATTCCCGCCACAAACGGCGCGAAGGTTCGGACTATCGGCACAAAGCGCGCCAGGATAATGGTTTTTCCGCCGTGACGTTCATAGAAGCTATGGGTTTTATCCAGATAGCTATGACGGAAAATCTTCGAGTTCGGATTACTGAACAGCTTCTCGCCGAACAGTCGGCCAATAGTGTAGTTAACCGCATCGCCGACGATAGCCGCGATAATCATCAGCAATACCATCAGGTGAACATTGAGATCGTTGGTCGGCAGCGCCGAGAGCGCGCCCGCCACGAACAGCAGTGAATCGCCCGGCAGGAACGGCGTCACCACCAGCCCGGTTTCGCAGAACAGAATCAAAAACAGAATGGCATAAACCCAGACGCCGTACTGGGCAACCAGTTCGGCAAGGTGCACATCAATATGCAGGATGAAATCAATTAAAAAGTGAATCAAGTCCATATTTGTCTTTACCCTTAATGACCCTATTAGTCCGCCAGAAACAGCGGGCCCATTGGCAGCACCGGTAAATCATAGTGGGCCGGGTAATCAACCGACACCAGATATAACCCTTCCGCTTTTGCCGTTGCCGCAGCGAGCGTCCTGTCTTTTGCTGCCAGCAGTTCTGCCATCCAGCTCTCCGGCTGGTTTCCGGCGCCGACTTCCATCAGGCTGCCCACAATATTCCTGACCATATGATGTACAAAGGCGTTTGCTTTGATATCCACCACCACATAAGCACCGTAGCGGGTAACGTTAATATGCATCACGTTTCGCCACGGGGTGCGCGACTGACACTGCACCGCGCGAAACGAGGTAAAGTCATTCTCCCCCAGCAGACACTGCGCAGCGCGCTGCATACGCTCGGCGTCGAGCGGTTGGTGAAAATGCGTGACGCCCTGGCTCAACACCGCCGGGCGCAGGCGATGATTATAGATAACGTAACGATAGCGTCGCGCTGTGGCGCTGAACCGGGCGTGAAAATCCGCCGGCACATGTTTAACCCAACGCACCGCGATGTCACCAGGTAAATTCGCATTTACCCCCAGCGTCCAGGCGGCATCTTTACGCTGCGCCCGGGTTTCGAAATGCACCACCTGGCCGGTGCCATGGACACCGGCGTCGGTGCGACCGGCGCAAAATACGCTTACCGGTTCGTTAGCCACCTGCGACAACGCCTTTTCCAGCTTCTCCTGCACGCTGCGCACTTCGTTTTGCCGCTGCCAGCCATAATATTTGCTGCCGTCGTACTCGATGCCCAGCGCGATTTTAAAGATCGGCTGCTGCTCCATCTCAGACATCAGTACAGGTACTCCTCAATCAGCTTCTCGGCGATCTTCACCGCCATCAGCGCGCCACCGAAGCGGACGTTATCCGCGACGGACCAGAACTGAATCTGCTCCGGCATGCCGTAATCGTTATGCACACAGCCGATGGAGAGACGGGCATTGCCGGAAGCGTCGCCAACCTGAGTTGGGAATTCGCCCTCTTCAGAAAGCTCAATTTCTTCGCCGCGAGTAAAGGCGTCGCGCGCCTCTTCCGCTGCCAGCGGACGCATCGCTTCAAAGTTCACCATCTGCGCATGGCCGTAGAAGACCGGCGACTGAACGACGCTGGCGGAAATCATCAGCCCGTCATCCTGAAGGATTTTGCGCGCTTCATCGACGATACGCCGCTCTTCGCGCACGCTCCCTTCACGATCCGGCAGCAGCGGTAGCATATTAAATGCCAGCTGGCGGCCAAAGAAATCGTCTTCATCAACGGGGATCCCGTTCAGCAGCTTGGCGCTCTGCCCTGCCAGCGCATCCACCGCTTTTTTCCCGTGTCCCGAAGCGGAGAGCAGGTTGGTGACGCTGATGCGCGACAATCCGCCCTGCTCGATAAGCGGCTTGAGTGCCGTCAGCAGCTGGCTGGTCAGACTATTGGGCACCGCGATCAGGTTGCGATTGCGGTAGTCGCCCAGAACGAACGGGTTCACGTCCGGCACCACCAGCGGCACGTCCGGCTCCAGCGCGAACAGGCCGCTGAGATCGATAACCAGACACCCGGCGTTAGTGGCGTCTTCGATATACGCCGCGCTGGCTTCGACGCCGGCAGCGAAGAAGGCCAGCTGGGCCTGGGTCCAGTCAAACTCGGCGGCGTCCTTGACGATCACCGACTTGCCACCAAAACGCAGATGTTCGCCCGCGCTTTCATTGCGCGCCAGAGCAAAAATCTCCCCCACCGGGAACTGGCGTTCAGCAAGAGTTTCGAGCAGGGCTTCGCCTACGGCGCCCGTTGCGCCCAGTACGGCAATATTCCAGCCTTCAGACATGGTGGTTTACTCCAGAAATAAAGCGGCCCTGCCGGAGTATCCGGCAGAGGCATTAAGAAGACATTAACGAACAGAATGATGCACAGCGTTAAAACCGAGCTGACGCAACAGCGTCGCCGCCTGCGCATCGCTGCACTGTACATACAGCGAAGACCATTCGCGGCGTTCCTGATAGTTTTTACGCAGCTTGTCGAATTCACCGGCGACGCCCGCCACCTTCCGCAGCGGCGCATCATCGCGGCGCACATCATACACCAAATGGACCAGTCTTTTCAGCGTCGGCTGATCGAGCGGGCCATGCAGGGTGATGCGGCCAAATTCCGGCGCCGGCAGCAGGGTATCCAGTGCCACCTGCTGCGGATGGCCGATAAAGGCGCTGTAGGCTTCAAAAACCTGCGTCGTCCCGCGCGCTTTCCCTTCGAGGGTGTAGCCGGCAATATGCGCGGTACCGATATCCACTCGCTTGAGAAGCGCAACGTTAAGATCCGGCTCCGGCTCCCAGACGTCCAGCACCACGCTCAGTGGCTGGCCGGCTTCCAGCCGTTTCAGCAGCGCGGCGTTATCCACCACCGGCCCGCGGCAGGCGTTAATTAAAATCGTTCCAGGCTTCAGTCGGCTAATCAGCGCTTCATCCGCCAGATGCAGGGTTTTATACGGCCCTTCTTTATACAGCGGGGTATGGAAGGTCAGTACATCGGCTTCCTGGACCAGGGCATCGAGGGAGCGGAAATCGCCTTCGTCTCCGCGATCGGCGCGCGGCGGATCGCAGAGCAGGGTTTTGATCCCCAGCGCTTCCAGCCGTTTTTGCAACCGTCCGCCGACGTTGCCGACGCCAACGATCCCGACGGTGCGATCGCGCAGCGCGAAGCCGTCGCGTTCGGCCAGCATCAGCAGCGATGAAAAGACGTACTCCACCACCGCAATGGCATTGCAGCCGGGCGCCGCGGAGAAACCAATCCCTGCCTGCTGCAGCCACGCCTGATCGACGTGATCGGTGCCTGCGGTAGCGGTGCCGACGAACTTAATGGCCTTGCCGGAGAGCAATGCTTCATTGACCCGGGTGACCGATCGCACCATTAAGGCATCCGCATCGGTCAGGGCATCGGCCGGAACCGGACGGCCTGGAACCGCTTGCACATCGCCTAAACGGCTAAAAAGATCACGGGCATAGGGCATATTTTCATCAACGAGGATTTTCACAGTTCAGTACCTGTCTGAGAACGAGAGTTAACCGGGGAAGTGTGCCATAATCTGGCCGCCAGGCATACTCATCACCTGGTTCCAGCACCGCGATATCGAAAGGATGAATCATGACGCACCCCCTTGCAGATATGCCAGACCGTCCTCCGGGGCGAGGTCCATCAGGCACTGCCGCCACCGGCGAACCTTCGCTTTCCATGCAGCAACGCACCGTCCTGGAGCGACTGATCACGCGCCTGGTGGCGCTGACCTCGCAGCAGAATGCGGAAGTGTGGGCCTGCGTCAAGCATGACCTCGGACTGAAAGGCGACACCCCCCTGCTGGCCCGCCATTTCAACGCCGCGGAGACGAGTCTCAATCAGCGTTTAACCACGGCTCAGGACAATCATCATCATCGCCAGACGCTGGCACAGCTCAGCGATCTGCTGGGTCAAGGCAATAACCGTCAGGCGGTCAGCGATTATATTCGTCAACATTATGGGCAAACGGCGCTGCATGCGCTAAGCCAGCCGCAGCTGGAGAACATTCTGCACCTGCTGCAGCGCGGCCAGCTATCGATCCCGCAACCGCAGCAGCGTCCCGCGACCCTGCGCCCGCTCTTGCCGGCGGAGCACAACACGCTTAATCAGCTGGTGACTAAGCTGGCGGCTGCCACCGGCGAACCGAGCAAGCTGATTTGGCAGTCCATGCTGGAACTTTGCGGTGTCAAATCCGGAGAGCTGATCCCGGCGACGCACTTCACGCCGCTTTCATACTGGCTTCAGGCGCGGCAAACGCTGAGTGCACAAAGCTCGCCCACGCTCACCTCGCTGCAGGGAGCGCTCAAGCAGCCGCTGGAGGCCGCAGAGTGGCAAAAGATTGTCGACTTTGCGCGTCGCAGCTGGCAGGTCACCCCGCAGACGACGCTGAGCCCAGCGCAGATCCTGGCGCTGTTGAATAAGGTGTTTGTGCTGCGGGTAGCCCGCGCTCAGGAGACGTTGGCCATCCCGCAGGAAAAGCCCGCGCCGAAACGAGCGTGGGCCGCTAAGCCGTGGCAGCTGGCGCTGGGCGGTGTATTGATCCTGCTCCTTCTGCTGTGGTGGCTGCTGTAGCCCACGTCGCAGGAAAACGCGCCCGCCTCATGCGGGCGCCCGTTAAGTGATTTGCCGGTTACCACCACACCTCGGCCTGAACGCCAACCATAAACTCATCTTTGCTTTCGTCGTTGAACGCAAACTGCGACAACTGGTTATCGAGAATATTGATATACGTTCCATAGAAGCGAATTTCAGGACGTGACCCCAGCAGGCTCGGCCCAACCTTCAGCGCATGGTACAGCGTCGTTTTATACGCTGACTCCTTCAGATCGTCGCCCTGACGGGTGTTGTTTTTCTGGGTAAACCACCCCAGCTCGACCCCGGTCTGGTTCCAGGTGTCCCATATCCAGGCTGGGCGGATCACCGCGCGCAGGCTGTCGAAATCGCTGTGCGCCCCGCTTTCATAGCTATACACATCATTGCCATGGGCCCACACCAGTGAATTCGCCATGATAATGCGATCGGCGAGGTACATTTCCCCCTGTGAAATCAGGCGCCAGGCCACGCCGTTGGTATGATCACCGTAGTAATAGCGACCGCTGGCCATGGAGTTGCTGGCGCCGGAGAAGTTGGCGAAACTGCTGGCGTACGAGTTGTCCGCCACCTGCAGCGTAAATTCGTTAAAGCCCTTGCGTTCCAGCTCCTGACGAATAATGGCGGTGGCCATCCAGGTATCTTTGAACCGGAAGTAGCTGTTGTTATCTTCGTTTCGCTCCTGCTCGTCATTTTTATTAGCGAACGCATATTTGCCCATTAGCGACAAAGAACCCGACTGCCACAGGGGAATATTACGATAGCGCAGGTCGACTGAGTTGGTGTTCATCTGGGTGGTTTGCGTAAAATCACGAGAATACACGTCGACATCGTTCCGGCTGACGGAAGCATCCAGCTGGCCAACCCCCAGCGCCCAGTTCTGGATCCCGACCCCGGCCGCAACGTCGGTGGTCAGCGACTTCCAGTCCAGCATCTGAATTTCATACTCGGGCAGTTTATGTTTGCCGACCCAGAAATCTGCCTTTGGCGCGAACGGCAGGAAACCTTTGGTGGTCAGATAAATATCACTAAACTGCAAAATGCTGTCGTTATCTTTGCCACCAAACCAGGCGTCGTTATACTGCTCGCCGACGTTACCGTCGTACGTCACAACGGCATTCGCCGTTTTGCCATCCTGGTTATAGACCCGCTGATTCAACGTTAAGTCGAACCAGCCACTCATTTCATTACCGAAACGACCCAGCGAGCCGGGGGCGTAGGTCTGCGACGATCCGTGATTTGATGTTCCCCAGCCGGAACGGAAGTACCCCTGGTAGCTAAAGCCAATATCATCTTTAACAAATTTACTGATGTCCTTCAGGGTGACGCTTTCCAGTTTCGGCTTCTGGCCTTCGGTATCAATAACCGCCACCTGCTGAGTGGCTTTCACCTGCACCGGGGCCGCTTTTTTACTCAGTTCATTATTTTCATTGGCTATATTTTCCGCCACCGGCGACGTTGTTGTTGGATAACCCGTCGTGACATGACGTTTTTCATTCTCCTTAATACTTTTTTGTAATTCGGCCACCTTACCTTTATAGGTCGATAATTGTGATTGCGTTTTTTGTAGCTCTTTTTTATTCGCCGACAGTTCAGACTCCAGTAATTCCAGACGCTGTTCAATGGTTAATTTAGCCGCCATCACATCACTTGTCGAAATAGCCAGCAGTACCGATAAAGACAATAAGCTCACCTTCAATTGACTTGAATACATAGGGTACCTTTACATATTGTTATAATTGGCCTTCAGCCAGAACGGCTGAAGGCGGGTAAATCAGGCAGAGCGCTCCTGGCGCAGGGCAATAATTTCTTTGGCTAAATCCTGGCACAGCATCGCGGTCATTAAGTGATCCTGGGCGTGCACCAGAATAAGGTTAACGGTGATTTTTCCGCAGCCTTCGTCCTGACCTATCAACGCCGTTTGGATCTTATGCGCTGCCCGACAGGCCGCTTCCGAGCTGGCCATCAAATCCGCTGCCCGCCCCCATTCCCGCTGCCGGGAGGCGGCAATCGCCTCCATGGCGTCTGATCGCGCCTGACCAGCATAAATCAGCAACTCCATGACCGTACTTTCATCTGCAAACATCGCCATCCTCCTGGTCGGTCGCCGCCGCGGTATTGACCTTGTTAGCGGCAATCACAAACGGTAAGTAAATGAGTGTTGAAACCGCGAGGCACAGAATGCCGACAAACAGCGCCAGCCAGTTGCCGCCGGTGCCAAAGAAGGCGATAAGCGGCCCGGGCGTGGTCCAGGGTACGGCGTAAGCAATCGGCGGAATAAACTCCATGCTAATAAAGAAATAACCGATCAGTGAATTCACAAATGGCACCAGAATAAACGGGATCACCAGGATAGGGTTAAGCACAATCGGCAGGCCAAACATCACCGGTTCATTGATGTTAAACAGGCCCGGCACGAAGGCCATTTTTGCCAGGTCACGGTAATCTTTGCGTCGGGAGGCGATAAAGATGGCCAGTAACAGGCCCAGCGTCATACCCGACCCGCCGCAGTTAGCAAACGCATCATTGATGCCGGTCCAGGTAATGGGGTACGGCGCTCCCCAGGTGCTGCCATGCGAGGCGGCATAGGAGAGATTTTCGAGGTTAGCTTCCGAGAAGATGGTCTCGCGGATGGCGGCCACGGTATTCGGCCCATGGATCCCCAACACCCAGAGGAAATTCGCCACCAGTCCCAGCACCAGAACGGTCACAATGTTGGTCCCCATATCCTTCAGCGGAGCCTGAATAAGGGTATAAATCAGATCGTTAAGACCATTCGGCGAAATACGCGTCAACAGATAGTTGAGGATCGAAAAGAAGATCATCACGAAGAAAATCGGCAACAACACCTTAAAGGAACGCGCCACCGCCGGCGGCACCGCAGCCGGCATCGTGATGGTCACCCTTGGGTTGCGCGCCAGGCGGCAAAAGACTTCGCTGGAAATCAGCGCGACGATAATCGCCACAAACAACCCCTGCGGGCCAAGATATTTGGTCGCCAGATAGGCCTGACCATCGATGATGGTATAAGGCGTGTACACCACAAAAAAGGCGCCGATCGCCGTCAGGCCGCACAGGAGATCGTCCTGCTGATAGCTGATCGCCATATTGCGCGCCACCAGAAAGGTGATCAATATCGCCATGATATTGACCGAACCGTTCATTACCGGGGTGAAAATCTGCTGCGCCTCCGCGAGATGGGGGAATATCGACCCTAAATGCAGAATACTGGCGATAAATCCGTCAGGCGACAAAATAGCAAAGTTGATAAGAATAATCAGCGAACTGGCCATGACGATGGGAAACGAAAGAATAAACGCATCGCGAATCGCTGAAACGTGGATCTGAGAATTTAACTTAATTGCGACAGGCACGAGGATTTTTTCCATGCCACGCTCAAAGGTATCCATGAAACTCATGACGAACCCTTATTCATAATAATTTATTAACGTCATCGTGTTTTTTAGCCGTAGCAGCCCAGGGAAGCAACGAAAGTACCCACACGATAACGGGGATAAATGAGAAAACTATCGGTTTGCCAATAATGCCAGCGCACTTTCCAGAACGGCTTTACCGTCCATTTGCCCATAATATTTCATGTCAATCACCGCCACCGGCATTTTCCCCTGGGCCACCTCTTCTATTTCTTTTTTTTGAAAACGAACCTGCGGCCCTAAAAGGACGACATCCACTTCATTGTCCTTAATCTTTTCTTTGGCTTCAGAAATAGCCAGCGCATTGATATTAACCTGAGCCTGAATATTTTCAGCCTGCTCCTGCATTCTTTTCACCAGCATACTGGTCGACATTCCCGCCGCACACACTAACAATATATTTTGCATTACCCCTTCCTGTTTTACTGATGACCTCAATTGACGAGCACTTTAATAATTGTTAATTTTCTTAACCGCGGTTTTGATCACAGTTAGCCATCCTGAAGTGGTGCAGAAGCAAAGCAAAAAATGAACGTCTTGCCCTGTATTTAACAACATACGATAGCAAGGCCATGTTTCCAAAGGGATTATGGAGGTTCAAAAGTGGTGTACAAAAATATCGTCAATTTGCTTAAAAACAAAATTAATAGCCCGTTCTACAACATTGGCGATCTTCTGCCGGCCGAAAAAGAGTTGGCAGAACTTTATGATGTTTCACGCAATACGTTACGTAAAGCGCTGAAAACGCTGGAAGAGGATGGTTTAATCGAACGCCGACATGGCTCAGGCACATGGATTAGAAATAAGCATTTCCAGGCGTCGGTGACGCATTTAGACAGTTTTACCGAAATTGCCCGTAATCAGGGAAAAACGCCCTCCAGCCAGATCCTCAAATTTGAGTTACAGCCAGCGTCGGAGGAAATTGCCCGTGGACTGCAATTGCAGCATGGCGAAGCGGTATATTATGCTAAAAGATTGCGTTTTATCGATAATATCGCCATGCAATTAGAGGAAACATGGCTCTCCGCGACCCGTTTTCCCGATCTGACCATCGCGCATATGAAGAAATCGAAGTTTTCATATATAGAAAACGAATGCGGAGTAAGAATAAATGGATGTTACGAATCAATAGTGCCGGTGCTCCCAACGCCTGAGCTGGCAACTCTCCTGCATATCAGCGCCAAAGATCCGATTATCCGCATGCAGACGCAGGCGATTGATGAACACCACCAGCCTATCGATTACTCCATTCTGTATACTAATATGTTCGAATTCCAGGTGAAGTATTACCTGCCGCGGCAGACGGCGCCCGGCCTGCCCGCGGGCAAGGCCGGACAATAACCTAACCCTGGCGGCGGAAAGAGACGAGGGTGACGATAATCCCCAGCGCCGCGCAGAGAGCACCAGCAAGGAACACCGACGAGTAACCCAGCGAGGTCGCCAGCAGGCCGGTTAGCGGCCCGGTCAGGCCATAGGAGATATCCTGAAAGGCCGCATAGCCGCCGAGCGCGGTGCCGCGCACCTGCGCCGGGACGCGCTTCACCACCTCCACGCCGAGTGAAGGGAAAATCAGTGAGCAACCGCATCCGGTTAGCGCCGCGCCAGCCAGCGCCAGCCAGGCATTCGGCGCCAGCCCCAGCAGCGTCAGACCAACCGCCTCTATCAGTAACGAGACCATCGCCACCCTGACGCCGCCAAACCGGTCCGGCATCCAGCCAAACAGAATACGCATCAGCACAAAGGCACCGCCAAACGCCGTCAGGGTAAAGCCGGCCATCGGCCAGTTATGACTGGCGAAATAGAGGGAAACGAAGGTGCCGATCACCGCAAAACCAACGCCTTGCAGGCCCAGACCAATGCCTGGCCGCCAGATCATGCCGATGACGCTCCATAATGAAGGCCGCTCGCCACCGTGAGCCGCCACTTTGCGCACAGTACCGTTAATAAGCCAGGCGACGAGCGGTAATCCCATGGTGACGCAGGCCAGCACCGCCACACCGAAATGGCTATAGATCAATAATCCCAGTGGGGCGCCCACCGCCAGCGAGCCATACATCGCCATGCCGTTCCATGACATCACTTTGCCGGAGCGGGCCGGCCCCACCAGCCCCATCCCCCAGCTCAGGTTACCGGTCAGCAACTGGCTTTCGCCAAATCCGAGGATCAAGCGCCCCAGCAGCAGCAGGCCAAGCCTGGCGAGCACCGGCAGCGGCAGTAGCGCAGCGGCCAGCCATGCTGCGCCCGCCAGGGCACAGGCCAGCATCCCTTGCAGGACGGAGCGTTTGGCGCCGTACTGGTCTGCCAGGCGCCCGGCGTAGCCGCGGGTCAGAACGGTGGCGAGGAACTGGATCCCTACTGCCACGCCAACCACGGTGTTGCCAAATCCCAGCTCCTGATGGACAAACAGCGGGATCACCGGCAGCGGCAAACCAACGGTCATGTAGGTCAAAAAGACAGCAAACGTAATACGGAAAAGCGAAAAATTCGCTGAGGAATGGGATGTTGTTTCAGTAACTGCGGACATGCATTACTCCAGATTCGCAGAGTAAGGCGAGCAAAGCGACACGCCCCCTCCACCTGATTATCAGGGTTAAGGCGCGTTGGTTGACGTTAAACGCTTACGCATTAGTGGAGAGACTAATGGATCCGCCAGCAGTGTGCCTGCAGGCCCTTACCCTGTCAAGATAACAAAAAAGGGGAGCCGGTGGCTCCCCTCTGCACTTCGCATGCTGATTAGGCGTTGTATTTACGCATCACCAGCGTGGCGTTGGTGCCGCCGAAGCCGAAGCTGTTGGACATCACGGTGGTCAGCTTAGCGTCAGTCGGTTTGGTGACGATGTTCAGGCCGGCAGCCTGCTCGTCCAGCTCTTCGACGTTGATGCTCGGCGCGATAAAGCCGTGCTCCAGCATCAGCAGGGAGTAGATGGCTTCCTGTACGCCCGCCGCGCCCAGCGAGTGGCCGGTCATCGCTTTAGTTGCAGAGATAGCCGGGCTGTTGTCGCCGAACACTTCACGGATAGCACCCAGCTCTTTCACGTCGCCGACCGGAGTAGACGTACCGTGGGAGTTCAGGTAGTCAATCGGGGTATCAACGCCGTGCATCGCCATCTGCATGCAGCGCACTGCGCCTTCGCCAGACGGGGCTACCATGTCAGCGCCATCGGAGGTTGCGCCGTAGCCGACGATTTCGGCATAAATGTGCGCGCCACGCGCCAGGGCGTGTTCCAGTTCTTCCACGACGACCATACCGCCGCCGCCGGCGATAACGAAGCCATCACGGTTCGCATCATAGGTACGGGACGCTTTTTCCGGGGTGTCGTTGTATTTGGTGGACAGTGCGCCCATGGCGTCGAATTCACAAGCCATTTCCCAGCACAGCTCTTCGCCGCCGCCGGCAAAGACGATATCCTGTTTGCCCAGTTGGATCTGCTCTACCGCGTTACCGATGCAGTGGGCGGAAGTGGCGCAGGCCGAGCTGATGGAGTAGTTAACGCCGTGGATTTTGAACGGCGTGGCGAGGCAGGCGGAAACGCCGGAAGCCATCGCTTTGGTGACCACATACGGGCCCACGGCTTTCAGACCACGCGGGCTACGCATGGCATCAGCGCCGAAGACCTGGAATTTCGGGGAGCCGCCGCCGGAGCCTGCAATCAGGCCAACACGCGGGTTGCTCTGGTATGCTTCCGGCGCCAGACCTGCGTCGGCAACGGCCTGTTCCATGGACAGGTAAGCATAGATGGAAGCGTCGCTCATAAAGCGCACTACTTTGCGGTCAATGAGGCCAGTGGTATCCAGTTTGACGTTGCCCCATACGTGGCTGCGCATCCCTGAATCTTTAAGCTCCTGAGAGAAAGTGATCCCTGAACGTCCTTCACGCAGAGATGCCAGGACTTCCTGCTGGTTATTACCGATGCTGGAAACGATGCCCAAGCCAGTAATCACTGCACGTTTCATTCAATACCTCTGTAAGTCGCACTATTTTAAGTTTCGTGTCGCACGATAGCGTACACTTGTACGCCGAACAAGTCCGATCAGACAATTTATGTATAAATTTGCGCCCTCAGGCACACATCGTTAAGATCGTGCTACGCCTTGTAATTCGAGTAACTTACGTGAAACAAAACGTCATACAACCAGCCAACCTGGAATTCAACGCTGAGGGTACACCTGTTTCCCGAGATTTCGACGATGTTTACTTTTCCAATGACAATGGTCTGGAAGAGACGCGCTACGTTTTTCTCGGTGGAAATCACCTGCCGGAGCGCTTCGCCAGCCACTCTCGGCCACTGTTTATCGTCGCGGAGAGCGGCTTCGGCACCGGTCTCAATTTCCTGACCCTCTGGCAGGCGTTTGACGTTTTTGTTCGTGATAACCCGGACGTTACCCTGCAAAGGTTACATTTCATCAGTTTTGAAAAATATCCACTGAAGGCTGAAGATCTCCGCCTGGCGCACCAGCGCTGGCCAGAGCTGGCTCCGTGGGCGGAGCAACTGCAGGCGCAATGGCCGTCGGCCTTCGCCGGATGCCATCGTCTTCTGCTCGACGGTGGACGGGTGACGCTCGATCTGTGGTTTGGCGATATCAACGAGCTGACCAGGGAACTGGATGATTCACTAAACCAGCAGGTGGACGCCTGGTTTCTTGACGGCTTTGCCCCGGCCAAAAATCCCGATATGTGGACTCAGGATCTGTTTAACGCCATGGCACGCCTGGCGCGGCCTGGCGGGACACTGGCTACCTTCACTTCCGCTGGTTTTGTCCGTCGCGGTTTGCAGGAGGCCGGCTTTACCATGCGTAAAAGCAAAGGCTTCGGCCGCAAACGGGAGATGTTGGCCGGAGAGATGGCGCAAGCGCTGAGCTTTTCTGCGCGCGCGCCCTGGTTCGCTCGCAGGAGCAGCGATGCCCGCGAGGCAGCCATCATCGGTGGAGGGATCGCCAGCGCCCTGCTCTCCCTCGCGTTGCTGCGCCGAGGCTGGCAGGTGACCCTCTACTGCGCCGACGACGCCCCGGCGCAGGGCGCCTCCGGCAATCGCCAGGGTGCGCTGTATCCGCTGTTAAGCCAGCACGATCCGGCGCTGGCGCGCTTTTTCCCTGCGGCCTTTACTTTCGCCCGCCGAATGTATGACGCGCTGCCGGTGATGTTCGATCATCAATGGTGCGGCGTCACCCAGCTCGGCTGGGATGAAAAAAGCGCGCACAAAATCGCCCAGATGCTGGCGCTGAATTTACCCCCGGACATCGCCTGCGCGGTGACGGCGGAACAGGTTGTCGGGCTGACCGGCGTCGATACCGGCTGCGGCGGCATCACCTATCCGGCCGGCGGCTGGCTGTGCCCGCAGCAGCTCACCGCCGAGCTGCTGGCGCTGGCGGCAACTCGCGGCCTGCACGTGCGCTATGGTTATCACGTCGAAACGCTCAGCATGGAAGGCGATGGCTGGCTGCTCAATCAGCAGCAGCATCATCAGGCGGTGGTGCTGGCCAACGGCCACAGCATCGCGGATTTTGCGCAAACCGCCCAGCTGCCGGTCTACCCTGTTGGCGGCCAGGTCAGTCATATACCTACCACCCCGCAGCTTTCCGCCCTGTGCCAGGTGCTGTGCTACGATGGCTACCTGACGCCGCAGAATCCGCACAATCAGCAGCACTGCATTGGCGCCAGCTACCATCGCGGGAAGACCGACACCACCTTCAGCGAGGAAGATCAGCAGCACAACCGGCAACGGTTGATCGACTGCTTCCCGGACGCGGACTGGACGCAGGACGTGGATATCAGCGCCAATGATGCCCGCTGCGGTGTACGCTGCGCCACCCGCGATCACCTGCCAATGGTCGGTAACGTGCCGGACTATCAGGCAATATTGACGCAATACGCCAGCCTCCACGAACAGCAGGATAACGCCGGTCGCGCGCCGGTCTGTCACAACCTGTTTATGCTTGGCGCGCTCGGATCGCGGGGTCTCTGCACCGCGCCGTTAAGCGCTGAGCTGCTGGCGGCGCAGATGAGCGCTGAACCGCTGCCGCTGGATAGCGATACCCTGGCGGCGCTGAATCCGAATCGTCTGTGGGTGAGAAAACTGCTGAAGGGAAAAGCGGTGAAATAAAACCATGAGGGCAGGCAATTTCCCGGGTACGGCTGACGCCTGACCCGGGCTACAACATGGCTCAGGCCTGATTTTTCGCCTGTTGATACAGGTTATGCCACATCCCCTGCACCAGAATTTGGTCCGGCGGCGACAATTCGCCAGCGCTGATGGCCTTCTCCAGGCTCTGGCTGACCTTACTGTTTACCGCTTCAGCAGAATGCTCGCCCTCCCCTTCCAGCTCAGCCACCGCCAGCGTCAGGTGGCCGCGCAGATAACCGCCGGCAAACAGTTCATCATCACTGGCGTGGTCTACCATGTTGTCAATCAGCGCCAGAATGCGTGATTCAAACTCCGCGATCATCATCTTACCTCTTGTCATGTAATGTGTGGCCTTAGTGCAGGTCTTCCGGCCACGGAAAGTGTTCCGCCGTCAATGTCGGCGTTTGATAATAATGTTGCAATGCGCGAATAAAACGCGCCGGACGTTCGGGGAGCCCTTGTTCAAGCAAAGTCATCACCCGAGCATGGACCCGGCGCTGGAAGGCGATGCGATCGGGCTCAACGTCTCCTTCCAGATTGTCACAGCTGACGTTAAACGGAAATCCCGCCGCCACGCAGAACAGCCACTCATAGGCCTGCGGTTTCACCTCGACGTCCTCAAACTGGCTTTGAGTCATTGCATCGCGGCCGTCCGGGCAGTACCAGTAGCCAAAATCGACTTGTTCGCGGCGCGCTTTGCCGGCGACACACCAGTGAGAAATCTCGTGCAGGGCGCTGGCAAAGAAACCGTGCGCAAACACGATACGGTGATAGAGCGTGTCGTCATCGGCCGGAAGGTAGATCGGTTCATCGTCGCCTTTTACCAGGCGAGTATTAAAATCTTCGGCAAAGCAGCTGTCGAAGAGGTCAATCAGCTGCTGATAATGGTGTTGCTGTTGCATTAATGAATTCCCAACCACTGCAAAATCTCAGCCCCGTGGCTGTCATAGAGAAGCTTCGCGCTCATCACCGCCGAGACGATAACGATCATCGGCCGGATCAGCGACTGCCCTTTACTCAGCACCAGCCGGGAGCCGGCGCGAGCGCCAATAAACTGGCCGGCCATCATCACAAAGCCGGTGGCCCAGATGACCTTCCCGCCGATGATAAACAGCAGCAGACCGCCGACGTTTGAGGTCGCGTTCAGCAGCTTGGCATGGGCCGTCGACTTCGCCAGGTTAAATCCGGCCAGGGTGACAAAAGCCAGTGCATAAAACGAACCGGCGCCGGGGCCAAAAAAGCCGTCGTAGAATCCTACGCTGCCGCCAGCAACCAGCGCAAACGGCAGACCGTACAGCCGACGCTGCCGGTCCGCTTCGCCCAGTTTCGGCATCAGCAGAAAATAGAGACCGATGCCGATCACCAGCAACGGCAGGATCTGCTTAAGAATATCGGACTGGACGTGCTGGACCAGCAGCGCACCAGCGGTTGAGCCGATAAAGGTCATCAGAATATTCAGCTTCTGATCGGCGAGGCTGACTACCTTACGGCGGACAAAATAGAGGGTCGCCGATAGCGACCCGCCGCAGGCCTGCAGCTTATTGGTCGCCAGCGCCTGCGCCGGCGGCATGCCTGCCGCCATCAACGCCGGAACGGTCAGTAACCCCCCGCCTCCGGCCAGTGAGTCAATAAAACCGGCCAGGATGGCGACAAAGAAGAGTACCACCAGCACCAACGGCGATACGGCAAACAACTCGATAAAACTATCCATTACAGCACATGCTCATCCAGTAGCGCCTGGCAGGAAGGCGGCAGCGGCGGCGGCGTCTTCTTCACAGGGGGGGTAGACCCGGGTTTAGGTGGTTCGAACCAGCTCTGCAGCTCCGCTCCGCAGCCATCGCCGGGCGGCGGTGGCGCCTGATCCTCGCACTCCAGACTTCCCGCCGGGCAACGCAGTCGGACGTGCATATGAGCGCGATGCTGGAACCAGGGACGGACTTTACGCAGCCACTGGCGGTCGCTGCCCGCGTCCAGGCACAGTTGCTGTTTAATCGCCGGGTTGACGAAAATACGGGTGACCTCGCTATCTTCCGCCGCCAGCTTGATCAGCTGGCTGATTTGCGGGCTCCACAGCGACGGCACCACGTGCTTGCCGTCGCTGGCGACCAGATCCAGCGCCTGCGGCTTCAACAGCTGAGACGATGTCCAGCGCGTTTGCGGCAGCTGGAGGAAAATATCGACATCCAGGCCCGTCTGGTGACTGGCGTGACCGCCGTTAAAGCGCCCGCCCGCCGGCATCCCCATGTCGCCAATCAGCACGGTTCCCATTCCTTTATTGTGCACCTGATTACTCAGGCGCTGAATAAACTGAACCAGATCCGGATGACCGAAGTAGCGACGCTGATCGGTACGCATCACCTGATAGCCGGTGGCGCTCAGAGGGAGCGCCTCGGCGCCCACGATACAGCCATTGGAAAATGCGCCGATTGACTGGGCACTGCCGCCGATCGGCTGGGATATTTTCTGCCACGGCGTCGCGGCCAGGGTACCGGCGCTAGCCAGCAGCGCGAGCAGTGCGATAACGGTGTTTTTCATGGTTACCAGCGTGGAATTGTCGTCGTCACATCGCCATTCTGCGCGCGCTGACGCATAAAGTGATCCATCAGGACGATCGCCAGCATCGCCTCAGCGATCGGTACGGCGCGAATGCCGACACACGGATCGTGACGCCCTTTAGTGATCATCTCCACTTCTTCGCCAAAGCGGTTAATCGTATGACCGGGAACGGTAATACTGGAGGTAGGTTTCAGCGCGATATGGGCAACGATCTGCTGTCCGCTGCTGATGCCGCCAAGAATGCCGCCGGCGTGGTTGCTCTGGAATCCATCTTTGGTGATTTCATCGCGGTTTTCGCTGCCGCGCAGCTTCACCACGTCGAAGCCGTCGCCAATTTCCACCCCTTTCACGGCGTTGATACTCATCAGCGCGTGGGCGATATCGGCATCCAGGCGATCGAAGACCGGCTCGCCGAGGCCCGGCGGTACGCCGTCAGCCACCACCGTCACTTTCGCGCCAATGGAGTCACCCTCTTTTTTCAGGCCGCGCATCAGTTCATCCAGAGCGTCGATTTTATCCGGGTCCGGGCAGAAGAACGGATTCTGCTCGACCTGATCCCAGTCTTTGATGGCCAGCGGAATATCACCCATCTGCGTCAGGCAGCCGCGAATGACAATGCCGAACTTCGCGGCGAGGAATTTTTTGGCAATCGCCCCGGCCGCCACGCGCATCGCCGTTTCACGGGCGGAGGAACGACCGCCGCCGCGATAGTCACGCAGACCATACTTTTGCTCGTAGGTGTAATCGGCATGGCCCGGACGGAACAGATCTTTGATCGCGCCGTAATCCTGCGAACGCTGATCGGTGTTCTCAATCAGCAGACCGATACTGGTCCCGGTAGTAACGCCTTCGAAGACGCCGGAAAGAATTTTGACCTGATCCGGCTCGCGACGCTGCGTGGTGTAACGCGAGGTGCCCGGGCGACGACGATCGAGGTCGTGCTGCAGGTCGGCTTCGGTCAGCGGGATGCCCGGCGGCACGCCGTCGACGATGCAGCCCAGCGCCAGGCCGTGCGATTCGCCGAAGGTAGTGACGCGAAAGAGTTGTCCAATTGTATTTCCTGCCATCACGGCTCCAATCTTTTTCGTTATGTTGGCGTGTTGTTTTTTTAGTCTTTATAAATACCGAAGTGCGCGCGGGCGTCAATCAGCTGCTGTTTGGTCAGCATAAAGACGCCGTCGCCGCCGTTATCAAACTCAAGCCAGGTAAACGGCACGTCCGGATATTGCTCCATCAGATGTACCATGCTGTTACCGACTTCACAAATCAGAATCCCGTCATCGCTGAGATAATCCGGCGCGTTGCCGAGGATGCGGCGCGTCAGCTTCAGGCCGTCGCTACCAGAGGCCAGACCCAGCACGGGCTCATGCTCATACTCTTCCGGCAGATCGGCCATATCCTCTTCGTCCACGTACGGCGGATTGGTGACGATCAGATCGTACTGCAGCTTCGGCAGATCGCGGAACAGGTCGGAGCGGATCGGCGTAACCTGATGGATCAGCCCGTGGGACTCAACATTGTGCTCGGCGACGGCCAGCGCGTCCGGGGAAATATCCACGGCGTCGACTTCGGCTTCCGGGAAAGCATAGGCGCAGGCGATGGCGATGCAGCCGCTGCCGGTGCACATATCAAGGATATGCTGCGGCTTATGGTTAATCAGCCCGGCAAACTGATTGTTGATCAGTTCGCCAATCGGGGAGCGCGGGACCAGCACCCGCTCATCGACGTAAAACTCATGCCCGCAGAACCACGCTTTGTTGGTCAGATAGGCGACGGGAATGCGCTCGTTCACGCGGCGGATCACCCGCTCAACGATGCGGTGTTTCTCGCTGGAGGTCAGACGCGCAGTCCGCATATCTTCCGGGATATCCAGCGGCAGGTAGAGCGACGGCAGCACCAGCTGTACTGCCTCGTCCCACGGGTTATCAGTGCCGTGACCGTACCAGATATTAGCAGCACTGAAACGGCTTACCGCCCAGCGCAGCATGTCCTGAATGGTATGCAGCTCATTGACTGCCTCATCAACAAAAATTTTATCCACGACAACCTCCAGGGCACACTCTGCTATAAATTCGGCGGCTAGTGTGCCATGAAGACGGCGATAAATCAGCATTCTTGCGTAGGGTGGCTGGGGAAAAAACAGGTTTTCCTTGCCCGAAGGGATATTGAGTCGGGTAAACTAGCGCAAAGTATTAATGAGAGCGGACAATGAAAAAGAAGACATCGCTAAGCGAGGAGGATCAGGCGCTGTTCCGTCAGCTGATGACCGGCACGCGAAAGATCAAGCAGGACACCATCGTTCACCGCCCGCAGCGCAAGAAAATCACCGAGGTTGCCCCGAAGCGTTTGCTGCAGGAACAGGCCGATAACAGCCACTATTTCTCCGATGAGTTTCAGCCGCTACTGAATACCGAAGGCTCAACGAAATATGTCCGCCCCGACGTCAGCCATTTTGAGCTGAAAAAGCTGCGCCGAGGGGATTATTCGCCGGAACTGTTTCTCGATCTGCATGGGCTCACCCAGCAGCAGGCCAAACAGGAGCTGGGCGCGCTGGTTGCCGCCTGCCGCCGCGAACATGTGTTTTGCGCCTGTGTGATGCACGGGCACGGCAAACATATTCTCAAACAGCAAACCCCGCTGTGGCTGGCGCAACACCCGCATATTATGGCGTTTCACCAGGCACCAAAAGAGTACGGCGGTGACGCCGCACTGCTGATACTGATTGAGGTAGAGGAGTGGCAACCGCCGGAGCTGCCTTAACGGCGGGCTCCGGGGCCGTCAGATGGCGTTGGCCATCTTGAGATTGCAGGGGCTTTTCTGCCAGAGGTATTCACCCTTGCCGTCGGCGTCCAGCGTCACGCAGGCGATAGCCGAGGTGGTGAACATCGGAGGCGTTTCCCCCGGACACAGCTCTGAGACCAGGTACCCCACCAGCGGCAGGTGGGAGACGACCAGCGCCGTCGCCACGCCTTCATTCGCCAGCGCCTGCAGATAGGCGCTAACCAGGCCTACGTCGCCGCACGGCGTGAGTTCCGGCATCACGTCGACATGTTTCGGCAGGTTCATGCACTCCCCAACAATATCCAGCGTCTGTTCTGCACGCAGATAGGGACTGACAAGAACGCGCTCAATATCCACTTTTTGACCTTTCAGCCAGGTTGCCATCTGACGAGACTCATCACAACCGCATACGGTTAATGGACGAACTGAGTCGCTGGCTGCATCGAGGGCAGCGTCGCCGTGACGCATAATAAAAACTTGCATATTGCACCGCTTTTGTTAACCAGAAGCACCGTAGTTTGGCCTGCGAAGACAATACGCAGGTGACCCGGTGGCCGGGCATTGTGCCTGATCCATTCAACGAATGAAACGCTGTTTTTTACCTCAATGGCGTAAGTATAGTCAATCATTGTTTACAAAACAGCCAATCAACAGCGTCATCCGCAGCCGGATTTATCTTCTTTGACCACAACTTAGGTCAGCCGTTCATCCGCTGGCCAAAAGGTTGTCCCCTGTTCGGCCATGCGTAATAAAGTGTCACAGGGTGTAAAACGTGGGCCGTACTGGGCGGCCAGGCGCTGCAGGATCGCGGCTACTTCACCCGCGCCGATAGTATCCATATACCGGAACGGGCCGCCAAGAAATGGCGGAAACCCTATACCAAAGACGGCGCCGATATCGCCATCGCGCGCGCTACGGATAATCTGCTCATCAAAGCAGCGCGCCGCCTCGTTAAGCATCATCATCACACAGCGTTCCGCCACCTGCTGCGCGGAGAGCCGCGACTGGGGGCGGTCGATGCCGAGCAGCGGATAGACTGCCTGGTCGGGCCGTTTTTTGCTTTTACGCCCTTTTGTCTCATAAAGATAGAAACCACGATTATTTTTTCTACCTTTGCGATCGTCCTTCAAAATCGCGTCAATGATGTTTGCAGGTGGGCTAAAACGTTCTCCAAACGCGCTCTCCAGTACGGGGATAATTTTGGTGCCGGTATCGATACCAACCTCATCCAGTAGCTGGATTGGCCCTACCGGGAAACCGAATTTAACCAAGGCCTTATCAATCTCTTCAACCGGTTCGCCCTCCACCAGCAGGCGCATCGCTTCATTGATATAAGGCGCGAGGATGCGGTTCACATAGAAGCCCGCTTTATCCCCCACCACAATCGGCGTTTTCCCCTGACGTTTAGCCAGTTGCACCACGGTGGCGATAGCCTGCGGATCGGTTCCCTTATGCGGGATCACTTCAACCAGCGGCATTTTTTCCACCGGACTGAAGAAATGCAGGCCGATCACCCGCTCGGGGCGACGGGCCTGGGCGGCAATATCGCCTATCGGTAACGATGAGGTGTTCGACGCAAAGATGGTCTGCGGCCCACTGTATTGCTCCACTTCGCTGACCATCCGCTGCTTCAGGGCCAGGTCCTCAAATACCGCCTCGATCACCACGTCGCGATGAGCAAAGCCCTGATAGTCGGTGGCGCCGGAGATCAGCGCCATCTGGCGATCGCGCTCGCTGGGACGCAGTCGACGCTGGCGGACCTGTTTATTCAGCAGATCCCAGCTGTACTTTAAGGCATGGTTAATGCCACGCGACTGGATATCTTTAATGCGCACCGGCAGCCCGCCCTTACAGGCGGTCACATAGGCGATCCCCCCGCCCATCAGGCCGCCGCCCAGCACCGCAATGCTCGTCAGCGGTCCGGGCTCGGCTTCGGCGCCACGGTCTTTTTTCAGATCGGTACTGGCAAAAAAGATCGAACGCAGCGCTTGCGACTGCGGGGTCATCGCCAGTTCGCCAAACGCGCGAGCTTCTTCGGCGTAACCGCTGCTGCAGCCGTGGGCCAGGCCATTCTCGACAACCTGCAGAATTCGCTTCACCGCCGGATAATTCCCCTGGGTCTTGCGCTGCGTTTGTTTGCCGACGAAATGGAATAACAGATGACGGCCCAAAGGCCCCGCCAGCACGCGTTCTCGTACGGGCATATCCCGACTGGCCGGTCGCCCCTTCAGCGCCAGCTCCACCGCCGCCTGCAATAAAATCGCCTGCGGAACCACCTCGTCTACCAGACCGGCCTTCAGCGCCTGGCGCGCACGCAGCTGCCTGCCGGTAAGCATCATATCCAGCGCTGTACTGACGCCAATCAGCCGCGGTAAACGCTGCGTTCCCCCGGAGCCCGGCAGCAGGCCAAGCTGCACTTCCGGCAAACCGAGACGGGTTTTTTCGTCATCGCTACAGATCCGGCCATGACAGGCCAGCGCCAGTTCCAGACCGCCGCCAAGGCAGGCGCCGTGGATGGCGGCAATCACCGGGATCGACAAGCCATGGATCTCAGCCATAATCTGCTGTCCCTGGCGCGCCAGCGCTTCCGCTTCCTGCGCGCTGCGGCAGCGGGCAATCATGTTAATGTCTGCGCCGGCGATAAAGTTATCCGCTTTGGCGGAAATAAACACCACGCCGCGCACCGACTTATCATCACGAATCTGGCGTATCAGCCCCCGCACCTGATTGCCGAACTCGGCTTTCAGGGTATTCATTTTCTCACCCGGGGCATCGATGGTGATCACCGCGATCTTGTCCGCACGGACCTCAAGCTTAAAAGCGGAAACAGCATCCATTATTCAGCCTCCACGATCATCGCCGCACCCAGACCACCTGCCGCGCAGGCCGTCACCAGACCGAATCCCCCGCCCCGTCGCCGCAGCTCATGCAGCGTCTGGGTGATCATCCGCGCGCCGGTGGCAGCAAAAGGATGACCGTAAGCAATAGATCCGCCGAGGACGTTAAACTTGCTCTCATCCACCTCACCGGTGGCCTGCGAGCGTCCCAGCACTTCACGAGCAAAACGCTCGCTTGCCAGACACTGGAGATTGGCCAGCGTCTGCGCGGCAAAAGCTTCGTGCATATCAATAAGCGTCAGATCCGCCAGCGTCAGACCTGCCCGCTCCAGCGCCAGCGGCGTGGACCATGCGGGCCCCAGCAGCATATCCTGCCAGACGTCGATGGCGGTAAAGGCATAGCTGCGCAGATAACCCAGCGGCGTCAGCCCCAGCTCTTTGGCCCTCGACTCGGTCATCAGGATCACCGCCGCCGCGCCGTCCGTCAGCGGCGTGCTGTTGGCAGCGGTGACGGTGCCATGTTTGCGGTCAAAGGCAGGGCGTAATTTTTGGTAATCTGCGAGGGTTGAATTTTTACGAATATTGTTGTCCTGCTCCAGCGGTTCGCGGAAGGGGGGTGCGTAGGCGGTCATCACCTCGGCTGACAACTTTCCCTCTTCCCAGGCTTTGGCCGCCAGCTGGTGCGAACGATGCGCCAGCGCATCCTGTTGTTCCCGGGTGATCCCCCAGCTTTTTGCCATCTGCTCGGCGGTATCGCCCATCCGCAAACCGGTTGAATATTCCGCCACTGCCGGGGGGACCGGCAGCAGGTCGCGCGGCCGCAGACGTGAAAATAGCTTCAGTTTCTGGCTCAGCGTGCGGGCCTTATTGGCATCCACCAGCGTGCGGGCCAGCGTTTTACTGACCCCAATGGGCAACACAGAGGAGGAGTCGGCGCCGCCGGCGATACCGGCGCGGATGGTGCCAGCCATCAGGCTTTCAGCGACATTCGCCACGGCCTGGAAGCTGGTGGCGCAGGCGCGGCTGACGCTGTAGGCATCGGTGTGCACGCTCATTCCGGTGCCGAGCACGATTTCCCGGGCGATATTCGGCGCTTCCGGCATCTGCACCACCTGACCAAATACCAGTTGCTCAATGACGTCCGCGGGAATGTCACTCCGGGCGAGCATTTCGCCAACGACCATTTTTCCTAAATCAACGGCCGGAACGCCATGAAAAACCGTTGCCTGGCGCGCAAATGGCGTGCGTAAACCCCTGACAATGGCAATGCGATCGCCCTGACGGGTGATAAGCGGTAATGCCTGACTCATAACGCTCCCCTGTTAAGCAAAACAACCAAGTGGTCTGACCTGATAACAGTCTTAACTAATTTTTTACATTAAGCCAATCGGGGAAGCGAAAAATTGCGAGCCAAAACACATTGAACAGAAAGGTAACGCCCCTTCTACGGGGCGTTAAACGGAGGGATTAACGTAATCCTAACTGGAAGATCAGCGATTCGGCTTCGCAGCTAAAAATAAAATCGATATCCAGCTGTACGCCGCCGTCAACGTCGGTGAAGGTCGGGTTGATTTTGCACGGTTCAGATTGCACATTACGCGCTTTCTCGCTCAGCGCAGCGAGCGTTTGCTCCGCTTCAGCGCGGTTGGCGAACACGCGGCTGTATGAGGCGGTGCAGTCGGTGTTGTCCACAATGGTACCAACATCCATACAGCAGCATACCGGGGTTTCATCAGCGCTACATTTACTCATCGTAGATTTCCTCTGTATAGGCACCTTCGGCGCCAGACAAATAATGTGCCTATTTTACGCCCTGCCCCCGGTGAGCCTCCAGCCGAGAATCGCCATCACCGCGTTAAGTGACAGAAATCACACTTAAAAATGATCTAAAACAAAAATCACCTTTTCTGCCTCTTACTCCCCCCGACAATTTTGCCAGCTGGATCGCGTTTCTGTTATCACAATTGAAAAACTTCATAAACAAACTTGCAACAACTCATCTGGTCAGACCTATACTCAGCGCACTGGTCTGATTTCTCTGTTGTAACACAGACCCTACACTTCCGCGCTTCTGTTACGGCATGTAACATAGTTTAAAAAAAAATAACTCAATGAGGTTATGGGCATGAGCCAGAAAACCCGCTTTACCCAATCTGCCCTTGCAGTGGCTGTAGCACTTGTTTCCACCCAGGCCTGGTCAGCAGGCTTCCAGCTCAACGAATTCTCTTCATCAGGGCTGGGTCGGGCCTATTCCGGTGAAGGGGCTATCGCAGACGATGCAGGCAATGCCAGTCGTAACCCGGCATTGATTATGATGTTTGACCGTCCAACTATGTCGGCGGGCGCCGTTTTTGTTGACCCGGGTGTCAATGTCTCCGGCACCTCTCCCACCGGCAAGAGCCTGAATGCGGACAATATCGCCCCGACGGCGTGGGTACCCAACTTCCACTTTGTCGCGCCGATTAACGATCAATTCGGTTGGGGGGCATCCATTACCTCTAACTACGGCCTGGCAACGGAATACAACGACGACTATGCGGCTGGCAGCATGGGCGGTAAAACCGACCTGACCACCGCTAACTTCAACCTGAGCGGCGCCTACCGTCTCGACAGCAACTGGAGCTTTGGCTTAGGTTTTGACGCGGTCTACGCCAAGGCGAAGATCGAGCGCTATGCAGGTGACCTGGGTCAGATTGTCGCAGGCTCTGGCGCGCTGCCGCCAGCGCTGGCAGGCCAGGTGGCGAAGATCCCTGCCGACACGCAGATCGCCCATCTTAACGGTAACGCCTGGGGCTTTGGCTGGAACGCCGGTATTCTCTATGAGCTGGATAAGAACAACCGCTACGGTTTTACCTACCGTTCCGAGGTGAAGATCGACTTCGACGGTAACTACCGCAGCAGCCTGCCGGCGGCCTATAACCAAATCCTCGGCAACTTCGGTCTGCCAGCGGGCACTAACGGCCAGACCACCGGCGGTTCACTGACCCTTAACCTGCCGGAAATGTGGGAGCTGTCGGGCTATAACCGCGTGGCGCCGCAGTGGGCGGTCCACTATAGCCTGACCTACACCAGCTGGAGTCAGTTCCAGGAGCTGAAAGCCACCGGCAGCAACGGCCAGACGCTGTTCTATAAAGAGGAAGGCTTTAAGGATGCCTACCGCATCGCGCTGGGGACCACTTATTATTACGACGATAACTGGACCTTCCGCACCGGTATCGCCTTCGATGACAGCCCGGTGCCGGCCAACAACCGCTCCATCTCCATTCCTGACCAGGATCGCCTGTGGCTGAGCGCGGGTACCACTTACGCGTTCAACAAGGATGCGTCGGTTGACGTCGGTCTTTCCTATATGCACGGCCAGCACGTTGAAATTAAGGAAGGTCCGTATACCTTCCGTTCCGAAGGGACCGCCTGGCTGTACGGCGCCAACTTCAACTACCGCTTCTGATAAGCCGCGCGCAACAAAAAAGGGTGAACAACATGTTCACCCTTTTTTTATCGTTCGCAGATTACTGGGAATCGATGTCTTTCAGTTCATCCTGAATAGCCTGGGCATTCGGGTTGTCCGCCGGGGTCAGCTTACCGCCGTTGGCGATAAAGTCATGACGCTGGAAGTAAGCTTCACGCACCAAAATGTAAGGATCGGAAGACTGACGCAGCAGACCGTCGGAATCCAACAGCTGAGCACGCGTTTCAATCCCTTCGACAGCCCATTTGCCAATCGACATCGGCCAGGTCAACCAGGAGAGCACCGGGTACAGGCCATCGGCCATATCGCCACCTTCATCGCGCAGCGTAAAGCTGCCGTAGAATGGCAGTTGCACATACGGACCATAGCCGACGCCATAATGGCCGAGCGTGCTGCCGAAACGATGCGGTTCAACGCGCTGCAGCTGCGGATTCGCCATGCCCGCGACATCGATCAGACCGCCCATCCCGAGGATAGTGTTCAGGAAGAAGCGGGTAAAGTGCACCATACCTTTATAGGGGTCGCCCTGCAGGAAGGAGTTCACCATTACCGCCGGCTCTTCCAGGTTGCTGGTGAAGTTGCTTAAACCATTGCGCGCCGGCTGCGGAACATAGTCACGCCATGCCACTGCCACCGGGCGAAGCACGTAAGGGTCAACCACGTTAAAGTTGAAATTGAACATCGTGCGGTTAAACCCTTCTAACGGGTCTGAACGCCCCTGCGGCTGATCGCCAGAGCTGGAACTGGCACATCCCACCAGCAATGTGGCGCCAAGCGCAAGCGCCGACAGGCGATAATTCATAGGTGTCTCCCTGGTTTTTATGGCTATCGCGAGTTGCCATCCATGACGGAAAGACAACGTTTCCGCCCGTATAGATGTGAGCGATTGTAACAGCACGTTGAACGATGTCTATATCACCCAAGTTGTTGATTTGATCATAGCCTGGGAATAACGAGATCGCGGGGCTCCTATTCTACCGGAGCAACAAAAATCTGACGTTACCATTTTTGCGATTTCAGAGTATGCCCAGCCAGACGGCAGGGAAAGCCGCTACGCTATAACTATATAGATTGATAGCGAGGGCCACGAAATGGATGAACTAGACGATAACAAATTAAAACCAGCGGATGACGAGCGAGAAGTCGAAAGTGAAGAAAAACAGCGCGGAGAGGAAATAGAAGTGGATGAAGATCGCCTGCCCTCGCGGGCGATGGCCATCCATGAACATATTCGCCAGGAAGGGGAAAAAGAGATGGAGCGCGATGCGCTGGCACTGCTGTGGTCAGCCATTGCGGCCGGTCTGTCGATGGGCGCCTCCCTGCTGGCAAAAGGCATTTTTCACGTCAAACTAGAGGGGCTCCCGGGCGGGTTTTTACTGGAAAATCTCGGGTATACCTTCGGCTTTATTATCGTGATCATGGCCCGCCAGCAGCTGTTCACGGAAAATACGGTTACCGCCGTACTGCCGGTGATGCACAATCCCACCCCAGGTAACGTCGGTTTGCTGATGCGGTTATGGTCGGTGGTGCTGGCTGGCAACCTCATCGGTACCGCAGTGGCCGCATGGGCCTTCAATTTTATGCCCGTCTTTGATGAACCCACTCGTCAGGCCTTTGTCAGCATCGCCGAAGACGTAATGAAAAACAGCCCGACGGAGATGTTCGCTAATGCGATTATTTCCGGCTGGCTGGTCGCCACTATGGTCTGGATGTTTCCTGTCGCCGGTGCGGCCAAGATCGTGGTGATTATTCTCATGACCTGGCTTATCGCCCTGGCGGATACGACTCATATTGTGGTGGGATCGGTCGAGATCTTTTATCTGGTGTTTAACGGAAGTCTGCCCTGGAGCGACTTCATCTGGCCGTTCGCCCTGCCGACGCTGGCGGGAAATATCTGCGGCGGGACCTTCATCTTCGCGCTGCTGAGCCATGCGCAGATCCGTAACGATATGAGCAGCAAGCGAAAAGCGGAAGCCCGCGCCCAGGCTGCGGAGAACGCCAAAAACGCCGACCGGGCATAAAAAAGCGCCCTGAGTGGCGAGGGTTTAAGCAGTCAGACGGTATGGCTCTTACTCAGGCGGGCAAAAAACGCTATACTCGCACCGCCTTGTCCCCTTAGTTAAATGGATATAACGAGCCCCTCCTAAGGGCTAGTTGCAGGTTCGATTCCTGCAGGGGACACCATATAAACATTGCCCGCCATTTCCCACAATGACTTAAATGCCAGCCAGGACGTACTCTTCTTGTAATCATAATTAGCTGACATAATCCACGTATGGATTAGCCGGGCAAGGAAGGGCCAGCTGCCAATCACACAGACAATAAACCGACAAGAACGCGCTTTCTGCGTACAATACTCTTTGGCTTACGCCTTAATAAGCCACTATCCCGTTGCAACCTTCTCTGGACGATACAGGAGCCAGGCGTTGATATGAAACAGATTACCTTCAGCGATATGCAGCAGCAGAGCGAAGCGGCGGCCAGTGCCCCGCGCTTGCGTGCCCATCGCAATTTTCATCCCGAACTAAATGACCCGGTACAACGCCTCGCTATTGCGATGGAACCCGGCACCTATATCCGTCCGCACCGGCACAGACATACTTTCGAACTTTTGCTGCCGCTGAAAGGCCGCTTTGTGGTACTGAATTTTGATGATAATGGCGTAGTCACCCGCCGGGTGGTGCTGGGTGAAACCTGTACAGCGCTGGAAATGGAAGCCGGTACCTGGCATACGGTGCTCTCGCTCGACCCGGGCGGGATGGTTTTTGAAGTTAAGCAAGGTGCTTACCAACCGCTTGCCGAAGTTGACACCATGGCCTGGGCGCCTGCCGAAGGCCAACCGGGCACCGCAGAGATGATGGCATGGTATGCCATCGCGCAGCCGGGTGACCGTTTCCTGTCAACGCCGCAATAACATCAGGTATATCAAACAGATGCTCCAGTCGTCTGTTTGATTCTTCCCAGCCGGCCATAAAGTTTGTCGAATTGACCGCTACTTTCTTCACACTTAGCGCATACTCACCTTCCGCATTCCTGCTAAAAAGAGAGAAATGGTTATAGTCAGTAAACTATTTTTCTCTACGAATAAGAGATGATAAGATAACGGGATAAAGTAAATACCTGGCAGAACAATAACAGTAGTCAATTTATCGATATATTATTCTCAATGTGAATGGATTTCATTAATCAGCTAAAGGACGTCAGCGGAAAGAATAAATCATTGTAATCGGCTCACTGTTGCTGACCATGACAATTTATTTTCATCGACATACAATCTTTATGAATATAACAGAACGGAACATCTGGAAGCTAAATAATTTACCGCCAATGGAGTATTGCTCTCTTGCCCGGGCGCAAAAATTATTAAACTGCGAACTTGAAGACATTCTTCACTGGCATGATATTGGCGCGATCAATCTCTGTCTGAAACTCAACCCGACGCGGGGAACCTTAAAAATAGCCGTCCTTTCTCACCAGGAAAAAGACGTGACCGCCGCGCTGAATCCGCTTGCCGCCGAGGCTGTGGAGACTATCTGGTCACCCCACTCCCATATCCGCAGCATTCTGCGGCTTGATGGCGATATTCCGATGATGGAAACATTACGCGGAAATACGGTGACGCAGTTTAACGTAAAAGTGTCCGCCTCCGGACTTTGGCACCCACATTGTCGGAATTTAATGGCGCTGCTGGAGGCGCCTGATGATATTCTTAACGAAAACAGACTCAGCATGATGCTGCCCGACAAACCGTTTGTCTATTGTCATTTCATTCCGGATGAAGACGAATACACTGCTATATCATTGAGCCGCATCTATATCACCAGCCAGGCCATTGAGAAAATATATGCTCACAGTATTAGCGCCCGGCCTATGGACGTGACAAAAAATTCGCTGCTGGAACAAACCAGTTACATCCATCAGGAATTAACCGTCCTGCCGCAAAATGAGGTGTTGCTGGAATTTATCCATTATCTTATTCAGTCCCATACCGTATTTAATGAGAAGTTGCAGAATATGGCCGAGCCAGATAAGACTCAGCTCTTTCATCACGTACTGGAAAGGCTCAAAGAAGAGGGCATGCTCCGGGAGAATACCCTGCCCGATGAGGCCGATATCCTCAGCGAAGCCGATCGTTAGTCCAGGCTCGCCGGCAAGTGACGCAGGTCCTCATGCAGGGGCCTGGCGGTTTTCCAGCTCAAGCGTTACCGCTATCTCCCGCGCCAGCGCGATGAATTCGCGCGCCGCAGCGCTCTGCCACGCCCCCTGGCGCTGGAGCAAACAGGCCGTTCGCTGCAGCAGCGCGGGTTTAAGCTCAATAGCCACGAGGTCATCATACTGTCCGGCGATCGCCGCCGGCAGTAGCGTCGCGAGCGGCGTGCCGCGAATAACCGTTAGCACGGCGCCGATCGAATTCGCCTCCATCCGCACGTCAGGTTCGAGCCGATGACGGCGACAATAGCGGTCGATCTGCTCCCGGGTGGCAAACTCGCTGCTCAGCAGGATCAGGGGCTGCGCGTCGAGAGCCTGTAGCTGCAGGTGGCTCTCATGAGCCAGCGGATGCGCGCGGCTCACCACCAGCGCGAGGGTTTCCGTCAGCAGCGGCTGAACCACAATATCCCGCGAGAGGCTCTCGTCAAAGGCAATTCCCACATCCAGTTCATCCTCCAGGAGCATCGTTTCCATCCGCTCCTGGTTCATCTCCTGGATAAGCAATTTCACTCCGGGGTAGCGTCGATAGTACGCCTCCACCAGCGCCCCCAGCATGTAAGTGGTAAAGGTCGGCGTCATGGCGATGCGGAGTTTACCACGCTGCAGATCTTCTGTGTCATGCAGGGCGCGCCGCCCCTCCTCAAGATCGCGTAACGCGCGGCGGGCATACTCCAGCCAGATCTCTCCGGCATCGGTCAGGCGGGTATAACGACCAGAGCGGTCGAAGAGCTGAACCTCCAGCATCGCTTCCAGCTGGCGGATCTGCTGTGACAGCGCAGGCTGGGAGACATGGAGCGCCGCGGCGGCGCGGGTAAATCCACGATGTTCTGCCACGGCGATAAAATAGGAAAGATGGCGCAGGAGCATCTGCTTACCTATAAGTAATTCAAATAGGGTTCATCATAAATAAGTCTTTTAACTTATGAAATAAGATACGTACCCTCTGGCTACCATCCTCTGCGTTTTCCACCATCAACATCATCTTGTGCAGGAGTGACTATGTCCGCTCACGATCGCTATCTCCAGCGCGCATTAGCGCTGGCAAACCAAAACATCGCTGACGGTGGCCGCCCCTTCGGCGCCTTGCTGGTGCGGCATGATGAGATTGTCGCCGAAGGCGTCAATACTTTTCATCTGAACGGTGACCCAACGGCGCATGCCGAACTGAACGCCGTTCGCGATCTTGCCGCCAGACTGGGAAGCGCGGTGCTGCGCGAATGCGTCATCTATGCCAGCGGGCAACCTTGTCCTATGTGCCTGAGCGCACTCTATCTAACCGGCGTGCGGGAAGTATTTTTCGCCAACAGTAATCAGGATGGCGAACCCTTTCAGCTCTCGACCGCCGCGATTTATCAGCAGCTGCAGCAGCCGCTGTCCCGGCAGACGCTGCCGATCCACCACTGCCCGCAGCCGGAGGGGCCGGCACTTTATCAGCGCTGGGCTGAACAGCAGCCATGAAACCCATGCGGCGACAGAATCTAATGCTGTGTGTCCTGGTACTCATCGGGATAAACATGCGTCCGCTGCTCACCTCGATAGGCCCCTTGCTGCCTGATATCCGCGCCGCTAGCGGGATGAGCTATACCCTGGCCGCGCTTCTCACCGCCCTGCCGGTCATCGCGATGGGCGTGCTGGCGCTGGCCGCTGGCTGGGTCGATCGCACTGTCGGTCAAAACCGCAGCATTGCGCTGAGCCTGCTGATTATCGCGGCGGGCGCCCTGCTGCGGGAAATCGCCCCACATAGTGGTTTGCTGCTCAGCAGCGCCCTTGCGGGGGGAATTGGCATCGGCATTATTCAGGCCGCCATCCCGGCGGTGATTAAGCGTCTGTTCGCCCGGCGTACGCCGCTGGTGATGGGACTATGGTCGGCGGCGCTGATGGGCGGCGGCGGGTTAGGCGCCGCGTTCACGCCGTGGCTGGCGTCGCACAGTGCGGCCTGGCACCAGGCACTGGCCTGGTGGGCGCTCCCTGCCCTGCTGGCCCTGCTCGGCTGGCTGGCGATTTGCCGGCAATTGCCCCGCGCACCGCATCAGACCAGCGCTTCCCCCCGGGTCGCGATTATTGGCCAGCGCCGCGCCTGGACGCTGGGACTCTATTTCGGACTGATTAATGCCGGCTACGCCAGTCTGATCGCCTGGCTGCCGCCCTACTATATCCAGCTTGGCGACAGCGCCCAGTACAGCGGCTCGCTGCTGGCGCTGCTGACCGTTGGGCAAACCGCGGGGGCGCTACTGCTACCAGCACTGGCTCGTCAGGATGATCGACGCCAGCTTCTGCTGTTCGCTCTGGCGCTACAGCTCATTGGCTTCTGCGGCTTCATCTGGCTGCCGCAGCACGTCCCAGCGCTGTGGGCCATCGCCTGCGGAGTGGGTCTGGGTGGCGCCTTTCCCCTGTGCCTGGTGCTGGCGCTGGATCACGCCGGACAACCGGCGGTAGCCGGCCGGCTGGTGGCGTTTATGCAGGGTATCGGATTTATCATCGCAGGCCTCTCCCCCTGGCTTTCCGGCCTGTTGCGTAGCCTGAGCGGGAACTACACGCTTGACTGGTCCTGGCATGCGCTCTGCGTCCTGCTACTCATGGCGCTCACACTGCGCTTTATCCCGGCTCACTACCCGGCCGAGTGGCGGCCGCGCGCCTCTGGCCAGCATTAAATCGGCGGCGGCGCGTGGCAAAGAATTTGCGCGCGCCCTCGCTGGCCGTCCTCCATTTTGCCCATCGCCAAAATCCGTTTTGACAGCGTCGCTGGCGTGAAATTTATTACCGAGTGAAATTAATGTGTCGCCGAATCACGACACTCGTAAGTAACTAAAAATTAATAAAAAAATGCCCCTTGTTTCCCTCATTTTTTAGGCGTACATTAGCGCCATCTGGAGCACAAAGCGCACAGAATTGCGAGCTGCCGCAGCGTGATTTTTCACCCGCGACAGCTCAGGAAAAACAGAACAATTAATTCATTTGAACGTCGCATAAGCGCGTGGAGTGATGAATCGTGAAATACTTCTTTATGGGCCTCTCTTTTATGGTCATCGTTTGGGCCGGTACTTTTGCCCTGATGATCTAGACTGCAGCGGTGTCAAAAAAAACGGGAGCCCACTGGCTCCCGTTTTTGTTATGGCGTATTCGCCGAAGCGCTAGCTCGCGGCGGGCAGCAAACCATCTGCGCGGAACATCGCCTTGATGCCGCGGATTGCCTGGCGCGTACGGTCCCGGTTTTCAATCAGCGCGAAGCGGACGTGAGTATCGCCATAGTCGCCAAAGCCTATCCCCGGCGAGACGCAGACCTTCGCTTCATTAAGCAACTTTTTCGCAAACTCCAGCGAGCCCATGGCGGCGTAAGGTTCCGGTATTTTCGCCCAGACGTACATGGACGCTTTCGGACACTCCACCATCCAGCCGGCTTCGTGGAGCCCTTTCACCAGCACATCGCGACGGCGCTTATATTGCTCGGCGATTTCACGCACGCACTGCTGATCGCCCTCAAGGGCAGCGATCGCCGCCACCTGCAGCGGCGTGAACGTGCCATAGTCGTGATAGCTTTTGATGCGAGCGAGGGCATTCACCAGGGTCTTATTGCCGACCATAAAGCCAATGCGCCAGCCGGCCATGTTATAGCTTTTCGACAGGGTAAAGAACTCGACGGCGACATCACGCGCGCCGGGCACCTGCATGATGGAGGGCGCTTTCCAGCCGTCATACACGATATCGGCATAGGCCAGATCGTGGACGACCAGGATGTCATACTGCTTCGCCAGGGCGACGACCTTTTCAAAGAAGTCCAGCTCGACGCACTGCGCGGTCGGATTCGAGGGAAAGCCAAGGATCATCATCTTCGGCTTCGGATAGCTCTCGCGGATGGCACGTTCCAGCTCGTTAAAGAAATCCACCCCTTCCACCAGCGGCACCGAGCGCACCTGCGCCCCGGCAATCACCGCGCCATAGATGTGAATCGGATAGCTGGGGTTTGGCACCAGCACCGTGTCGCCATGATCCAGAGTCGCCAGCATCAGGTGTGCCAGCCCCTCTTTCGAACCAATGGTGACGATCGCTTCCGATTCCGGATCGATGTCAACGTTATAGCGTTCTTCATACCAGCGTGAAATGGCGCGACGCAGGCGCGGGATCCCCCGCGAGGTAGAGTAACCATGGGTGTCAGGCCGTTGAGCAACGGTGCAAAGTTTTTCCACGATATGCGGCGGCGTCGCGCCATCGGGATTGCCCATGCTGAAATCAATAATATCTTCGCCGCGCCGGCGCGCAGCCATTTTCAGTTCAGCAGTAATATTAAAAACGTACGGGGGGAGACGATCGATACGCGTAAAACGGCGTTCAGGACTGGATTCAGCCATAGGTTCCTCTAATTAACGTTAGCGCCCGGACCGTCCGAGCGACGCTGCCGCTGTTGCGGCTCGTTTAGAAAATAACCTGAAAAAAATCATGTTGTCGAGAGGCATGATGAAAAATATTCTCTGGCGAAAAAAACGGGTATCGACCGCAGTAAATGCGGCTGTGAGTCGCCGGAATAATTCAGAGTTGCATAAGTGTGATAACACATTGATATCTTTCTTATCACAGATATTTTTCGTTAAAAGGCAAGACTGCGGCTATCGCGGTACTCACCCATTAATCCCCTTTAAAAAGCATGCCTTTTCCTCATTATATTTCTGCGGCTGGTCTTCTGCCGTCAGGTTTTTTATCATGTTCTTTTCTGGCCACTGACGCGGCGCACCCATGCACGAAATTTTTACGATGATGCTGGCGGTCTATGATCGTGCGGCCCTGATGCTTATTTGCCTGTTTTTCCTCATTCGCCTGCGCCTGTTCCGCGAACTGTTGCATAAGTCGGCCCATACGCCGAAAGAGCTGCTGGCCGTGACCGCCATTTTCTCGCTGTTCGCCCTGTTCAGCACCTGGTCCGGCGTCCCGGTGGAAGGTTCGCTGGTGAATGTGCGCATTATCGCCGTCATGGCTGGCGGGATCCTGTTTGGTCCGTGGGTAGGGGCAATTGTCGGGGTAATTGCCGGCGTACACCGCTACCTGATTGATATCGATGGCGTCACCGCCGTGCCCTGCTTTATCACCAGCATTGTCGCAGGCCTGCTGTCAGGATTGATTAACCGTAAAGTGGCCCGCGATCAACGGTGGAAAATCGGTATTCTGGCCGGCATGGTGTGTGAGACCCTGACCATGATCCTGGTAGTGGTCTGGGCACCTTCCCTGAACCTCGGCCTGGATATCGTCTCTAAAATTGGTATCCCGATGATCCTCGGCAGCGTCTGCATAGGTTTTATCGTGCTGCTGGTACAGAGCGTGGAAGGGGAAAAGGAGGCCAGCGCGGCGCGGCAGGCAAAACTGGCGCTCGATATCGCCAACAAAACCCTGCCGCTGTTTCGTCATGTTAACAGCGATTCTTTGCGCCAGGTATGCGAGATTATCCGCCGCGACATTACCGCCGACGCGGTGGCGATCACTAATACCGAACACGTACTGGCCTACGTCGGCGTGGGGGAAGCCAACTATCAACACCACGACGATGTCATCAGCCCTACCACCCGGCAAGCGATTCGTTATGGGAAAATCATCATAAAAAACAATGATGAAGCCCACCGCACGCCGGAGATCCACTCCTTGATGGTCATTCCGCTGTGGGAAAAAGGCGTGGTGACCGGCACGCTAAAAATTTATTACTGCCACGCCCATCGCATCACCTCGACACTGCAGGAGATGGCGATTGGCCTGTCGCAAATTATCTCCACCCAGCTGGAGGTCTCCCGCGCCGAACAGCTGCGGGAGATGGCCAATAAAGCGGAGCTGCGCGCCCTGCAAAGCAAGATTAACCCGCATTTTTTATTTAATGCGCTGAACGCGATCTCCTCCTCGATTCGCCTTAATCCGGACACCGCGCGCCAGCTCATTTTTAATCTGTCGCGCTATCTGCGCTATAACATCGAATTAAAAGACGATGAGCAGATTGATATCAAACGAGAGCTGTATCAGATCAAAGATTATATCGCCATTGAACAGGCGCGATTCGGCGACAAGCTGACGGTCATCTATGATATTGACGACGACGTCAGCTGCGTGATCCCGAGCCTGCTTATCCAGCCGCTGGTGGAGAATGCCATCGTTCATGGTATCCAGCCCTGTAAAGGCAAGGGGGTGGTGACGATCGGCATTAACGAGTGCGGAAATCGGGTACGCATCAGCGTTCGCGACACCGGCAACGGCATCGATCCCGCCGTCGTCGCTCGCGTGGAAGCCGACGAAATGCCGGGAAATAAAATCGGCCTGCTTAACGTTCATCACCGGGTGAAGCTCCTCTACGGCGAGGGGTTGCATATCCGCACCCTGACGCCAGGAACAGAAATCGCCTTTTATGTCCCCAATCACCACACGCCGCAGGCGCTGACGGAGTCTCTGTTGTCATGAGCGGAGAAAAGATGAAAGTTATTATTGTGGAAGATGAGTTTCTGGCTCAGCAGGAGCTCTCCTGGCTTATCAACACCCACAGCCAGATGGAGATCGTCGGCAGCTTTGACGACGGCCTGGACGTGCTGAAATTTCTCCAGCACAACAAGGTCGATGCCATTTTTCTCGATATCAATATTCCGTCGCTGGACGGGGTTTTGCTGGCGCAAAACATCAGCCAGTTTGCCCATAAGCCTTTTATCGTCTTTATCACCGCGTGGAAAGAGCACGCCGTGGAAGCCTTTGAGCTGGAGGCGTTTGACTACATCCTGAAGCCCTACCAGGAGTCACGCATCATCAATATGCTACAAAAGCTAACCGCCGCCTGGCAGCAGCAAAATAACGTCGCTGCGGGAGCGACCAGCGCGGCGCCACGAGAAAACGACACCATCAATCTGATAAAAGATGAACGAATAATCGTCACTAGCATCCATGATATTTATTATGCTGAGGCGCATGAAAAGATGACGTTCGTCTATACCCGCCGGGAGTCATTCGTCATGCCGATGAACATCACCGAATTCTGCAGCAAACTGCCCACCGCACATTTCTTTCGCTGCCACCGCTCGTACTGCGTGAATCTGAGCAAGATCCGCGAAATTGAGCCGTGGTTTAACAATACCTATGTGCTGCGCCTGCGCGACCTTGAATTTCAGGTGCCGGTGAGCCGCAGTAAAGTGAAAGAGTTTCGCCAGCTGATGAATCTGTAGAGGCGGGAAGTCCCGCCATCCGGGCTACGACGGTAGCCCGGGAGGGATGCGCTTATAACACCTGGCCCAGCGTCTGACGCAGATGCGCGCCGGAGCCCAGCAGGCCCGGGTTTTCATGGACGATCAGGTAAACCGGAATATCCTGAACATAAGCTTTGAAACGGCCTTTGTCTTCAAAACCGCCGCGGAAGCCGGAGGCTTTAAAGAACTCCAGGAAGCGCGGCACGATGCCCCCGGCGATATACACGCCGCCAAAGGTCCCGAGAGTCAGCGCCAGGTTTCCGCCGAAGCGGCCCATAATGACGCAGAACAGCGATAGCGCCCGGCGACAGTCGGTACAACTGTCCGCCAGCGCTCGCTCGGTGACCTCGCGCGGCTGCAGGTTTTCCGGCAGGCGGCCATCAGATTTCACAATCGCGCGGTACAAATTGACCAGTCCGGGACCCGAGAGCACGCGTTCTGCGGAAACATGCCCCAGCTCGGCGCGCAGCTCCTCCAGAATAATCCCCTCTTCTTCGCTGTTCGGCGCAAAATCGACATGACCGCCTTCGCCCGGCAGGCTGACCCAGCGCTTGTCAACGTGCACCAGATGCGCCACGCCAAGCCCGGTTCCGGCGCCATAAACGGCGATCGGTTTGCCCGCTACCGGAGCGCTGCCGCCAAACTGAATGAGGTGCTCGGCTTTCAGCATCGGGATGGCCATGGAAACGGCGGTAAAATCGTTAATTATCTCCAGATGGGCAAAGCCAAGGTTGCGCTTCATTTCAGCGATGGAGAAGGCCCAGGTATGGTTGGTCATCGCTACCCAGTCGCCGGTGATCGGGCAGGCAATGGCGATGCAGCCTTCGTTGACGGTCACCTGGTGCTCCTCCAGATAGACGCGCACCACCGCCTCCAGACTGGGATAATCGAGCCCGGAATAGGTCTTAGCACGAGAGATCTCTCCGCTCGCCAGATCACATAGCGCCAGGCGGGCGTTGGTCCCCCCGACATCTCCTACTAAAGCAAATTTTGTCATTCCGTTACGGCTCCGCTAAAGTCAAAATAATTCTTTTGGCACACTGTAAATTCATGGCGGCTTAACAACAACGTCCAACGCGCAGACGCCCCTTGTTTAGCGACACAGGTCACATTTAGTTTGTAATCTATGCAAGGTAGTCTGTAAACGACGCCTCGGATATCAGACGCCGCCTTAACTTTATCGTTTCAGCACCATTTGCATCGACGGCCCCTACCGACGAAGGCAAAGTAGTGCTTCAGAACTTTGACAAGGACATTTTCATGCTCCATCCTCGCGCCAGAACAATGCTGATCCTGTCGGTGCCGGCCATCCTGATAGGTATCGCCTGCAGTCTGATCCTGATCGGCGCGATGAAGGTTGCCGCGCTGCTACAGCGCGTGCTGTGGAGCAATCTGCCCACCCAGTTGGGGATGAGCGCTGACAGCCCGCTATGGATTATCGCCATGCTCACGGCGACAGGGATCGCCGTGGGCCTGGTCGTCCGCTACAGCCCGGGACACGCCGGGCCGGATCCGGCCACTGAATCGCTCATTGGCGCCCCCATTGCCACCGGCGCGCTGCCCGGGCTGCTGGCCGCGCTGATCCTCGGCCTTGCCGGCGGCGTCAGCCTCGGCCCGGAGCATCCGATTATGGTGGTGAATATTGCGCTGGCCGTCGCCGTCGGTTCACGGCTGTTTCCGCGCGTCAGCTCGCTGGACTGGACCATCCTCGCGGCCTCAGGCACCATCGGCGCCCTCTTCGGCACCCCGGTGGCCGCCGCGCTGATTTTTTCGCAAACCCTCAACAGCAGCAACGAGTCGCCGCTGTGGGATCGTCTTTTTGCGCCGCTGCTTGCCGCCGCCGCGGGCGCGCTGACGACCGGGCTGTTTTTCCACCCGCATTTCACGCTGCCGATCCCCCATTATGGCCAGATGCGCTTCGTCGATATCATCAGCGGCATGATCGTCGCCCTGATTGCTATCGCCGTCGGTATGGTGGCCGTCTGGTGTCTGCCGCGCCTGCACGCCCTGATGCATCGTTTGAAAAATCCTATCCTGACGCTGGGCATCGGCGGGCTGCTGCTGGGGATCCTGGGGACTATTGGCGGTCCCTTAACGCTGTTTAAGGGGCTGGATGAGATGCAGCAGCTGGCTTTCAGCCAGACGCTAACCGCCGCGGATTTTCTGCTCATCGCGCTGGTCAAACTGGCTGCCCTGGTGCTCGCCTCCGCCAGCGGTTTCCGCGGTGGGCGGATTTTCCCGGCGGTCTTCGTCGGGGTGGCGCTGGGGCTGATGCTGCATGCCCACGTGGATGCAGTGCCAGCGGCGATCACCGTCTCCTGCGCCATTCTCGGCATGGTGCTGGTCGTCACCCGCGACGGCTGGCTTAGCCTGTTTATGGCCGCCGTGGTGGTCCCGGATACGACGCTGCTACCGCTGCTGTGCATTGTGATGCTCCCGGCCTGGCTGCTGCTGGCCGGGAGGCCGTTGATGATTGCCAAACGCCATACCGACTAAACGCGGCTGTTTCGCTCCTCCAGCGCCTGCGTCACCACACGCAGGAAATCGGGGATATCCATTTTCGGTAGCATCACTTCGACCAGGGTAAGGGTATCGGAGGTGATGCTTTCCGCCATCGCTTCCCGTAACTCAGCCGTGTGCGTGACCCGCCAGCAGCGAGAAACAACGTCCGGGGCAAAGGCTTCCGGCAGTCGCTGCCAGTCCCACAGGGCGATGTCATTGTAGCGCTGCTCAGGGCCGTGAATCGCCCGCTCCACGGTATACCCTTCGTTATTCAGCAACAGAATAAGCGGTTTTTGCTTATCGCGAAGCATAGAGCCCATCTCCTGAATCGTCAGTTGGGCGGCGCCATCGCCGACGATCAGCACCACCCGCCGCTCTGCCGCCGCGGTTTGCGCGCCATAGGCGGCCGGGAGGGTAAAACCAATCGACCCCCACAGCGGCTGGACGATCAGCGACGCCTCTGACGGTAGCTTCAGCGCCGCGATGCCAAACGCCGCCGTCCCCTGATCGGCGAGGATAATATCGCCGGGGCGCAGCGCATCCTGCACCGTCGACCAGAAATTCTTCTGGGTTAACTCGCCTTCGGCCTCCTCTTCCACTTCCGGCGCCACGACCTGAGGCGCCGCCCACTCCGCCGCCAGCGGGGCGGAAAGCGTCATTAATGCAGCCAGAGCTTGATCCATCGGCACGCCGCTGAACCAGTGGTCGCCAACCCTGACGGCGAAGGGCTGGATCTCTATGGTCTTCTCCCGCGCCAGATGCTGGGTGAATCCCGCGGTGATAGTGTCGGTGAAGCGCGTGCCAATGCAGATGATGGCGTCGGCGTTTTCAATCGCCTCCCGGGTCTGTGGGGCGCTGGCGATCCCGCTGTAGGTCCCGACAAACCCGCGCTGCTGCTCATCGAACAACCCCTTGCCCATTAGCATGGTGGCATGGGCGATGGGGGTTTTCGCCACCCACTCCCGGAGCGTGTTCTGCAGGCCATAGCGTTGCGCCAGGAAATCCGCCAGCAGAGAAATGCGTCGGCTGCCCCGCAGCAGGCGGCTGGCATGTTCGCGGAACCCCGCGAGCTGGTTTTCATCCGCCGTCGCGGCCTCCACCAGCAAGCGCTGGGCCGGGGCAATCGCTGCCGCTCTGGCGACATCGGCCGGCAGCATCAGATAGCCGGGCCGATGATGCGTCAGCATATCGCGCAGAACACGGTCGATTTCATGGCAGGCATTGCCGGCGGTCAGCAGCGCCTGGCTGCAGGTGATCTGCTCGCTCATGCGGGCGAAATGGCGAAAATCGCCATCGCCGAGGGTATGGTGCAACAGTTCGCCGCGCTGCTGGGCGCCGGTAGAGGGCGCGCCGACGATATGCAATACCGGAATATGTTCCGCATAGCTACCCGCAATGCCGTTCAGCGCGCTCAGTTCACCGACGCCGTAGGTGGTCAGCAGCGCACCGGCCCCTTTGATGCGCGCATATCCGTCAGCGGCATAGGCCGCATTCAGCTCGTTGGCGCAGCCGACCCAGCCTAATGCGCTGTGCGCGATGACGCGATCGAGAAACTGTAAGTTGTAATCTCCCGGCACGCCGAACAAGCGGTCAATACCGCAGTCGACGAGGCGATCCAGCAGATAATCCCCAATAGTGTAGGTCGGTTGCATGTCCATTATCCTCATTTTGGTGCAGGTGTAATTTGAGTATTGAATAAGCGATCCGCCTGTCCAGAAGGGGGACGATAAAGCCGGTGTAAAGCAATAGTTACGCCCAAAAAGCAGTGTACTCCATGCAGAACATTGATTAGTGTAAACGTATACACACCCTGTTTTATCTGCGGAGGAAGAATGGTTTACCAGGCAAGCACCACGCGATATCAAACGATGGAATATCGTCGCTGCGGTCGCAGCGGCCTTCAGCTCCCGGCGATTTCTCTCGGCCTGTGGCACAACTTTGGCGACGAAACGCGAGTGGAGACCAGCCGGCAGATGCTCCTGCACGCGTTTGACCTTGGCATCACTCATTTCGACCTGGCCAACAACTATGGGCCGCCGCCGGGTTCAGCAGAGAGCAATTTTGGCCGCATTCTGAAAGAGGCGCTCCTGCCCTATCGCGATGAGTTAATCATCTCCACCAAAGCGGGCTACACCATGTGGGACGGCCCTTACGGCGACTGGGGTTCACGTAAATATCTGGTGGCCAGTCTTAACCAGAGCCTGCAACGCATGGGGCTGGAGTATGTCGATATTTTTTATCATCACCGTCCGGACCCACAGACCCCCCTGACGGAAACGATGCGTGCGCTCGATCACCTTGTACGCCAGGGGAAAGCGCTTTACGTCGGGATCTCCAACTATCCGCTGGCCCAGGCGCAGGAAGCGGTGAAGATCCTTAACGACCTCGGTACGCCCTGCGTCATTCACCAGCCCCGCTACTCAATGTTCGAACGCAGTGCGGAAGAGGGGCTGCTGGATTTTCTGCAGACGGAAGGGGTGGGAAGTATAGCGTTTTCACCGCTGGCCGGCGGACAGCTTACCGATCGCTATCTGAACGGTATCCCGGCCGACTCTCGCGCCGCCAGCAGCAGTCGTTTTCTGCAGCCGGAGCAACTGACCGCCGCCCGATTAGAAAAAATTCGTCAGCTAAATACGATGGCGGAAGAGCGCGGGCAGAAGCTGTCGCAGATGGCGCTGGCCTGGGTACTGCGCGAGGAGAAAGTGACCTCCGTGCTGATCGGCGCCAGCAAAACCACGCAGCTGGATGATGCTGTCGGGATGCTGCAGAATCGTCACTTCAGCGCCGAGGAATGCGCGGCCATCGATGCCATCCTTGCGCTGTAAAGCAAATGTTACTTTAGCAAAACGTGCTCTTTTCTGCGCTTTCGGAGTTCGTCCGATGCGGCGGGTCTTTACCGGCCCGTAATATCAGGTTATCAGGCCGCTTACGGCCCCGATCGTGAAGGAGAAGAGTATGTTCAGGTCACTGATTCTGGCAGCAGTACTGCTGGCCGCAGCGCCACTAGTTGCTAACGCTGGTGAAATCACCCTGCTGCCATCGATAAAATTACAAATTGGCGATCGTGACAATTACGGTAACTACTGGGACGGTGGCGGCTGGCGCGACCGTGATTACTGGCGTCGTCACTATGAATGGCGTGATAACCGTTGGCATCGTCATGACAACGGCTGGCACCGCGGCTGGGACAAGGGCAAAGATAAAGCCTGGGAGCGCGGCTATCGTGCTGGCTGGAGCGACCGCGACGACCACCGCGGCGGCGGCTGGGGACGAGGCCCGGGCGGACGTGGGCATGGACATGGCCATCACTAGCAGACTTAAAGGGGAGCCCATTGGCTCCCCTTAACGTTATCCAGCATGGGTAATGAACTACGCCACGCCGAGCAGCGATCCCACGATTAACCAGCCGTTCAGGCTCACGACAATAGCGACAATTGCCCAGCCAGTGCCTCTCACCCAGCGAGTGTTCACCAAATCCCCCATGAGTTTCGCATCGTTGGTGAATATCAGCAGCGGCACCAGGGCAAGCGCAATACCAAAACTCAGCAGCACCTGACTCATCACCAGGATACGCGTAGGATCCAGCCCCAGCAGGATCACCACAAACGACGGCAGCATGGTGACCGCCCGACGAAACCACAGCGGGATATGAAAACGGATAAACCCCTGCATCACAACCTGCCCTGCCAGGGTACCCACTACCGTCGATGATAAACCTGCAGCGACCAGGCTCAGACCAAAGATGGTCGCCGCCGCGTGGCTCAGCAGTGGCTCCAGCGTTCTGTAAGCCTGATCGAGATCGGCGACGCCGGTATGGCCGTTGAAATGGAATGCCGCCGCGGCGGTCGCCATCATCGCCAGGTTGACGAACCCGGCAATGGTCATGGCGATCGCCACATCCCAGCGGGTCGCGTTATAGCGTTCTTTCCGCGTACCGCCGTGCAGATGCTGGGTAAGCGAGGAATGTAAGTAGATAACGTGCGGCATAATGGTCGCCCCCAGTACCCCGGCGGCTAAGAATACCGCCTCGCCGTTGGGCAGCGTAGGGATCACCAGCCCTTTTGTCAGGGGGGCCAGCGCGGGCTGAGAAAAGATCAACTCCACGACATAGGCCACAGCGACAAACAACAGCAGCCCGCCAATCACCTTCTCCAGCGGTTTTTGCCCGCGCCGCTGCAGCATCAGGATCAGGAAGGTCGCCACCCCGGTCAGCACCGCCCCCTGCAGAAGCGACACGCCCAGTACTAGCTTAAAGCCAATCGCGGCGCCGATAAATTCAGCCAGGTCGGTGGCCATCGCAATGATTTCCGCCTGCACCCAATAGAACCACACCACCGGGCGCGGGTAATGGTCACGGATCTGCTCGGCCAGATTTTTGCCGGTGGCAATGCCCAGTTTGGCAGAGAGCACCTGGATCAGCATCGCCATCAGGTTGGCCCATACCACGACCCACAGCAGCTGATAGCCAAAGCTGGCGCCAGCCTGAATGTTAGTGGCGAAATTACCGGGATCGATATAGCCAATGGCAGCGACGAAAGCGGGCCCCATGAGGGCGAGCTTCACCTTGCGCGCGGCGCGACTACTGCTATTCTCAACGCGACTGCTAGTCATCTTCTGCCTCTGGAAATATAGCCTTTGCTATGTTTCATGCTATCAAAATGCGAATGATTATCAAGTTCATTTAAAATGGAGATAATGATTGCTGTGATAGGCGGGAACAATAGCTGGCCGGAAATGAAAAACGGGCGTTAGAACACGCGAGCGTGCCCAGTACTAAGAGTAGTACAAGAATGCAACTTTTAAAACCTTTACGTAACATAACAAAAGTGGATGTTTGATCACTATTTTTGCCATTGGTCACAGTTCCTTGCAATAGTGTGCAATTGATCTCGTTTTCTTTAAAGCCGTTGCATAGAATGTGCACGGAAATTTAACCTGCCTCATATTTGGAGCAACTATGGACCGCGTCTTGCATTTTGTCCTCGCGATCGTTGTGGTGGCTATACTGGCCCTGTTGGTCAGTCACGACCGTAAAAAGATCCGTATTCGTTATGTTGTTCAACTGCTTGTCATCGAAGTCCTGCTGGCCTGGTTCTTCCTGAACTCCGATATTGGTCTGGGTTTTGTGAAAGGCTTCTCTGAGATGTTTGAAAAACTTCTCGGATTTGCCAACGAAGGGACAAACTTCGTGTTCGGCAGCATGAACGATAAAGGTCTGGCCTTCTTCTTCCTTAAGGTTCTGTGCCCTATCGTCTTCATTTCCGCGTTGATCGGTATTTTGCAGCATATTCGTATCCTGCCGATTGTCATCCGCGCCATCGGTACCGTCCTGTCGAAAATCAACGGTATGGGCAAGCTGGAGTCCTTCAACGCCGTGAGCTCGCTGATCCTCGGTCAGTCGGAAAACTTCATCGCCTATAAAGATATTCTCGGCAAAATGTCGCGCAACCGCATGTACACCATGGCGGCGACGGCGATGTCCACCGTGTCGATGTCCATCGTAGGCGCGTACATGACCATGCTGCAGCCGAAGTATGTCGTCGCGGCGCTGGTGCTCAACATGTTCAGCACCTTTATCGTTCTGTCATTGATTAACCCTTACCGCGTGGAAGAGAGCGAAGAAAATCTGCAGATGTCGAATCTGCACGAAGGTCAGAGCTTCTTCGAAATGCTGGGCGAGTACATTCTGGCGGGCTTTAAAGTCGCGATTATTGTGGCGGCGATGCTGATCGGCTTCATCGCGCTGATCTCGGCGCTGAACGCCCTGTTCGCCACCGTGACCGGCTGGTTCGGCTACAGCATCTCCTTCCAGGGGATCCTCGGCTATATCTTCTACCCGGTTGCCTGGGTGATGGGTGTGCCGGCAAGCGAAGCGCTGCAAGTGGGCAGTATTATGGCCACCAAGCTGGTCTCCAACGAATTCGTCGCCATGATGGATCTGCAGAAAATCGCCTCGACGCTTTCTCCGCGCGCGGAAGGCATTATCTCTATCTTTCTGGTCTCCTTCGCCAACTTCTCGTCTATCGGCATCATCGCCGGGGCGATCAAAGGTTTGAACGAAGAACAGGGCAACGTGGTTTCTCGCTTCGGTCTGAAGCTGGTCTACGGCTCCACGCTGGTTAGCGTGCTGTCCGCTTCGATTGCGGCACTGGTTCTGTAACAGGCGCCAGTCATCTGAGCCGGGCAATGCCCGGCTTTTTTTACCCGTCATTCGCCCAACGGCTGAGGCTTACCGACCAGGTAACCCTGCAGATAATTCACGCCCAGTTCCAGCAAGCGCGCTTTTTGCGGTTCGCTTTCGACGTATTCCGCCACCACGCTCATCTGTTTCGCCCGCGCCATCTCGACAATTGATTTCACCATGATGGCATCCAGCGGGTCCGTCAGAATGTCGCGGACGAAGCAGCCGTCAATCTTAATGATATCGGCCTGCAGATGCTTCAGTCGTTCATAGTTCGCATAACCGGTGCCAAAGTCATCAATGGCGATAGCGCAGCCAAACGCGCGCAGCGCTTCGAGATTTTGCTGGCTGGTGTCGGCATTGGAGAAGGCCTGCTCTTCGGTCACCTCAATGGTGATAAGATCTGGCGAAATGCGATAGCGTTGAAACAGCGCGATAATCTGCGCTGCGCTGTCTTTTTGCATCAGGGTTGAAGGCAGCAGATTGACCGAGAACCGCTGGCCGGGATGCTGATGGAGCGAACTGAACAGGGTCTCCAGCACCAGCATGTCAAAACGCTGGCTGAGGTTAAACTGCACAATCAGCGGAATAAACTGATCCGGCATAATGACGCCGTCACCACAGCGCATGCGCGTGAGGATCTCATGATAGCCCTCCCCCTCCGCGTTTTGAATCGGTTGCGCATAGAGCACCAGCGCCCGCTCTTTGAGAACCTGCTTGACGCGCATCAGGAGGCGTACCTGCTCGGTGGTTTGATCCACCACCAGTTCCTGCTCCTCATCCAACGCCAGTACCCGGCGTTCACTGCCCGCCTGTTCGGAAAGCCAGCTGAGCTGGCCCAGCATCTGGTGCAGCGTCTCACCCTGACCGTCATCACGGCTCCATGCCGCGCCAAACTCAAGATCCAGCGGCTGATTATGCCAGCTGAACTTTTTGTGGTTGAGGATGGCGACCATATGGTTTAGCCGCGCCGCAGGGTCCGGCCCGTCAAGCACGAGGATCAATTCGCTGCCGGGAACCTGGAAGACTTTATCCGTTGCCCCCAACAGCGGCTGAAGCGCCCGGATGATTTGCCGTTTACAGTCCACGCCCATCATTAGCCCATAATGTCGGCTAAGAAAATCGAGATTATCGATACGCAAGCTGCAGATAGCCTGCAGAGGACTGCTCTGTAAATGGCTCACCAGCGCGCGCAGATTAGGTAAGCCCGTCAGCGGATCCTCTTCCGCCTGGCTACGCCAGCGGCGTTTATTGCGATCGCTGCGGGCATAGGTGTCTGCCATATAAAACAAACAGATAGTGAAGGAGATCAGGACTGACAGCACAAAGGATAATGAATACTCGCTCTGGACGCCCTGGAGAAAGTTTTTATTATACACCACCAGCAAAAAGGCTGAGACAGACCATGAAATACGCAGCAGCGCATGACCAATCCGGCTAATCCCGATAAAGTAGACAATAAATATCACCGGAACTAAATAACCGGCAATAAATTCAGACTGATACGGCGCACACAGTAAAGTTAATAAAAGCGCCAGCGAGATAAACCAATATAGGGTAAAAGAACGATGTTTGGGTGCCAGCCATGGTAAACATTCCTGACGCCAGAAACGTCGGGCATAGTGCGGACTGATAATCATCCGCATTGGATAATAAAGAAACGTCGTAAAAATTAATGCCGCGCTGATTAAACTTTGGATATCTATTACGGTATAAATCAACGGCATACTACCAAAGTAACTGGTAATAGATAATGGAAACGCAAAATATTGCCCGGCAAGGTACATGGTGATTTTCAACAGCACCGGCGCGAAGAAGCCGCCCCAGAAGATCCGCGCCCCCATATGTTTCGCCGTGGGGCCACACCGCCAGCGCTTGCCCACCATCAGGCGTAAAACAGCGCAGGAGACAAACACAGCAAACAGCTGACAAAAGAGCAGAATAAGCGCCTGTGACAGCGTTAATTCAATGAGAAAGCTATTGGTAATGGCAAACGCGAGAATTAATGGTGCGATCGCATAGCGGCCAAAGATAAAAATAACAGAAAACATCACGCTGATTGGCAGCCAGGCAATATAAATAAGATTGCCATCAATAACCGTTTGCGGTGAAATAAAACGAGCCAGCGGAATAGCGACTAAACTGACGAGAAAGGCCAACAGAGTTTTTTTGATATTAATGTTAATTTTATCAAGCATTATTGTTAATTAAAACTCCGGCAACCTCATTACGTTTAATGGGGGAAATGTTATGTTGCTTATTTAGGGCAGGCAAGGTGAATTATCAGGAAAAAGTCTGAAATTACTTTCGATTTTAATAGCTGGAGATTAACTGACTTAACCAGAAAGTGCTTTACATGAAAACAGCTAAAAACAAAAAACCCCGCCGAGGCGAGGGTTCTGAATTTTGGTGGAGCTAAGCGGGATCGAACCGCTGACCTCTTGCATGCCATGCAAGCGCTCTCCCAGCTGAGCTATAGCCCCACAGGACCTCTTTACGAACCAAATCTGCTGGGTGCAGAATTTGGTGGAGCTAAGCGGGATCGAACCGCTGACCTCTTGCATGCCATGCAAGCGCTCTCCCAGCTGAGCTATAGCCCCGTAACGTAAAGCGTGTCGTGTTGACGGGCGGCATAATATGAATTCCTCGCTCAGGTGTCAACGGCAAAATTATCCTTCACTATTCAATCGCTGAAAAAGCAGGCAACTCGCTGACATTGCGAGCCTTATCGCAGCCAGAAGTTAAACAGGTCACTTTTTCACGTAAAAGGATGCTATAACATGGGCAGCTAATTCCCATACATTTACTCAGGAAATAGTATGCTCAAGGAACGAATGACACCTGAAGAAATCGCCCATCTGACCGGCTACAGCCGGCAAACCATCAATAAGTGGGTGCGGAAAGAAGGATGGCAAACCTCTCCGCGGCCTGGCGTCCAGGGTGGCAAAGCGCGGCTGGTCCATGTCAATGAGCAAGTCAGGGAGTTTATCCGCAGCGCTCAGCGCGTGGCAGAGACACCGGGCGCCTATTCTACCCACGACAGCGATCTGGAATCGCTGCTGCTGACCCTTAGCAAAGAGCTCACTCCCAGCGAGCAGAAGCAGCTTATGTCGCTGTTGCTACGCGAAGGGATCACCGGATTACTGCTTCGGTTAGGGCTCCGCGATCGGTAAACCATGATGAAACTGAAAGATAAAATGACACCCGCAGAGCTCGCCGACTGCCTGGGACTCGCCAGACAAACGATCAATCGCTGGGTTCGCCAGCAAAAATGGCGCACGGAAGCGATACCCGGCGTCAAAGGAGGACGCGCGCGACTGGTGGTCATCGACAAACCAGTGCTCGAATTTCTGACCAATGCGCCTGCCAGGCGCCATCTGTTTACCGACAATCATTTGGCGGAATCGCCAGGCGCGTATCTGGTCAATGAGGCTGACGTGGTCTGGCGGCAAATCACGGAAACCCTGCAACTGATGACCCCGGCCGAACAGCTGCAGCTTCGCGATCTGCTGGCCCGGGAAGGGATTAGCGGCTTTCTTGCCCGCCTCGGCATCACCAGCCCGGCGTAACAGACAAAAAAAACGGCAGGAGTAACCTGCCGTTGTTTCATCCACGTCCCAATCAGGACGCCTGACCTTCACGTTCAGCGATAAAAGCCAGCGCTTTGTTGATACGCTCAACGCTACGGGATTTACCGATAGCGTGGACGGTGACATCAAGCGCAGGAGACTGCCCTGCCCCGGTAACCGCCACGCGCAGCGGCATACCGACTTTACCCATGCCGACTTCCAGCTCATCAGCGGTTGCCTGAATCGCGTGATGGACGTTCTCCGCTGTCCAGTCGCCGATCGCCGCCAGCTTGTCGCGAACCACTTCCAGCGGCTGACGCGCCACCGGACGCAGATGTTTCTTCGCCGCATCGGCGTCGAACTCAGCGAACTCTTCATAGAAGTAGCGGCAGCTCTGAGCAATCTCTTTCAGCGTTTTGCAACGCTCGCCCAGCAGTTTTACCAGCTCGGCCAGCTGTGGGCCATTACGGGTATCGATATTTTCCTGCTCGATGTGCCACTGCAGATGCGTCGCCACGTATTCCGCCGGCAGCGTATTGATGTAGTGATGGTTCAGCCACAGCAGTTTGTCGGTATTGAACGCACTCGCAGATTTGCTGACTGCGCCCAGCGAGAAGAACTCGATCATCTCTTCACGGGTGAAGATCTCCTGATCGCCATGGGACCAGCCCAGACGTACCAGATAGTTAAGCAGCGCTTCCGGCAGATAACCGTCGTCACGATACTGCATCACGCTCACTGCGCCGTGGCGTTTGGACAGTTTTTTACCGTCATCACCGTTGATCATCGACACGTGCGCGTAAACCGGCACCGGCGCATTCAGCGCTTTGAGGATGTTGATCTGGCGCGGCGTGTTGTTGATATGATCTTCACCACGGATCACGTGGGTGATCGCCATATCCCAGTCATCCACTACGACGCAGAAGTTGTAGGTCGGGGAGCCATCGGTACGGCGAATGATCAGATCGTCCAGCTCCTGGTTGCTGAACTCAATCGGTCCGCGGATCTGGTCGTCAAAAATAACCGATCCTTCCTGCGGGTTGGCGAAACGCACGACACACGGCTCATCATCAGTATGATGCTCGTGACTATGGCGGCAGCGGCCATCGTAACGCGGCTTCTCACCGTTCGCCATTTGCTCTTCGCGCAGCGCTTCCAGACGCTCCTTCGAGCAATAGCATTTATAGGCGGTGCCGGCTTCCAGCATCTCATCAATCACGTTGTTATAACGATCGAAACGTTTGGTCTGGAAATACGGGCCTTCATCCCATTCCAGATTCAGCCAGTTCATGCCATCCATGATGGCTTCAATTGCTTCCGGGGTGGAGCGTTCAAGATCGGTGTCTTCAATACGCAGCACAAACTCACCGCCGTGGTTACGAGCAAAAAGCCAGGAATAGAGAGCAGTACGCGCACCGCCAACGTGCAGATAGCCTGTTGGGCTTGGCGCGAAGCGAGTTTTGATTTTCATGAATTGGCCTTACGTTTAATAAAGATGCCGATAGCCGGCAATGTCCGGTGGAAATTATGGGTCAATATTCTAACACCGTGGGCTGATTCCTCAATGTTGTTCCCGTCGGAACGTCACGGTTTGCCATTTTTGTTTATAAATCATGCTATGCCGCCGGTTTTGCGATCGCTTTGTTTAATTTTACGACGAACGAACGAATTCTTTAGAAAAGGCGTTGACTCATTTTCAACTCTCCCTATAATGCGACTCCACACAGCGGGGGTGATTAGCTCAGCTGGGAGAGCACCTCCCTTACAAGGAGGGGGTCGGCGGTTCGATCCCGTCATCACCCACCACTACTTAACGTAGTCTCCGCCGTGTAGAACAGAAAATTGAGAAGTGGGTGATTAGCTCAGCTGGGAGAGCACCTCCCTTACAAGGAGGGGGTCGGCGGTTCGATCCCGTCATCACCCACCACTTTCTCGCCAGCTGGATTTTCTGTCAAAATGTGAAGTACCGAAGTGGGTGATTAGCTCAGCTGGGAGAGCACCTCCCTTACAAGGAGGGGGTCGGCGGTTCGATCCCGTCATCACCCACCACTTCGGGTCGTTAGCTCAGTTGGTAGAGCAGTTGACTTTTAATCAATTGGTCGCAGGTTCGAATCCTGCACGACCCACCAATGTAAAAAGGCGCCCTAAAGGCGCCTTTTTGCTATGCGCCGAACTCAACGATTCGACAAAATTGTCGGGAACAATTTTGAACAACGCGGCAGCGTTGGCCCGCAGGGCGAGTCTCAGGATGAGACGAGTTTCTCTGCCGCAGGTTCGGGTCGAACGCAGTGAGACAACGGAGCCGCTTGCGGCGACGGCCCGAAGGGCGAGGCGAAGCCGAGTCATCCTGCACGACCCACCAATGTAAAAAGGCGCCCTAAAGGCGCCTTTTTGCTATGCGCAGTTTGCGGCCCTGCCGCGAGTTCCCCCCGCAGCACTCCCCCTGTCAGCGCTGATACAGCGGATCTTCCACCCTCGCAGCGGTTAAGTTTGCCCCTTCTTCACGCACAATTTCCCATAACGCCTGAGCGGCGGTCGACAGCGAGCGATTTTTCCGGCATGCCAGCATCAGCTGCCGCTCCATCACCGGGGTCAGCCGCTTCACCGTCAGATGGTTCCCCTGCGGTAACGGCAGCGCCAGCGCCGGCAGAACGCTGATGCCAATTCCCGATTCTACCATCGGAAACAGCGTTGCCGGGTGACCAATCTCCTGCACAATGTTCGCCCGGATAGCCAGCCTGCTAAGGGCCGCATCAATCAGCGGACGGCTGCCGGAGGCATAGTCCTGCAGGATCAGTCTCTCATCCTGCAGGGCTTGCCACGGCACCTCCGTCAGGCTGGCAAAAGGATGATCCTCCCGGCAGAGCAGCAAAAAGGGTTCCGCGAGGACCACTTCACATTGCAGATCTGCCGCCGGGCCAGGGTCAATCACAATGCCGAAATCCACTTCCCCATGGCGAATACTCTCCAGCACCCACTGCTGTGGCCGGTCGTGCAACACAAAATCGATATCAGGATAACGACGGTTGCTGTGAGCAATACACTGCGGAATCAGGTGGGCGGAAATCGTCTGACTGGCGGCGACCTTGACGGTACCGCTCATCTGCTGGCCGACGCGCCCGGCGTCACGCAGGGTAATCGTCAACTCATCGAGCAAACGCTCCAGTCGCCCCGCCAGCTGCTGACCCGCTTCGGTAAGCACGACTTCGCGAGTGGTACGGTCGAGTAGCCGGACGCCGGTCTGGTGCTCCAGCTCCTTGACGCTATGGCTGACGGCCGACTGACTTAAGCCAATCATCTCCCCTGCCCGGCTGAAGCTTCTGGCCCGGGCGACGGTGACGAATACTTTTAACTGACGCAGAGAGTAATTCATCTTTTTTATTCATGAATAGATGCAATAAATCAATTTTATTTCTCAAATGAAAAAAAGCACAATAGCGCATCTCTTTTCAGGAGCGTTTATGAAACTTTTCCGCATTCTCGATCCGTTTACGGCAACCCTGGTCACCGTTGTCCTGCTGGCCTCATTCTTCCCCGCCCGTGGCGCTTTCGTTCCCTTCTTTGAACATCTGACCACCGCCGCCATTGCCCTGCTGTTCTTTATGCACGGCGCTAAACTCTCCCGGGAAGCGATTATCGCCGGCGGAGGCCACTGGCGTTTGCATCTGTGGGTGATGTGCAGCACCTTTATACTCTTCCCGGTACTCGGGGTTCTGTTTGCCTGGTGGGCGCCGGTGAATGTCGATCCGATGCTCTACAGCGGCTTTATCTATCTGTGCATTCTGCCGGCCACCGTGCAATCCGCTATCGCCTTTACTTCGCTGGCCGGAGGCAACGTCGCGGCGGCGGTGTGCTCAGCCTCGGCCTCCAGCCTGCTGGGGATCTTTGTTTCACCGCTGCTGGTGGGCGTCCTGATGAACCTTCATGGCGCAGGCGGCAGCCTGGAGCAGGTCGGTAAAATCATGCTGCAGCTGCTGCTGCCTTTCGTACTCGGTCACTTATCGCGGCCGTGGATTGGCAACTGGGTGGCGAAGCATAAGAAGTGGATTGGTAAGACCGACCAGACCTCGATTCTGCTGGTGGTTTACTCCGCCTTTAGCGAGGCGGTGGTGAATGGCATCTGGCATAAAGTCGGTCTGGGATCACTGCTGTTTATCGTGGTGGTCAGCCTGGTGCTGCTGGCCATTGTCATCGCCGTTAACGTGTTCGTCGCCCGCCGCTGCGGCTTTAACAAAGCCGATGAGATTACTATCGTCTTTTGCGGTTCGAAAAAGAGTCTGGCCAACGGCATCCCGATGGCCAATATTCTCTTCCCGACCTCCATCCTCGGCATCATGGTGCTGCCGCTGATGATCTTCCACCAAATCCAGCTGATGGTCTGCGCGGTGCTGGCGCGGCGCTACAAGCAGCAAACCGATGCGCGTCTCGCTGAGGAAAAGGCCAACGCCGCCAAAGCTTAACGCGCTTTCTTCAGGGGCTGAACCAGATCGCTCAGCCCCTCGGTTTTAATCAGCAGGGTCAACGCCATCAGCTCGCCGAGATGACCGGCAGGAAACTGATCCTTACGCGCAAACCACAGTAAATACTCTTCCGGGACATCGATTAAACGACGTCCCTTGTATTTACCGAACGGCATCTCGGTATTGGCTATTTCAACCAACTGCGCTTTATCCACGTTATTCTCCCAGCAGGCGCATCATTTCGGCTTCATCAATCACCTCAATGCCCAGCTCCTGCGCTTTCGCCAGCTTAGAACCCGCCGCTTCGCCGGCTATTACCAGGTCAGTTTTCTTCGACACGCTACCTGCCACCTTCGCCCCCAGCGCGACGAGACGCGCTTTGGCGTCATCCCGCGACAGCTGGCTCAGGCTGCCGGTCAGGACCACGGTTTTACCCGCAAACGGGCTATCAATCTCTTCCGCTTTCACCACGACTGGCGCTGGCCAGTGAACGCCTTCGGCCAGCAGCTGTGCGATGACATCGCGGTTGCTCTCTTCGGCAAAGAAGTTGAAGGTATGGGTGGCAACCACGATGCCAACATCAGGGACCTTTTGCAGCTCCTCAATGGAAGCCTGCTCCAGGGCTTCAAGAGTGCCGAAATGCGCCGCCAGGGCCGCCGCCGTCGCTTCGCCTACCTCGCGAATACCCAGCGCGTAGAGAAAGCGTGCGAAGGTCGTCTCTTTGGCTTTTTCCAGAGCATTGACCACATTTTGCGCGGACTTCGGCCCCATCCGATCCAGCCCGGTGAGTTTCCCGGCGCTCAGGCGAAACAGATCCGCCGGAGTATGGACGTACTCTTTCTCCACCAACTGGTCGATGATCTTGTCGCCCATGCCGTCAACGTCCAGCGCGCGACGGGAGACGAAGTGCTTAAGCGACTCTTTACGCTGCGCGCCGCAGATAAGGCCGCCCGTACAGCGGGCTACCGCCTCGCCTTCCACTCGCTCAACGTCGGACTGACATACCGGGCAGTGGGTCGGGAAGACAACATCCCGGGCATCCGCCGGACGCTCGGAAAGCACCACATTGACCACCTGCGGGATCACGTCGCCTGCCCGGCGAATCACTACCTTGTCGCCGATTTTCAGACCTAAGCGTTCGATTTCATCGGCGTTATGCAGGGTGGCATTGCTCACCAGCACGCCGGCGACATGGACCGGCTCCAGGCGCGCCACTGGCGTGATCGCCCCGGTGCGCCCAACCTGGAACTCCACATCCCGGACGAAAGTCATCTGCTCCTGTGCCGGGAACTTAAAGGCCACGGCCCAGCGCGGCGCGCGGGCCACGAAACCCAACTGCTCCTGGAGCGCCAGCGAATCGACTTTGATCACCACGCCATCAATGTCAAAGCCCAGATGAGGACGATCTTCCTCGACTTTACGATAGTAAGTGAGCACTTCCTCGGGAGTATGGCACAGGGTGACGCGATCGCTCACCGGCAGTCCCCAGGCTTTGAACTGCTGCAAACGGGCCGAGTGGCTGGCCGGCAGCTCACCGCCCTCCAGCACGCCAACGCCGTAGCAGAAGAAAGTAAGCGGTCGCTTCGCCGTGATGCGCGGATCGAGCTGGCGCAACGAACCCGCCGCCGCATTACGCGGGTTAGCAAACACTTTTCCGCCGGTGCGGCGCGCTTCTTCATTGATTTTTTCAAACCCGGCCTGGGGAAGGAAAACCTCACCACGCACCTCAAGACGTGCCGGGATATTCTCGCCATGCAGCTTGAGGGGGATAGTGCGAATGGTTCGCACATTGGAGGTAATATCCTCGCCGGTGGTACCGTCGCCGCGGGTCGCGGCCTGCATCAGTACGCCGTTTTCGTAGAGAATACTCACCGCGAGGCCGTCGAGCTTAAGCTCGCAGCAGTAGGTGAGATCGTCAGTGCTTTTCAGGCGATCCTGTACCCGCTTGTTGAAGGCGAGAAAGCTCTCTTCATCAAACACGTTGTCCAGCGACAGCATCGGCACTTCATGGCGGATCTGGCTGAAGGCAATCAGTGGCGCCGCCCCCACCCGCTGAGTCGGCGAGTCCGGGGTAATCAGCTCCGGATGTTGACTCTCCAGCGCGCGCAGCTCGCGCATCAGGCGGTCATATTCCGCATCGGGCACTTCCGGCGCGTCCATAACGTGGTACAGATATTCATGATGGCGAAGCGTGGTTCGCAGTTCAGTCAGTTGTTGTTCGATCAGTTCCATATCACACCATCAATGATAAAAAACCCCCGACAGGCGGGGGTTGAGAAGGAGTTGAGATAACGCGGGACGTCAGGCGTTCGCGTCTTTCACTTCGCGAATACGATCCTGGTATTCACGCAGTTTTTGCGGCGTCATCATGCGACGCTGATCGTCAAGCACCACGCCGCCCACTTCATCGGCGATATACTGCGCAGACTGCAGCATCAGCTTGAAGTTCTGCAGTTCATCACCGTAGGAAGGGACCTGCATAAAGATAGTCACCCCAGGGGTCATCATGTCCGCCATGCTGTCCGGATTGAACGTCCCCGGTTTCACCATGTTGGCCAGGCTGAACAGCACCGGACCGCTGCCATCCGGGCTCAGATGGCGGTGGAAAATATTCATTTCACCAAACTTGAAGCCGGCCTGCTGGATGCTGTTGATCAGCACCTCGCCGTTAAGCTGTGCGCCATGATGGGCGGCGACGTTCATCACAATGACCGTCTCTTTACGCTCTTTCGGCTGCGGCGGCTCTACCGGCTGCGGTTCGGCGACGGCTGGCTGCGGCGTGGCAACAGGCTGTGGCGCAGGCTGCTGCGGGGCAGCGGGCTGCGGCTGAGCGACGGTCGGCGTCACCGGCTGCGGTGCGACAGGCTGCTGCACAACGGGCTGCGGCTGATGTTGGGGTTGCACGGGCGGCTGCGCGGGCTGCGGCTGTTGCCAGCCAGGCTGCGCAGCCACATGCGGCGCAGGCTGCTGTCCCTGCGGTTGAACCGGGGCCTGACGCGGCGATTGCTGCGGCTGGCGAACCGGTTCTTCAGGACGCACAGGCTGCTGCATCTGGCGCTCGTAAGGCGGCTGGTACTGGTGCTGCGGCGCCTGACGAGGGGCTTCATGCTCCCCATGCGCGCCGTGCGGGGCGTGAGTGACCGGATGAACGCGGACTTCACCTACGCCTTCAACATTATCATCAAAGTCTTCGTTTTCCGACTCATCGTCGCGCGACTTCATACGTTTCAGTGGGCGATCGCGAAACATCGAAGAACGTTCTTTACGGCTGGTCCAGAAACCATGTACCAGTAAAGCGATTATGGCGATCGCGCCAACAATGATTAATATCAGACGCAAATCCTGCATCATTATATTCTCTGTTGTTCTAACACCTTGCCACCACGGCAAACATTTACTCACTAAGAGTATTTGCCGATTACCTCAAGTGCAAGTGCGTCGGTGGCTTTCACCACATAAAGATGAACTAAATCGTGCTTTTTGCTGTTTTTTCGAACATTTCCTAACTGGTTATTGTCTGGCGACCCGATAAAATAAGCGAGCATTCACACTGGATGTTAAAAAAGGAGCATTGCCTGGCTATGGTTTCATCATCCGCACCGACCCCGCGTAGCGGCGTTTATTATTTTTCGCAGGGCTGGAAACTCATCGGGCTGCCGGGCATACGGCGTTATGTCTTTTTGCCTTTGCTGGTTAACGTGCTGCTGATGGGCGGAGCCTTCTGGTGGCTGTTTACCCGTCTCGACAGTTGGATCCCGTCGCTGATGAGCCATGTGCCGGACTGGCTGCAGTGGCTTAACTACCTGCTGTGGCCGGTGGTGGTGCTCTCGATTCTGCTGGTGTTTGGTTACTTCTTTTCGACTATCGCCAACTGGATAGCTGCGCCGTTCAGCGGCCTGCTGGCGGAACAGCTGGAAGCGCGTCTGACTGGCGCCACCCCGCCGGACGTCGGCGTCTTTGGCATCATGAAGGATATTCCGCGCATCATGAAGCGTGAGTGGCAGAAGCTGGCCTGGTACCTGCCCCGCGCCATCGTGCTGTTGCTGCTCTACTTTATTCCCGGCGTGGGGCAGACCGTCGCGCCGGTACTCTGGTTCCTGTTCAGCGCATGGATGCTCGCGATTCAATACTGCGATTATCCCTTTGATAATCACAAGGTCCCCTTCAAGACCATGCGCGAAGCGCTGCGCAGCCGCAAAGTGATAAATATGCAGTTTGGGGCGCTCACCAGCCTGTTTACCATGATCCCGGTGTTAAACCTGGTGATCCTGCCGGTGGCCATCTGCGGCGCCACCGCGATGTGGGTCGATTGCTATCGCGATAAGCACGCGGTCTGGAAGTAGCGTCACGCGTCTGCCCGGGAGCGGCTGAGGCCGCTCCTTATATCTCGCTTATTCCTTCTTGCTTATCATTATTTCCCTTCCGCATATAGATATGCTAAATCCTTACTTCCGCATATTCTTTAAGCGGGTATGCTGATGCCGTACCCCCAAATTTCATACAGTTAAGGACGGGCCATGAGTAAGATTTTTGAAGACAACTCCCTGACTATCGGTCACACGCCGCTGGTACGACTGAACCGCATTGGTAACGGCCGTATCCTGGCAAAGGTAGAATCTCGTAACCCGAGCTTTAGCGTAAAATGCCGTATCGGCGCCAATATGATCTGGGATGCTGAAAAGCGCGGCGTTCTGAAACCTGGCGTGGAACTGGTCGAACCGACCAGCGGCAACACCGGTATCGCCCTCGCCTACGTGGCGGCGGCCCGTGGTTACAAGCTAACGCTAACCATGCCGGAAACCATGAGCATCGAGCGCCGCAAGCTGCTGAAAGCGCTGGGCGCCAACCTGGTACTGACCGAAGGCGCAAAAGGCATGAAAGGCGCCATTCAGAAAGCGGAAGAGATCGTCGCCAGCAACCCGGAAAAATTCCTGCTGCTGCAGCAGTTCAGCAACCCGGCTAACCCGGAAATCCACGAAAAGACCACTGGCCCGGAAATCTGGGAAGACACCGATGGTCAGGTGGATGTCTTTATCTCTGGCGTAGGCACCGGCGGTACGCTAACCGGCGTCAGCCGCTACATTAAAAACACCAAGGGCAAAAAAGATCTGATCACCGTCGCGGTCGAACCGACCGATTCGCCGGTCATCTCCCAGGCGCTGGCAGGTGAAGAGCTCAAGCCGGGTCCGCACAAAATTCAGGGTATCGGCGCCGGCTTCATTCCTGGCAACCTGGATCTGAAGCTGGTGGACAAAGTGATCGGCATTACCAACGAGGAAGCTATCTCCACGGCGCGCCGTCTGATGGAAGAAGAAGGCATCCTGGCGGGTATCTCTTCCGGGGCCGCCGTTGCCGCCGCGCTGAAGCTGCAGCAAGATGAGGCCTTTACCAATAAGAATATTGTGGTTATCCTGCCTTCCTCTGGTGAGCGTTATTTAAGCACCGCGCTATTTGCCGATCTCTTCACTGAGAAAGAACTGCAACAGTAGTGCCAGCTTGTAAATAATGTGTAAAAAAGCACCTTTTCAGGTGCTTTTTTGTGGCATACGTCAAAGTTTTACCCCTCCTGGCATTGATTCACCTCGTAGGGTCTGGTATTTAACCAGCACATTTATTTTGATGCGCGAAATTATTCAGAAGAGGATTTCCGCCAGCTGAATCGATTTTATGATTTGGTTCAAGTCTTCCTTTCGCGGCATAATGTTTAATGACGTGCTAGACGTCAATGGCCCGCAGGTCTTCGCAGCGCCAGGCGCTGCCGACGCCAAGGCCGGAAACGTAACGCCGGCGCTAACAATACAGGCTAAAGTCGAGTCGTTAGACTAGACTTTAGGTCCACAACACTAAACCTATAAGTTGGGGAAATATAATGTTCCAGCAAGAAGTTACCATTACCGCTCCGAACGGTCTGCACACCCGCCCTGCTGCTCAGTTTGTTAAAGAAGCTAAAGGCTTCACTTCTGAGATCACTGTAACCTCCAACGGCAAAAGCGCCAGCGCCAAAAGCCTGTTCAAACTGCAGACTCTGGGCCTGACCCAGGGCACCGTAGTGACCCTCTCCGCTGAAGGCGAAGATGAGCAGAAAGCTGTTGAGCATCTGGTTAAACTGATGGCTGAACTCGAGTAAGTTCACGGGTTCTTTTTCATATCAGTCACAAGTAAGGTAGGGTTATGATTTCAGGCATTTTAGCATCCCCGGGTATCGCCTTCGGCAAAGCACTGCTGCTGAAGGAAGATGAAATTGTCATCGACCGGAAGAAAATTTCTGCCGATAAGGTTGATCAGGAAGTCGAACGTTTCCTGAGCGGCCGCGCCAAGGCCTCCGCCCAGCTGGAGGTCATCAAAACCAAAGCTGGTGAAACTTTCGGTGAAGAAAAAGAAGCCATCTTCGAAGGGCATATCATGCTGCTGGAAGATGAGGAGCTTGAGCAGGAAATCATAGCCCTGATTAAAGATAAGCACATGACTGCCGACGCGGCAGCCAATGAAGTTATCGAAGGTCAGGCCACTGCCCTGGAAGAGCTGGACGATGAATACCTGAAAGAACGTGCGGCTGACGTACGTGACATCGGTAAGCGCCTGCTGCGCAACATCCTTGGTCTGTCGATTATCGATCTGAGCGCGATTCAGGATGAAGTCATCCTCGTCGCCGCCGATCTGACCCCGTCTGAAACCGCACAGCTGAACCTGAAAAAAGTGCTGGGCTTCATCACCGACGCGGGCGGCCGTACCTCTCACACCTCCATCATGGCGCGTTCCCTGGAACTGCCGGCCATCGTGGGCACCGGCGGCATCACGGCGCAGGTGAAAAACGGCGACTATCTGATTCTCGACGCGGTGAACAACCAGGTTCTGGTCAACCCGTCTAACGAGCAAATTGAAGCGCTGCGTAATCTGCAGGCTCAGGTTGCGGAAGAAAAAGCCGAACTGGCGAAACTGAAAGATCTGCCGGCGATTACCCTCGACGGCCATCAGGTTGAAGTCTGCGCCAACATTGGTACCGTTCGCGATGTCGAAGGTGCTGAGCGCAACGGCGCCGAAGGCGTAGGCCTCTATCGTACTGAATTCCTGTTCATGGACCGTGACGCGCTGCCAACTGAAGAAGAGCAGTTTGCGGCCTATAAAGCGGTGGCTGAAGCCTGTGGCTCTCAGGCTGTTATCGTGCGTACCATGGACATTGGCGGCGACAAAGAGCTGCCGTACATGAACTTCCCGAAAGAAGAGAACCCGTTCCTCGGCTGGCGTGCCGTGCGTATCGCGATGGATCGTAAAGAGATCCTGCGCGATCAGGTGCGCGCCATCCTGCGTGCCTCCGCTTTCGGTAAACTGCGCATTATGTTCCCGATGATCATCTCTGTTGAAGAAGTGCGTGCGCTGAAGAAAGAGATCGAAATCTACAAACAGGAACTGCGTGACGAAGGTAAAGCATTTGACGAATCCATTGAGATCGGCGTGATGGTGGAAACACCGGCTGCGGCGACCATTGCTCGTCATCTGGCCAAAGAAGTTGATTTCTTTAGTATCGGCACCAATGATTTAACGCAATATACTCTGGCAGTTGACCGTGGTAATGATATGATTTCACATCTTTACCAGCCGATGTCACCGTCTGTACTGAATCTGATTAAGCAAGTTATTGATGCTTCTCACGCTGAAGGTAAATGGACTGGCATGTGCGGTGAGCTTGCGGGCGATGAACGTGCTACACTTCTGTTGCTGGGTATGGGGCTGGACGAATTCTCTATGAGCGCCATTTCCATCCCGCGCATCAAGAAGATTATTCGTAATACGAACTTCGAAGATGCGAAAGTATTAGCAGAGCAGGCTCTTGCTCAACCGACAACGGACGAGTTAATGACGCTGGTTAACAAGTTCATTGAAGAAAAAACAATCTGCTAATCCAAGAGATGCGCGGCCCAAATTACTGCTTAGGAGAAGATCATGGGTTTGTTTGATAAATTGAAATCTCTGGTTTCTGATGACAAGAAAGACACCGGAACTATTGAGATTATTGCTCCCCTCTCCGGTGAGATCGTCAACATCGAAGACGTGCCGGATGTGGTTTTTGCGGAAAAAATTGTGGGCGATGGGATTGCCATCAAACCGACCGGCAACAAAATGGTCGCGCCGGTAGACGGTACCATTGGTAAAATTTTCGAAACCAACCATGCGTTCTCTATTGAATCTGATAGCGGCATCGAGCTGTTCGTTCACTTCGGTATTGATACCGTTGAACTGAAAGGCGAAGGCTTCAAGCGTATCGCTGAAGAAGGCCAGCGCGTGAAAGTCGGTGACCCGGTTATCGAATTCGATCTGCCGCTGCTGGAAGAGAAAGCCAAGTCTACCCTGACTCCGGTGGTTATCTCCAACATGGACGAGATCAAAGAACTGATCAAACTGTCCGGTAGCGTGACTGTGGGTGAAACCCCGGTTATCCGCATCAAGAAGTAATGCTTGCTGCATAAAAATGGCGCCGAAAGGCGCCATTTTTTTTATATCGCGCTGGTCACCGGCTGATAGCATTTCTCCCGGGACAAAATGCGCAATCCCTCCGGCGTGCTCTCCAGAATACGACGCTCACTGTCAGAGACCAGCAGATCGCACTGGTACCCTCCGGCCAGGCCGAACAGCGACCGCGCCACGCAGGCATCCTCCAGCGCCGCCTCCCCTGTGGTATCAAAATGACCGACAATGCGCCCCTGTTGGCGAATCACTAACCGATAGCTTTTCATCTGTTTTTCTCCCGTGGCGGCAGGATCAGTTCGTCACACCCCTGTGCGGCAGTCCAGTTCATGACCTCCAGCACGCGCCGGGCGGCAGCCTGCGTCGCTGCCCCCAGCGCCAGGCCGGTGAGCAGACCGCTCACCAGCTCTGCACAGAACAAATCGCCTGTTCCCTTTAAGTCCGTTTCCACCCGTGGGTGGGTCACCACCTCCACCGCATCGGCCGTCACCACCAGCACATTTATCGTCGAACGCGCCTCTCCCGGCGCGCTGGTGATCACCACCCATTTCAGGGTATCTGACAGCAGGCTTCGCGCCGCGGCGACCGCCTCCTGCTGATTGCGACAGCGCCTGCCGCTCAGCGTCTCCAGCTCAAACAGATTGGGGGTGATCCCTTGCGCCAGTGGCAGAAGATGCTGACGATAGGCGTCCGGGATCTCAGCCTTAACGTAGATGCCGCTGTCGACATCGCCGATGACCGGATCCACCAGAATGCACAGCCCGGGATGGCGGGCCCGCACCCGCGTCAGCCACTGCGCCAGACGTTCGATTTGCACGGCGTTGCCCATATAGCCGGTGGTCACCGCACGCAGTTCACGCAACGCGTCGCGCTCCTCCAGCGCCTGCAGATACCCGACAAACCACTCCTCCGGGATAATGCCGCCATAGAACGTCTCATAATGGGGCGTATTGCTGAACAGTACCGTCGGCACCGCCAGCACGCGCAAACCGTGCTGTTTAATCGCCGGAACCGCGATGCTGTTGCCAACGCTGCCATAGACTACCTGCGACTGCACGGCGACGATATCGACTTCCGACGCCCGGCTTTTGTCGTGAAAGAGCACTGATTGTATGTCATCTTGCTGGCCCATCTTTTCTCCCCCCGCTGGACAGCGGGTCACGCACTGATTATGATTCGTCCTATGCTAAATTTCATTTTGTCATAGGTCAATAATGTTTGCCGGAAAAACCGCCAGCGATATCTTCGATCATATCCGCCATCTGGTGCAGAGCGGCGGGTTGCGGCCCGGAGAGGTTCTGCCGCCGGTACGCGAGCTCGCCAGCCAGCTGGAGGTGAATCGCAATACCGTCGCCGCCGCCTATAAACGGCTGGTCACCTCCGGGCTGGCCGTCAGCCAGGGACGGAACGGCACGGCCATTAAAGCACGGGATCCGCTACCGGCGCTGGAGGGCGGTGACCCAACGACGCCGCTGAACGATATCTCCAGCGGCAACCCGGACCCCGCCAGACTGCCTGAATTAACCCATTATCTGGGCCAGCTTGCCCGCACACCACGCCTGTATGGCGATGCTCCCATCGAGCCGCGGCTTGGTCAATGGGCCGAAGCGTGGTTTGCCAAAGAGATAGCGGTTCCCTTTGCGGTGAATCTCGCCAGCGGAGCGATTGACGCCCTGGAGCGTCTGCTGTGCGCTCTGCTGCTGCCCGGCGACAGCGTGGTGGTCGAAGATCCCTGTTTTCTCAGCAGCATCAATATGGTGCGTTACGCCGGCTTTACCCCCTGCCCGGTGGCGGTGGATGCTGAGGGGATGGATCCTGACGGCCTGGAGGAGGCGTTACGCAACGGCGCGCGGGCGGTGATCTTAACCCCACGCGCGCACAATCCTACCGGCTGTAGTCTGACCGAAAATCGGGCGCATGCCCTGCGGGAGGTGCTGGCCCGCTATCCGCAGGTGCTGGCGATCGTCGATGACCATTTTGCCCTGCTGTCGGCCACGCCATGGTACTCCCCTCTTCCTGCAAGCACGCAACGCTGGGCGCTGGTGCGCTCAATGTCAAAAACCCTCGGGCCAGACCTGCGGCTGGCCTTTATCGCCAGCGATGCCGATACCTCAGCGGCGCTGCGCCTGCGGCTTAACGCCGGCAGCCAGTGGGTCAGCCATCTGCTGCAGGACCTGACGCTGGCGTGTCTGACCGATGAGGCGTTTATCGCCTCGATGACGGAGACCCGTCGTCACTATCGCCAGCAGAATGAGAAACTGGCGGCGGCGCTGGCCCGGCACGGCTACAGCCATGCTACGCCAGGCGATGGCCTCAATTTCTGGCTGCCGTTGCCAGCGGCGAGCCAGCCCTACGCCTTACGCCTGGCCCGCGCCGGCTGGCTGGTGCGCGAGGGGGAAGTATTTGGTGTCCGGACGCCTGCGCACGGGTTGCGCCTGTCGCTGGGCCGTCTGAGTGACGCTGAGATTTCCCGCCTGGCGGCCGATATTGCGCTGGTCTTAAACCAACCCTGACGCAGGCCTTATCATTCGGCATGTTGACCCGCCGACCACATCGGTGAGTGATGGACGTCCTCAGACAAATTGACGGAAAAATAACCGGAAACAGGCGCTTTTCTGAAAGCGAAATTTGCCTGGCGCGAAGAGAGTAGACTTTACCGGACAACCCAATCAGGAAGGGACGCAAAATGAAAAACCTACTCTGCGCGGTCATGGCGCTGTTACTCTCTTTTCCCGTCATTGCCAAACTCAATGCCTACCAGCAAGCGCGCATCAATGCGATGCTGGACGCTCTCGCGCAAAAACACGAGCTGACCTTCATGCGCAATGGCGATCCCCACAGTTGTGAAGAGGCGGTGGCACATCTGCGGCTGAAATTAAGCAATACACGGAACCGTATCGATACTGCAGAACAATTTATTGATAAGGTGGCATCATCGTCGTCTATCACCGGCAAGCCCTATATCGTCAGGATCCCCGGGGAAAACGATCAACAGGCGCAGTCTTACCTGCATACCCTGCTCGCCCGGACGGATAAAACAGTCCCGGTGGCGGACAAATAGCTCACAAGAAGGAGCACCAGAGATGCATCACACTGACCTGGCACTGAAAGCGGTCATTGAAGCCTGCGACCGCGCTATCTCGCAGGAAGATTACGATACCCTGATGGCCTATTACGCAGAAGACGCCGCACTGGTCGTCAAACCGGGCATGGTGGTCAGAGGGAAAGAGAATATCCGCAAAGCCTTTATCGCCATTGCCGACTATTTCCAGCACCGACTGGTGGTGACTCAGGGGAAAATGGAGGTTATTGAAGGCGGCGGCAACGCGCTGGTGATTATGGAGACCCGGCTGGATATCCCGACGGCGGACGGGATATCCCAGGTTACGCGGCGCGCCACCTATGTCTTTCAGAAACAGGGCGAGCGCTGGCTGTGCACCGTCGATAACTCCTACGGCACCGACCTGCTCGATGCTTAGATCCCTGCCCCCTGGCTGAAGTGTTCCTCGCCGAACACGCCGGTGGAGAGGTAGCGATCGCCGCGATCGCAGACGATAGCCACCACCACCGCGCCAGGATTTTCGCGGGCAATGCGTAACGCGCCCGCCACCGCCCCGCCTGAACTGACCCCGCAGAAAATGCCTTCCCGTACCGCCAGCTGACGCATGGTGTTCTCGGCATCCTGCTGATGAATATCCAGCACCGCATCCACCAGCGAAGCGTTAAAGATCCCCGGCATATACTCTGCCGGCCAGCGACGGATCCCGGGAATACTGCTGCCCTCTTCCGGCTGCAGGCCGACAATGGCCACCGGTTTACTCTGTTCGCGCAAAAAGCGCGATACGCCGGTAATGGTGCCGGTGGTCCCCATGCTGGAGACAAAGTGGGTGATACGCCCCGCGGTCTGCTGCCAGATTTCCGGCCCGGTGGTGGTGTAGTGGGCGTAGGGGTTATCCGGGTTGTTAAACTGATCGAGCAGTTTGCCCTCTCCACGCTGCGCCATCTCGAGGGCCAGGTCGCGGGCCCCCTCCATTCCCTGCTCTTTAGTGACCAGGATCAGCTCGGCGCCGTAGGCACGCATCGCAGCCCGGCGCTCCTGGCTCATGTTGTCGGGCATCAGCAGCTTCATATGATAGCCTTTCAGCGCGGCGATCATCGCCAGCGCAATACCGGTGTTACCGCTGGTCGCTTCGATCAGCACGTCGCCGGGCTGAATTTCGCCGCGCTTTTCCGCTTCGACGATCATTGACAGCGCGGCGCGGTCTTTCACCGAGCCGGCCGGATTATTGCCTTCGAGTTTGACCCAAACTTCACTGCCGTTGTCCGGACCCAGACGCTGAAGCTTGACCAGAGGGGTATTGCCGATGGTGTGTTCGAGTGTATTCACGATTTTTACTCAATAAAAAAGCCGGGTGGCGCTTCGCTTACCCGGCCTACAAGACGCGTAAAAATTCCAGGCCCGGAAAGCGTAGCCTTACCGGGCGATAGACCTGCTCAATAAGCTATCAGGCCGACTCCGCCAGAGCAAGCTCGCCGCGCGGCTCGATACGCTCGGTACCGTTATACAAACGCGCGTTTTGCAGGCCAACGAACAGGCGTTCGCCGCGTGACGGCGCCTCATCGCCCGCCAGCACCACGCTCAGCGGTTCGTCATACCACCCCAGGGGCTGGACAACTAATTGGGTGTAGTGCCCTTTCGGGCTGGCTTCCAGCACCTGCACCGGCAGCGGGGAATCCAGGCTGGTCCGGCGGCTGATGTCCACTTCCCACGGACGCAGGAACAGATCCACCGGCCCCTGATATGTCGGGGTATAGCCTAACGGCCAGCGGTGCGCGCCAACGTGGAACTGTCCACCGCGGATAATGCCCTGCAGGCGGTTTACTTCGCCCATAAACTCCAGTACGAAACGGGTCGACGGTTCACGCCACACGCGCTCCGGGGCATCGGCTTGTTCAATGTTGCCCTGACTCATCACCACCACCCGGTCAGCAACTTCCAGCGCCTCTTCCTGATCGTGGGTGACGAACACGCTGGTAAATTTTAACTCTTCATGCAGCTGACGCAGCCAGCGGCGCAGCTCTTTACGCACCTGCGCATCCAGCGCGCCGAAGGGTTCATCCAGCAACAGAATTTGCGGCTCCACCGCCAGGGCGCGCGCCAGCGCCACGCGCTGCTTCTGGCCGCCGGACAGCTGCGCCGGGTAACGTTCCGCCAGGTGGGACAGCTGCACCATCTCCAGCAGTTTGGTCACTTTGGCTTTAATCGCCGCCGCATTGGGGCGTTCGCGGCGCGGCAGCACGGTCAGGCCAAAGGCGATGTTATCGAACACCGTCATATGGCGGAACAGCGCATAGTGCTGGAAAACGAAGCCCACTTTACGGTCGCGGGCGTGCATCCGGCTGACATCGGTGCCGTGGAAGCGGATATGACCGCTGGTCTGATGCTCCAGCCCGGCGATAATCCGCAGCAGGGTAGTTTTTCCGGAGCCCGAGGGCCCCAGTAGCGCAACCATTTGTCCGGAAGGGATATCCAGCGAGATATCATTCAGCACCTGGGTGCGACCAAACGATTTCTTAATATTGGCAATCTCAATGCTCATGATTTCCCTCCTGTTGCGCGCGTTCTTTCTGATTGGCCAGACGCCATTGCAACATACTCTTTAAAAACAGGGTCAGAATAGCCATTAACGTCAGCAGGGCCGCAGCGGTAAACGAGCCAACGGTATTGTAATCCTGCTCCAGTAGTTCAATTTGCAGCGGCAGCGACAGCGTTTCTCCACGAATCGAACCGGAGACTACCGACACCGCGCCAAATTCGCCGATAGCGCGGGCGTTGGTCAACACCACGCCGTACAGCAGCGCCCAGCGAATATTCGGCAACGTCACCCGACGGAACATCTGCCAGCCGGAAGCGCCCAGCAGCACCGCAGCTTCATCTTCATGACTGCCCTGGCTCATCATCACCGGCACCAGCTCGCGCACCACAAACGGACAGGTGACAAAGATGGTCGCCAGCACCATGCCCGGCCAGGCGAACATGATCTGCAGGTTATGCGCATCCAGCCAGCCGCCCAGCGGGCCGTTAGAGCCATAAAACAGCAGATACACCAGACCGGCCACCACCGGCGAGACGGCGAACGGGATATCCAGTAACGTCAGCAGCAGCTGGCGGCCGGGGAAGGTAAAACGTGTCACCAGCCAGGCCAGCAGCGTACCGAACACCAGGTTCACCGGGACGGTAATTAACGCAATCATCACCGTCAGCCAGATGGCATGCAGCATGTCCGGGTTGGCCAGGTTATCCAGCACCGGCATCAGCCCTTTGCTGAAGGCCTGGATAAAAATATAGAGCATCGGCACCACGAGGATGAAGGCGGAGACCACCATCCCGACACCAATCAGAAACCATTTCCCCCAGTTGATGCGGGGCGCGTCGTAGCGTTTCAATTGAGTAACTTCCGCCATTAGTGACCTACCACGCGTCGACCAAAGCGACTCTGCAGGGTATTGATGGAAAACAGCAGCAGCAATGAGGCGGCAAGGATCACCGAGGCAATCGCGCTCGCCGCCGGATAGTCAAACTCCTGCAGACGAATAAAGATCATCAGCGAGGTCACCTCTGTCTTCCACGCGATGTTGCCAGCGATAAAAATCACCGCGCCGAATTCGCCGAGGCTACGGGTAAACGACAGGGCAATACCCGCCAGCAGCGCCGGCGACAGCTCCGGCAGCACCACTTTGCGAAAGCTCTGCATGCGCGTCGCGCCCAGCGTTTCCGCCGCTTCCTCATACTCGGGCCCCAACTCTTCCAGCACCGGCTGCACGGTACGTACCACGAACGGGATGCTGGTGAAGGCCATCGCCACGGCGATGCCGAGCCAGGTATAGGTCACTTTAATATCGAACTTCGCCAGCCATTCACCGTAAATTCCGTTAACGGAAAACAGCGAAGCCAGCGTCAGGCCGGCCACCGCCGTCGGCAGCGCAAACGGCAGGTCCATTAAGGCATCCAGCAGCGTGCGGCCCGGAAAACGATAGCGAGTGAGGATCCAGGCCATCAGCAGACCAAAGACGCCGTTAAAAATCGAGGCCACAAACGCCGACAGCAGCGTCACCTTATAGGCCGCCACCACCTGCGGATTGGTGATCACATCCCAGTATTGCGCCCAGCTCATCTGCGCCAGCTGCATCACCAGCGCGCTGAGCGGTAATAACAAAATCAGACAGACAAACAGCAGGCTGGTGCCGAGGCTCAGGGTAAAGCCCGGCAGCACGCGCTTGGACGACACAGCAAACATTACTTACGCCCCGCCGCCAGCAGTTTGTCCAGTTCGCCGCCGCTGGCGAAGTGGGTTTTCATCACCTCAGGCCAGGAGCCAAACTTATCCTCTACGCGGAACAGCTCGGTCTGCGGGAATTTATCCTTCAGGGCGTCCATCACTTTCGGGTTGTTTACCCGGTAGTAGTAGTCGGTAATGATGGTCTGCGCCTGCGGGCTGTAGAGCCAGTTTAGATAGGCTTTCGCCGCCTTTTCCGTGCCATTGGCTTTGACGTTTTTATCCACCCAGGCCACCGGGAACTCCGCCAGAATGTTGGTTTTCGGGATCACCACTTCAAATCCCTGCGCCTCATATTGCTTACGAATATTGTTCACTTCCGATTCGAAGCTAATCAGCACATCGCCCAGGCCGCGTTCAGCAAAAGTGGTGGTCGCCCCGCGTCCGCCGGTATCAAAGACTTCGACGTTCTTCAGAAACTGGGTCATAAACTGTTCGGTTTTGGCTTTATCGCCGCCATCGGCTTTATCCGCCGCGCCCCATGCCGCCAGGTAGGTGTATCGGGCGTTACCCGAGGTTTTCGGGTTCGGGAAGATCAGCTTGACGTCAGAGCGAACCAGATCGTTCCAGTCATGAATGTTTTTCGGGTTGCCTTTACGCACCAGGAAACCCATCGTCGAATAGAACGGTGAGCTGTTGTTCGGCAGGCGGCTTTGCCAGTCGGCCGGGATCAGGTTGCCCTTGTCATGCAGGATCTGCACGTCCGTCACTTGGTTGTATGTGACCACGTCCGCCTTCAGGCCCTGCAAAATAGCCAGCGCCTGCTTGGATGAGCCGGCATGCGACTGCTTAATCGTCAGCGTGTCCCCGCCATTGTCCTTCGCCCACTGCTGCTCAAAAGGCGGGTTAAGGGCGGCAAACAGCTCGCGGGAGACATCATAGGAGCTGTTCAGCAGCTCCGTCGCCTGCGCCTGCGCGGCCAGCAGCATGGAAGCCGCCAGCGCCAGATATCCTTTTTTCAGTGATTTAACGGCCATTGCGCACCCTTATCAACGTTGAACATTTTCTGATGATCATCATATTTATAACGGGTACGAAAGGAGTAACGGTTTTATATACCGTTTGGCGATTTGGAAGTCGAAAAGAGAATAAGCAACTGGCAAAGCTTTGCTGAAAGCGGCTCGCAAATAAGGTGATGGAATCGGACAAGGTGTGAACAGAGTGGCACACTTTGTTAATGGAAAACAGCACAAAGTACACCCGGCAGTTGCGCCGCCAGCATCCCGTTGGCCCCTGTATTCTCGATTTCGCCTGCTGCGCACGACGCCTGGTGATTGAGCTCGACGGCGGTCAGCATGATGAGAGGCGCGACTACGATGTTCGCCGCACCCGCTGGCTACAGAGCCAGGGATGGCGGGTTTTACGCTTCTGGAATAATGAGTTTGAAGAGTATGAAGATGCGGTGATGCAGAGAATACTTGAAGCGCTTGAGTCGCCAATGCCCTCACCCCGCCCCTCGCCCTGAAGGAGAGAGAGAGTCCGTATGCCGATTCCATAACCGCACCGAACGGCTCCCTCTCCCCTTGGGGAGAGGGTTAGGGTGAGGGGGGAAATTACAGCGCCTGGATACGCTCCAGCGACGGCGCGAAGTAATAACCGCCGGTCACCGGTTTGGTGAAGCGCAGCATCGCGTCGCGTTTACCGTCGGTATCGCCAAACATGCTCAGCAGCTGCTGCTCAATGTTATACAGGCGCGCGCAGTAGGCACAGAAGTAGAGACCGTTAGTGCCGCTGGCCGTGCCGTACGGCAGGCTCTGACGGACGATTTTCAGTCCTTTGCCATCTTCTTTTAAGTCAACGCGGCTCAGGTGCGAGGTGACCGGACGCTCGTCGCCATCGATCTCTTCGTTGGCTTCTTTGGTACGGCCGATCATCATCTCCTGATCCGGTACGCTCATGCGGTTCAGCTGTTTGAGATTATGCTCCCAGCGCTGGACAAACACGTAGCTGCCGCCCGCGTCCACACCGTCTTTAATGACCGCCACTTCGCGGCGGGTTTCTTCCCCCGCCGGGTTTTCAGTGCCGTCGACGAAGCCGCTGAGGTCACGTTCTTCCACCCAACGGAAACCGTGGATCTCTTCTTTCACGTCGATAGCATCGCCAAAGGCGGCCATCGCGGCCTGCGCTACCGAGAAGTTAACTTCATGGCGGGCGGATAAAATATGAATCAGCAGGTCATACTGGGTGGACGGCGCCAGCCCTTTGCCGTAGACCGGAAAATCTTTTAACTCTTCCGCCCCTTCGCCGCCGCTCAGCTGACGCCAGACGTTATTGCCGAACGCCACCACCGCCCCGAGTTTGGCGTCGGGGAATTTAGCCTGGAAGGTGGCTACGTTATCAACAAAATTTTTGCTCGCTTCGCGCAGGGCGTTAACGTCCCCTTTGACATTGGCTTCAATCCAAATCGCCGCGCGGCAATGTTCCGGCAAAATGCCGCTCTGAACCTGAGACATCGCTCCTCCTGAAATGATGCAACCGCAACGCTGTCGCGTTGCTAACGCGCCATTGTAACCGTTTTTCAGGGCTGTCGTGTCTCTTCAGATCAATTTAGCGACGCCAGATAATTTTGCTAACCTTCCAGTTTTTCAGGGTATCGTCGGAGGGCATCAGCTCGTCCGGGCCGCTCCAGTGGCCGGTAAAGGCATAGCTGATATGCTGGCTCCCCTCGGCCTGACACTCGACGACCGCGCCATTGTCATTGCTGCCTTTCTGGCAGTTGCCGAAGGCTTTGCTGTACAGGTCGCTAAACGGTGTGCCAATTTTCACGCCGCTGGCGGTTTTGATTTCGGCATCACGCACGTCAATCCGGCTGATGGTACCGTTGTCGCCATTGATGGTCAGCGCCACGCTGTTGTCTTTCAGCGCTTCAAAATAGTGGACGATATTGCCCTTATCGGTCTTCATCCCGCTGCGTAAACGGTAGTCGCTCCCCAGCGCATCGCTAATAGCCTGTTCATTGAGCGGCGTGGAGGCCGTCAGTTTACCCACTCCCTGCTCGGTCACCTCGGTGGAAGCGCCAAACCAGTTCCACGGATAGGCCGCCGACCAGTTGACTGCGCTCATCGTGGAGCAGCCGGTCAGCGCCAGCGGAAGCGCACAGAGCATTAAACGTAGCGATTTCATATCACAATCCTTTCTGAGTCATTCAACGCATGTTGGAGTTCACGATCGGCAAAAAGTGCCCTTAAAAGGTGGTCTGGCGAAAACAGGCGCCCAGGCGACGGCTGGTTAACAGCCACCACAGGGCATAACCATCCGCCACCAGCAGCCCGATAGTTAGCGAGGAGGGAGATTCGCCGCTCAGCCATAGCATCGGCTGCCACAGCAACAGCAGCACTTGCGATAGCACCAGCAGCCAGCGCATCGCCCGCCACACGCGCGGCAGGCGCTGACGATAGCCGCTAAGCAAAAAGGCCAGCACCGCCGGCACGCCGGGGAGTAAACCGAGCCAGAAGCGGTCGTGATCGGGATAGAACAGATTAAGAATCGCGTCGCCCTGCTGGCGCGATGCGCCGGCCATCAAAAACAGCACCCACGTGCGCGCCTGCAACAACAGCACGCACCAGAAGAGCAAAGGCAGGCGCAGACGGCCATGGGCATCAAAATCGGCGGGGATAAACTCAGTATTCTTCATCTTCGATCAGGCGCTTGCCCAGGGTCAGGACATCGGCGTATTCATAGCCCAGCCGCTCATACATTCCCTGCACCACGTCGTTGTCTTCACGGACCATAATGTTGATTTTCGGGCAGCCGCGGGCAATGAGCTTTTTCTCGAGCCGGTTGAGCAGCGCGTTCGCGATACCCCGGCCACGATATTCCGGATGGACGCCGAGATAATAGGCCGATCCGCGATGACCGTCATATCCGCCCATCACCGTGCCGACCACTTCGCCATTCACTTCCGCCACCAGAAACAGGCTGACGTCATGATTCAGCTTGCGCTCAATATCCATCTCCGGATCGTTCCACGGGCGCAGCAGATCGCAGCGCTCCCACAGCGTCACAACCTCTTCAAAATCCTGCTGGCGAAAAACGCGAATCTCCATGGTATTCCCCACCATTGACGGTTAAAAACAGTGATTATGGCGCGAATATAACTGATAGCCAATATCAGGCGAAATCAGCGGCAAAAAATGGCATAATATGACTTTGTCATGTATTGAAATGAAAAGTAAAACAATTCTTATTTTGAATGGTCGTAACGGCAAACGCGATACGATATAACATTGGACATCACTTGTTTACAATTCAGGCCGAATGAGCACTTTTAAACCCTTAAAAATACTTGCTTCGCGCCGTCAGGTGCTGAAAGCCGGGCTGGCTGCGATGACGCTGAGCGGCGTCGCCGCGCAGGTCAGCGCAAAAGAGCAGCCACTGAAAACATCAAATGGACACAGCAAACCCGCCGCTAAAAAGGCCGGCGCCCGCCGCGTTGTGATGCTCGATCCGGGCCACGGCGGTATCGACACCGGGGCTATCGGCCATAACGGTTCGAAAGAGAAGCATGTGGTGCTAGCGATCGCTAAGAACGTGCGCAGCATTTTGCGCAGCAACGGCATCGACGCCCGCCTGACCCGCACCGGCGATACCTTTATCCCGCTGTACGACCGCGTGGAGATTGCCCATCAGCACGGCGCCGATCTGTTTATGTCGATCCATGCCGACGGCTTCACCAACCCGAGCGCCGCCGGCGCCTCGGTGTTTGCGCTGTCAAACCGCGGCGCCAGTAGCGCCATGGCAAAATACCTCTCCGATCGCGAAAACCGCGCCGATGAAGTTGCCGGTAAGAAAGCGACCGATAAAGATCATCTGCTACAGCAGGTGCTGTTCGATCTGGTGCAGACCGACACCATTAAAAACAGCCTGACGCTGGGCTCGCATATCCTGAAAAAGATCAAACCGGTGCATAAGCTGCACAGCCGCAATACCGAGCAGGCGGCGTTCGTGGTGCTGAAGTCGCCTTCCATTCCGTCCGTGCTGGTGGAAACCTCGTTTATCACTAACCCAAACGAGGAGAAACTGCTCGGCACCACCGCTTTCCGGCAGAAAATCGCCACCGCGATTGCCAACGGCATTATCAGTTATTTCCACTGGTTCGATAACCAGAAAGCCCATTCGAAGAGACGTTAATGAAACCCGATGCCGCGCAGGTTAAAACCTTTCTGCTCCAGCTCCAGGACAGCCTTTGCCAGCAGCTGAGCGCTGTCGATGGCGCACCGTTTATTGAAGACGCCTGGCAGCGCGAAGGCGGTGGCGGCGGGCGCAGCCGGGTGTTGCGCGACGGCAACGTGTTCGAACAGGCCGGGGTTAACTTCTCTCACGTCCATGGCGATGCGATGCCCGCCTCGGCAACCGCCCATCGCCCGGAGCTGGCGGGACGCAGCTTTGAAGCCATGGGCGTCTCGCTGGTGGTTCATCCGCTGAACCCCTATGTGCCCACCAGCCATGCCAACGTGCGGTTCTTCATTGCCGAAAAACCTGGCGCCGACCCGGTGTGGTGGTTCGGCGGCGGTTTTGATTTAACCCCCTACTACGGCTTTGAAGAGGATGCCGTCCACTGGCATCGTACCGCCCGCGATCTGTGTCTGCCGTTCGGCGAAGCCGTCTATCCGCGCTATAAAAAATGGTGCGATGATTACTTCTATCTGAAGCACCGCCAGGAGCAGCGCGGTATCGGCGGTCTGTTCTTTGACGACCTGAACACCCCGGATTTTGACCATTGCTTCGCCTTTATGCAGGCGGTTGGTAACGGCTATGCTGACGCCTATTTACCCATCGTCGAACGCCGGAAAGCCACGCCGTTCGGCGAGCGCGAGCGCCACTTTCAGCTCTATCGCCGCGGCCGCTACGTCGAGTTCAATCTGGTCTGGGACCGCGGCACCCTGTTCGGCCTGCAGACCGGCGGGCGTACGGAGTCGATTCTGATGTCGATGCCGCCGCTGGTGCGCTGGGAATATGATTATCAGCCCGAGCCCGGCAGCCCCGAGGCGGCGCTGAGCGAATTTATTCAGGTGCGCGACTGGCTGTAACGGCCGGATGGCGGCTGGCCACCCGGCAGCGGCGTCGCTTCGCTCACACCCACTGGCGCAGGCGATGGTGCAGCGTCATCGACGGTTTCTCAGCAAACAGCTGCTGGTAGTCGGTGGCGAACTGCCCCAGATGCCAGAATCCCCACTGCATGGCCGCCTCCTTGACCGTCTCCCGCTCTGACCAGGGACTTATCAGCTCCCGGCGTACGGCGTTCAGACGGATCCGTTTGAGCCAGGCGTTGGGGCCAATCCCCAGAATCGCATGGAAGGCGTTTTGCACGCTGAACAGGATGACGGGCAATATCGAGAACGGCATCGGTAAAGGCGTTGCAGGCGGCTTTACAGGCCGCCGGGCTTCCCGTCAAAAAGGCGGCCGAACAGTTGGTTTCCGACGGCGGCGGGACGTAGGTCACCAGCCGAACGTCGGACGACTTCATCGCCGCATCGATGCCGAACGTCGCCTCCAGCGGCGGATTAAAAAGGCAGGCTCAGCGTTTTTACTCGCCGGCCTGCCTGATATTGTGCGCGGAAAACTCTCCGCGCATTAACATGAAAAAAAGAGATTACAGCGGTTCGGTTTGCGCTTCGACAACGGCCAGCGCCACCATATTCACAATGCGGCGTACGGAGGCGATCGGCGTCAGAATATGCACCGGCTTCGCCACCCCCATCAGCACTGGCCCGACGGTCACCCCTTCCGAACTGGAGACGCGCAGCAGGTTGTAGCTGATACGGGCGGCTTCCATATTCGGCATCACCAGAATATTGGCCGACCCCTTCAGCGGGCTGTCCGGCATGCGATCGTTGCGGATGCTTTCCACCAGCGCGGCGTCGCCATGCATTTCGCCATCGATCATCAGCTCCGGGGCGCTCGCCTTCACCAGTTCAAGGGTTTTGCGCATCTTGCTGGCTGACGGGCAGTCGGCGGAACCAAAGTTGGAGTGCGACAGCAATGCCACCCGCGGCTCAATACCGAAGCGACGCACGCTTTCCGCCGCCATCAGGGTGATCTCCGCCAGCTCTTCCGGCGAGGGATCGTGATTCACATAGGTGTCAGCGATAAAGGTGTTGCCGCTCGGCAGCAGCAGCGCATTCATCGCCCCGGCGGTGCTGACGCCATCGCGATAGCCAAACAGCGGCTGCACCACGCGGTAGTGGTCGTGGTACTCGCCGATAGTTCCGCAGATCATCGCATCCGCTTCACCGCGATGAACCATGATGGCGCCAATCACCGTGGTGTTGCTAATCACCGCCCGCTGCGCCTGCTCCTGGGTAATGCCGCGGCGCTTCATCAGCTGGTAGTACTCGCTCCAGTACTCTTTAAACCGCGGGTCGGATTCATTATTGACGATCTCAAAGTCAACGCCGGCCTTGATCTGCAGACCCAGCTTCTGGATGCGCATTTCAATCACGCTCGGGCGCCCCACCAGAATCGGTTTGGCCAGCCCCAGCGACACCAGCTCCTGAGTGGCGTGGAGCACCCGGGTCTCCTCCCCTTCCGCCAGCACCACGCGCTTCGGCTCTTTGCGCGCCTGAGAGAAGATAGGCTTCATAAACAGGTTGGTTTTATAGACGAACTCGCTCAGCTTCTCGATATAGGCGTCAAAATCGGCGATCGGGCGCGTTGCCACGCCGGAGTCCATCGCCGCCTTCGCCACCGCGGGGGCGATTTTGACGATCAGCCGCGGGTCGAACGGTTTCGGAATGATGTAATCAGGGCCAAAGCTTAAATCCTGATCGCCGTAGGCAGAGGCCACCACTTCACTCTGCTCGGCATGGGCCAGCTCGGCAATGGCATGCACCGCCGCCAGCTTCATCTCTTCGTTGATCGCCGTCGCGCCGACGTCCAGCGCGCCGCGGAAGATGAACGGGAAGCAGAGCACGTTGTTGACCTGGTTAGGATAGTCGGAGCGGCCGGTACAGATGATGGCGTCATCGCGGACCTGCTTCGCCAGCGGCGGCAGAATTTCCGGCTCCGGGTTAGCCAGAGCGAGGATCAGCGGCGCACGCGCCATCTTCTTCACCATCTCCGGGGTCAGCACTTTCGGACCAGAGCAGCCGAGGAAAATGTCCGCGCCGTCGATCACATCGTCGAGCGTGCGTTTGCCGTCGTCTTCAACCGCGTAGGCGGCTTTGGTTTCCGCCATGTTAGGCTCACGGTCTTTGTAGATGACGCCTTTCGAATCGCAGACCACGATGTTGTGCTTTTGCATGCCCAGCGCCACCAGCAGGTTCATGCAGGCGATAGCCGCCGCGCCCGCGCCGGAGACCACCATCCGCACGTCGGACAGGTTCTTCTCGACGACGCGCAGGCCGTTGAGGATCGCCGCGGTGCTGATGATCGCCGTGCCGTGCTGATCGTCATGGAAAACCGGAATATTCATGCGCTCGCGCAGCTGCTGCTCGATGTAGAAACACTCCGGCGCTTTAATATCTTCCAGGTTGATACCGCCGAAGGTCGGCTCGAGGGCGGCGACGACGTTAATGAATTTGTCCGGGTCCAGCTCATCGACTTCGATATCAAACACATCGATGCCGGCGAATTTCTTAAACAGGACGCCTTTACCCTCCATCACCGGCTTGCCGGCCAGCGCGCCGATATTGCCCAGCCCCAGCACCGCGGTGCCGTTGGAGACGACCGCCACCAGGTTGCCGCGGGCGGTGTATTTGTAGGCCGCCAGCGGATCTTTTTCGATTTCCAGACAGGGGGCCGCGACGCCCGGCGAGTAGGCCAGCGCCAGATCGCGCTGGGTGGCGAGAGGTTTGGTCGGCGAGACCTGGATTTTTCCGGGAACCGGAAATTCGTGGAAGTCGAGGGCGCTCTGTTTTAACTGCTCATCCATTTTATATTCCTTTCTTTCACGTATCGTTCGTAGGGGAAAAGCGTGATGACCATCCTGTCGTTCACCTTTCAGTGGCAGACAGTATCCCTCCTGGCGGGGCGATAAACTTTGAACACCGCCAAACTCTGGTCATCGCTATGATCTGGTTGTTATCAATTTATAGCGGTTATGTTACCCGGATTCGCCGCCAATAATAGCCCCGTCTGCTATGCTTTTTGGTTATGTACCTCATCAATATTTATACCGCATACCGGCAAGCACTCATGTAACACCTTGTTCCAGGAGGACTTATCCATGAATCAGCTAGACAGCATCAAGCAATTTACTACCGTAGTCGCCGACAGCGGCGATATCGAATCCATTCGCCACTATCATCCGGAAGACGCCACCACCAACCCCTCTCTGCTGCTGAAGGCCGCCGGGCTGGCGTCCTATAGCGGGCTTATCGACGACGCCATCGCCTGGGCCAAAAAACAAGGAGGCGGACGCGAAGCGCAGGTGGCTCACGCCTGCGATAAGCTGGCGGTGAACTTTGGCGCGGAGATCCTCAAAAGTATTCCGGGCCGGGTCTCCACCGAGGTGGACGCCCGGCTCTCCTTCAACCGGGAGAAGAGTATCGAGAAAGCGCGCCACCTGGTGGCGCTGTATCAGGAGATGGGCATTGATAAGTCGCGGATCCTGATCAAGCTGGCATCCACCTGGGAGGGGATCCGCGCCGCCGAGACGCTGGAGAAAGAGGGGATCCACTGCAACCTGACGCTGCTGTTTTCTTTCGCCCAGGCCCGGGCCTGCGCCGAAGCTGGGGTCTATCTGATCTCCCCTTTCGTCGGGCGTATTTATGACTGGTATCAGGCGCGTAAACCGCTGGATCCTTACGTGGTTGAGGAAGATCCGGGGGTGAAATCGGTACGCAATATCTATGACTACTTCAAACAGCATAAATACACCACCATCGTGATGGGCGCCAGCTTCCGCCGCACCGAACAGATCCTCGCCCTGGTCGGCTGCGATCGGCTGACCATCGCCCCGCCCTTGTTAAAAGAGCTGCAGGCCAGCGACGCCCCGGTGGTGCGCAAACTGATCCCTGCCAGCCAGATCCTGCCGCGCCCGGTGCCGCTCAGCGAGGCGGAGTTCCGCTGGGAACATAATCAGGATCCGATGGCAGTCGAAAAGCTGGCGGAGGGGATCCGCCTGTTCGCTGTCGATCAACGCAAACTGGAAGATCTGCTTGCCGCCAAACTGTCACTTTAGTCTCACGGAGAAAACTATGTCCCGAAGAGAGCTTGCCAACGCCATCCGCGCCCTGAGTATGGATGCGGTGCAGAAAGCCAATTCCGGCCACCCCGGTGCGCCAATGGGGATGGCAGACATTGCCGAAGTGCTGTGGAACGATTTTCTCAAGCACAATCCGCAGAACCCTGGCTGGGTGGACCGCGACCGCTTTATTCTGTCCAACGGCCACGCGTCGATGCTGCTCTACAGCCTGCTGCACCTGACCGGCTACGATCTGCCGCTGTCAGAACTCAAGCAGTTCCGTCAGTTGCACTCTAAAACGCCGGGCCACCCGGAGCATGGCTATACTCCCGGGGTGGAAACGACCACTGGCCCGCTGGGCCAGGGGCTGGCGAACGCCGTCGGCATGGCCATCGCCGAACGCACCCTGGCGGCGCAGTTTAACCGTCCTGGGCATGAGATTATTGACCATTACACCTGGGTTTTCATGGGCGATGGCTGCCTGATGGAGGGGATCTCCCATGAGGCCAGTTCGCTGGCCGGCACGCTCGGACTCGGTAAGCTGATCGGTTTTTACGATCACAACGGCATCTCCATCGATGGCAAAACCGACGGCTGGTTTACCGATGATACGGCGGAACGCTTCCGCGCCTATCACTGGCACGTTATTGGCGACATTGATGGCCACGATCCACAGGCCATTAAACAGGCCATTGCGGAAGCACAGGCGGTGAAAGATAAGCCGTCGCTGATCATCTGCCGGACCATTATCGGCTTCGGTTCGCCCAACAAAGCGGGGTCGGAAGAGTCTCACGGCGCGGCGCTGGGCGAAAAAGAGGTGGCCCTGGCCCGCCAGCAGTTGGGCTGGAAATATCCGCCCTTTGAGATCCCGAAAGAGATCTACCAGGGCTGGGATGCGCGTCCGCGTGGCGAGAAAGCCGAGCACGCCTGGAACGAGAAATTCGCCGCCTACCAGCAGCAGTTCCCGGAGCTGGCCGCTGAGCTGACCCGCCGCATGGATGGCGCCCTGCCGGAAGATTTTGCCGCGACGGCCCATCACTACGTGGCGAAGCTGCAGGCCGAGCCGGCGAAAATCGCCAGCCGCAAGGCCTCGCAAAACGCGCTGAACGCCTACGGCCCACATCTTCCGGAACTGCTGGGCGGTTCGGCGGATCTCGCGCCGAGTAACCTGACCATCTGGTCTGGCTCGACATCGATTAAAGACGATCCTGCGGGCAACTATATCCACTACGGGGTGCGCGAATTTGGCATGACCGCAGTGGCCAACGGCATCGCCCTGCACGGCGGTTTCATCCCTTATACCTCGACCTTCCTGATGTTCGTGGAGTACGCCCGCAACGCCGCGCGCATGGCGGCCCTGATGAAGGCCCGGCAGATCATGGTCTATACCCATGACTCCATCGGTCTGGGGGAAGACGGCCCGACCCACCAGGCGGTGGAACAGCTGGCCAGTCTGCGTCTGACGCCGAACTTCAGCACCTGGCGCCCCTGCGATCAGGTGGAGACCGCCGTCGCCTGGCAGGCGGCCATTGCGCGCCAGAATGGGCCAACGGCGCTGATCCTGTCGCGACAAAACCTGGCGCAGATGCCGCGCACCCCGGATCAGGTGCAGGCTATCGCCCGGGGGGGCTACGTGCTGAAAGATGCCGGCGGTAAACCCGACCTGATCCTCATCGCCACCGGGTCGGAAGTGGAGATCACCGTGCTGGCCGCAGAAAAACTGTTGGCGAACGGGGTGAATGTGCGGGTGGTCTCGCTCCCTTCCACCGATGTGTTTGATGCCCAGGATGAGGCCTGGCGCGAGTCGGTACTGCCGTCGGACGTCAGCGCCCGGGTGGCGGTCGAGGCCGGGATAGCAGACTACTGGTATAAATATGTCGGCTTAAAAGGCAAGATCGTCGGTATGACCGGCTATGGTGAATCCGCGCCTGCGGAGCAGCTGTTCCCGTTCTTTGGCTTTACGGTCGACCATATCGTCACCACTGCGGAGCAGGTGCTTAACGGGTGATCCACAGCGTGGGCCAGGCGTCTGGCCCCTGCCAGTTATCACACGTCGGCTGCTGCGCGTAGCGGGAGAGACTGAACCGCTGGCCGTCAAAACGCCAGCGGGTCTGGATCCCGCAATCGCCGGCCTCGCGGCCTTTATCCAGGGTCACCAGCTCATGGCGGCGATCATCGTAGCTGGCGTTGATAAGCTCAATCTCCCGCGGCGCCTCGCCCGGCGGCTGAAACGGCAGCGTCAGCCGCACCTGACGGGCGACATAGGGCCGCTGGCGGGAGACCAGCCAGGCCAGCCAGACGGTGTTGTACGCGCCGGATTCGCAGCTGGTCATCAGCAGCACTTTGTCATCCGTCAGCGCAGTAACGCGAATTTCGCGGCGGAAGGGATCGAGGGAGCAGTTACTGTTGTTCATCCGCTCATTACCGTAGTCCATCAGATCGTTGAGCTCCTCACGCCCCAGCGGCGACTGCGCTGTTTCCGCGGTCGCCACCGCGCGCAGCGCCGGAGCCGGCGGTACACTGAGCGGTGGCTCTTCCCCTTTGCCGACCCAGGCCGTTTCGCTGCCTACCCGTTTTTGCCGATCGTCGATAAAAAACAGGGCCGCTTTCAGCCCCTGCAGGGAGATGCTCTGCAGGCCATTGGCCAGCGAGAGCGTTTTCCCCTCCTGAACCTGCTGGAGAAACGCATCGATCGTCACGCTGTCGCTGGTTTTAATGAGCTTATCTTCAATGTGCCAGCGCTTGTCGGTCAGGGACAACGGCTTGCCATCCAGCAGCAGGCGCGGCGCTATTGGCGCGAGCGTCGCCACCGGATTGCCGGTGCCACCCAGTTCGATACGCAGGCTGGCGTCAGTCACCGCCCCGGCGCTGCGGCTGAGGGTCATCACCAGCCCATAATGCAGCCCCACGTTGCGGGTGACGCAGAAATTTTGGTTGTTACAGGTGACCTGCCAGTCGTTGAAGCGCTGCTGCGTCGGTGCCGACCATGCCTGCGAGCAAGGCAGCACCGCCAGAAAGAGGAAATAAATGATGCGAAAAAGCATGAACCGCCCGACCCCAGATAAACCCGACCACGGCGCCTATCCTGGACAACGGCAGCCGCTTACTCAATCGGATTTGTCAGAGTTCCCCGACATCAGGCCGGAGGTTTGCAGATACTGCAGCAGAATAACCGCCTTACCGTCGCGGATCTCCCCATTAGCAACCATCTGCAGCGCCTGGCTAAAGGGCAGCTCAAGCACCTCGATGGCTTCATCATCCACCCCGCCGCCGCTGGTGGTTCGCTGCGCATCGCTGTACTCAGCGATAAAGAAATGCACCACTTCGGTAACGCCACCTGGCGACATAAACAGCTCAAACAGCTTACGCACCTCACCCACTTCATAGCCGGTCTCTTCCACCGCCTCTTTACGAATGCACGCTTCCGGTTCGTCGTTGTCCAGCAGCCCGGCGCAGGTTTCAATCAGCATGCCGTCATGATTACCATTGACCCAGGTGGCGACCCGAAACTGACGCACCAGGACCACCGTTTGCTTGCGGCGATTGTACAGCAGCACGGTAGCGCCGTTGCCACGATCGTAGACCTCGCGCTTATGGCGCACGACGCTGCCATCCTCGCGCGTCAGCTCATAGGTCATGTTGCGTAACACGAACCAGTTTTCAGAGAGGATTTTATCTTTAATGACGTGAATATTGAGTGACATACCGACCCCACAGCGTAAAAGGACGTCCTCATACTACGCTGCGGGACCGGGTTTGTCGTCAGTGAAGCGGCGTCGTTTTCAGCGCCAGATAGTCCAAAATCCCCTGCGCCGCGTGACGGCCTTCCGCCATCGCCGTCACTACAAGGTCTGCGCCGCGCACGGCATCGCCGCCGGCAAAGATCTTCTCCTGACTGGTCTGGTAACGGTAACGGCTCTCGACGCCGGCTTTGATGCGCCCCTGGCTGTCCAGCGCCACGCCCGCCGCTTCCAGCCAGGGCATGCGGTGCGGGTGGAAGCCAAAGGCCATGATCACCGCATCTGCCGGCATAACAAACTCACTGCCGGGGATCGGCGTCGGGCGGCGTCTTCCTCCCGCGTCCGGGGCGCCCAGTTCGGTGCGCAGAAAACGTACCCCATTCACCCGCCCGCTCTCGTCCAGCTCCAGGGTCACCGGCTGGACGTTAAACTCAAAGACCGCCCCCTCTTCGCGGGCGTTTTTGACCTCTTTTTTCGAGCCCGGCATGTTGGCTTCATCCCGCCGATAGGCGCAGGTCACCTGGCGGGCGCCGTGGCGCAGCGCGGTTCGCACGCAGTCCATCGCGGTATCGCCACCACCCAGCACGACGACGTTCAGCCCGGCGGTGTTGATATAGGGCTCCTGAGCCGATGCCGCCAGCCCCATCACCTGTTTGGTGTTGGCGATAAGAAACGGCAGCGCATCGTAGACGCCGGGGGCCTCTTCGTTCGGCAGCCCCGCCTTCATGGAGCGATAAGTTCCGGCGCCAACGAACACCGCGTCATAATCGGCCAGCAGCGTCGCCATGGGGATATCTTTCCCCACCTCACAATTGAGCTCAAAGCGGATACCCATCTCGCTGAAAATTCCCCGCCGCCGGGCCAGCAGCGATTTATCCAGCTTGAACGCCGGGATGCCGAAGGTCAGCAGACCGCCGATCTCCGGATGACGGTCAAAGACCACCGGCTGGACGCCGTGACGCACCAGCACATCGGCGCAGGCCAGCCCGGCCGGCCCGGCGCCGATAATCGCCACCCGCTTACCGCTCGGCTTAACCTGCGAGAGGTCCGGACGCCAGCCGCTGGCCAGCGCCTGGTCGGAAATATAGCGCTCAATGTTGCCGATGGTGACTGCGCCGCTTTCATCGCGCAGGGTGCAGGCACCTTCACACAGCCGGTCCTGGGGGCAGACGCGACCGGTGATCTCCGGCAGGCAGTTGGTCTGATGGGAAAGCGCGACCGCGGCGGCGATATCCCCCGCCTTAACCAGCTCGACCCACTGCGGAATATGGTTATGCAGCGGGCAGGTCCATTCGCAAATGCTGTGTTCCCCACATGTGAGGCAGCGGGCGGCCTGCTGCTGCGCCTGCGTCGGGGTGAACGGCTGATAGATCTCCTCAAAGTGGCTCTTACGCACCTCCGCCGCCAGCTTATCCGGCTCCCCGCGCGGCGGCGTCATCGCCATTTGCCTGGCCTTCGCGCCAGCATTGGGCTGGCTGCAGGGCGGCGTACCGCGCTGCCACGGCTGCGCCTCCTGGCATGCCGAGCGCAAACGCCGCTGCTTCGCCAGCGTGGTCAATGTCTCATCATCGGCGAGGGTCAGCGCCTGCGCGGGACAGTTTTCCACACAGGCCGGTCCCGCCTCGCGGCCCTGGCACAGATCGCATTTCTGCGCGCTGGCCTTTACCTGACCTGCAGCCTGCGGCGTCACCACCACCTGCATCACCCCGAACGGGCAGGCCACCATGCAGGATTTACAGCCAATGCATTTCTCCTGACTGACCTGAACGCTGTCGCCGGACTGGGCGATAGCGTCGTTGGGACAACTGCGGATGCAGGGGGCGTCTTCACAGTGGCGGCAGGTGATAGCGTTACGCTGGCCCTCCGCTTTGATGACGGTGATACGTGGCAAAAAGCGCTGCGGGGTCAGCACGTGTTGCTCCTCGTTATGCGCCATTACGCAGGCCACTTCGCAGGCCTGGCAGCCGATACATTTTCGACTATCGCTCAAAATAAAGTGGTTCATGGCTTCCTTTTGTCTTATTGGTGAATAACCCCTCAATACGCATGCCTATTTATTACCCGACAAGACGGCGCCGGAACAATGTCCAAATGCCCAGGATAAACTTTTTCTGGAGAGAATCCGTTTTGGATCAATTTTTTTGACTTAACTGAAATGAGGTTTCACACCGGCAAGGGATAATGCGCCCCGGCTGCGGCAGAGAAGCTGAATGTCTGCCTGCTGACAGGAAAGTTCGATGTTTCTTTACGATACGGCAAAAGCAACATGATAAATTACACTATCTCCTTAATTTCTCCACGATTGCCGGAGGCGCTGGCGCTAAAGTGGCACAGGCTGTGCAAAAACAAAAAAATGTGCATATGAGGTCTTTATTCTGATGGCGAATTTCTTTATCGATCGCCCCATTTTTGCGTGGGTGCTGGCAATCCTGTTATGTCTGACGGGCACCCTTGCCATTTTGTCGCTTCCGGTTGAACAGTATCCCGACCTGGCCCCGCCGAACGTGCGGATCACCGCTAACTATCCCGGAGCCTCCGCGCAAACCCTGGAAAATACCGTCACCCAGGTTATCGAGCAGAATATGACCGGCCTCGATAACCTGATGTATATGTCATCCCAGAGCAGCGCCACTGGCCAGGCGACGATCACGCTCAGCTTTACCGCCGGTACCGACCCGGATGAAGCCGTGCAGCAGGTTCAGAACCAGCTGCAGTCGGCGATGCGTAAACTGCCGCAGGCGGTGCAAAACCAGGGGGTGACGGTGCGCAAGACCGGCGACACCAATATCCTGACCCTCGCCTTCGTCTCCACCGACGGCAGCATGGATAAACAAGATATTGCCGACTACGTCGCCAGTAACATCCAGGACCCGCTCAGCCGCGTCAACGGCGTGGGGGATATCGACGCCTACGGCTCGCAATACTCAATGCGCATCTGGCTCGACCCGGCGAAGCTCAACAGCTACCAGATGACCACCAAGGATGTGACCGACGCCATCAGTTCGCAGAACGCCCAGATTGCCGTCGGCCAGCTTGGCGGGACGCCTTCGGTCGATAAGCAGGCGCTAAACGCCACCATCAACTCGCAATCGCTGCTGCAAACCCCGGAGCAATTCCGTGATATCACCCTGCGCGTCAATCAGGATGGTTCAGAGGTGACGCTGGGCGATGTCGCCACCGTCGAGATGGGGGCAGAAAAGTACGACTACCTCAGCCGCTACAACCGTCAGGCCGCTTCTGGTCTGGGAATAAAGCTCGCTTCCGGCGCCAACGAAATGGCCACGGCGGAGCGCGTGATCAATCGCCTCAATGAGCTGTCGCAGTTTTTCCCCCACGGTCTGGAATATAAAGTTGCCTACGAGACCACCTCCTTTGTGAAAGCCTCTATCACCGACGTGGTCAAAACGCTGCTGGAGGCGATCCTGCTGGTCTTCCTCGTGATGTATCTGTTCCTGCAGAACTTCCGCGCGACCCTGATCCCTACTATTGCCGTACCGGTGGTGCTGATGGGCACTTTCGCGGTGCTGTATGCCTGTGGCTACAGCATCAATACCCTGACGATGTTCGCAATGGTGCTGGCAATCGGCCTGCTGGTGGATGACGCCATCGTGGTAGTGGAGAACGTCGAGCGCATCATGAGCGAGGAAGGCCTGTCGCCGCGCGAGGCGACCCGCAAATCGATGGGGCAAATTCAGGGCGCGCTGGTGGGGATCGCCATGGTGCTGTCGGCGGTGTTTGTGCCGATGGCCTTCTTCGGCGGCACCACCGGGGCCATCTATCGCCAGTTCTCGATCACGATCGTCGCGGCGATGGTCCTTTCAGTGCTGGTGGCCATGATCCTCACCCCGGCCCTCTGCGCGACGCTGCTCAAGCCGGTTAAGCCTGGTGAATCTCATGAAAGAAAAGGCTTCTTCGGCTGGTTCAACCGTACCTTCAACCGCAGCGCCAGCCGCTATGAAACCTTTGTCGGCAAAATTCTTCACCGCTCGCTGCGCTGGATGCTGATCTACGTCGTCCTGCTCGGCGGGATGGTGTTCCTGTTCCTGCATCTGCCCACCTCGTTCCTGCCGCTGGAAGATCGCGGGATGTTCACCACCTCGGTCCAGTTGCCGAGCGGCGCTACTCAGCAGCAGACGCTGAAAGTAGTGCAAAAAGCGGAAGATTACTTCCTCAATAATGAGAAGCAGAACGTCGAGTCGGTATTTGCCACCGTCGGTTCCGGCCCCGGCGGCAACGGGCAGAACGTGGCCCGCATGTTTGTGCGTCTCAAAGACTGGGACCAGCGCGACCCGGAAACCGGCTCCTCCTTTGCCATTATTGAACGCGCCACCAAAGCGTTTAATCAGATCAACGAAGCGCGAGTCATCGCCAGCAGCCCGCCGGCCATCAGCGGCCTCGGTAGTTCGGCAGGCTTCGATATGGAGCTGGAGGATCACGCCGGTAAGGGGCACGACGCGCTGATGGCGGCACGCGATACACTGCTTGAACTGGCCGGCAAAAACCCGCTGTTGACCCGCGTCCGCCATAACGGGCTCGACGACAGCCCGCAGCTGCAGGTTGATATCGATCAGCGTAAAGCGCAGGCGTTGGGCATCTCCATTGACGACATCAACGATACGCTGCAAACCGCGTGGGGGTCGAGCTACGTCAACGACTTTATGGATCGCGGCCGGGTGAAGAAAGTCTACGTCCAGGCAGCGGCGAAATACCGGATGCTGCCTGACGATATTAATCTCTGGTATGTCCGCAACAGCAGCGGCACGATGGTGCCGTTCTCGGCCTTCGCCACCTCACGCTGGGAGACAGGCTCACCGCGTCTGGAACGCTACAATGGCTACTCGGCGGTGGAGATCGTCGGTGAGGCGGCGCCGGGTATCAGTACCGGCACCGCGATGGACATGATGGAGAAGCTGGCCGCGCAGTTGCCAACCGGCTTTGGCCTCGAATGGACCGCCATGTCCTACCAGGAACGCCTCTCTGGCGCTCAGGCGCCGGCACTGTACGCGATTTCGCTGCTGGTGGTGTTCCTGTGCCTGGCGGCGCTGTACGAGAGCTGGTCGGTGCCGTTCTCGGTGATGCTGGTGGTCCCGCTCGGGGTGATTGGCGCCCTGCTGGCGACCTGGATGCGTGGCCTGGAGAATGATGTTTACTTCCAGGTGGGCCTGTTGACGGTGATCGGCCTGTCGGCGAAAAACGCCATTCTGATCGTTGAGTTCGCCAACGAGCTGAACGAGAAAGGCCAGGATCTGCTCAGCGCCACGCTGTCGGCCTGCCGTCAGCGTCTGCGCCCCATCCTGATGACCTCGCTGGCGTTTATCTTCGGCGTGCTGCCGATGGCGACCAGCACCGGTGCCGGCTCCGGCAGCCAGCATGCGGTCGGTACCGGGGTGATGGGCGGGATGATCTCTGCTACCGTACTGGCCATCTTTTTCGTGCCGCTGTTCTTTGTGCTGGTACGCCGTCGCTTTCCGCTGAAAGAGCGTGCGCAATAAAACCTCGGGCGTTGGCGGCGAGGCGTAATAACAGAAAAGGCGACCATTAAGGTCGCCTTCTTTATGTGTTCAGAACCATGACGCGCTTATTTACTTCGCGTTATTCCCCTGCTCACATTGCGGAAATTTATTTACGAAGCATGCCTTCAATAAAATCTTTCCAGTTCCCCAGTTCATGTTCAATCATAATAGCCTCTCTTATTATTATGGTCGATTCTATATAACTTCATTGCTGATGGGAAGTTGTGCTCCCCTATTGCTCTGATTGTCTAGTGGACCGCTGACAGAGATAAAACCTCTGGATGCCGCCACTATGCCGCCTCGCATGTAAAAATTATGTGACACAGAGCACCCTCAAACCACATTTTTGCAATATTGTTAATGACCTCACATCACGCCCGTGAGTGGGCAAAAATTAATCACCTGAGTCCATTGTCTGAGATCCCCGGTAAAAAGTTATATTTATTCATCTGAATCACGTATTATTTCATTAAGACTTATATATTCGGAAATATCTGAGTTAACCGCTTAATTGAATGTAAAAGGGTTATCTATGCTCACCATGTACGGAATTAAAAACTGCGATACCATTAAAAAAGCCCGTCGCTGGCTGGAAGCGCATCAGATTGCGTATCAGTTTCATGACTACCGCGCCGATGGCCTTGACCGCGCGCAACTGGATACTTTTATTGCCGAACTGGGCTGGCAGGCGCTGCTGAATACCCGCGGCACCACCTGGCGCAAACTCGACGAGTCGCTGCGCAACAGCATCGATAATGCCGACGCTGCCGCCGCATTGATGCTGGAAATGCCGGCGATTATCAAACGCCCATTGCTCTGCGCGCCCGGTCGTCCTATGCTGCTGGGTTTTAGTGAAGCAAGTTATCAGCAGTTTAACGAGGTATAGTCTATGTCTTGCCCGGTCATTGAGCTGGCTCAGCAGCTTATTCGCCGCCCTTCCCTTAGCCCCGATGATGCGGGATGCCAGGCGTTAATGATTGAACGCCTGCGTGCGATCGGCTTTACCGTTGAACCGATGGATTTCGGCGATACTCAGAATTTCTGGGCCTGGCGCGGCCACGGTGAGACGCTGGCCTTCGCCGGCCACACCGACGTGGTTCCGCCGGGCGACGCTGACCGCTGGATCAACCCCCCGTTCGAACCGACCATCCGCGACGGCATGCTGTTCGGCCGCGGTGCAGCAGATATGAAAGGCTCGCTGGCGGCGATGGTGGTGGCGGCGGAACGTTTTGTCGCGCAGTACCCGAATCATCGCGGCAGACTGGCGTTCTTGATCACCTCAGATGAAGAGGCCAGCGCCAAAAACGGCACCGTCAAAGTGGTGGAAACGCTGATGGCGCGTAATGAGCGTCTGGACTACTGTCTGGTCGGCGAGCCCTCCAGTACCGAGGTGGTCGGCGATGTGGTGAAAAACGGCCGCCGCGGCTCGCTGACCTGCAACCTGACCATTCACGGCGTGCAGGGCCATGTCGCCTATCCGCACCTTGCCGATAACCCTGTCCATCGCGCGGCGCCGATGCTGGCGGAGCTGGTCAATATCGAGTGGGATAAAGGCAATGAATTTTTCCCGCCAACCAGCATGCAGATTGCCAACGTGCAGTCCGGTACCGGTAGCAACAACGTGATCCCCGGCGATATGTTCGTCCAGTTCAACTTCCGCTTCAGTACGGAACTGACGGACGAGATGATCAAAGCCCGCGTGGTCGCCCTGCTGGAAAAATACCAGCTGCGTTACAGCGTGGAGTGGTGGCTCTCCGGCCAACCGTTCCTCACCGGGCGCGGCAAGCTGGTGGATGCGGTGGTGAGCGCAATTGAGCACTATAATGAGATCAAACCGCAGCTGTTGACCAACGGCGGCACCTCTGACGGACGGTTTATCGCCCGCATGGGGGCGCAGGTGGTTGAGCTGGGCCCCGTGAACGCAACCATTCACAAAATTAATGAATGTGTGAACGCCGCCGACCTGCAACTGCTGGCACGGATGTATCAACGCGTAATGGAACAGCTGGTCGCCTGACGAATTGACGTAAAGAGGAAGCGCGCATGGAATGGCTTATTAAACACTGGTGGATTCTGGTTCTGGTCTTTTTGGTGGGGGTGATTATCAACGTGATCAAAGATCTGAACCGCGTTGACCACAAAAAATTCCTTAACAACAAACCCGATCTGCCGCCGCACCGCGATTTTAACGATAAATGGGACGATGACGACGACTGGCCGAAGCACGACCAGTCGAAGAAACCGTAAGTTTGCCTTTATCGCGGTACAGCCCGCCTGTAACCCCGTCCGCCGGGGTTACAGCATTTCGATGATATCGTCCCCTTTTGGCGTACTGCCGCTCAGCGCCTCATCAAAATAGTGCTTCGGCACGGTATAACGCAGACGTTCGATCGCGAACTGCATGCTGCGATCGTCAATGGCATGCCCCAGATCGTCAACAATATCTAACGTCACGTCGCCGCCCGCCTGCTGTAATGCCTCCTGAGCCGACACCGCCCACGCCAGATCGATAACCCGATCTTCGCCCCCGTGGATCAGGTGAATGGTGGTGGCTGTCGTTGCCGTCACCGGCAGCGTCGCGTAGCGGCCATTAAAGGCAATCACTCTTGAAGCCAGAGCCGGCGCCGCTTTGATACTCTCCAGCGACATAATCGCCCCCTGAGAGAAACCGATCAGCGCGGTGGCCAGTGGGCTGACGCCGCTTTTCTCCTGCCAGTAGCGCACAATGTCAATGAAGGTCGGCATAATGGCATCAATGCGCTGCTGACGATTCTCTTCCGTCACTCCCTGCACCGAAAACCACTGCCGACCGTTGGGGCCGCAAGGTTCGACCCCGCCGATGCTGACAATTAGCGCATCGGGAAACTGCGGCGCGAACCAGCTGCCGATTTGCCCCATAGAGACCGGGTTATCACCCACACCATGAAACAGCAGCAACAGCTGTTGCGCAGGCGTCGCAGGGCTTTGAACAATAAAATGATCGTGTTTCATGGCTGTCTCCTTAGTGTATGCGGGCAGTTTACGCCGCTCGCCAGATATGACCATGTCATTTAACTGAATGAGTTAGTTAAAAAAATTGCAGATGCGCCACCTGCTGACGCAGCGCCTCAGCACGTGCTGCATCGAGGAAGCATAAGGCGTCAGCGGCCTCAACACGCCATCTCGCCAGCAGGGCTTTACGCCCCGTCAGCCGCAGCGCAGCGCACAGCGCAGCTTCCTCTTCTCCCTGCAGACGCCCGCGCAGGGCCGGTAACGGCATGTCGACCTGCATCAGCAGGCGGTTGAGGCAGCCCAGCGCCGCGGCCAACGGGCGATGGGCGAAGGCAAAGCTCGCCGCTTCCAGCCAGTCTTCATCACTAAGCATAGCGTCTGCGACGGCCGGCAGCGGCGCGGATTCCTCCCGCCATGGGCGAAGCCAGTGTTCATCGCGCTGCAGCCGCTGCGCCTCCCGCTGCGCGAGCTGGTGCCCCGTCGCGGTCAGCGGGAACAGAGCCATCGCGGTATAGCAGCCGCTGCTGGCCTCGCGATGGGTTCCCAGCCGCACGAGGATAAACCCGCAGCGTTGCCAGAAGCGCCACAGCTCAGGGGTATAGCCGAAGCTGACGGACAGATAGTCATAGCCTGCGGCAGCGGCGGCGATATCGGCGATCATCTTCTGCCCGAGACCTTCGCGCTGACGGGCAGGATGGACAGCGATCCGACTGACCCGCAGCCCGGACAGCGTCGCCGCCAGGGGACTGCCGCCATGGGCCGCCAGCGACTGAGCGACCAGATTACCGCGCGGCCGGCGAAACCCTGCCCACACCGCCCGGCTGAGTTCGGGAGAAAGTCCCCCCTCGGCCACCAGCCACAGCGCGCCCGCCACCGCGCCGCCGGCGCGAGCACAGTGAAAAGCCTGGCCCGGGGCATCCATCATGCGCCGCAGATCGAGCGGGGAAGTCCGGTAATGCGCCCCGGACAATAGCTGATACATCGCCTCCGGTAGCGCAGGCAGCGATTGCCAGCAGGACTGATTGACCGCCTCCAGCACCACCTCCCCCGTCGGCGCGTCGCGAAATGCCTCATCATTAAAGATCAGCAGTTGACGGATGGCTGACTCCAGCGGACAGCCCGCTGCCCAGCGGATCGGGGCGCTCAGGCTGAATGACTGCAGATGGGGCAAGCTGGCGCAAAATTTCAGCAGGAATCCGCGACCAGTGCCTTCATAACCCTGTACCGTCGTGGTGAGCAGCGTGCGGGGAAAACGGCTTACCAGCTGCCGGAGAAGCGGAGCCGGGATCGACGCGGCCTCATCGACAATCAGCCAGGCCGCCGTTTCTTGCGACGCCAACAGCGCATCCGGCGCCATAAAGCGAAACGCCTCGCCGGCAAAGCTCGCCAGCACCTCGACGGCGCTACGCGTTGGGGCGATGACGATGGCCTCGCCCCCAAGCTGGCGCAGCAGCATGCCCGCGAGAGCGGATTTCCCTCGCCCGCGCTCTGCCGTCACCGCCGCGATACCGGGCGGCAGCCGCGACAGTTGCTCCAGGATTAGCGCCTGCTCGGCCTGGGGGTGGCCATCGGCGGGATGCCAGTCAGGGCGCGGGGCGGCCAGCGGGAAGCGCGGCCGGTCCGACTGCTGCCAGAGCAGCACCTCCGGATCGGCGATAAACTGCCGGCAGCAGCGGTGAACAAAGTTGGGGGTAACGATAGGGTCGGGAGTATCGCTCCAGCGCAGGGAGTCCTCATCCGCCCGGGTCAGCCAGTCGGCGAAGGGGGGCGTCAGCAGCACCAGCCAGCTTCCCGCCCGCAGCGTTCCGCTCAGGGCCGCCAGGGCCGCCACGTCACACCCGCGCCGGGCATCGAAAAAGGCGTGCATCACTTCCCGCCCCAGCAGCGTCTTCAGGGCGCCGGGCGCCACGCAGGGCGCAAAAACCGGATCGGAGCCTACCCACAGACCATCGCCGCCGAGCCGCTCCCGTAGCGCCTGCGCCTGCTGCTGCGTCCAGGCCTCATCGCCGCTGAGCACCAGCAGGCGACGGATCCCCTCTCGCACCATCTGCGCGGTGAGGTTAAGCAGCGTGTCCATCATGGGCGAGGATTACAGCGCGCTGCCGAAGGTGTTGCACTGCGCCGGATCGCCGCTGTCGAAACCGCGTTTGAACCAGGTATAACGCTGTTTTGACGTGCCATGAGTAAAGCTGTCCGGCACCACGCGCCCCTGGCTCTGCTGCTGCAGACGGTCATCACCGATGGCTTCGGCAGCGTTCAGCGCCTCCTGCAGATCGCCGGTTTCCAGAATATCCTGCTGCTGCATATTATGGCCCCAGACGCCGGCGAAGCAGTCCGCCTGCAGCTCCATCTTCACCGACAGACGGTTGGCTTCGGCCTCGGTGGCATGCTGCTGTTGCTGGCGAACTTTCGGCTCAATGCCCAGCAGTTTTTGCACATGGTGACCCACCTCATGGGCAATAACGTACCCCTGGGCAAAGTCGCCATCGGCGCCCAGTTTATTTTTCATCTCATCGTAGAAGGACAGATCGATATAGACCGTGCTGTCGGCAGGACAGTAGAACGGCCCCATCACCGACTGGCCGGTGCCGCAACCGGTACGGGTCGCGCCGCGGTAGAGCACCAGTTTTGGCTGCGGGTACTGGCGGCCCATCTTTTCAAAGATCGGTCCCCAGGTATCTTCGGTGGTGGCCAGAATCACGGAAGTAAACTTCGCTGCTTCATCGTCTTTCGGACTGATGGAGCGCTGCGTGGAGGTCTGCTGCTGCGGCATCGGCTCCCCGGTCAGCATGCCGGTCAAATCCACGCCGTAGTAGCCCGCCACCAGCACGATAATCAGCAGCACAATGCCGCCCTTCCCGCTCGGCAGACGGAAGCCACCGCCTCCACCACCGCCAAACGGCGAGCCTGATTGACCACGTCGATCTTCAACATTGTCGCTTTCGCGACGCCCTTGCCAGCGCATAAGCACCTCATTCCCTGTTATGTATCAATAGCAGAGATCGTAGGCGGTTCAGCGCAGGATTACCACAGGAAACAGCAGGAAGCGCGCCAGAAGATGAAGCTATCTTCTGGCGGCAGGCGGGTTAGTCGAGCTTAACACCCAGGCGGTGAGCCACTTCTTCGTAGGCTTCAATCAGGCCGCCAAGACTCTGGCGGAAGCGGTCTTTGTCCATTTTATCGAGAGTGTTTTTGTCCCACAGGCGGCTGCCGTCCGGCGAAAACTCATCGCCCAGCACCACTTCGCCTTTGAACAGACCAAACTCCAGCTTAAAGTCCACCAGAATCAGACCGGCGTCATCGAACAGCTTTTTCAGCACATCGTTGGCTTTGTAGGTCAGCTCGCGCATCCGCGCCAGATTCTCTTTGCTCACCCAGCCGAAGGTTTCGCAGTAGGAGTCGTTGACCATCGGATCGTGCATAGCATCGTTTTTCAGGAACAGGTCGAACAGCGGCGGGTTCAGCTCGATACCTTCTTCAATGCCTAAACGTTTTACCAGCGAGCCTGCCGCACGGTTACGCACCACGCACTCTACCGGCACCATATCCAGTTTTTTCACCAGACATTCGGTATCGGAAAGCAGCGCTTCCATCTGGGTAGGGATGCCCGCTTCTGCCAGTTTGCTCATAATGAAATGGTTGAACTTGTTATTCACCATGCCTTTACGATCGAACTGCTCGATGCGCGCGCCATCACCTGCTGACGTATCGTTACGGAATTCCAGTACCAGCAGGTCCGGATTATCGGTGCTGTAAACGGTCTTCGCTTTACCACGATACAACTCAGCTAGCTTTTTCATCTTTCACCACTCCAGTGATATTAAGCCCAAAAAAATACGTCGCAGCCTATACACAAAAGCATTCAAAGTGCATCGAGGCGGCAACTGAGCGAATCCCCGGGAGCTTACAGAAGTAAGTGACTGGGGTGAACGAAGGCAGCCAACAAAGAGGCGATTTGAAGGATAATGTGTATACGCACACGTTTGCGTCACTATACATTAAAAAGGGCCGGATTGCTCCAGCCCTTTTGATTACTTGTTAAATGCGGCCTGGAATACGGCTACCAGGGCGTCATTTTGCGACTGCGTCAGGGTGTGGCCTTTCGGGTCGATGAACTGCAGGCTACTGCGGTTATCGAGGTCGCCGACCTGCAGTTTGTAGTCACCGGAAACCAGCTGCGGATCGCGTGCACCCAGCTCCTGCCAGCTGCTGTCAGACAGCGGCTTGTAGGTCAGCGCCATGCTGCCCTGAGAGCGCGTGCTGTCGGTCACTTTCATTCCCACTTTTTCGAGGGCGCCCGGCAGACGTTGCCACACCATGTTAAACGGTGCGCGAACGACAAGCATCGGCAGGCCGGTATCGTCGGCAGCGCTCTGCACGTCGAAGGTGGCGCCAGCACTGCGCTGGGCCGCGTTCTGGGCGCTGGTGGCGCTCGCATCAAGGCCTTCCGAAATGACGTTCAGCATGGCGGTGCTGTAGCGCTGCAGTGACGCCGGATCGGCAACCGGTTTACCCGCCTGCTCCAGATTCACCAGCTTAACGACCACCGCTTGCTGATAGCCCTGCGGTTTGACGGAGATTTGATAACGACCGCGATACTGCTGATCTTCATCAAGGCGGTTCCACTCAACCCAGTCGGTGTTCAGCGTCTGGCTCGCATCATCGCGTTTCGCGATAACGTAGTTCTTCGACTGAAGGATACTGGTGACCTGCGCCCACAGCGAGCCGCTGCGGCCGTTCTCAACCATCAGCGTCGCGGTATCGCCATTAAACTGGGTCCGCGCACCGCTGACCAACGCCAGCGGCTGCGCTGGCGGGCGAATGTCCAGCGCTTTGCCCACCGCGCCGGTGCTGTTGGCCACCGGAATGTTGTAATCACCCACCTGAATCGGCAGGATCATCCCCGCCGGCGCGTGAAGTTCGCTCAACGGTGATGCCTGTAAATAGGCCTCATCACCGCTCACCTGACGCTTATAGCGCGAGTCGGAACTACAGGCCGCGAGGAGTAGAACCAGCGAAACACCCGCAACCTTCGCCAGGCGCGACTTCTGTACTGAGTAAGCCATCAAATCTCCCTAAACTTTACAGCAAACCGGCATGCTTCAGCGCGGCGGTGACGGCTTCACGACCGTGGTCAGTGATGGGCGTCATCGGCAAGCGCAGCGTATCGGTCGCCACAAGACCCAACGCCTTGCATCCCCATTTCACCGGGATAGGATTGGGTTCGACAAATAATTTTGTATGCAGTGGCATCAGACGCTGATTAATCGCACGCGCTTCGGCAAATTGACCCGCCAGCGCCAGACGGCACATGTCGGCCATTTCACGCGCCGCCACGTTGGCCGTGACGGAAATCACGCCCACACCGCCGAGCTGCATGAAGTCCATACCGGTCGCATCGTCACCGCTCAGCAGGATAAAGTCGTCTGAAACCAGCTCTTTGATCTGGTGAACTCGACTTAAGTTCCCTGTTGCTTCCTTAATACCGACAATATTTTTAATTTCCGCCAGACGGCCAACGGTTTCCGGCAGCATATCGCAACCGGTACGGGACGGCACATTATACAGAATTTGCGGCAGGTCAGTATGTTCAGCGATAGCTTTAAAGTGTTGGAACAGGCCTTCCTGGGTCGGACGGTTATAGTAAGGAGTGACCGTCAGGCAGCCGACAACACCGCTGTCGTTAAAACGTTTGGTCAGGCTAATCGCCTCTGCGGTTGCATTGGCTCCCGTTCCAGCGATAACCGGGATACGCCCGTCAGCCAGTTCCAGCGTCATCATCACCACGTCGCCATGCTCTTCATGGCTCAGCGTTGCGGATTCACCGGTAGTCCCTACCGAAACGATCGCCGAGGTTCCGTTGGCGACATGGTAATCAATCAGTTTTTTCAGGCTTGTCCGGCAGACATTACCGTTTTCATCCATCGGCGTGACAAGCGCTACAATACTTCCCGTGAACATGGGCCATCCTCAGAGCAGAAGTGCGACAAGATTCTCAATGTTACGTTTGGAGCTGCAATAAAAGCAAGAGACCCGACGCCATCAGGGATGTTGTATGGCGGTTTTTTTTATGCTTTCCTAATGTTACCTCACCTTTTTAAAGGAAGAACAGGTTTGACAGCCTCATTACAACACTATCTGGTTATTACCGCCCTGGGGGCTGACCGTCCCGGCATCGTGAATACGATCACTCGCCACGTCAGCAGCTGCGGTTGTAATATCGAAGACAGCCGGCTGGCCATGCTCGGTGATGAGTTTACGTTTATCATGCTGCTTTCCGGGTCGTGGAATGCGATTAACCTGATCGAATCAACCCTGCCGCTGAAAGGTGCGGAGCTGGAACTGTTGATCGTGATGAAACGCACCACCGCGCGCCCGCCGCAGGCTATGCCAAACACCGTTTGGGTCCAGGTTGAGGTGCCGGACTCACCGCATATCATCGAGCGCTTTACTGCCCTGTGCGATACATGGAATATGAATATCGCGGAACTGGTGTCCCGCACTCAGCCGGGAGACGGCGATTCCGCGCAGCTTTTTATCCAGATAACTGCCCACAGTCCTGCGACGCAAAATGCAGCAAATATCGAACAAGCGTTCAAAGCCCTATGTACAGAACTCAACGCACAAGGCAGTATTAACATCGTTAATTATTCACAGCATGATGAACAGGATGGAGTTTAACCCATGACCCCACTGAAAGCCGGTGATATCGCACCGAAATTTAGCTTACCGGACCAGGACGGCGAGGAAGTAAATTTAACCGACTTCCAGGGACAACGTGTCCTGGTTTATTTTTACCCGAAAGCCATGACCCCGGGCTGCACCGTACAGGCGTGCGGCTTGCGCGATAATATGGACGACCTGAAGAAAGCCGGTGTAGAAGTGCTGGGTATCAGCACCGATAAACCGGAAAAGCTTTCGCGTTTCGCCGAAAAAGAGTTACTGAACTTCACGCTGCTGTCTGATGAAAACCATCAGGTGTGCGAGCAGTTTGGCGTCTGGGGCGAAAAATCCTTTATGGGGAAAACCTACGACGGTATTCACCGTATTAGTTTCCTCATCGATGCCGATGGCAAAATCGAACATGTCTTTGATGACTTCAAAACCAGCAATCACCACGACGTGGTGCTGAACTGGCTGAAAGAAAACGCCTGATGCAAAGCAAGACGCCGGGGGAGGAAATCCTCGCCCGGCGTCTTTTTTATCCCGACCCCGTCAGTCGTCGTCAACCACCAGACCATCCGGCCAGGCATGCACCACCGCTTTAATTAGCGTGGCCAGCGGAATGGCGAAGAAGACGCCCCAGAACCCCCACAGTCCGCCAAAGATCACCACCGACAGGATAATCACCAGCGGGTGTAAATTGACCGCTTCTGAGAATAGCACCGGGACCAGCAGGTTGCCGTCCAGTCCCTGAATAATCAGATAGACCGCGAACAGGCTCCAGAACTCGGTGCCAGCGCCAAACTGAAACAGCGCCACGCCCACCACCGGGATAGTCACCACAAACGCGCCAATATAGGGGATCAGCACCGAGAAGCCCACCAGCACAGCCAGCAGCAGCGAGTAGTTGAGGCCAAACAGAATAAAGCCTATCCAGGTGGCGACGCTGACGACAATCATCTCCAGCACCTTACCGCGAATGTAGTTGGTGATTTGCTGATTCATCTCCTTCCACACCTGCCCGGCGAGCCCGCGGTTGCGCGGCAGCACACGGCGCACCGCGTTAAGCATTTGCTCTTTATCCTTCAGCAGGAAGAAGACCATCAGCGGCACCAGCACCAGATAGACCGCCAGGGTGAGCAGCCCCACCAGCGAGGCCAGAGAGTACTTCACTACCGAGTCGCCCACCGTCAACATCCGATTGCGCATATTTTCCGCCATCGCATCGATGATGCCGGCATCCATTAACGCCGGATAGCGCCGCGGCAGCGTGGCAGCGAAATCAGAGAGTTTGTTGAGCATGCCCGGCATATCGCGGATAAGATAGATCCCCTGCTGCCAGGCCACCGGCATTACCACAAAGGCCAGCAACAGCAGGATGCCAACGAACAGGATCAGCACCAGCGAGGTCGCCCAGGTGCGCGACAGGCCAATCCGCTCCAGACGAACCGTCGGCCACTCCAGCAGATAGGCCAGTACGATAGCCACCAGTAACGGGGCTAACAGACCGCTGAAAAAGAACATGATGCCGAAACCGGCAAGCAAAATAACCAGCAGCGCTATCGCCTCAGGGTCGCTGAATCGACGGCGGTACCACTGCATTAACATCTCAAGCATAAAACCTTCCCTGAAGGGCCAAGCGGCGACAATCCGGGGAATTGTATCGAAATGTCACAAAAAAGACTTCGCTTTTTGATGCGCCGCAGACAAACCGTTCTCCGCCGTGAAGATCATATTTTCAAGGCGGCCAACGCCAGCTAAACTCGCTGGGATGCGGCCAGGGAACATTGCGTCGCACAATCGGTCAAACTGGCACACCCACATTACAGGACAGAGGTTATGTTCAGGCAGTTGAAGAAAACGCTGGTGGCGACCGTCATCGCCTCGCTGACGCTGGGTTCGATAGGCCCTGCTTTTGCTGACTCCGCAGATACGCTGCCGGACATGGGGACCTCTGCAGGAAGCACGCTGTCAATTGGTCAGGAAATGCAGATGGGGGATTACTATGTGCGCCAGCTGCGCGGCAGCGCGCCGCTGATTAACGATCCCCTGCTGGTACAATATATCAACGGGCTGGGCATGCGTCTGGTGGCGCACGCGAACTCAGTGCGCACCCCGTTCCATTTCTATTTGATTAATAACGACCAAATCAACGCCTTCGCCTTCTTTGGCGGCAACGTGGTCCTCCACTCCGCCTTGTTCCGCTACTCTGATAATGAGAGCGAACTGGCCTCTGTCATGGCGCACGAAATCTCCCACGTCACGCAGCGGCATCTCGCCCGTGCGATGGAAGATCAGAAACGCAATGCGCCGCTCACTTGGGTCGGTGCCCTAGGTTCGATTCTGCTGGCGATGGCCAGCCCGCAGGCCGGAATGGCGGCGCTGACCGGGACACTGGCCGGGACTCAACAGGGTATGATCAGCTTCACCCGGCAAAATGAAGAAGAAGCCGACCGGATTGGCATTCAGGTTCTACAGCGCTCGGGTTTTGACCCGCAGGCCATGCCGATGTTTATGGGTAAACTGCTTGATGAGTCGCGCTACTCGACGCGGCCGCCGGAAATGCTGCTCACCCACCCCCTGCCGGAAAGCCGACTGGCCGATGCCCGTAACCGCGCCAACCAGATGCGCCCGGTGGTCGTGCAGTCCTCGGCAGACTTCTATCTGGCGAAGGCACGTACCCTTGGGATGTACACCAACGGCGACAATAAACTGGGCACCGATCTGCTTAACGCCTGGGATAAGGGCAACATCCGCCAACAGCATGCCGCGCAATATGGCCGCGCCCTGCTGGCGATGGAAAGCAACAACTTTGACCAGGCACGCAAAACGCTGCAGCCGCTGCTCAGCGCCGACCCGCAAAACGCCTGGTATCTTGACCTGGCCACGGATATCGACCTTGGGCAGAAGAAAACCAGCGACGCCATCAACCGCCTTAAAAACGCCCGCGAGCTGCGCACCAATCCGGTACTGCAGCTGAACCTGGCCAACGCCTTGCTGCAGGGTGGACAGCCCGGGGAAGCGGCGACCATTCTGAATCGTTATACCTTTACCAATAAAGAGGATGGCAACGGCTGGGACCTGCTGGCCCAGGCGGAAGGCGCGCTGGGCAATCGCGATCAGGAGCTGGCGGCGCGGGCAGAAAGCATGGCGCTGGTCGGTCAGTTGGATCAAGCCATTTCCCTGCTCAGTAGCGCCAGCTCGCAGGTGAAACTTGGTAGCCTGCAGCAGGCGCGTTACGATGCCCGTATCGACCAGCTACGCGATCTGCAGGCCCGCTTCCGCCCCTATCAAAAAATGTAAGGAGACCCCATGACCGACGCGGTAAAAATTTACCATAACCCACGCTGCTCGAAGAGCCGCGAAACGCTGAGCCTGCTGCAAAGCCGCGGCATCGATCCAGAGGTGGTGCTCTATCTCGACACACCGCCGGATGCCGATACGCTGCGTCAGCTGCTGCAGCTGCTGGGTATGGAGAGCCCCCGCGAGCTCATGCGCCAGAAGGAGGATCTGTACAAATCGCTCAATCTTGCCGACCAGGCGCTTAGCGACGCGGCGCTGATTCAGGCGATGGTCGACAATCCTAAGCTCATCGAACGCCCTATCGTCGTCAGCCATGGCCAGGCGCGTATTGGCCGTCCGCCGGAGCAGGTCCTTGAGATCGTAAGCTAACCCACCTGCGCCGCGCTTTCGCGGCGCTTTTTTTACGTGACCGATTCCAGATCTTCCACGCCCATCCCTCCCGCCCGCCGGGTAGTGCTACTGTTCATCTATCGCTCAATCCACTGGACGGATGAACATGAAAAAACCAACCTCCACGCCCCATGACGCCGTGTTTAAGACCTACCTCTCCCATCCCGATACCGCCCGCGATTTCCTGCAACTGTATCTGCCCGAAACGCTGCTTAAAGTATGCGATCTGCGTACGCTGCATCTCGAGTCGGGGCATTTTGTCGAAGACGATCTGCGTCCCTTTTATGCCGACATTTTGTATTCCCTGAAAACCACGGCGGGAGACGGCTATATTTATGCGCTTATCGAACACCAGAGCACGCCCGACCGGCATATGGCCTTTCGTCTGATGCGCTATGCCATCGCCGCCATGCAGCGTCATCTCGATGCCGGTCACGCTCGTCTGCCGCTGGTGATCCCTGTCCTCTTCTATCATGGTCAGGTAAGCCCCTACCCGTTCTCACTGCGCTGGCTCGATGAATTCACCGCCCCGGAGCTGGCCAGTCGTCTTTATCACGAAGCGTTTCCGCTGGCGGACATTACCGTCATTCCGGATGACGACATTGCCACCCACCAGCGCATGGCAACGCTGGAGTTACTGCAAAAACATATTCGACAACGCGATCTGGCGCAGCTCCTCGACAAACTGGGCGAATTATTATTGACTGAACTGGCGACGGAATCGCAGGTACAAGCCCTGATGCACTATCTGGTACAGGCAGGCAATACGCGCGAGCCGGTCAAGTTCATTCGCGAACTGGCGTTACGTACGCCGCAGCATAAGGAGACGTTGATGACGATTGCGGAATATCTCGAGCAACAGGGACTGGAGCGGGGACTGGCGCAGGGGCGACAGGAAGGCCGACAGGAAGGCCGGAAAGAAGAGGCACTGCGTATCGCCGCCGCCATGCTACACAGTGGCCTGGCGCGCGATCTGGTCGCTCATCTGACCGGACTGACGGAGCAGGAGCTGGCCCCACTGGCGGACTAGAGCTTAAGGATCTCTTTCACGAAGGGGATCGTCAGCTTGCGCTGGGCGGTAATCGAGGCATGATCCAGCTGATCGAGGGTCATAAACAGCGAGCGCATCTCGCGATCCAGCCGCTTCAGCAGGAAGCGGCACACGTCTTCCGGCATCTCGAAGCCGCGTAATCTGGCGCGCAGCTGCAGCGCCTGCAGTTTGTCTTCATCCGACAGCGGCTGCAGCTTATAGATCTGCCCCCAGTCCAGCCGCGAGGCGAGATCCGGCAGACCAAGATTTAACTGCCGCGGTGGCCGATCGCCGGTGATCAGCAGTCGGGTTTTGCCTGATTCCAGGATCCGGTTGTAGAGATTAAAGATAGCCATTTCCCAGGGCTCATCCCCGGCAACGCATTCAATATTATCAATGCAGACCAGCGCCAGCTGTTCCATCCCCTCCAGCACCTCCGGCACAAACCACGTCCGTTTATCCAGCGGCACGTAGCCCACCGCATCCCCGCGCTGGGAAAGCTCGGCGCAGGCGGCGTGTAACAGGTGGCTGCGACCTGCCCCTTCACGTGACCAGATATAAATGTACCCGCTGTGTTCCTGCCGCAATACGTTCTGGAGGGCAGCAAGTAGGGAAGGATTATCACCCGGCCAGAAACTCGCGAAGGTTTCGTCGTCAGGAAGATACAGTGGCAAAGAGAGCTGTGCCGGTGCGTTCAGATGGACCTCAACATAGGCTTACAGAAAAACGCGGAGAGTTTACCACAGATTTAGGTCAGGAGAGAACCGGGCGGGATCGCCGCCCGGTCAGGAGATCGTTATTTAGCCTCTTCGCTATCAGCGGCGTCGAGGACCACCTCTTCCGGACGCAGGACGCTGATAAGCTTGAAAATCAGGCTGAGCGCGATGCCCACGATGGTCGCCAGCGCCATCCCTTTCAGCTCAGCAGCACCGATGTGCACTTTAGCACCGCTGACGCCGATGATCAGGATCACGGAAGTGAGGATCAGATTCTGCGCTTTGCTGTAATCCACCTTCGATTCAATCAGTACACGGATCCCCGAGGCGCCGATCACCCCGTACAGCAGCAGCGAAACGCCCCCCATCACCGGTACCGGGATGATCTGGATAGCCGCCGCCAGTTTGCCAACGCAGGAGAGCAGAATCGCAATGATCGCCGCGCCGCCGATAACCCAGGTACTGTAGACCCGGGTAATCGCCATCACGCCGATATTTTCACCGTAGGTGGTGTTGGGCGTCGAACCGAAGAAACCGGAGATGATCGTCGACAGGCCATTGGCAAACATCGAACGATGCAGGCCCGGGTCGCGGATCAGATCGCGTTTAACGATATTGGCGGTCACCACCAGGTGCCCCACGTGCTCGGCAATCACCACCAGCGCGGCAGGCAGAATGGTGAAGATGGCGAACCACTCAAAGCGCGGCGTGTAGAAGGTTGGCAGGGCGAACCAGTGCGCTTCGGCAATCGGGGTGGTATCGACCACGCCCATCACAAACGACAGCGCATAGCCCACCAGCACGCCGATCAGGATCGGGATAATCGCCAGGAAGCCGCGGAACAGCACGGAACCAAACACCGTCACCCCCAGCGTCACCATCGAAATAATGATGGTTTTGCTGTCAGGTGATTGGCCATCCGCCGGCAGCAGCCCGGCCATATTGGCCGCCACGCCCGCCAGCTCGAGGCCGATAACCGCCACAATGGCGCCCATCGCCGCCGGCGGGAACATCACATCCAGCCAGCCGGTACCGGCTTTTTTGACAATAAAGGAGACGATGCAGAACAGCACGCCGCACATAATAAAACCGCCCAGCGCCACTTCGTAGCCCAGCGGCAACAGCAGCAGCACCGGGGAGATAAAAGCGAAGCTCGATCCCAGATAAGCGGGAATTTTTCCTTTACAAATAAAGAGGTACAACAGCGTACCGATGCCGTTGAACAGCAGGACGGTGGCCGGGTTAATGTGGAACAGAATAGGCACCAGTACCGTTGCGCCAAACATGGCGAACAGATGTTGCAAACTAAGCGGGATTGTCTGTAAAAGCGGCGGTCTTTCACTCACCCCGATGGCACGGCGCGTCATAGTGTATTCCTCTGAGAGTCGTCTGTTATTTGCTGTGGATTACTTTTATTCAAAAAAAAGCCGACTCTCAAAGTCGGCTTTTTTCGCGGTATGTTTTATTTCGTTCCAAAAATCTTGTCGCCGGCATCGCCGAGACCGGGAATGATATACCCGTGTTCGTTCAGCCCCTTATCGACAGAGGCGGTATACAGCTCAACGTCCGGGTGGGCTTTCTCCAGCGCGGCAATCCCTTCCGGCGCCGCTACCAGTACCAGCACCTTAATACTGGTGCAGCCGGCGTTTTTCAGCAGATCGATAGTGGCGATCATCGACCCACCGGTTGCCAGCATCGGGTCAACCACCAGCGCCATACGCTCATCGATGTTGGACACCAGCTTCTGGAAGTAAGGTACCGGCTCGAGAGTCTCTTCATTACGATAGATACCGACCACGCTAATGCGCGCGCTGGGGACGTGCTCCAGCACCCCTTCCATCATGCCAAGGCCTGCGCGGAGGATAGGCACAACGGTAATTTTCTTGCCCTTGATCTGCTCAACTTCCACTGGGCCATTCCAGCCTTCGATGGTCACTCTCTCGGTCGCCAGATCGGCGGTGGCTTCATAAGTCAGTAAGCTGCCCACTTCTGAGGCGAGTTCACGGAAGCGTTTGGTGCTGATGTCGTGCTCGCGCATCAGGCCCAGCTTGTGTTTGACGAGTGGGTGTTTGACTTCCACAATCTTCATTCTCTTTCTCCTCTGAGGGGCAGCCACAAAAAAAATCGCGGGATTATACCGCTTTTTGCGGATTGTGCCATACCCATCTTGCTTGACGTATATCAAGCAAAGTGATTTAGAGACAAAAAAACCGGAGGCGAGGCTCCGGCTTGGGTGCGGGGTGCAGTCCATACGCTTACGCGGGCCTACGAGTATTGTAGGTCGGTTAAGCGTTAGCGCCACCCGACGACGACAGGTTCTCCCCGTTGCTGGCAATCACCTGTTGATACCAGGCAAACGACTTTTTCCGGCTGCGAGCCAGCGAGCCATTGCCTTCATTATCTTTATCGACATAAATGAAGCCGTAGCGTTTTTTCATTTCCCCCGTGCCGGCGGAAACCAGATCGATACAGCCCCACGGGGTGTAGCCCATCAGATCAACGCCATCCTCGACTACTGCCTTTTTCATCTCCGCGATATGAGCGGAGAGATAATCGATACGATATTGGTCATTGACGCTGCCGTCCGCTTCACGGACATCGATCGCGCCAAAACCGTTTTCGACAATAAACAGCGGCAGTTGGTAGTGGTCCCAGAACCAGTTCAGCGAATAGCGCAGGCCGACCGGATCAATCTGCCAGCCCCAGTCCGACTTTTTGACGTACGGGTTGGAGACCAGGCTGGTGGTTTCATCATAATCAAGCAAGGGGTTGTCTTCAGTGGCTTTGGTAGCGAATGACATATAGTAGCTAAAGCCAATGTAGTCGACACAGCCCTCGGTTAACGCCTGGCGATCGGCTTCGGTGATATCCAGGGTAAAGCCGCGGCGGGCAAAATAGTTGAGCAGATGCTGCGGATAGTGGCCGCGCACGTGAACGTCGGTAAACCAGTAACGGCGGTGCATGGCGTTCATCGCCATCATCATATCGTCCGGCGCGCAGGTCAGCGGATAGATGGGACACATAGCGATCATGCAGCCAATCTGCAGTGCAGGGTTAATCTCGCGCGCCGCTTTCACCGCCAGGGCGCTGGCCACCAGCTCATAGTGCGCAGCCTGGTACATCACCGGCTCCCGGTCTTCACCCGGCAAATATCTCAGACCAGAGTTGGTGAAGGGGGCAAAGTCCTCATGGAAGTTGGCCTGGTTGTTGATCTCGTTAAAGGTCATCCAGTACTTCACTTTATGTTGATAGCGGGTGAAAACGACCCTGGCAAAGCGCACGAAAAAGTCGATCAGCTTCCGGTTGCGCCAGCCGCCGTACTCAGTGACCAGGTGATAAGGCATTTCAAAATGCGACAGCGTAATCACGGGCTCAATGCCGTGTTTCAGGCATTCGTCGAACAGATCATCGTAAAACTTCAGGCCAGCCTCGTTGGGCTCCAGCTCATCACCCTGCGGGAAAATACGCGTCCAGGCAATCGAGGTGCGAAAACATTTGAAGCCCATCTCGGCAAACAGCGCCAGGTCCTCCGGATAGCGATGATAAAAATCGATCGCCTCATGGTTAGGGTAATTTTTCCCCGCCACCACGCCGTCGGTAATTTCACGCGGCACGCCGTGGGCACCGGCGGTCATCACGTCCGCCACGCTGATCCCCTTGCCGCCCTCCTGCCAGCCGCCCTCTAACTGATGCGCCGCGACCGCGCCGCCCCACAGAAAACCTTTTTTAAATCCGGACATAGTCTCTCCCTAATGTCGATCGTCGCCAGGCGAACGATAGTGCTGATTGAAATGGTAAACCGCGCCAATCAGGCCGGCATCGTTGCCGTGACTGACGGTATCGAGATAGTCGGCAATGCCGAACCAGGCCAGATGCTCCTGTAGCAGCGCCAGAAATCCTGGACGTTCCACAATGCCGCCGCCGATAAAGATGGTCTGCGGATCGAAGATATTGACGAGGTTATAAAGGCCATGACCCAGGCCATTGAAGAACTCAGCGACCAGGCGCTGACAAACCGGGTCGCCGGCGTCATAGCGGTCAAAAATCATTTCGCCTGTCACGCTGTCCAGCGGCGCACCGATATGTTCCGCATAGCGATGGCGTAGCACTCGCAGGGTGCAGTTCTCATTCATCGAATAGCGACGAGGATCGCGCCCGCCGGGACGGTCGGTGAGCATGTAACCGAACTCACCGGCGCGAAAACGCGCCCCGTGAACCAACTGATGATGGCAATAAATCGCCCCGCCAATGCCTGTGCCAATGGTGAGTACCAGAAAATTGGCCATTTCCGCCGCTTTGCCCTGCCAGCGCTCGGCCAGCAACACACAGTTGGCATCATTTTCAACTGAGACCGGCAGTCCGGTCCGGGCTTCAAGCCATGCTTTCATGGCGAAGTTATCAAATCGACGAATAGCGCCGCCCATGGTGATAAAGCCGCTGTGCGGATCAACATAACCCGGCGCGCTGATGGCTACCCCTTCACACGACGGGTGGGCCGCCAGCCACGACAGCATTGCCTGTAAAATATGATCGCCATCGCTGTCATTGATCGACTGCTTCGCGCTTTCCAGCAGCCTGCCGTCGCGGGTCATCACGCCCATTTTTAATGCGGTGCCACCAATATCGAATGCCGCAATTTTCATTCATCCCTCTCCTGACCAGCGTCAATCACCGGAAAAATGCGTGGCAAACCAACACAGAAACCGGTTTCAGTCGTATGATGAGGATTCCTTTACGCTGAGGCAAGCACAAGACTGTACCCGGTTTCATTTTCGTGAGCAGTATCAAATTTGACCATCCATCCGCTGTTTCACGCCGACTGTAAAGCAGGCTCGCAAACGTTTGCTTTCCCTGTTAGAATTGCGCCGATTTTTCTTGCTTACCGCAAACGCGTGGAGACTTCGCAGTGACCGACAAAACCTCTCTCAGCTATAAAGATGCCGGCGTGGATATTGATGCAGGCAACGCTCTCGTCGACCGTATTAAGGGCGTGGTGAAGAAAACCCGTCGCCCGGAAGTGATGGGGGGACTGGGCGGATTCGGCGCGCTGTGCGCACTGCCGCAGAAATACCGCGAGCCGGTACTGGTCTCCGGCACCGACGGCGTCGGTACCAAGCTGCGTCTGGCAATGGATCTGAAGCGTCACGACACCATCGGTATCGACCTGGTCGCCATGTGCGTGAACGACCTGGTGGTTCAGGGTGCTGAGCCGCTGTTTTTCCTGGATTATTACGCCACCGGTAAACTGGACGTCGATACCGCGGCCAGCGTCATTAACGGCATCGCCGAAGGCTGCCTGCAGTCCGGTTGCGCGCTGGTGGGCGGTGAAACCGCAGAAATGCCGGGGATGTACCACGGTGAAGATTACGACGTAGCGGGTTTCTGCGTCGGGGTGGTGGAAAAATCAGAAATCATCGACGGCAGCAAAGTGGCCGACGGCGACGTGCTGGTGGCGCTGGCGTCCAGCGGCCCGCACTCTAACGGCTATTCACTGGTGCGTAAGATCATTGAAGTCAGCGGTGTCGACCCGCAGACTACCGACCTTGACGGCAAACCACTGGCCGACCATCTGCTGGCGCCAACCCGCATCTATGTGAAATCAGTGCTCGATCTGATCGCCAGCGTTGACGTTCACGCCATCGCCCACCTGACCGGCGGCGGTTTCTGGGAAAATATTCCGCGCGTGCTGCCGGATAACACCCAGGCGATCATTGATGAGTCCTCCTGGCAGTGGCCGTCCGTCTTCAACTGGCTGCAAACCGCCGGTAACGTCAGCCAGCATGAAATGTACCGTACCTTTAACTGCGGCGTGGGGATGGTTATTGCCCTGCCGGCTGCAGAAGCAGACAAGGCCATTGCCCTGCTGAACGAGAAAGGTGAAAACGCGTGGAAAATCGGTTATATCAAAGCTTCCGATTCCGAACAGCGTGTGGTCATTGCATGAAAAACATCGTGGTGCTGATTTCCGGTAGCGGCAGCAATTTGCAGGCGATCATCGACGCCTGCGGCCGTAAACAGATAAACGGTACCCTGCGTGCGGTATTCAGTAATAAGGCCGATGCGTTCGGTCTTGAGCGCGCGCGCGCGGCCGGCATCCCGGCCCACGCGCTGGCGCAAAGTCAGTTTGCCGACCGGGAAGCGTTCGATCGGCAACTGATGCATGAAATCGACGCCTATGCCCCGGATCTGGTGGTGCTGGCGGGCTATATGCGTATCCTTAGCCCGGCGTTCGTCAGCCACTATCAGGGACGTCTGCTGAACATCCATCCTTCGTTACTGCCGAAGTATCCTGGCCTGCATACGCATCGTCAGGTGCTGGAAAACGGTGATGAGGAGCATGGGACCTCGGTGCACTTCGTCACCGATGAGCTGGACGGCGGTCCGGTTATCCTGCAAGCCAAGGTGCCGGTCTTCGCTGGCGACAGCGAAGATGAGGTGACGGCGCGGGTTCAGGCCCAGGAACATGCCATTTATCCGCTGGTCATCAGCTGGTTCGTTGATGGGCGTCTGCGCATGGCAGGCAACCACGCCTGGCTGGATGAACGACAACTTCCGCCCCAGGGCTATGCCGCTGAAGAATGAACAACAGCCCCGCCTGTCCCTGTCGCGGGGCTTTTTTTTATTAAAATTGTTTATTAATCAAACATCTCACAGAAATAATTCTTCTTACTGTCATATAGTTGTGACACAGTAAATCGCTATGCAGAAAAATTCGTCATAATAGTCTACGTCCTGTGAGTAAAACGGAGTGTGAGCGGTAATGGGCCAGGAAAAGCTATACATCGAAAAAGAACTCAGCTGGTTGTCTTTTAACGAGCGCGTGCTGCAGGAAGCGGCGGACAAGAGTAACCCGCTGATTGAGCGCATGCGCTTTCTGGGGATCTACTCCAACAACCTTGATGAATTTTACAAAGTGCGCTTCGCTGAGCTTAAGCGGCGGATTATTATCAGTGAAGAACAAGGCAGTACCGCCCATTCTCGCCATCTGTTAGGCAAAATTCAGGCCCGCGTTCTGAAGGCCGATCAGGAATTCGATAGTCTGTACAACGAGCTGCTGCTGGAGATGGCGCGTAACCAGATCTTCCTGATCAACGAGCGCCAGCTGTCTGTCAATCAGCAGGCCTGGCTGCGCAACTACTTCAAACAGTATTTGCGTCAGCATATCTCGCCGATTCTGATTAACCGCGAAACGGACCTTGTGCAGTTCCTGAAAGATGATTACACCTATCTGGCGGTGGAGATTATCCGCGGGGAAAACATCAACTATGCCCTGCTGGAAATTCCGTCAGACAAAGTGCCGCGCTTCGTAAACCTGCCGCCGGAAGCGCCTCGCCGCCGTAAGCCAATGATCCTGCTGGATAACATCCTGCGCTACTGCCTGGATGATATCTTTAAAGGCTTCTTTGATTACGATGCGCTGAACGCCTACTCGATGAAAATGACCCGTGACGCCGAGTACGATCTGGTGCATGAGATGGAGTCGAGCCTGATGGAGCTGATGTCTTCCAGCCTCAAGCAGCGTCTGACCGCCGAGCCGGTTCGCTTCGTCTACCAGCGCGATATGCCGGATGCGATGGTCGAAATGCTGCGCGATAAGCTCTCCATCTCCAACTACGACTCGATGCTGCCGGGCGGCCGCTATCACAACTTTAAAGACTTTATCGGCTTCCCGAACGTGGGCAAGGCGAATCTGGTCAATAAGCCGATGCCGCGCCTGCGTCATCTGTGGTTTGATAAATTCCGCAACGGCTTCGACGCCATTCGCGAACGCGACGTGCTGCTCTACTATCCCTATCACACTTTTGAGCATGTGCTGGAGCTACTGCGTCAGGCCTCGTTCGACCCCAGCGTACTGGCGATCAAAATCAACATCTACCGCGTGGCCAAGGATTCGCGCATCATTGACGCGATGATCCACGCCGCCCACAACGGTAAAAAAGTCACCGTGGTGGTAGAGCTGCAGGCGCGCTTCGATGAAGAGGCGAACATTCACTGGGCGAAACGCCTGACGGAAGCGGGTGTCCACGTTATCTTCTCCGCGCCGGGTCTGAAGATCCACGCCAAGCTGTTCCTTATCTCGCGTAAAGAAGGCGATGAGGTGGTGCGCTACGCCCACATCGGTACCGGTAACTTTAACGAGAAGACCGCGCGGATCTACACCGACTATTCGCTGTTAACCGCCGATGCGCGCATTACCAATGAAGTCCGCCGCGTGTTTAACTTTATTGAAAACCCCTACCGCCCGGTCAGCTTCGATTACCTGCTGGTGTCGCCGCAGAACTCGCGCCGTCTGCTGTATGAGATGATCGATCGCGAGATCGCCAATGCGCAGAACGGGCAGCCCTCCGGGATTACGCTGAAGCTGAACAACCTGGTGGATAAAGGGCTGGTGGACAGACTGTACGCCGCCTCCAGCTCCGGCGTGCCGGTCAATCTGTTGATCCGCGGCATGTGCTCGCTGATCCCTGGACTGGAAGGTATCAGCGAGAATATCCGCGTCATTAGCATCGTTGACCGTTTCCTCGAGCACGACCGGGTCTATTGTTTTGAAAACGGTGGCGATAAACAGGTCTGGCTCTCCTCTGCCGACTGGATGACGCGTAACATCGATTACCGTATTGAAGTTGCTGCCCCGCTGCTCGACCCGCGTCTGAAACAGCGAGTGCTGGATATTTTTGATATCTTGTTCAACGATACGGTAAAAGCACGCTATCTTGATAAAGAACTGAGTAATCGCTATGTGCCGCGCGGCAATCGCCGTAAAGTACGCGCACAGATGGCGATTTACGATTATCTCAAATCACTCGAACAACCCGACTAACCTATGCCAATAAACGAAATAACCCCTCGGCCGCAGGAATTCGCTGCGGTCGATCTTGGTTCGAACAGTTTTCATATGGTGATCGCCCGTGTCGTCGATGGCGCCATGCAGATCATTGGACGCCTGAAACAGCGCGTGCATCTGGCCGATGGCCTTGATGAAAACTCGGTGTTGAGCGAAGAAGCGATGACCCGCGGGCTGAACTGCCTGTCGCTGTTTGCTGAACGTCTGCAAGGGTTCTCCCCTTCCAGCGTCTGCATCGTCGGGACGCATACGCTGCGTCAGGCGACCAACGCGGCGGAGTTTCTTAAACGCGCGGAAAAAGTGATCCCCTACCCGATCGAGATCATCTCCGGCAATGAAGAAGCGCGCCTGATTTTTATGGGCGTTGAGCATACGCAGCCAGAGCGCGGTCGTAAGCTGGTGATCGATATCGGCGGCGGTTCGACCGAGCTGGTCATCGGTGAAGATTTTGAACCCCGCCTGGTGGAAAGCCGTCGCATGGGCTGCGTGAGCTTCTCGCAGGCCTACTTCCCTGGCGGGACAATCAATAAAGAAAATTTCCAGCGAGCTCGCCTGGCGGCGGTACAAAAACTGGAAACCCTGGCCTGGCAGTTCCGTATTCAGGGCTGGACCGTGGCGCTGGGCGCCTCCGGCACCATTAAAGCTGCGCAGGAAGTGCTGGTGGCCATGGGTGAGAAGGACGGGTTTATTACGCCGGAACGCCTCGAAATGCTGGTCAGTGAGCTGCTGAAGCATAAAAACTTCGACGCGCTCAGTCTGCCTGGCCTTTCTGAAGATCGTAAAGCGGTCTTTGCCCCGGGGCTGGCGATTCTGTGCGGCGTGTTTGACGCGCTAGCCATTAAAGAGCTTCGTCTGTCCGATGGCGCCCTGCGTGAAGGCGTGCTGTACGAGATGGAAGGCCGCTTCCGCCACCAGGATATTCGTAGCCGCACGGCGCAGAGTCTGGCGAATCAGTACAACATCGATCGCGAACAGGCACGCCGGGTGCTGGAAACCACCACCCATATGCTGGAACAGTGGCAGGAACAGAACCCCAAGCTGGCTAATCCGCACCTTGCGGCGCTGTTGAAGTGGGCGGTGATGCTCCATGAGGTAGGGCTGAATATCAACCATAGCGGTATGCATCGCCACTCGGCCTACATTCTGCAGAACAGCGACCTGCCGGGCTTCAACCAGGAGCAGCAGATGCTGATGGCCACCCTGGTGCGCTATCATCGCAAAGCGATAAAACTCGACGACCTGCCGCGCTTTACGCTGTTCAGGAAAAAGCAGTTTCTGCCGCTGATCCAGCTGCTGCGCCTGGGCGTGCTGCTGAATAACCAGCGTCAGGCCACCACCACGCCGCCGACGCTACGGCTGCAGACGGAAGCTCACCACTGGACGCTGACCTTCCCGCACAACTGGTTTAGCCAGAATGCGTTGGTGCTGTTGGATCTGGAAAAAGAGCAGCAGTACTGGGAAGGTGTGCCGGAATGGCTGCTGAAGATTGCTGAAGAAGAGCCAGACGCCTGAGCCGCGCTCCTGAATATTCTCCAGGCCGGGCCATCGCGCCCGGCTTTTTTCCGCTTCAGGCAGTCATCCCCTCCGCTAGCTGCGCCAGTGGCACCGGTACGCCGATATCGTAGCCCTGCAAATAATCGATCCCCAGCGCGATAACCGCCTGGCGTATCTCCGGCGACTCGACATATTCAGCCACCACCTGCATGTTCTTCATGCGCGCCAGACGACAAATAGAGTCCACTACCTGATAATCGAGGCTGCTGGCAAGCAGATTGCGAATAAAGCTGCCGTCGATTTTAAGAATGTCGACGTTCATCGTTTTTAACCGGGCGTAGCTGGCGTAACCGGTACCAAAATCATCGATCGCCACCCGGCAGCCCAGCGCCCGCAGATGCTCTAATGTCTGACAGACCAGCTCAGGGTTACTGAGCGCATAGTTCTCGGTCAGCTCGAAAATAATCTGCCATGGCTCAATGTTGTACGTCTGCAGCAGCGCCTCGACCTCCTGAGGAAACTGGCTGCGGCTCAGCGAGACCGGAGAGAGATTGATCGCCAGCCGCAGACCGGGCAGTGCCTCGCGGTGGGTATCCATAAAGGCCAGCGTGTGCTCAACGACCCACTGGTCGACGCGGGTGGAGAGGCCAAACTCGTGCGCCACTGGCAGGAACGCGTTTGGCCCCGTCAGTTCGCCTGATACCCCTTCCATCCTCAGCAATACTTCATGGTAGTTATCGCCGCGGATGCCCTGAATAGGTTGCGCCATCAGGACAAAATGGTCTTGCTCCAGCGCCTTCAGGATGCGATTCATCATCACCACTTTATCTTTCAGATCCTGCTGAACATGGCCGGCGCCGCGGCGCTGCATATTCTCTGGATGGCCGCTGGCCAGCGACATGTCGGCAATCGTGTTTAGTTCGCCAAGCAGCAAATACAGATGCTTGACCGGTGAGCGAACGTTGCAATAGCTCATGCCGATCCGCGGCTGCAGCGGGACGCCATCCCAGTGAAAACGGAACTGTCGGAGGGAGCGGTCGATTAAATGAATGCGCGCCTGATGCCCTTCGCTGTTAAGGCGAAAAACCAAATCATGGCCGGCAAGGTGATACACCGCTTCGTTGGGCTGCAGCAACGCACTCAGGTGGTTCGCCAGCATTTGCTTATACTGAATGCGTAACAAAACCCCGTAGTGGCGCCCCAGCAGTTCCAGCTCAGGAATGCGCAGAAAACAGAGCGTCGACCAGCTCGTGCCATTGAGCGCACGGCTCAGCGCCCGCAAATTAGGCATATGTACGACCGGGTCGAGGAAAGCCATTTGCCGGACGCGAGCGTAGATCAGACGCTGCTGTGTTGCCAGCATCGCCGTGTAGGCGACAATAAACGAGAACACCAGATAGCTTGACGAGGTGATCGCCAGTTGGGTGTTATAGCTCGGATAAACCGGTAAGTAACGGTAATGAAAATGGATCACAGCGATCAACACCGGCGTCCAGATCAGCGAGATAAAACGATAGCCAAAACGCATGGCTCCCCAGAGCATGACCGGCATAAGTAATGATAACGTATAATTCGTGCTAAATATGGTGCTGGTATCATTAAGTGGCATCAATAATAGACCCAGCAGCAGGATTAATATCGCCGCCCAGCAAATGATTTCAATGGTTTTTATTTTTGGATCAATTTGTAAGCGAACCTGAGAAATAAATCCGCGAAAATGAAAAGGGTTGCGTATTAAACGCAGCAGAAAATAACACAGCGGCACGCCCGTCAGACACCCCACCATCAGCGCCTGAAAGGTGATTAACGAACGTAAACTGAAGGGCGTAATACCCGTCATCTCCGTCGTACGCGGATGCAGTCCCAGGTATTCAGCGATCTGTGACAGAATCAGAAAAATGACCGAGGGGAGTAGCATTTGCCAGAACAGACGATGCGGCATCAGTTTGACGTTACCATGCGAGACCTGCTGGCGCCGGGGGACAAAGATCCGATACCCACCCCAGCACAGCACGCAGGGAATGAGAAAATGAAACAGCACGCCGATAGCCTGCTCGGGCGTCATTCCTCGGGCCAGCGTGAGCAGCAGGCCAATGATGATACCCGGGATCGCCGCCCAACCGAAAAACATCATCAGGCTGAGTACCAATGCCAGGGGAAGATAATAGAGAAATACCATGTGACCATTCAGCATGGTGTAGGTATTCGCCAATCTGGCAAGAGGTAATAACAGCGCAGGCAGGACAAGCGGTAAAGCCCACCACTTGTCGCGATATTGTTGATAGTATTTTAATAAATTCATAGGTGCTCTACAGGGAACCTCTGCTCCTGCGAGGCATATTCAGGCAGGCATCCAACCACCCCATGCTGACCGCATAAGTAATAACGATACGGTAATGTCCGCTGATTTTAGTGGTCAAGAAAATAGGGCTGTTGATATAAATCAACAAATACTGACGCTAACATTAATAAAACTTATTTTTTTACCTTTTTATCGCTAATAAAGTGAGCATGTAAATACGATGATTATCTTATATAACATTAATTAATGTTTTCACTGCGGCACTTTTACATCTGCATCAATTGACCCCAGCTCGTTCCTGTGCCTTAATACCCCCATCGCCCATCTTCGGGTATACTTCAAGGAACCTTTTGTGAGTCAGGCACCCAGTATGCGTAAACGACATCGATTTAACCGTCGCATGACCCGTATCGTACTGCTTATCAGCTTTCTCTTCTTCTTTGGACGCTTTGTCTACTCCTCCATCGGCGCCTGGTACCATCACCAGGATAAAAAAACGTCGCAGGAGTCTTCACTCACCGTCGAGCCCTCAGCCCGCGAGTAATTCTTTGATTCTGATACAGGAAGCACCACACTCCGCAGTCAGAGCGACCTGCGGCTGATGTCCTGCCTTTGATACAGTCGTTTTGCCGTCGGCGATTTATAAGCGCACGGCATGCAGCAGGCGCAGCATTTCCGCGATACCTTTTGTCACAATTTTGTCCTGACGCATGACTACCGCCAGCTGTCGATATAGCCGCGGCGCCAGCGAGTGCACGCTTAATCCGTCGCGATCCTCCTCCTGCTCCACCGCCATGCGGGGCACGATGCTGTAGCCCAGTCCTGCCCGCACCATCCGTTTAATCGCCTCGATGCTGCCCAACTGCATCACCGGCGTGACCGCCAGTCCCGCCGAGCGGAACCAGCGGTCAATCAGATCCCGGGTGCCGCTGCCGGCTTCGAAGGCAATGAGCGGCAGCGCCTGCAGCTCGGCAGGGGTACAAACCGCCGACATCGCTGCTTCGTGGCGAGCATGGATAACCACGAACTCCTCGTCAACCACTGAGGTCACTGCCAGACTGCGTCCCTGTACGGGCAGGGTAACCAGTCCGAGATCGAGGCGGTTTTCCTCCACCGCCCGGACGATATCCAGCGTGTTGCCGGTGGTCACCCCCACCGTCAACAGCGGGTGCTGTTGACGAAGATGCTGCAGCAGCGGTGGGAGAAGATGAATGCAGGCCGTCGCCCCGGTCCCTAACGTCAATGACCCATTAACTTCCTGACTGAATGCGCTGACCGACTGCACCGCGCTATTCACCGCCCGATCGATCTGCTCACTGTGGGCCAGCAATGCCATTCCCGCCGCCGTCGCCTTGATCCCGCGTCCGGTGCGCTCCAGCAACCGGATCTGTAGAAACTGCTCCAGCTGACGCACCTGCAGGCTGACGGCAGGCTGGGAGATCCCCAACGCATCGGCGGCGGCTGAAAAGCTGCCGCGTTGTACGACCAGCCGGAAGGTCGCCAGGTTTCCCAGGTTCAGTGTTGTCATGCAAAGTTTCTCTTATACCGCGCATAAGGTGGCCGCTATGCCAGAACAATAGCCTGCCGGGTATGCTCAGGACAACTGCCTTAACGGAATGAAAACCATGGAAACGCCAGCTATTCCCCGACGCCTCGCCTTCACCGCGGGCGGTCAGCAACTGATCAACTGGGGGATCTCTTTTTATATGCCCGGCACCTTTGCCCAGGCCATCGCTGCCGACAAGGGGTGGACGTCACCGCAGATCTATCTTGGCCTGACGCTCGCCATGCTGATGATGGCCGTTGTTTCTCCGTTCGTCGCCAGACTGCTGGCTCGCTTTGGCGGGCGGCACGTGGTCACCAGCGGAACCTTACTGATAGCCGTCAGCTGCGCTGTCATGGCCTGGTGTCCTTCACTTGCCGGCTGGTACGGCGCCTGGCTGCTGACCGGAATTGGCATGCGGCTCTCGCTGTATGATGCGCTGTTCGCCGCGGTGGTGAATCTGTACGGCCAGCAGGCGCGGAAAACCATTTCCCACATTACTCTTGCCGGCGGCCTGGCTTCGGCCCTCTTCTGGCCGCTGGGCGAAGCGTTATTAACCGTCATGTCCTGGCAGGATGCCCTGCGGATCTATGCGCTGTTTGGCGTACTGAGCGCCTGTCTGAGTTATCAGTTGCCGCGCCAGCGACTCAGTACATCGGTGAAAATGATAGCCCCAACGACGACAGCTGAGGGCGATCGGCGTAACGGAGTGCGTTACGCGATCTTTATTGCGCTGATCACCTTCATCTCCAACGGTACCTCCACCCATCTGCCGGAGTTTATCAGCCACTTTGGTCTGCCGGTTGCCGTCGGTATGCTGTGGGGGTTTGGCCAGACCGGCGCCCGGCTGGGGGAAGTGCTGGCCGGTCCCCGGGTCACCCCACTCACGCTGACGCGTTTTACTGCGCTCGCCATGCCGCTCTGTTTTCTCCTTGGATTGAGCAGCACGGCTTATGCCGGGTTCGCAGCCGGGTTTGTGCTGGGCTATGGCGCGATTAACGGGCTGGTGACGATTGTCAAAGCGACGCTACCGCTGGCGCTGTTTAGCGCAGAAAGCTATGCCAGCCGCACCGGTATCCTGCTGATCCCCGGGCAACTGATGGCGGCTGCCTCACCCTTTGCCTACGCATGGCTGAACCACCGGCTGGGCATTATCGGCGGAATGTGGGTGTCCACCGGGTTAACGCTGATCGTTGCCGGACTGGCGCTGGCGATGGTGCGTGGGGCGGGCAAGGCACAGCCGGGCAAACTTCCCACACTCCACCCGGCGGCGGCAAAAAATGGGCCAGCTGAACATCTGCCGGAACCGTAAACGGGGAATTCACAGCCCCCCTGCCAGATAGCGTCCAGGGATGATGGGATTGAGGAGAGGCATAAAGTAAAAAACCCTCTGTAAAAACAGAGGGTTTCGTTTCATTCAGCTAACGCCGGGGATTATTCCCACTCAATCGTTGCTGGCGGCTTACCGCTGATGTCATACACCACGCGGGAGATACCGTTCACTTCATTGATAATGCGGTTAGAGACGCGGCCGAGGAAATCATACGGCAGGTGCGCCCAGTGCGCGGTCATAAAGTCGATGGTTTCCACCGCACGCAGGGAAACGACCCAGTCGTATTTACGGCCATCGCCCATTACGCCGACGGAACGAACCGGCAGGAACACGGTAAACGCCTGGCTCACTTTGTTGTACAGGTCAGCTTTGTGCAGCTCTTCGATGAAGATAGCGTCCGCACGACGCAGCAGGTCGCAGTACTCTTTCTTCACTTCGCCCAGTACGCGCACGCCGAGGCCCGGGCCCGGGAACGGGTGACGGTAGAGCATATCGTACGGCAGGCCCAGTTCCAGACCGATCTTACGCACTTCGTCTTTGAACAGCTCACGCAGCGGCTCAACCAGCCCCATCTTCATCTCTTTCGGCAGGCCGCCCACGTTGTGGTGAGATTTAATGACGTGTGCTTTACCGGTAGCGGAAGCGGCAGACTCGATAACGTCAGGGTAGATGGTACCCTGCGCCAGCCATTTGACGTCGTCCAGCTTCAGCGCTTCTTCGTCGAACACTTCCACGAAGACGCGGCCAATGATTTTACGTTTCGCTTCCGGATCGTTCTCGCCTTTCAGCGCGTCGAGGAAGCGCTGCTCGCCTTCGACGTGAACAATGTTCAGACCAAAGTGGTCGCCAAACATGTCCATCACCTGCTGCGCTTCATTCAGACGCAGGAGGCCGTTATCCACGAATACGCAGGTCAGGTTTTTGCCGATGGCGCGGTGCAGCAGCATCGCGGTCACGGAGGAGTCCACGCCGCCGGAGAGGCCGAGTATCACTTTGTCATCGCCAACCTGCTGGCGGATACGCTCGACGGCGTCGTCGATGATTTTCGCCGGGGTCCACAGCGCTTCGCACTGGCAGATGTCGCGCACGAAGCGCTCCAGCATACGCATCCCCTGACGGGTGTGGGTCACTTCCGGGTGGAACTGCACGCCGTAGAAGCGTTTTTCTTCGTTGGCCATAATGGCAAACGGGCAGTTGTCGGTGCTGGCGACGGTGACGAAGTCAGACGGGATGGCGGTGACTTTGTCGCCGTGGCTCATCCACACGTCCAGCAACGGTTTGCCGTCCGCGGTCAGGGAGTCTTCGATACCGCGCACCAGCGCGCTGTCGTTAACCACTTCAACCTGCGCGTAGCCAAACTCACGCTCGTTAGAACCTTCCACATGGCCGCCCAGCTGCATCGCCATGGTCTGCATGCCGTAGCAGACGCCAAATACCGGCACGCCGGCTTCAAACACATACTGCGGCGCGCGCGGGCTGTTCTCTTCGGTAGTACTTTCCGGGCCGCCGGAAAGAATGATGCCGCTTGGATTGAATTCGCGGATCTGTGCTTCTGTGACATCCCACGCCCACAGCTCACAGTAGACGCCCAGCTCACGCACGCGACGCGCCACCAGCTGAGTATACTGAGAGCCGAAGTCGAGAATGAGAATGCGATGTTTATGAATGTTTTCCGTCATTGACGCTAATTCCGAGGCAAGTGAAACAGAGTAAATAAATCGCCCGACGCTAGGTCGGGCGAAGAAATCAGGAGCCCAGACGGTAGTTCGGGGACTCTTTGGTGATGGTCACGTCGTGAACGTGGCTTTCCTGAATGCCCGCACCGCTGATGCGTACGAATTCAGCTTTGGTACGCAGCAGGTCAATGGTACCACAGCCGGTCAGACCCATACAGGAACGCAGACCGCCCATCTGCTGGTGAATAATCTCTTTCAGGCGACCTTTATAGGCCACGCGGCCTTCGATACCTTCCGGCACCAGTTTGTCAGCAGCGTTATCGCTCTGGAAGTAGCGGTCAGAGGAGCCTTTAGACATCGCGCCAAGAGAGCCCATGCCGCGGTAAGATTTGTAAGAACGGCCCTGGTAGAGTTCGATTTCACCCGGGGACTCTTCGGTACCCGCCAGCATAGAGCCGACCATCACCGCGGCCGCGCCGGCAGCGATGGCTTTGGCGATATCGCCGGAGAAACGGATACCGCCGTCAGCGATAACCGGAATACCGGTCCCTTCCAGCGCTTCCACCGCGTCGGAAACGGCGGTGATCTGCGGCACGCCTACGCCGGTGACGATACGGGTCGTACAGATGGAGCCCGGGCCGATACCCACTTTCACTGCGCTGCAACCGGCTTCCGCCAACGCGCGCGCGCCTGCACCGGTGGCCACGTTGCCGCCGATGATCTGCAGGTCCGGGTATTTCGCGCGGGTTTCACGAATGCGCTGCAGGACGCCTTCAGAATGACCGTGCGAGGAGTCGATCAGCAGAACGTCAACGCCCGCGGCGACCAGCGCGTCTACGCGCTCTTCGTTGCCGGCACCGGCGCCGACCGCCGCGCCTACGCGCAGACGGCCCTGCTCATCTTTACAGGCATTCGGTTTACGTTCTGCTTTCTGGAAATCTTTAACGGTGATCATGCCGCGCAGGTGGAAGCTCTCATCCACGACCAGCGCCTTCTCAACGCGTTTTTCATGCATCTTAGCGAAGACCACTTCGCGGCTTTCGCCTTCACGAACGGTAACCAGACGCTCTTTCGGCGTCATGTAGACGCTGACCGGCTGGTTCAGATCGGTGACGAAACGCACGTCGCGGCCGGTGATGATACCGACCAGTTCGTTGTCTTCAGTCACCACCGGGTAACCGGCGAAGCCGTTACGTTCAGTCAGCTCTTTCATTTCGCGCAGGGTGGTGGTCGGCAGAACGGTCTGCGGGTCGGTGACCACGCCGGACTCATGTTTCTTCACGCGACGAACTTCTTCCGCCTGGCGCTCGATGGACATGTTTTTGTGAATAAAGCCGATGCCGCCTTCCTGTGCCAGGGCAATAGCCAGACGCGCTTCCGTTACGGTATCCATGGCTGCGGAGAGCATAGGAATATTCAGACGAATGGTTTTCGTCAGCTGAGTGCTGAGATCGGCAGTATTCGGCAGAACGGTAGAATGAGCGGGAACGAGGAGGACGTCGTCAAACGTCAGGGCTTCTTTAGCGATACGTAGCATGGGCAATATCTCGACCAGGGTGGATAAATATTGCCGTGGCATTATACAGAGCGTAACCGATTGCATCTACCCTTTTTTGCAAATAATACTTGCCATCCCCTCTGAGCGCGTTACTATCGACTGAATAACCTGCTGATTTAAAGTTTGATCTTGCTCACATGTTACCCTCTCAATCCCCCGCAATTTTTACCGTAAGCCGCCTGAATCAGACGGTGCGTTTGCTGCTTGAGCACGAAATGGGCCAGGTGTGGATCAGCGGCGAGATCTCTAACTTCAGCCAGCCTTCTTCCGGCCACTGGTACTTCACCTTAAAAGACGATAACGCCCAGGTGCGCTGCGCGATGTTCCGCAACAGCAACCGCCGGGTGACGTTTCGCCCACAGCACGGGCAGCAGGTGCTGGTTCGCGCCAACATCACCCTGTATGAGCCGCGCGGCGACTACCAGATTATCGTCGAAAGCATGCAGCCCGCCGGCGAAGGGTTATTACAGCAGAAGTATGAGCAGCTCAAAGCGCAGTTAACGGCGGAAGGACTGTTCGAGCAAAAACATAAGCAGGCGCTCCCCTCACCCGCCCACTGCGTCGGCGTCATCACCTCGAAAACCGGTGCGGCGCTGCACGATATTCTCCATGTTCTCAGGCGCCGCGATCCCGGGCTGCCGGTGATCATCTATCCAACCGCGGTCCAGGGTGACGATGCCCCCGGGCAGATTGTGCGCGCCATTGCGCTGGCCAACGCGCGCCAGGAGTGTGACGTACTGATTGTCGGACGCGGCGGCGGTTCGCTGGAGGATCTGTGGAGTTTTAACGATGAGCGGGTGGCGCGGGCTATTTTTGCCAGCCAGATCCCTATCGTTAGCGCCGTCGGCCATGAAACCGACGTCACGATCGCCGATTTTGTTGCCGACCTGCGAGCGCCGACCCCTTCTGCCGCCGCGGAGATCGTCAGCCGCAATCAGCAGGAGCTGCTGCGCCAGCTGCAGTCAGGACAGCAGCGTCTGGAGATGGCGATGGACTATTTCCTCGCCAGTCGCCAGCGCCGTTTTACCCAGCTGTTCCATCGCCTGCAGCAACAGCATCCGCAACTGCGGCTGGCCCGCCAGCAGACCGCCCTGGAACGCCTGCGCCAGCGGATGCGCATCGCCGTGGAATCGCAGCTTAAGCGCGCCGAACAGCGGCAAAAGCGCACCGTTCAGCGTCTGGATCACTACAACCCGCAGCCACGGATCCACCGGGCGCAATCGCGGATCCAGCAGCTGGAATACCGGCTGGCGGAAACTATGCGTGGCCGCCTCAGCGAGCGGCGTGAACGGTTTGGCAACGCGGTGACCCATCTGGAGGCGGTGAGTCCCTTAGCCACCCTGGCGCGCGGCTACAGCGTCACCTCGGTGAATGACGGTACGGTGTTGAAGCAGACAAAACAGGTCAAAACCGGCGATCTGCTCACCACCCGCCTGAAAGACGGCTGGGTCGAAAGCGAAGTGAAGCAGATCGCGCCGGTAAAAAAAACGCGGGCCAGAAAGCCTTCACCCACTAAACCAGCGGAATAAATTCCACCCGTTTTTTCGAGATCAGGCCGTGCCCGTGCTGACAAAAGTAATCCACCGCGCCGCACGCCTTGAGCACCTCCAGCGGCTGGTGGCATTCCGGGCAGCGGGCCTCGAGGGCAAATACCCTTTCGCACTGGGCGCAATGCGCGCTGCTGCCTTTGACATCTAACGGCGCGTGGCACAGAGGGCAATCAAGTTCCATAACCATTCCTTTCAACGTTTATCTGCACCTATTTTATCATGTTCCGGGTTTAATGAGGGCCGCGTAATTGCTGCTGCAACCTGAGCAGCCATTCCACTTCCTCAAGCCGACGTCGCGTCAACCCGGCCACGCTGTCGGGCGCCCGGATAAACAGATTATCCGCGCCGAGGATCTGCTCATCGAGGCAGTGCGAATAGATCGTCCCGGGGCGGGTCCAGCGCTGGATCCGCTCGCCGTCGTGCAGCGTCACCACTTCGCCCTCAGGGCAGCGGTCGAGGATGAGGATTCGCCCGTCCCGCAGCCCTATCCGCATTCCCTTTTGCCCGCCCGCGGGGCCCGCGTATTTGTTTAGCCAGATATTGAGCGGGATAGTGCCCAGGGTCCCCTGCAGATGCGCCTCCCCCTCTGCGGTGACCGTATCCCCAGGGGCAATGTCATGGCCGAGGCGGTCTTTCGCCACCCGAAGGGAAAGGCTCAGCGCCGTATCGCTTCCGCTGGCGTGCAGGGTTTCGCGCAGCATCGCCAGAACATGGGTGCCAATATCGAGGATCACCCCATCAGGGTGGCGCAGCTGCCGGGTATCCAGCTCCCCGGTGGCAAAATTGAGTGCAACCGGCTCACCGGCGGCGTTAAAGCCGCTTGGCTCCTGTAAATAGCCTTCGAGCCAGACGATCTCTTCCGCCCGCCACGGCGAAGTAATCGCATTCAGCGCAACGCCCCGCGCCATCCAGTGGTCAAGAGCCAGCACCCGCGCGGCCTGCTCAGGCGGCGCCAGCAGCGCCCGCAGCCGGGCGGCCTGCTCAAGGTTGGCCACAATCGGCTTTTCCACCACAATGCGGGAAATGCCGCTGGCTAACGCCCTCTCCAGCACGGGCAGATGCTGAAGTGATGAGGTGGTAATGAAGAGCGTATCCAGAGGTTTGGCCAGCAGTGCCGACAGCGAACTACAGCGCTGGATCCCCGGCAGCGCTCTGCTGCTGTCGAGGTCATAACCCCAGCAGTTGTCGATGGCGTACCCCAGGCGACGCAGCACCGGTAAATAGGCGGTTTCCACCACCGCGCCAAGGCCGATAAAACCAATCTGCATAGTAAGTCCACCTTTGAGCCGCTCTGTTCCCCGCGAAGTATCGCGGGATTATGGCGGAAGGTTTTGACATTTACCGGCATGGCGGCCACAAAAAACCCGCCAATATGAATTTCAATTTTGAAATGATGTATAAAATTGTACCTACTACGAGATACCTGGCATTTTTTGCGTGAAAATAATGGAGTCATGCACAACAACGGTCATTCCATGAGTCGCGGTAGTAAATATTTCCGTCCATGTATTTCCAGGTGATCGCCTCATAACGCATCTCGAGCGTTTCCAGGTGGGTACTGCTCATACCAGTAGGTGATAAATACGGCGCAACCGTAGTGACTTTGACGTTCTCCAGGATGATGTTGAAATACTCGGCCTCAATGCCCGCCTCCAGAATGCGATACATCTTTATAATCGCCTTCTTCATCGGGCGCCCCTCACACACGGCACGATACAAAAGCGGTGTTGTCTGATCGAATTCCTTCACTATCGACACAGGACGATGTATACGCGTACCTGTCAGTTTTCCCCAGCTTGGATCAACTGGAATAGTAATACCATGAGAGAATGATTTTAACTCAATAGATCCAAGACGCGTTGACATCATGCAGCTTCCAATGATCGGAGAACCGTTTTCATCTTCAAGCCATAAATGTGCGGGAGTAGACATATAATTTCCTTATCATAAATAACGTTAGAATTACCATTTCACATAGCGCCCAAAGATAATAATTATAAGTACAGCGAATATACCAACAGGCCAAACTGGCCCCTCAGGAAAAATTTGAAAAAAAACCACTGCAAATATGACAATACAAAGTGGTGGGGCATACAGCGAAATTAATTGCTGGAACAACCACAAAAGCGCTCTTTTAATAAATGACATCATCACTACCTAATCATTCTTTCGATGATATTAGCGATCTCTGCCTCTGAAGCCCATTGAGCTTTAAAAGCGTCGGCATGTTCAAATAATGGCGCCACCAGGAAATACATCATTTCAAGCTCTTGTTCGTATAGTATAGAAAAGAATGCCGGATAACAGATTCGGAGACGCTCAGCGCTATCTGCAACCTTCTGCACAACGCCATACACGCCAGCCACTGTAACGGCGACCCCCGCAGAACGCCCAGCAATCGCTCCCATATCAAGGCTTAGTTTCATGCCTACCGAAACACAGGTAGCCGTAGCTATAACAAATCCAGATTTGGTTAGAGAGTCTGCAGCGATATGAATGTTAACAGCCATCAGAACTCTTTTAATATGCTCTAACTGCTCTGTTGTTTTGTGCCTAAATATTTCTTCAAAATATATTTGAAGCATTTCATATACAATATCATTACGCTGTAAAAGATGGTAGATACCTTTAGCAAATCTAACATCCTCATTCTTCTGCTTTTTACATACATCCTGATACTCATCAGTAAAACAGGATGTATAATACAGGGTCCGAGTTACGCCAGCGCCTATTGTTTTAACCTGACTGGAAACCCGTTGTTCTATGCCTGAAACAGCGCGTTCAAGTTTCATTGCGAGAATTTTATTGGCCTGCAAAAGGCTGATGACGACATTGCTGTAATACATTATCACTCCTTGCTGATTAATTTCACCCTCCTGTGAAGAAACCTAACTTACCATAATACTCAGCCATAAAGTAGACTCTCCAGTTTCTCCCGCATTACAGGAAAACGGCACCGTGGAATTCCCCCAACATATCCAGAAGCGTTTTCTCTCTTATCATTGCGATAACTTTCTACGTATATATTATCAAAGCGTACTCAAAAAATTGCTTGGGCAAGCGAAGCTAACAAATGAGAAATTTCATAGGATACGTGCAGTTATACATGCCAATCATGCGCGTTGTTGCGTCGCTACAATCGCCCTTAATAAAAAAGCCCGGCAGATGCGGGCTTTGAAGGATTCATGTTGGTGGGTAAATCTTGCTGATAGCTTATTTGCTTTTCTTGATGTGCTTGATCAGGCGCTTACGTTTACGCATCTGGTTCGGCGTCAGGGTGTTGCGCTTGTTGGCGAACGGGTTTTCCCCTTCCTTGAACTGGATCCGGATTGGCGTACCCATCACGTCGAGGGATTTACGGAAGTAGTTCATCAGGTAGCGCTTATACGAATCCGGCAGATCCTTCACCTGGTTACCGTGGATCACCACGATAGGCGGGTTGTAGCCTCCGGCGTGGGCATATTTCAGCTTCACGCGACGGCCACGCACCAGCGGCGGCTGATGATCTTCCGCCGCCATGTTCATAATCCGGGTCAGCATCGCGGTGCTTACGCGGCGGGTGGCGCTGTCATAGGCTTCACGTACCGATTCAAACAGGTTGCCGACGCCGCTGCCGTGCAGGGCGGAGATGAAGTGCACCCGGGCAAAATCGATAAAGCCCAGACGATAGTCGAGGGTCTCCTTCACCTGCTCCTTCACTTCCTGACTCAGGCCGTCCCACTTGTTGACGACAATCACCAGCGAACGGCCGCTGTTGAGAATAAAGCCCAGCAGCGACAGGTCCTGATCGGAGATCCCTTCGCGAGCATCGATCACCAGCATCACGACGTTGGCGTCTTCAATCGCCTGCAGCGTTTTGATCACCGAGAACTTTTCCACGACATCGGTGATTTTCCCGCGCTTACGTACCCCGGCGGTATCGATGAGCACATATTCACGCTCGTCACGCTGCATCGGGATGTAAATGCTGTCACGGGTGGTGCCCGGCATATCGTAGACCACCACGCGATCTTCACCGAGGATGCGGTTAGTGAGGGTAGATTTACCGACGTTAGGGCGTCCAACAATCGCCAGCTTGATCGGCAGATCCTGCGGATTGAAGTCGTCCTCCGGCTCTTCTTCCGCTTCGCCATTCTGCTCGGCTTCGAATTTTGCCCAGTATTCGGCGTCTTCATCCACCTCTTCCTGCGGGCTGATCTCATCCACCCATGGCAGCAGGGCCTGTTCCAGCAAGCTGGTCACGCCGCGGCCATGCGAAGCGGCGATAGGATAGATATCGCCCAGGCCTAAGGACCAGAAATCCGCCATCGCCTGGTCGACGTCGATGCCGTCGGTTTTATTGGCCACCAGAAAGGTGGGCTTTTCACGAGAGCGCAGATGTTTAGCGATCGCGGTATCCGCCGGCATCAGGCCCGCGCGCGCATCGACCATAAACAGCACCACATCGGCCTCTTCGATAGCCAACAGCGACTGCTCCGCCATCCGGGTTTCCACGCCCTCTTCCGTACCATCAATACCACCGGTATCGATACAGATGAATTCGCGGCCTTCGACTTCGGCCCGACCGTACTTACGGTCACGAGTCAGCCCCGGGAAATCCGCAACCAGCGCATCACGAGTGCGCGTCAGGCGGTTAAAGAGCGTGGATTTTCCAACGTTAGGGCGCCCGACAAGCGCGACCACAGGTATCATGTTAAATGCCTCATACAATCACTAAGCAACATCGTCTTAACGACGTTTTTAAAAAAGTCAAAACGGCCCCTGTCTGCCAGGGGCCGTTTCTTAATCACTCACGACAGCGGTAATTAACGCGTAATCGCGTACAGCGTACCGTCTTTCGCCTGGATCAGCAGTCGACCATCAGCAACCACCGGGTCGGTCAGGAAGCCGGAACTATCGACTTTCTGCTGCGCCACAAAATGGCCATCTTCCGGATTCACCCAGTGCATGTAGCCTTCGCTATCACCGACCACCAGATTGCCATTATACAACACCGGCGCGGTCAGCAAACGGTGCAGCAGATCGCTCTGCGTCCACAGGGTCACACCACCATCGGTGGTCAGTGCCAGCAGGCGATCGTTCTGGTCAACCAGGTAGATACGGTTACCATCGACGATGAAATCATTCACTGAACCCAGTTCGCGTTTCCACATAATCTGGCCGCTACGCAGATCCAGCGCGGTCAGGTTACCGTTATAAGCCAGCGCATAAACCACACCGTTGACGATGATCGGCGTCGTGTCGACGTCGTTCAGGCGATCAATTTCCGTCGGCCCGGTGGCCGTAGAAATACGCTGCTGCCAAATCATCTGCCCCTGCTGCATCAATACCGCGCTGACGCGGCCGTTGTCACCGCCGACGATCGCCGCGCCATAAGCGGTCGCAGGCGCAGACTCGCCGCGCAGGGAGAGTGCTGGCATATCGAGGTTAACGGTCCACTTCACGGCACCATCGGTCTCATTCAACGCCTGCAGCTGGCCGTTACTGGTATGCACCAGCACCATGCCGTCGCTCACCACTGGACGCGACAGCGCCTCACCGGCGACACGGGTTTGCCAGGCAACGGTACCATCGCTGGTATTCAGCGCATACAGCTGCGCTTTCTCACTGCCGATATAAACATGGCCACCAGAGACGGTCACACCGCCGGAAAGCAGCGCTGGCGTGCGCGAGAACCAGCCATCTTTCTCCGCCAGGTTCACAGACCACACCTCTTTGCCGTCGTCCGCGTTCAGCGCTTTGACGGTGCCTTTACGGTCAGCGGCATACACTACGCCGTCGGCGAAGGCCGGATGGAGGTTAGAGTAAAATTCGCCGATACCATCGCCAACCGAGGTGCTCCAGGACGTGGACGGCGTAAACTGGTTTTCTACCGTCGGCAGCGGTGACATTTTCACCACATCTTCTTCGCTATTAAACAGCGAACACCCGCTCAGCAAGGTAACGGAAAGCAGCCCTGGCAAAAGTAATTTACGCAATTGCATCGAGTCCCTCTCAGATGGACAAATTATTCATTTTCATACGCATCATTTCGCTGAGCGCAGGAGAAGCATCGCTTTTCACGCCAGCTTCCCACGCCGCACGGGCCCCTTGCTTATCACCTTTGCTCAACAGAATTTCGCCGCGCAAATCAGCCACAATCGCGGTCCAGCCTTCACCTTTGATGCTGTCGAGGGTTTTCAGCGCCGCATCAGCCTGCTTCATCTGCAGCTGAACGCGGGCAAGACGCATATTGATAACCGATTTCAGATTATCATCAGACGCGGCCGCCAGCCCCTGCTGAAGCTGCTTTTCGGCGTTCGGCAGATCGTTCTGTTCAACAAAATGTTGTGCCAGCTCGAGGGAAGCGAAGGCGCCGTAGGTATTTTTATTATCAGCCGCGAACTTCTCCGCCCCTGACAGCACTTCTGGCGTATTCGATTTCAGCGCGGAAGTCGCCTGTTCGTAAGCCAGCGAAACATCTCTGGCCGTATCCTGCTGATGGGAGGTCCAGTAGCGCCAGCCAACCAGCGCACCAACCCCTAAAATCACCCCGACCGCCAGCGCTTTGCCGTTTTCGGCAAAGAAACGCTTCAGCGCATCGACCTGATCGTTCTCGTTGTTAAAAGTTTCCACGCAGTCCTTCTCCTGACTAATAATTCCCGGGAGATTAACCCAGAAGTGTGCGCAAATGCGCGGCAACGCTCTCCTGCGTTACGGTAGTTTGCTCACCTGAGCGTAAATCCTTCACTACCACGTTTCCGTCAGCGATCTCTGACTCACCGACCACCAGGGCGATACGGGCGCCCCATTTATCGGCGCGGGCAAACTGCTTCTTAAAGTTGCCGCCGCCGTGGTTGGTCATCAGCTTCACGCCGGGCAGCGCATCGCGAACCTGCTCAGCCAGACGCATTGCAGCAGACTGAGTATCGGTCCCGGAGGCTACCAGGTATATATCGACAACAGGATCGGCTTTAAATTCCGGATTCACTGCCTGGACCAGTAAAACAAGACGTTCCAGCCCCATAGCAAAGCCCACGCCCGGGGTGGCACGACCGCCCAGCTGCTCAACCAGGCCGTCGTAACGACCGCCGGCGCAGACGGTGCCCTGGGAACCGAGGCTGGTGGTTACCCACTCGAACACGGTGCGGTTATAGTAGTCGAGGCCGCGTACCAAACGCTGGTTGACGCTGTAGCGGATCCCGGCATCATCGAGCAGCGCGCACAGGCCGGCAAAGTGGGTTTTCGATTCTTCGTCGAGGTAGTCACCGAGCGCCGGCGCGTCGTTCAGCAGCGCCTGCACGTCCGGGTTCTTGGAGTCCAGCACCCGCAGCGGGTTGGTGTACATCCGGCGTTTGCTGTCTTCATCCAGCTTATCGGTAAACTGCTCCAGGTAAGCTACCAGCGCGTCGCGGTAGTTGGCACGCGCTTCCAGCGAACCGATGGAGTTCAGCTCAAGGCTGACGTGATCGGCAATGCCCAGCTCACGCCACCAGCGCGCGGTCAGCATAATCAGCTCGGCATCAATGTCCGGGCCCTGCAGGCCAAACACTTCGGCGCCGATCTGGTGGAACTGGCGGTAGCGACCTTTCTGCGGACGCTCGTGGCGGAACATTGGCCCGACGTACCACAGACGCTGTTCTTGATTGTACAGCAGACCATGTTCGATGCCGGCACGTACGCAGCCCGCCGTCCCTTCCGGACGCAGCGTCAGGCTGTCGCCGTTGCGGTCCTCAAAGGTGTACATCTCTTTCTCAACCACGTCGGTCACTTCGCCGATCGCGCGTTTGAATAACGGGGTCTGCTCTACAATCGGCAAACGGATTTCGCTGTAACCGTAGCTACCGAGCACCTGCTTCAGTGAGCCTTCAATGCGCTGCCAGAGAGCGGTTTCGCCCGGCAGATAATCGTTCATGCCACGGATGGCTTGAATGTTCTTTGCCACGTTTATTCTCTTTATATATACAAAAATGAACCCCGGCGCCTTGCGCCCGCAGGTTCAATCATACACGGGAAGCGTATCGCTTCCCAACACGTTATTTTGCTTCAAGCTGTTGAACGTCAATACGACGGGCTTCATCGAGCATCGAAGCTTTAGCACGAATACGCGCTTCCAGCTGGTCGATCATGTCGTCGTTATCCAGTCGATCTTTACGCACGCCGTCCTCATACAGACCGCTTTTCTTGTTGCCGCCGGTCACGCCGAGGGTGGAGACCAGCGCTTCGCCCGGACCATTCACCACGCAGCCGATGATCGAAACATCCATCGGAGTGATAATGTCTTCCAGACGCTGCTCCAGGGCGTTCACCGTACCGATAACGTCAAACTCCTGGCGCGAGCAGGTTGGGCAGGCGATGAAGTTAATGCCGCGAGCACGAATGCGCAGGGACTTGAGGATATCGAAGCCGACCTTGATCTCTTCCACCGGATCCGCCGCCAGCGAGACGCGCAGCGTATCGCCGATCCCCTCTGATAACAGCAGGCCCAGACCGATCGCGGACTTCACTGCGCCGCTACGTGCGCCACCCGCTTCGGTGATCCCGAGATGCAGCGGCTGATCGATCTGTTTCGCCAGCAGACGATAGGATTCCACCGCCAGGAAGACGTCAGACGCTTTAACACTGACTTTAAACTGATCGAAGTTCAGACGATCGAGATGATCGACGTGACGCATGGCGGATTCAAGCAGCGCCTGTGGCGTCGGCTCGCCGTATTTTTCCTGCAGATCTTTTTCCAGCGAGCCGGCGTTGACGCCGATGCGGATAGGAATGTTTTTATCGCGCGCGCAGTCCACGACCATGCGGATGCGCTCTTCGTTGCCGATGTTGCCTGGGTTGATACGCAAGCAGTCAACACCGTATTCCGCGACTTTCAGCGCAATACGGTAGTCAAAGTGGATATCGGCGACCAGCGGCACGTTAACCTGCTGTTTGATCAGTTTGAACGCTTCGGCGGCGTCCATCGTCGGAACAGAGACGCGGACGATGTCCGCGCCCACGCGCTCTAACGCTTTGATTTGGCTTACCGTCGCGGCCACATCGGTGGTGCGCGTATTGGTCATTGACTGGACGGCGATGGGAGCCCCATCGCCAATTGGCACATTACCAACGTAAATACGTTTAGATTTTCTACGTTGAATCGGAGCCTGGTTATGCATGAAAAATCTCCCGCGTTACCCGTCTGTTACTGCGCCGGTGATTGTTCGGCATTAAGGGTCAGACGCGCAACCTGGTTAGTTCTGATAAAACGACTCAAATCGACTGGCTTGCCGAGGAACTGGATCTGTACCGCTGCCGGGGCGCCAATTTTCAGTTTATACGGCGCCTGACCGCTCAGGTTCAGGTTGCCGCCTTTACGCTGCAGGCCGCTGAACAGTTTTTTACCGGTGGCATCGCTCACTTCCAGCCAGCAGTCGGCGGAAAAGTTCATCACCAGATCCTGTGCCGACGCCGCTGGGGTCGTGACGTTCGCCTGATCGGTCGGTAACGGCGAGGCCGGCGTTGCCGGGGTCGTCGGGGCCGTTCCGGCGGTATCGACATTAGCCTGAGAAGGTGCCACGACCGCGTTATTGTCCGCTGGCGTCTGAGCCGGGGCGCTGGTGGTCGGTGCGCTGGCGGTATCGGTTGGCGCGCTGTTCGCGGCGCTATCGGTGCCTGAGTCTACCGGCGCGCTGGTATCCAGCGGCACGTTCTGGCTGTTGGCGTCACCGCCGTTCAGCTCAGCGGAAGACTGATCGGCCATGGTCGAGATCTCTTCCTGCTGCGCCTTATGGTCTTGCCACCACCAGGCACCGCTCAGGCCGATAACCACAAACAGCACCAGCCAGGTAACGCTCATCAGCCAGCCATCGCGCTTTTTGCGACGCTTGCCTAAAGAGAAGCTCTGCATTGGCGCCACCTTCGCCGCCCTGATAGGCGCCTGCTTGGCCATCATCGGCAGCAGCTCTTCTTCAGGAATATGTACGAGGCGGGCGTAGGAGCGGATGTACCCGCGCAGGAAGGTGGAGGCGAGGTCGGCAGGTGCCTTATCGTCTTCAATATCACGAACCGTGGACACCTTCAGGCATAAGCGTTCAGCCACCGCTTGCTGGCTAAGTCCGAGTTGTTCGCGGGCGTGACGCAGACGCGCGCCCGTGGTGTTTGCTTCTTGATGATCTTGAGTGGCTTCAGTATTCATTCGCTACAACTACTGGTACGTGAAATTTAAAGTTCAGCGCGGGAAAACGCCGGCGCCGCGAGACATCTGTGGTACGTCAGCCTCACAGTATAGGACTGTCAGGCGCGCGATCACAGAGACGAATCAAAATTGAATGCTAAGCGGTTGTTGTGCCGCTACATACTGCCTCAAAGTCGACAAAAACGCACCGTAATTATTAACCGAATCAGCGTATTTCGCCTGGTTATTGGTCATAAATATGACCCGCGCCGCCTGTGCCGCGCGGGTCATCATTTATCAGACCGCTTTTATGTCAATCGCTTCACCCTGCATCCGCTTACGCAGCGTACGCTTGGTACGGTCAATAACATCGCCCGCCAGCTGACCACAGGCGGCATCAATATCGTCGCCGCGAGTTTTACGCACGATGGTCGTAAAACCGTACTCCATCAGTACCTTGGAGAAACGGTCAATGCGGCTGTTAGAGCTGCGACCATACGGCGCCCCCGGGAAGGGGTTCCATGGGATCAGGTTGATCTTGCACGGGGTGTCCTTCAGCAGCGCCGCCAGTTCGTGGGCGTGCTCGGTACCGTCGTTGACGTGATCCAGCATGACGTACTCGATGGTCACCCGACCCTGGTTGGCGTTGGACTTCGAAATATAGCCGCGTACCGAATTCAGGAAGGTCTCGATGTTGTACTTTTTGTTGATCGGTACAATTTCGTCGCGGATGGTATCGTTCGGCGCGTGCAGGGAAATCGCCAGCGCGACGTCGATCATATCGCCGAGTTTATCCAGCGCCGGCACCACGCCGGAGGTCGACAGGGTCACGCGACGTTTGGAGAGACCAAAACCGAAGTCATCCAGCATGATTTCCATCGCCGGGACGACGTTGTTGAGGTTCAGCAGCGGCTCGCCCATGCCCATCATTACCACGTTGGTGATAGGACGCACGCCGGTGGTCTTCACCGCGCCGACGATTTTCGCCGCGCGCCAGACCTGGCCGATAATTTCGGAAACCCGCAGGTTGCGGTTAAAGCCCTGCTGAGCGGTGGAGCAGAATTTACATTCCAGCGCGCAGCCTACCTGAGAAGAGACGCACAGGGTGGCGCGGTCTTCTTCCGGGATATAGACGGTCTCGACGCGCTGATCGCCAACGGCAATCGCCCACTTGATGGTCCCGTCGGTTGAGCGTTGCTCTTCAACCACTTCCGGGGCGCGGATCTCGGCGACTTCTTTCAGTTTGCCGCGCAGGACTTTGTTGATGTCGGTCATTTCATCAAAGTCGTCGCAGCAGTAGTGATACATCCATTTCATCACCTGATCGGCGCGGAAAGGCTTCTCGCCCATGTTTTTGAAAAACTCGCGCATCTGCTGACGGTTTAAATCCAGCAGGTTGATTTTGGCATCTTTGTTCGGCACCGTCAGAGCGGCGGTATCAGGCGTGACAATTTGTTCAGACATAATGTTTTCCGGCCTCGTTATTACACGTTATGGCCCCAGGTGGGTTGAAAAAAGAAACGCCCCGGAGAGCGACTGCTCGTCCAGGGGCGCTATATTCTACAAATTCTGGCGCATGGAAGCCATGCCTGCGCGCAGTCAATGATAAAAAAATCGTAACCGCGTGCTTAATCCTCTAAGGCTTTTCGATTGTCAGGCCAACGCCGCGACGGTCGAAAAGACGAGGTTTATATCTCCAAAGTATTTCAGGTCACCGCGAGGCGGCGAATTCGCAAATCCCCGGGAGCATAGATAACTATGTGACCGGGGTGCGCGAATGAAGCCAACAAAGCGGTGGCGTGAAAGACGCAGGAGATTAGCGAGTGCGCGGGCAAACCTCGCCTTCAGCAAAGAAGAACGCGATTTCGCGAGCAGCGGATTCTACAGAATCGGAACCGTGGGTGCCGTTCTCGGTGAAGCTGTCAGCGTAGTCAGCGCGCAGGGTACCGGCCAGAGCGTTCGCCGGGTTGGTGGCGCCCAGCAGGTCACGGTGACGCTGAACCGCATTTTCGCCTTCCAGTACGGAAACCACGATCGGGCCGGAGGTCATGAATTCAACCAGACCGTCGAAGAACGGACGACCTTCGTGCTCAGCATAGAAACCACGAGCCTGCTCAACGGTCAGATGCAGCATTTTGGTGCCGACGATTTTGAACCCTGCAGCTTCAAAGCGAGAAAAGATGCCGCCAATAACGTTTTTTGCCACCGCGTTTGGTTTGATGATGGAAAAAGTACGTTCAATAGCCATGATTACCTCTAATTAAATGTTCTGTTGTTGCGCATACGATCGTATGGCCTGGCGCGCATTATAATGAGCAACGTCGGCGATGCCTACGGATGAAGGTAACATTTTGTTAAAATAAGATGAGTATTGGAAACACAAACTGCCAACAACAAATTTACCCTGGTTATTGCAGGGTGAAACTGGTGGCCGCCGTTTGTCCTGCCTCATCCATGACCACCAGCTGCCACTCGCCGGGCTTATCCAGCGTTAGCGTGGTTGTCGCACCGGTAGCGTCTAACGGCTGGCCGTTGATAAACCACCAGCGTCGCCCTTCCCCACCGCTGGTTTGCAGGGGTAACACCACCCGCACCTCACCCGGCAGACGTTTTATTACCGCCCCTTCGCGAATACCTGACAGCACCAGCGGTGCGGCATCCTGAGTTTGCAGCGGCGGACACGCTGTCGATACCGGTCCCAGACGCGCACGTCGGCGCTCGCTGGCCGGCAGCCAGGGTTCCAGCGGTAGCGGCCAGACATCAACAGAAGTTTCTGTCGCACCCGGACAATCCGCGGCCACCCTTTCCCCTGCTGCGTTGCGCCACACCGGGAAGCGGATCCCGCGCACACCCTCCTGCCCGGGCAGCAGCAGCGTCGGTGGCTGGCTGGCATCCAGCAGCCAGCTGGCTAAGCGCCGGCGGCAGTTGCGGTCACCGGCCGGTAGATCCTGCCCGCCTGGCCAGCATATAGTCCCGCGGCTCACCGTTTGCGGGCGCGGGTCGACCGGCAGGCCGCCGCGGCTCATCGCCTGGCGCGCCAGCAACAGATTATTGACCTGATTGAGCAGCGGCACGGCGCTGGCGAAGCCAAACTGGCCCACCACCGGCGTACCGTCAGGCCGTCCGGTCCAGATACCTATCAGATATCGCGCATTGAGGCCGACCGCCCACGCATCGCGATAGCCATAGCTGGTGCCGGTTTTCCACGCCAGCGGGACCACTTGCGGCAGTGAGGCATCGGGAACCGGTTGCGCTTCGCCGGCCAAAATGCGCCGGACAATCCACGCCGCGCCGGGTGACATCAGCGCCCGTTCCACCAGCGGCGCGTCAGGTTTCATGCGCAGACGCGCCGCCTTGCCGTGACGGGCAAAGGCGCTGTACGCCGCGACGATATCTGCCAGCCGTGCCCCGGCCCCACCGAGGATCAGCGACAGGTTCGGCTCAGCGCCAGCGGGCAGCATCAGGGGCAGCCCGGCGTTGCGTAAATTCGCCGCGAAACGTTTGGGTCCGTAGGCTTCAAGCACCTGCACCGCCGGCAAATTCAGCGAGCGCACCAGGGCTTCGCTGGCGCTCACCGGGCCATGAAAACCACTGTCAAAATTGCCGGGCCGATAATCGCTAAAACGCCGTGGAACATCCTGTAACAACGATGCCGGATGAATCAGCCCGTCATCCATTGCCATCGCGTAGACAAAGGGTTTCAGCACCGATCCCGGCGAACGCACCGCCGAGACCATATCAATATGACCGAAGCGGCTGTCGTCGGTGATATCCGCCGAGCCCACCCAGCCGCGGACTTTCATATCCGTGTGATCGACGACAACGATCGCCAGTGAGCTGCGCGGCGGCAGGCGCGATTTCCAGTTCAGCGCCAGATCCTCAAGCTGCCGCTGGAGCCCGGCATCAAGAGTCGTCACCACCTTTTCATCCCGACTGGTCGCCAGCGCCCGGCGTGAAAAAAGCGGCGCCAGCTGCGGCATCTGGCGCGGAAACAGCCACACCGGCTCCTCCATCGCTTCCTTCACCGCCCGTTGCGGCCAGACGCCCTGGCTGACCATGCGAGTAAGGACTTTATCGCGCGCCGCCTGGGCCCGCTGCGGCCAGCGGTCCGGACGTAAACGGCTGGGCGCCTGCGGCAGGACCGCCAGCAGCGCCGCCTCGCCGTAGCTGAGCTGAGCGGGCGGTTTACCGAGATAAGCCCAACTGGCCGCGCCGATCCCCTGCAGGGTGCCGCCAAACGGCGCACGGTTCAGATACAGGGTTAGAATATCGCTTTTTGACAGATGCCACTCCAGCTGCAGCGCCCGCCATAGCTGGCGCAGCTTGCCACCGAAGGTGCGTGGATGAGGGTCGAGCAGACGCGCCACCTGCATGGTGAGCGTGCTGCCGCCAGAAATGACCCGCCCGGAGGTTAAATCCTGCCAGGCGGCGCGCAGCACCGCGAAGGGATTGACCCCTGGATGTTTCCAGAACCAGCGGTCTTCATACTGGATGAGCGCCTGCAGATAGCGCGGCGACACGTCGGCGAGAGTCACCGGATAACGCCAGACGCCCTGCGCATCGGCAAAGCGCCAGAGCGGCGTCCCGTCTTCCGCCACCACCACCCGGGCAGGGGTGACCTCCTGCAGCGGCAGCGGCCACAGGCGATCGGCGGCCAGCACCGCCAGCCACAGCAGAAAAATAAACGCCGCCAGCCAGCGCCAGCGGCGTTTTACCCGAGGCAATACGCGCATTTACGGCGTCACGGTGAGCGGACCGCTGGCCGCCCCGGTCGCCCGCCACTGCGGCACATACATCGATTCCACCTGCGGCTGCGGAACCTGATAAGTGCCCGGCGTCACCGCCCGCGCCAGATAGACCAGCGTCACCGGCTGGCCTTCATTGACAGCGACAGCGGCGACGAAACGGTCGTCACGGAACTCGATATGCTGAATATCCGCCTGCTGCATCTGGTTGAGCAGGTTTTGCACCGCGTCGCCATTTTCCTGCAGACTGGCGCTGCTGTTGGCCAGATTCTGGTTTTCCAGCTCGAGACCGGCTGGCAGCAGGTCGACGACCAGCGCGTCAGGCACGTTGCGTTTGGCGGTCACCTCCAGCTTCACCAGCACCAGTTCGCCGCTGCGCAGCGAGGTCAGCGATTTCTGCTGACCCTGGGTATCGAAAATAGTGCGTTCAATCCCCAGGACGTTACCGCCTGGCTGCGGCGCGCTTTGTGGATAGCCGCTGCTGTCCAGGCGCAGCCACAGCGGATGACTGCCGGTATTGCTCACCTGCAGCGCCGCCAGCCGATCGCCGTCGAGGTTGCGGGTTTGCGCTTTGTCGCCGGCCAGCGGCTCGGCCTGCAGTGAGGTTTGCGCCTGCCAGTTGCCCGGCAGGTCCGCCAGCGAACGTCCGGCAAGGAACAGGGCATTGGTTTCCTGGGTCGACAGCCAGCGCTGACCGTAGGCCTCTTCCGACAGCGTGCTCAACAGCTTATTTTGCACCTCCGGCAGCAGCTTGTTCTCTTCCAGCAGCGCCAGCTTCAGGGCGTCATCGCGAAGCGGGCTGCCGTAATCACCCAGCCAACGATTCTCATCCTGGCGCGGGGTGGCAACCGCCAGCTTCATCGCGTCGTCGCCGCGCGGCGCATCGCCCATGGTTTTCAGCGCAATGCCGAGCTGCAGTAGCGGCAAGCCGGAGCGCGCCTGGTCGTGACGGCTCCAGATTTCACGCAATGCGCCGAGCGGGGCTTTTTGCTGACGCGCCAGCACCAGCGCGGCATACGCCTGGGCGGCAAAGCGGCTGGCCTGGGCATCATCGCTGTAGCGCACGGTCATCAGCCCCGGCTCCTGCAGATAGCGCAGCAGGCGTTCGTTACCTTTATTAATGGCGTTGACCGGTACGCTATAGCCCTGCTCGCCCGCGCGGACGAGGAAGTCCATAGCGTAGGCGGTCAGCCAGTACTCTTCCGGCCCCTCTTTATCCCACAGTGCAAAACCACCGTTTTCCAGTTGCATCTGCAGCAGGCGCGAGATACCAACATCGATTGCCGCGCGGCGTTTTTCATCGCTATCGCCGCTGATGCCCAACGCTTTTAGCTGCGCCGCGCTGGTGTACAGCGACGGGAACAGGCCGCTGGCGGTCTGCTCAAGGCAGCCGTAAGGATAGGCTTTCAGCTCACGGATATAACGGGCAAGGTTCAACGGCGGTTTACCGCTGAGCAGCAGCTGGCCCTGCAGCGTTTGCGGGGCAAAGCCCTGGCTCTGCGCCGCCGGCGCCTGCCAGCTTTCGCCGGGCTGCAGCACCGCGCCGCTGTTGACGGTCTGGGCCGGAAACGCCGGACGGACGCCGATTTTCCACTGTTTTTGCAGCGGGGCGAAGGTTTCACCCGGCAGGCTCAGGCCGCTGATGGTCGCGCTCACTTGACCATCGCCGAAGCCCGCCAGTGCGCTGACCGGCACGAATAGCGTGCTGCGCGCCCCTGGCGCCAGTTGCACCGGCGGCAACTGACCCTCGGTCAAGGTCACCAGCCCGCTGGCGGCAAGATGTACCTGCAGAGTTTGCGGTTTATCGGTCAGATTGCTGAGATCCAGCGCCAGACGCGTGGTATCGCCGCTGGCGAGGAAGCGCGGGGTATTCAGTTCGGCGATAACCGGGGCGGCCACCACCACTTTATCTTCGCTGCTGCCGAAGTCATCGGCCGTCCACGCCTGGGCCATCACCCGCAGCTCGCCGTTAAAATCACCGATGGGTAACGTCACCGTGCCTTCGCCCTGATCGTTCAACACCACCGGCTGCGCCTGCTGGGCGACGATCGTCACGTGGTTGACCGGCGGTTTGCCGCCGCGTTTTAACTCGTCGCCATCGCCGCCGAAGCGCAGGCTGGCCACACGCCCCTGCCCTTCGATCACCTGGCCGTAGATGTCATAGATATCTGCGCCGTAACGCTTCTGGCCAAAGAAGGCGTTCCACGGATCCGGGGTGGCGTAATCGGTAATATTCAGCACCCCGCTATCCACCGCCGAGAGCAGCACGTTGACCTGTTTCGGCGCCTCGCCCTCTTTGACGCTGGCTTTCACTTTCACCGTCAGCGGCTGGTTGGGGCGCATTTTGTCCGGCGCTTCCAGCGCCAGCGTCAGGCGGCGGTTTTCATCGCCCAGCGGCAGATGCAGCAGGCCCACCGCGCGTTTTGGCGTCGCCGAGCGGGATTTATCGCCGGGGCGAACCACCAGCGTGCTGAGGTAGAGGTCGTGGCGGTTCCAGGCTTTATCCACCGGAATAGACAGATCCATCCCCTCGGCAGGGACGTCAATCTCCTGCCACCACAGCGGCCCTTCGCTGGATTCCACCATCGCGTAGCCTTTACCCGCCGCCGGGGCGGCAATGTGCAGCTTGATGGTGTCGCCCGGTTTATAGCTCGGTTTATCCAGCTTCATAGTGACCCGGTCAGGACGCGCCGCGCCGGTACCTTCGCTGTTATCTTGCCAGCTATAGCCGGCCCAGAAGCGCACGCTGCTGACCACGTCGTCCGGCCCTTTCACCTCCAGGCGATAGGAGCCCCACTCTACCGGGAAGCTCACTTTGCCGGTTTGTCCGGCCTGCAGATCCAGCGACTCCTCGCCCTCCTGCAGATCTTTTTGATCGAACTGCGACTGCCAGCCTTCGCTATCGGACCAGTTCCAGTAGTAGTCGCGCCGCTCGCGGATCAGCCGTATCTGCAGGCCAGAGACCGCTTTTTTCTCGCCCCTGGCATCGGCATAGACGATGTCAAACGCGGCGTTACTGTTCTCATCGACCACCGGCTGCTTCACCGTGGTGTCGGTGCGGTAATCGTAAACGTCCTTCAGTGTAAATTGCGGGCGGATCCCCGGCAGCGCCTCGGCAGGCCAGATCGGCTGCTGTACGGTACGGGTCACCGGACGCCCCCCGGATTCCAGCAGGCTCGCCTGCAACACCACCTGCAGCGGCGAGTGGCTATCCTGCCACTGGCTTGAGGTGGTCACTTCGCCACGGCCTTTTTCATCCAGTGTCAGCTGGACTTCATCCAGACTACGGGAGAGGTTTTCTTCCGCGATATCGCCGAACTGGAAGCCCGGCAGCGCGGCAACGGCATCGCGCAGCGGGCGCAGGAACAGCTTGCCCTGCAGCTGATTGCCGCTGGCCGGCGCACCGTAGAGATAAGCGCCGCGGACGCCAAAGGTGATGTCGGCATCCGGCGCGACTGGCGCCGCCTGCGGCGTCAGGTTCAGGGCCATGCGTTCCGGCATAAAGTCTTCGACGTGGAAGTCCCATTCGCGCGGCTGGTTATCGCCGGTGCTGGCGCGAATGTGCCACATACCGGTGGCCGCGCCGCTGTCGAGCGGATAAGTGAACTGGTACAGACCATTCACCGGTTTGCTCATCACCGAGCGGATCACCTGGCCGTCCGGCTGAACCACCTCCAGCTTCACCGGCTGCTCCGCCAGCGGCTTGCCGTCGCTATCGCGCAACAGCGCATTAAGGATGACGGTTTCACCCGGGCGATAAAGGTCGCGCGGGCCAAACATAAAGAACTGTTTGCTAAAGCCGGGCGCCCCTGCGATAGAGAATTCAGCCAGATCCAGCGCCGGCAGCTTGAGGTCGAGCAGCGTCGTCTGCCCCTCTTTGCGCGCCAGCAGCAGCGCCGCCTCTTTATCCGTTTGCAGGGTGACATGGCCCTGGCTGTCGCTTTTCGCCTGCGCCAGGGTCTGCCCTTTGGCATTGAGCAGTTGCACCTCAATGCCCGACTGGGCAGCGCCGTTTTCCAGGCTCTGGGTAAAAACATCCAGCCGGTTATGGTAGCGGTGCGCCGAGACGCCGATATCGCTGAGGGTAAACAGTGTCGCCGCGTTGCTGTAGCTATAATGGCCCGCCGGGTTCATGACCGCCACGTAGACGCCCGGCTGCTGGAGCGGCTTGATATCGTTCAGCGGCAGCAGCAGCTTCTCGCGGGTATTGCGTGCCGGGTTGAGATCGAAGCGGCCGGTATAGACCAGATCCGCCATCTTCAGCAGCTCATCAGACTCCCAGTTGCTTAACGAGTTGCGGTATTCCCACTGGCTGACAAACGCGGAGAGTGATTCCGGCTTAATACGGAAGAAGTTAACGTCGACATTATCAACGTTCAGCGCCATCACCGGCAGCCCGGCGACCACGTTGCCCGGCAGCAGCGAGCCGCGGCTGGCGAAACCAACGCTCGGTGCGATATCGCGGGTGGCCAGGGTCTTCTCGAACGGTTTGTCGAGCGTAGCCTTGTTCAGGGCGGTCAGCGTCGGGTCGACCGAGACAATCAGCTCGCGCTTTGGCTCAAGGTGACGCAGACGCAGCTCTTTCAGATTCGGCGCCAGCTCCCAGGCACCGTCCACCTTACCGCTTTTCTTGTCGACCAGATGTACGCTGCGGGAGAAATCCTGGTCCGGCTGCAGCGGCACGGAAAACGTCAGCACCAGGGTCGCGGCGCCATCCAGTTGGACTTCCGAGGCGTCGATCAGCGTCAGCGCTTTGCCCTGACTTTTTTCCGCCAGCGCCGCCAGCTGGGCGCTGTCCGGTTTTGTCGTCGTGTCTGGGCTGCTATCCGCAGCTGGCGCCGGGGCAGTGGCCTGCGGCGTACCGCTGTCATCACACCCGGTTAATGAAAATGCGGTAAGGAGCGCCAGTGACAGCGCCGCTAAACGAAATGGTTTCATCCTTCTAACCCCTCGGCCGGTGGGCCTGATGCAAATTATCACTTTTTATTATGCGTTAAGGCGGCACTTCTCAACAGTGATGACGCGGGTTTCTGCCGATTAATCAGAAAAGTGCCGTGACGTCGTCCCCACTCTGACGTCCTTAACTTGTCAGCGTGAGATAAAACGCCGACAATTCAGTCATGAATCGTAAAACGGAGGCACCCATGTCCACCTCGTTTTTTATCGCCGCCGACTGGCTGGCAGAACATATTGATGACCCGGAGATCCAGATTATCGACGCCCGCATGGCGCCCGCCGGGCAGGAGGCCCTGCGCGATATGGCAGCGGAATACCGCGCCGGTCATGTGCCGAACGCGCTGTTTTTCGATATCGAGGCGCTGTCCGATCACACCAGCCCGCTGCCGCATATGATGCCGCGCGCCGAGGCGTTTGCCGTCGCCATGCGCGAGCTGGGCGTCTGCAGCGATAAGCACCTGGTGGTTTATGACGAAGGCAATCTGTTTTCCGCGCCTCGCGCCTGGTGGATGCTGCGCACCTTTGGCGTGGAGAAGGTGTCCATACTGGCCGGTGGGCTGGAGGGCTGGCGGCGCGACGAACTGCCGCTGGAGCAAGGCGTGCCGGAAGTAGCTGAAGGGGAATTCGACGTGCGTTTCGATCCCCAGCAAATTAAGCGCCTGACCGACGTCCTGCTGGTCAGCCATGAAGGTTCGGCGCAGATTGTCGATGCGCGTCCGGCGGCCCGGTTTAACGGCCTGGCCGACGAACCGCGCCCGGGCCTGCGTCGCGGGCATATCCCCGGCGCGCTTAACGTGCCGTGGACTGAGCTGGTGATTAACGGCGAACTGAAAACCGTCGACGAGTTGAACGACATCTTTTTGCGTCAGGGTGTCGATTTTGAACGGCCAATCATCGCCAGCTGCGGTTCAGGGGTGACGGCGGCGGTGGTCGTGCTGGCCCTCACCACGCTTGGCGTGAATGGCGTCTGCCTGTATGACGGCTCCTGGAGCGAATGGGGCGCACGGACCGATCTGCCGATTGAACCGGCCTCTGCCGCTCAGTAAACACGGCCTGACCGCGGGCGGTTCCCTCCCGCGGTCACTAAATAATTTCTGATTTTCCCTCCCTCTTTCTCCGGCCTGCCGCTAAACCGGTTACTCTGTGCTGCCGCAGGGTTTGTACCTGCCGTATTCGCTTTACTGCCACTCACTATATAAGGAAATTGAATAATGGCATTTTCATTACCGGATCTCATGGATGTCGTACACAAGCACAACCGTAATCCCACCCCGAAACCATTGTCCGTAGACGAAGTGGATCGCCTGCGGGTACGGAAATATCGTGACCCGCAAAATAGCGAAACCGTGGCGCTTCCGGAGAGTCTGAAAGCGCTGTTGGCCTACGATTGCCAACTGAAAAGCCCCCACGGACAGCTGGTGCTGGAATCGGTTCTGGACTCCATTGATCAACATGGCGTCCTGCTTTCCGACTCGCTGGATGAAGATGCTTATTACATGAGTGGTCTTGATATGGCCGGGCTGGACTTTGAAGAGCTGACGCCAATCTGGAACGACGATCCGCGTCTTCCTGCCCTGATTCGCCTCTGCCATCCCGGAGATCAGCAGGTATTTATCTATGTCACTGAACGTGATGAACAAGGTGAATATCCTGTTGTCCGCTTCGAAGGTAAAGAGAATGATCTCTGGCTGGCGGAATCGTCACTGATAGAATATCTGCAGGGGATCTTTGCCGGCAGCGAGGAGAGCCACGACGAATGGCAGCATCAGCAGACCCTCAATGAGGCACGCGATGGCGCCTTGCTGGAGCTGGAATATATTCATGAGGATCTTTACGCCAGGCTCGAAGGCTGCCCTGACTAATTCACCATCTCACCCCGGATGGCGCGATAAACGCGCGCCGCCGGGGCCTGCTCCAGGAGGGAGCGTTTTATCCGTAACCTGATGTCACTACAAGGAGTGAAAATGGCATTAGTCTCCAACCCGCATTCTGCTTATTCGCCGCGCCTTCCCTGGCTGGGAGGCATAGCTGGCCTGCTGGCAGGCGGCGCGATCCTTTATTTTTGGCCGCAATGGAACCGAGCATGGTTAAGCGTGGTTCCTGCGCCGGTCTCCGTGTATACCCAGTTTCTCGGGGTCACTCTGGAAGAGGTTCCGCTGATCACCTATGGCCATCAGGCGCTGCTGGGTTTCCTGATGGTGCTGCTCGCGCCCGGTTACGGAAAATCGACCCTTGCCGCGTGGATGGTGCATAACCCAGCGTCAAGCCGGCGCTGGCCCGGCGAGATACTCCGCGCCTGGGGCATAAAATTTGGCCTGCTGGTCATCGTCTTTTGCAATCTGTTCTTTTTGTCCCGGGTCGGATCCGGAACCCTGGCGTTATATATTTTTATTCTCCAGCATGTCAGCGTTGCCGCGGCGGTGGCGTCAGGGGTGCTGCTCCTGCGTGACGCCCGACGTCTGGCCCGCACGTTTGACGCTCCGCTGGCGGACCTGCACCTTCTCATGATATTCACTCTGGGGTTCCAGACGATCTTGCCTGCACAGATCGCGCTGATGAGCGCTCGGGGCGTGAATACACCGCTGGGCTGGTACATTGTTATCGCGCAAATGGCAGGGGTGTTACTGGCGTTTATGCTGGTCGGCGGGCTGGTGGCAGCGCTACGTTCTCTGCTGGGCGAAGAGAGATGTCGGGCCTGGCGCGGGGATATGGCGCTCTTCAACGGCATTGTCACGCTGTGCGTGACGGGATTTCTCCTCTATAACATGGTGTCAGCCTATCCGCGGATCTTTGCTGCGCTGCATTAACCCTGGCAAAGCCGATTTTCAGCCTCACACTGGAAGCATAAAGAAACAGCGGGGGCAGCCGCCCCCGCTGTCAGATAATGCGGTTTTGTTTGAAATCGCGCAGGAAGCTGCCCCAGCGCTTTTCATAGAACGGCGTGATATGGGCAATCATAAAATGGCTGATGCCCTTCTCGCCTTCCACCACCTGGCAAATATCGATCGGCTCATCGCCTGGCAGGGTATCGGTGGCCACGCTGCCGGTGGTCTGGATAACGGATTCAATATCCCCTTCCGCTTCAATGCCGATCAGCAAGTTGGCCGGCGCGTCGGCGCTCTCTTTAATCGAGCACAGAAACGCCCGCTTGACGGTCTTCAGCGTTTTGAACAGCGTGGTCAGGGAATCCACCATCTGCGCCGGCGGTTCGGCGACTTCAGACAGCAGCAGCGCTTCGCCGCCTTCCAGTACCGTCTGGGTACTGAGCGGGCTGCCCTCTTCACCGAGCAGATGGCTGATCTCCCGCGGGGTGAACTCTTTGCCGCTCGGCAGCTTCGGGTTGAGGAACAGCGATTCGCCCAGCGTCATCGCCATCAGTGTGCGGGCGGGCATCATCACGAACGCCTGTTCGTCTTCCACCGCCTGCTGCAGCGCCTCCAGCGAGGTAAAGAACGGGATCACCGAGCTGCCGTCATCTTTTTCCCAGTGCTGCAGATCCAGCGCGCTGTCTTCGACAATCTGCTCACCATCGGCTGCACTGCCCGGAACCCAGACGGTCGCCTCAAGCAGCGCGCTGAAAAATGCCGGACGGTGGGCGGGCTCGGTCGCCGCCTTTTCCAGCAGGGTTTCTAATTCATTTTTCGTATCAGACATAGTTTGGCTACTTCACAATGAATTGCCCGGCGGCGCTACGTCCACGCGGGCATACGAGTTTCCAGTCCAGGTAAGCGTAGCGCCACCCGGCAAAGCCGTTACTCGGCCGTCAGCAGGTTAGCAATGGTACGCACGCCAAGACCCGTCGCGCCCGCCGACCACTGCTCAACGGCAGATTTACGGTAGGTTGCCGAACAGTCGATATGCAGCCAGCCCTGATGGTAGTTTTCCACGAAGTGGGACAGGAAACCCGCCGCGGTACTGGCGCCAGCCGGATAGGCCGCGCTGCCGGTATTGTTCAGTTCTGCGAAGTTCGACGGCAGCTGATTGCGGTGGAACTCGGCCAGCGGCAGACGCCAGAAGGCTTCGTTTTCCGCCTGCGCGCTCGCCAGCAGGCGATTCGCCAGCGCATCGTCAAAGCTAAACAGCGCATGGTAGTCATTACCCAGGGCGGTTTTCGCCGCGCCGGTCAGAGTGGCGGCATCGATGATCAGCTGCGGCTTCTGCGCCGAAGCGTCAATCAGGCCATCCGCCAGCACCAGGCGGCCTTCGGCGTCAGTGTTCATCACTTCAACGGTTTTGCCATTACGATAATGAATAATATCGCCAAGTTTAAAGGCGTTACCGCTGATGAGGTTGTCGGCGCAGCACAGGTAGAGCTTCACGCGCTTGTTCAGACCGCGGGTAATGGCAAAGGCCAGGGCGCCGGTGATGGTGGCCGCGCCGCCCATATCGGATTTCATTGAATCCATAAAGGCGCTTTGCTTGATGCTGTAGCCGCCGGAATCAAAGGTGATGCCTTTGCCCACCAGGCAGGCGTATACCGGGGCTTCTTTATCGCCGGTTGGGTTATAGTCCAGCGCCAGCAGGACCGGCGGACGCTCGGAGCCGCGGCCCACGGTGTGCAGACCAAGATAGCCCTGCTCACGCAGATCTTCACCTTTGGTGATGCGATAGCTCATCTTCTCACCCGCCACACTGCACAGCAGGTCCACGGCGCGCTGCGCCAGCTGCTCCGGACCCAGCTCTTCCGCCGGGGCATTGATGGTGTCGCGCACCCAGTCGATAATCGTCAGGCGATGATCCAGCTCACTGCGCTGCGCATCGTCCAGCGTCGGCCATTCGACCTGGCGCTTCCCCTTCGGCCCTTTGTAGCCGGCCCAGAACGCCCACGCGCGGTCGGTGTCCCAGCCTTCGCCGCTTAACGCGACATGTTTAATGCCCATACCGTCAATTTTACGCGCCGCGCGCTGAATCAGGCCCAGGTCGTCTTTGCCGTTGAGGTGCAGGGCGATGCCGTCGTTATTAATGCTGTAAGACGCCTTTTCTCCCCAGCGCGCATCGGCTGGCTGAGTAGAAAGCGTAATCTTCATGGCTTCGGTCATTATCATTATCCTTCTTAGCAAACGGGCCACCGTATGGCAGCCCGTAAAGTTCTCTCACTCGATGATTCATCCGACTTAAACTGCCGCATAAATCATGACGCGAAAATTATTCGGCTTCGTCTAACCAGACTAGCAGAATCGCCTCGAGAATTTTTTCATTGGATGCGTTTGGGTCGTCATCAAACTCTTCCAGATCGCAAATCCACTGATGCATGTCGGTAAAGCGAACGGTTTTCGGGTCGAGATCCGGGTAAGCGTCGTACAAGGCTTCGCCGATTTCACGGCTGTCGGTCCATTTCAGTGCCATATTAGTGCTCGCGTGCGTGGTTGATAGTGTAACGCGGGATCTCAACGACCAGATCTTCGTCGGTGACGCGCGCCTGACAACTCAGGCGGCTGTCAGGCTCGAGTCCCCAGGCTTTATCCAGCATATCGTCTTCATCTTCGGTGCTTTCCGCCAGCGAGTCAAAGCCTTCACGCACGATGCAATGGCAGGTGGTGCAGGCACAGGATTTTTCGCAGGCGTGTTCAATCTCGATGCCGCTACGCAGCGCCGCATCCAGAATGGTTTCACCGGTCTCAGCTTCCACAACGATGCCATCCGGACACAGGTCCTGGTGGGGCAGAAATACAATTTTTGGCATTTTAAACCTCGTCCACGGATTGGCCTTTCAGCGCGATACGGACCGACTGATCCATACGGCGGGCGGCGAATTCCTGGGTTTGTGTGTCGATATTTTTGATCGCTTCTTTAATGGCATCAGCATCATCGCCTGCCGCCGCAGCGCGCACTTGCTCCGCGGCGGCATCGATAGCCTGACGCTCCGCGGCGCTTAACAGCGCGGCGTCGGCGGCCAGCGCGCTGGCCAGGCTCTCCAGTACGCGGGCGGCTTCCACTTTCTGCTCAGCCAGCATACGCGCCTGGACATCCTGTTCGGCGTAGCTCATCGAATCTTTAATCATGGTGGCGATTTCGCCATCGGTCAGGCCGTAAGACGGTTTCACCTGGATAGAGGCTTCCACGCCGGTCGATTTTTCCATCGCCGTGACGCTCAGCAAACCGTCGGCATCGACCTGGAAGGTGACGCGAATATGCGCCCCGCCCGCCGGCAGCGCCGGGATCCCGCGCAGCGCAAAACGCGCCAGCGAGCGGCAATCCTGCACCAGCTCACGCTCGCCCTGCATCACGTGAATAGACATTGCCGTCTGACCATCTTTGAAGGTGGTAAACTCCTGCGCGCGGGCCACCGGAATAGTGGTATTACGCGGGATGACTTTCTCCACCAGCCCGCCCATCGTTTCCAGCCCTAACGACAGCGGGATAACGTCGAGCAGCAGCAGCTCGCTGTCCGGCTTGTTGCCGACCAGAATATCCGCCTGAATCGCCGCGCCGATGGCAACGACTTTGTCCGGATCGATGGAGGTCAGCGGGGTGCGGCCAAAGAATTCGCCAACGCGTTCGCGCACCAGCGGCACGCGAGTGGAACCACCGACCATCACCACTTCCAGCACCTCTTGCGCTTCAACGCCGGCGTCTTTCAGCGCGCGACGGCAGGCCAGTAAAGTGCGTTTTACCAGCGGAGCAATCAGATCGTTAAACTGGCTGCGGGTGATATCGCCCTGCCAGCCGCCGACCTCGACGTGCGCCACGTCGGCATCGCTCAAGGCGATTTTCGCCGCGATGGCGGCATCCAGCAGCTCGCGCTGCAGGCGGTTATCGCTGCGGTCGCTGAAGCCCGCCTGCTCGCGCAGGTAGTCCGCCAGCAGATGGTCAAAATCATCGCCGCCGAGCGCCGAGTCGCCGCCGGTGGCCAGTACTTCAAACACCCCGCGGCTTAAGCGCAGAATAGAGATATCAAAGGTGCCGCCGCCGAGATCATAGACCGCAATTACCCCTTCCTGACCGGAATCGAGGCCGTAGGCGATAGCCGCCGCGGTCGGCTCATTGAGCAGGCGCAGCACGTGCAGCCCCGCCAGACGCGCCGCGTCTTTGGTCCCCTGACGCTGAGCATCATCGAAGTAAGCGGGAACGGTGATCACCACGCCATCAAGTTCGCCGCCCAGCGCTTCGGTCGCCCGGGCGGCCAGCGCTTTGAGGATATCGGCGGAGACGCGAATCGGGTTCAGCAGGCCGCCGGCGGTCTGGATCATCGGCAGACCGTTTTCACTGGCCTGCAGCTGATACGGCAGATGCGGATAGCGGTTTTGAATATCGGCGAGGGAGCGCCCCATCATTCGCTTCACCGAGCTGATGGTGTTCACCGGATCCTGAGCGGCATTCAGCCGGGCTTCATAGCCGACAGTCAGTCCCGAGGCGTGGTAGTTCACCACCGACGGCAGCAGATAGCGACCTTGATGATCGGGCAGGGTTTCGGCCTGGCCGCTACGCACGGTAGCCACCAGAGAATTGGTGGTGCCCAGGTCGATGCCGGCCGCCAGACGACGCTGGTGCGGCGCGGCGCTCAGGCCGGGCTCACTAATTTGTAATAAGGCCATAATTGCTTCCGAAAATTAAAAATCGAGCAGTTTTTCTTCGAGTTCTTCAGCACTGCTGCGCAGTTTATCGAGAAAACGGAGCTTACGTACCGTGTCCGCCGCCGCCTCCCAGCTCTCATTATGCAATTGTTCAACCATCAGTTGATGGCGGGTATCAAACAGCGCTTTCACTCGTTTGATAAAGTCTTCCAGCCGCGCATCGTCTTTCGCCTTACCGATCTCATCGAGCTCTTCACGCAGTTCCAGCTGTTCCATCAGGAACGCGGTATCGCGGACGGTATGTTGCTCGCTGGCGAGGTCGAAGCCGTGCAGCGAAAGGAGATATTCCGCACGGGTCAGCGGATGGCGCAGAGTTTGCCAGGCCTGGTTAATGGTGGCGGAGTGCTGAACCGCTACCAGCTGTTCCGCAGCAGGCGCGCTGGCAAATTTATCCGGATGGTACTGGCGCTGCAGATCCTGATACCGGACAGCCAGTTGTTCAAGCGAGAGGGTATAGCTGGCTGGTAACCCGAAGAGGGTGAAATAGTCCATAGTAACCTCAGGGTCATGCATCTAAATGAAAACCCCACGCGCGGCGTGACCGCGGTGGGGTTGGGGATGACCGATTATACGTTAAAGCTTTCGCCGCAGCCGCACTCATCTTTGACGTTAGGGTTGGTGAACTTGAACCCTTCGTTGAGGCCTTCTTTGACGAAGTCCAGCTGAGTGCCGTCGAGGAATTGCAGACTTTTGCCGTCGATCACGACCTTCACGCCTTTGTCTTCAAACACGGTGTCTTCAGCCGCCGGCTCGTCAACAAACTCCAGTACATAGGCCATACCCGAGCAGCCGGAGGTTCTCACGCCCAGGCGCAGGCCAAACCCTTTACCACGGTTCGCCAGAAAGGCATTGACTCGCGCTGCAGCACTGTCGCTAAGAGTAATCGACATAACAAAACCTCAACTAATTATTTTGCTTCACGTTTGCTTTTGTAATCCGCAATCGCGGCTTTAATCGCGTCTTCCGCCAGAATAGAGCAGTGAATTTTCACCGGCGGCAGTTCCAGTTCATCGGCGATATCGGTGTTCTTGATCGCCTGCGCTTCGTCCAGGGATTTGCCCTTCACCCACTCGGTGACCAGGGAGCTGGAAGCGATGGCGGAACCACAGCCGTAGGTCTTGAAGCGCGCGTCTTCAATGATACCTTCATTGTTGACTTTAATCTGCAACTTCATCACGTCGCCACAGGCCGGCGCACCGACCATGCCGCTGCCGACGTTCTCGTCGCTGTTGTCAAAAGAGCCGACGTTGCGCGGGTTTTCGTAATGATCGATGACTTTTTCGCTGTATGCCATGTTGAATTCTCCTTATCGGTGCCGAATTAGTGATGTGACCATTCAATACTGTTCAGATCCACGCCCTGCTTGAACATTTCCCACAGCGGAGAAAGGTCGCGCAGACGGCCGATGGAGTTGCGAACCAGATTGATGGTGTAGTCAATCTCTTCTTCGGTAGTGAAACGACCTAAAGAGAAACGAATAGAGCTGTGCGCCAGTTCATCAGTCATACCTAACGCGCGCAGCACGTAGGATGGCTCAAGGCTCGCGGAAGTACAGGCTGAACCGGAGGAAACCGCCAGGTCTTTCAGCGCCATAATCAGCGACTCACCTTCAACGTAGTTGAAGCTGACGTTAAGAATGTTCGGCGCGCCCTGCTCGAGGTCGCCGTTGAGATAAACTTCTTCCATATCCTTCACGCCGTTCCACAGACGGTTGCGCAGGGTGCGCAGACGCGCCATTTCGCTTTCCATCTCTTCTTTGGCGATACGGTAAGCTTCACCCATGCCGACGATCTGGTGAACAGGCAGAGTACCAGAACGCATACCGCGCTCGTGGCCGCCGCCGTGGATTTGCGCTTCGATACGAATACGCGGCTTACGGCGAACATACAGCGCGCCAATGCCTTTCGGACCGTAGATTTTGTGGCCGGAGAAGGACATCAGGTCCACCTTCAGCTGGCTCAGATCGATAGGCAGCTTGCCCACGCTCTGGGTGGCGTCTACGTGGTAAATGATACCGCGGGCGCGACACATCTCGCCGATGGTAGCGATATCCTGCACCACGCCGATTTCGTTATTCACATGCATGATGGAAACCAGGATGGTGTCGTCACGCATCGCCGCTTCCAGCTCTTTGAGATCGATAATCCCGTTGCGCTGCGGCGCCAGGTAGGTCACCTCGAAGCCTTCACGCTCCAGCTGACGGCAGGTATCCAGAACCGCTTTATGCTCGGTTTTGCTGGTGATGATGTGCTTGCCTTTTTTCTGATAAAAGTTGGCTGCACCCTTGATCGCCAGGTTGTCGGATTCCGTCGCACCAGAGGTAAAGACGATTTCGCGCGGGTCGGCACCGACCAGCTCGGCAATCTGATTGCGGGCGATATCAACCGCCTCTTCAGCCTGCCAGCCAAAACGGTGAGAACGGGAGGCCGGGTTACCAAAGGTCCCGTCCATGGTCAGGAACTGCATCATTTTCTCGGCAACACGCGGGTCCACCGGCGTGGTTGCGGAGTAATCGAGATAAATCGGTAATTTCATTGCTCTTAAACTCCGTACATCACTCAATGCAAGGAATCAGGCAACCGGCTTGATGTACGACCGAGTACACGGAATGTTGGAGCATCCCGGCCTGATTCTGAAAGCTCTTTATAATCGTTGTCCCGACCGTTTCGTGCTGCCTCGCCCTGTCAGCGGCAGTCCGAAACGGGACGGGTCACTCAGGCGCGCAGTTTAACGTCGATCGCGTCCTGGGTGCGCGCATTGCGCTGGGTTTCGTGCTGATGCTGACGACCGGACACATCAAGGATTTCCTGGTTATTCACCAGTTCACCCAGGGTGATATTGTTCAGGAAGCCGGTCAGGCGTTCGCTCAAATCGCGCCACAGCGCGTGAGTCAAGCATTTATCGCCGCCCTGACAGCCGCCTTTGCCCTGGCAACGGGTCGCGTCAACGGATTCGTCTACCGCGCTGATCACTTCGCCAACGGCGATGCTGCTGGCATCTTTACCTAACAGATAACCACCGCCTGGACCACGAACGCTGGAAACCAGGCCATTTTTACGCAGGCGAGAGAACAGCTGTTCCAGATAGGAAAGCGAAATTCCCTGACGCTCAGAAATATCTGCCAACGGTACCGGGCCCGTTTCAGAGTTGAGCGCAACGTCAAGCATCGCGGTCACGGCATAACGCCCTTTAGATGTCAGTCTCATGTCTTACTTAACCTCAAACTCGCCCCTGGCCGGGCTTTTTATTAATATGGGTATTGCATAGCAGGGGCAAGTCTGACATTCCCGAGTAATTTGGTCAACTATTTACTTGACTGTTTTAGTCAGGTATTTGGCTTTCCGTGCCGTTATTGATTTAGAGCCGCTCCCGGGGTCGGCCAAAGGCCTCGCCCGGGCTACAACAGAGATGTAGATTCGTAGGCCGGATAAGCGAAGCGCCATCCGGCGTTAACGCGCTTACTTACCTTTATTCTGCTGCTCAATAGACGCCAGCATCCCGCGCAGGATGTTCAGCTCCTGGCTTTCCGGACGCGCGCGGGTGAACAGACGACGCAGCTTGTTCATCACCTGCCCCGGATGATTCGGGCGGATGAAGCCCGTCGCCAGCAGCGTCTGCTCAAGATGGCCGTAGAAACGCTCCAGATCGTCCACCAGCGGGTACGGCGCCTCTTCATGGTCAACCGACGGCTGCGCCTGCTCCTGCGTCGCCAGCCAGGCCATCCGCACTTCATAAGCAATAACCTGCACCGCCATCGCCAGGTTCAACGAGCTGTACTCCGGGTTCGCGGCGATCGCCACGTGGTAGTGGCACTTCTGCAGCTCTTCGTTGGTCAGGCCAACGCGTTCGCGGCCAAAGACCAGCGCCACCGGCGCATGCTGACCCTCGGCGACGCTTTTCAGGCCGCATTCGCGCGGATCGAGCATTGGCCACGGCAGTGTGCGGGAGCGCGCGCTGGTACCCACCACCAGGCTGCAGCCCGCCAGGGCTTCATCAAGGGTATCGACGATCTGCGCATTGCCGATCACATCGCTGGCACCCGCGGCGAGGGCTATCGCCTGTGAGTCGGGTTTGACCAGCGGGTTGACCAGCCACAGGTTAGTTAAGCCCATGGTTTTCATCGCGCGGGCTACAGAGCCCATATTGCCGGTGTGGGAGGTTTCTACCAGTACGATTCGAATATTTTGCAGCATTATGGTTCTTCGGCTAAAGATTATTCGGGCATGCTACCATAAAACGGAGACATAAGCAGATTTCGCTGTTATTATATGCGCCGTTTTTTCCCGTTCTTTAACATCCAGTGAGAGAGACCGATGCATCCGATGCTGAACATCGCCGTGCGCGCAGCGCGCAAGGCGGGTAATTTAATTGCCAAGCACTACGAAACGCCAGACACCGTAGAAACCAGCCAGAAAGGCAGCAATGATTTTGTGACCAACGTCGATAAAGCCGCCGAAGCGATTATTATCGAAACCATTCGCAAATCTTACCCGCAGCACACCATTATCACCGAAGAAAGCGGTGAACACGCTGGTGAAGATCAGGATGTTCAATGGGTTATCGATCCACTGGATGGCACCACCAACTTCGTTAAACGTCTGCCGCACTTCTCTGTTTCCATCGCCGTACGCATCAAAGGCCGTACTGAAGTCGCGGTGGTTTACGATCCCATGCGTAACGAACTGTTCACCGCGACCCGCGGCCAGGGCGCACAGCTGAACGGCTACCGTCTGCGCGGCAGCAACGCTCGCGACCTCGACGGCACCATCATCGCTACCGGCTTCCCGTTCAAAGCGAAGCAGCACGCGACCACTTACATGAATATTCTTGGCAACCTGTTTACCGAGTGCGCCGACTTCCGTCGCACCGGCTCCGCCGCGCTGGATCTGGCCTACGTTGCCGCTGGCCGCGTTGATGGTTACTTTGAAATCGCCCTGAAACCCTGGGATTTCGCCGCAGGCGAGCTGATCGCTCGTGAAGCAGGCGCTATCGTTTGCGACTTTAACGGTGGCCATAACTACCTGCTGACGGGCAACATCGTTGCCGGTAACCCGCGCGTGGTGAAAGCGATGCTGGCGAATATGCGTGAGCAGCTGAGCGATGCGCTGAAGCGTTAATCTCTTACTGATGTCAAAAAGGAAGCCGCGGCTTCCTTTTTTTATGTCATTTTATCATGTTGAGGATCTGGCGAATCACCGCATTGCCGCCGATGCACAGCACCGTCAGGCCGCTAAACAAGGCCAGCGGTCCGCGCCAGCGCAGGCAGCCCTGCGGCCCCAGCCAGTGCCGGAGGCACAGCGCTATTCCCACCGTCGCCAGTCGAGCTAACAGCACGCCGACCATCGCCGGGATCAGCAGCAGCCATCCCCACAGCGGCAACTCGAACTGTTGCGCACTGAGTAAGATCCACACCAGCTGAAACGGCAGATAAAAGCTCAGGGCAAAGATCAGCGGAATGCGAATATTGCTTGCCGATGCGGAAACGCCTTTAAAGCCGCGCCAGCTATCGCGCAGCAGTATCCCAGCCAGCACCAGCGTGGCCAGATAGCAGACGTCGTTAAAGATGCCCACGAACTGCATCAGCCGATAGCTGGTCAACTTCCCCATAAAAGCGAAACGCCAGAAAATGATCACCAGGAAACCGAACTGAAATATCCAGCTGCGCAGGATCCAGTCGACCATTTCCCGCGGCGAGGGCTGATTATGCACGGCCCAGGCAACAATGGGCAGTTTACTGTGCCCGGGATGGCAAAAAGCCATGACGAAACCCGACAGCGTTAAGGTGGCGTAGGCCACCAGCGGGATATCCCCGATGCGCGACACCCCGAACCCCATGACGTACGACATGGCGTGGTAGACGCGCACCAGATCTGACGGCCACCAGCTGGCCAGCACCGGAAACCAGTAGACGATCGCCAGCCCCGCCAGCAGCCCGGCGGCACCGGCGCAGCCATAATAAAACCGCCCGCTCTGCGCGGGAGAAACGATATTTGCGGCCATAGCGACTCCTTGTCATCCGCCGAAAAGCGGAAAACTAGAGCATCGCTTCACCAGCGGCAAGCGCTGACACCCACTTTCGGATTTGCGCCCGGCGCCGGGCTAAAACGGGCGGATCCCACCGCCGGCCGGGACCGCGCTGAACCACATCACTCCTGCCGCCGCCAGCAAAATCACGCCGCCGGCCAGCGCCAGCGTCAGCCAGCCCACCTGACGCCACAGCGGCGGCGCCTGGTGCTGACCCAGCCTCACCGCCAGCTGGCGAAAACTGTGCACCAGCAACGCCAGCGCGGTGATGGTTAATGAGGTTCCCGCCGCCATCGCCAGCGCCGCCGCCATTCCCCAACTGAACACCCCGATCACCTTGCTGAACAGCAGAACCATGATCGCCCCAGAACAGGGACGCATGCCCATCGACAGGACGATCACGGCGCGTGCCCGCCAGTCGTCGCCGCTCTGAAGCTGATCCGGCGCCGGGAGATGCTGGTGGCCGCAACCGCAGTGGTCATGATGCACATGATGCGGGGTAAAAGCGGTAAACCTTGGCCGGCTCAGCAGCCGATACAGCTTTTTCAACGCCCGCCAGCACAGCAGCAAGCCTAATGCGCCAACCAGCAGATAGCTGCCCTTCTCCAGCCAGAAACTGCTGAGATGCAGCTGGCGCGCCGGCAGCTGCAGCAGCGCCAGCACCACGACCACCAGCACGATGGCCACCAGCCCCTGTAATAAAGAGGCGGCCAGCGTCAGGTTAATGCTCGATTTCAGCTTCGAGGGATGGGTGGCGAGCCAGGTAGTTATGACAATTTTGCCGTGGCCGGGCCCTAAGGCATGCAGCACACCATAAACGAAACTGAACCCGAGCAGCGACAGCCCTGCCGCCGCCGGGTTCTCCGCCACCGCCTGCAGCAGGTGGCTGAGTTCCAGATTCAACGAGCGCTGCCAGACCGTGCTCTGCATCAGCACCAGCGGCCACGCCCGCCACAGCCACATGCCGCCGATGATGCTCACAGCCAGCAACAGCGCCAGCGGCCACAGCGCTTTCCAGCGCGAGGATCGCGCGCGCGGGGTAATAATTACTGACATGTCAGGGTCACCTTCTGAGCAAAATAGCTGCCCAGCGCCATATCCTCCGGCGGCGCATCCGCTTTATCCAGCGACTGGGCGTACGAGAGCATTTTGTCGTTCGGTTTTGGCGTCATCACCGTTGCCTTACAGGCGGCCCGCAGCGCGGCGGGCAGGGAAAAATCGCTATCCTTGTCATAAAACATGTCGACGTAGTAGGTCGGGTCAAAGGTGGAAAAGGTAAACGTCTGCCCGGCAACAGGTTGCGGCGTCGCCAGCGGCAGCATAAAGGTCAGTACCGCCTGCAGTCCGTCACGCTCGAGGCCATAGCCGTCGGGACGATTTTCAAATTTCACCCGCTGGCCGTTGTGCCACAGCTCGCTGAAATAGTGCTGGCCGAGCACGTTGGCCATCACCTCCGCCGCCAGCTTTTTCCATACTTCGCTGCCCGGTTTGGCGTTACCGGCATCATAGAGCAGATCCGATGAAGTAATTTCATCCATGGTCCAGCGCATTTTAAACCCGCTCAGCAGACCGTCTTTGACCACCGGCTCGCTCTGCAAACTAATGAAGCTATGCGGATGCGCGGCGGCTGAAAATGATAAAACCATGAAAAACGCCGCGCTGGTGCATTGTTTCACTCTGTTCATCTGTTCCTCACGTGAAAAATTCTGTGAACTTCACCAGCAATCCTGAGCTAAAGCGGGCGTTTCGCCCTGCCCCCGCCTCTGCCATTGTCTATTCTTAGCGAAAACCCTAACTGGAACTTACCAGATGATGACCGTCATTGAACCACCATCTGCGCTTTCCAGTCCACAGCGCCGTAGCCAGGTGCTCCTGATGTTTTATCTGCCCGGGCAGTCGGTGACGACTGAACGGCTTGGCAGGATCAACCTCGTTGATGAGTCCACGGCCCGGCAGGATATTGAGGAGACCGGACGCGAAATTCAGCGTTACCACCGTTTGACTCTCCGGTCACAGGTGGACGGCAGCTATCGGATTGAAGGCGCCGCGCTCGACCAACGTTTATGCCTGCTGCATGCGCTGCGGCGGGGGCTGCGCCTCTGCCCCCAATTCGTTAACCATCATTTTACCCCGGCCCTGAAAACGCAGCTTAAACAGGAAGGCATTGCCCGCACCTTATACGATGATACCAACCTGCAGGCGCTGGTGAACCGCTGCGCGCGGGCACTCAATCGTCAGTTTGACTGCCGCGATGTCCAGTTTCTGCGCCTGTATCTGCAGTACTGTCTGCTCGAGCATCACCGGGGATACTCTCCGGACTTCAATGATGAACAGCAGCGCTGGGCCCAGACCGCCGCCGAGTTTACCCTGGCGCAGGAGATTGTCCGCCACTGGCAGCGTCGGGTCGGCGCTCCGCCGCATGTTGGGGAGCCCTTCTTCCTCTCGCTGCTGTTTATGTTGCTCAAAACCCCCGACCCGGTCCGCGACGGTCACCCGCACGATCGCCGCCTGCGGCTGGCTATCTCCGGCCTGATCCATCGCTTCCAGGTCATCGCCGGCAGGGCTTTCAGTGATGAGCAGGGGCTGAGCGATCAACTCTATATTCATTTATCGCAGGCGTTGATCCGCAGCGTGTTTGCCATCGGCATCGACAGCACGCTCACGGAGGAAGTGAGTCGACTCTATCCTCGCTTACTGCGCACTACCCAGGCGGCATTGAGCGAATTCGAGGAGGCCTGGCATATCCGTTTTAATGAGGAAGAGACCGGCTTAATCGCGGTGATCTTTGGCGCCTGGCTGATGCAGAAAAGCGATCTGCACGAGAAGCAGGTGCTGTTGCTGACCGATGACAACCCGGCTATAGAAGAGGCCCTGGAACAGCAATTGCGCGAACTCACGCTGCTGCCGCTGAATATCAAATACCAGAGCGTGCAGCGCTTTCAGAAAGAAGGTGCGCCCAAAGGGGTGACGCTTATCGTCACCCCTTATGCGACGGCGCTACCGCTGTTTTCGCCGCCGCTGATCCACGCGGAAAACTGCTTCACTGAACGCCAGCAGCAGCATATCTGCGCGATGCTCGAAGACTAGGCCGCCACTGTTTTTGGCCGGATAACCAGCGCCGGGATCGTCAGCAGGGCCATCACCCAGAACACGCCCTGGTGCAGGTGCTGATAGAGGAAACCGGCGAAGACGGTCATGATGGCAATACTCCCGCCCATCGCCACCGCGGAGTAGACGGCCTGCAGGCGGATCACTTCGCTGCCCTGACGAGCGGCGATATAGCGCATCGCCGCCAGATGGCACACCGTGAAGGTGCCGCAGTGAAGGATCTGCGCAAGGATGAGTCCCGGCAGCGCCGTGGTCCAGCCCATTAGCGTCCATCGGATCAGTCCGCAGACGGCGGAGAGCAGCAGCAGGTCGCGCGCGCTGAAGCGGCGGAACACCTTTTTACTCAACGCGAAGATCACCACTTCCGCCACCACACCTAACGACCACAGATAACCGACCGCCGAGGCAGAATAGCCGGCCTGCTGCCAGTAGATGGCGCTAAAGCCGTAGTAGGCGGCGTGCGCCCCCTGCAGCAAACAGACGCAGGCGAGAAAGCGCCAGCTCTGGCGTACCAGCGTCAGCCAGGCCGTCAGTCCGGCTCCCTGTTGCTGGCGCGACTCCCCCTGGGGCATCACCGACGGCTTAAGCAGCATACCGAGCAGCATCGAGGCAGTCCCCAGGCTCAACATCAGCAGGATCGCCCGGTAGTCAAACAGACTCACCAGCTTGCCAGTCAGCGCCGAACCAATAACGAAGGCAATGGAGCCCCATAGCCGCACCCGGCCATAGTCCATGGTGATCTGCTTTTGCCAGGTATTGGCCAGGGCATCCGTCAGCGGCACCAGCGGCGAAAAGAACAGGTTGAAGCCGATGATGACCGCCAGCAGCCATGCCACGTGGCTGCCGGCCCAGAAGGCCAGCGCGAAAAGCAAGGTTAACAGGGCCAGCACGCGCAACGCGGCAATGAGCCGGGAGGGATCGCTGACCCGCGGGGCAATCAGCAGGCTCCCAAGAAAACGGGCCACCAGGCCGGCGCCAAGCAACAGGCCGATGGTTTCCGGCGTTAATCCGTTGCCTGCCAGCCAGACGCTCCAGAAGGGCAGAAAAATACCGTAGCTAAAAAAGTAGGTGAAATAACTGAGCGCCAGCCAGCGCGTGGAGTGCAAGACCATGATTTCCTCCCGAATGGTGGCGACAGTCTGGCGATAAAGCCCGGCGGGCGCAAGATACCCTGTCTCCTGATATTTCGCTATTTATGCCCCTCGATGATGATTTTCAGCGAAAAATTCAGCACCTCGCCTGCGCCCAAAACTCGCAGCCCCGGCTGCCCATCCATGTTATGGGCGTTTACCGGATGACTTTGCGGCTCGAGGCACAAGAACGGTTCACCTTGCATTCTGAAGAGCATCAACCACGGAGTTTGCGATAGAATTGTGATACTCATCACATCACTACTCACCCTCGTCCGCCCACTCCAGCCGGAATAGCCCACGTTCAGCCAACGATCTTCACCGAACTGCGCCACACTGAAATTGGCATAGTCGGGCAAGTTTCCTTGCCAGCTGAGAGGTAAATGATTCTCCCCTTCCGGCCAGTAGCCGCTGGCCTCGAACTGGGCTTTGCTGCGTTCATCAAAAGGGAAAAAGGGATGAAAGCCGCAGCCGTAAAGCGCAGGGACCTCCCCACAGTGGGTAAGCGTCAGCTCCGCTATCAGCTGGTTACGCAGCAGCTGGTAGCGGAGCTGTGCCAGATAATCGAAACCGCAGGCATGCTGCCGACGCAGCTGTAACACACAATGCGCGGCGCCGTGCTCAATAATCTTCCAGCGCTGTAACCAGCCATCACCATGAAGAAAGAAATGCTCGTCGGCATGGTGGTGAGGCAGGACAATCTCCTGCCCATGGAGAGTAAAACGGTTCCCGGCGACGCGATTGGCCAACGGCAGCATGGGAAACATGCCGCCAGCAGGGTTGTCATATAGCACCGGAGCCTGATGTTGCCGGGAGAACAAACTTTGCACTTTGCCCCCCAGAGAGGAGATGCGCATCCGCAGATGCGCGTTTTCCAGAATCAACGCTTCCGCCATCAGCGTGTCTGCTCCTGCTTTATCGCCTGGCCGGCCGAGTGACGCTGCGCCAGTTGCTCTTCCAGCGCTTCGAGGGTGATACCTTTCGTTTCCGGCACGTTGCGCAGAATATAGAGGTAGCCGGCAGCACAAATGACGCCGTACAGCAGGAAGCTGCCTGCCGCGCCCAGGCCGGCATTAAGCAGCGGGAAAGTATAAGTTAACAGGAAACAGGCAATCCACAGCGCCAGGGTACCTAAAGACATCGCGAGTCCACGTACGCGGTTGGGGAAAATCTCCGCCAGCAGCACCCAGGTCACCGGCGCCAGGGTTAACGCATAAATAGCAATCGCCGCCAGTACCAGCAACAGTACTGGCCACCCCATCATGCCCATCGCGTAAGCGCCGGCGATCAGGACATAGATCACCGTCAATCCTGAAGCGCCGAGCAGCATTAATTTACGGCGGCCGATTTTATCCACCAGCGGCAGTGCGGCAATGGTAAAGACCAGGTTAACGACGCCCGTGGCGACGATCGATTTTAACGTGCTGTTGATATCAAATCCCGCCGAGGCAAAAATCTCCTGCGCGTAGTTAAAGATGACGTTGATCCCGCACCACTGCTGGAACACAGCGAGCACCATGCCAATGATCACAATCGGTTTCACCTGCGGAGCCAACAGCGCGCCGTAGGAGACTTTGTTGTTATCCTTTTCCAGGGTATGCGCGATTTCACGCAGGATCCGGTCGGCATAGTCGGCAGAACCAATGCGCTCCAGCGCGGCCCGGGCACGCTCTGGTTTTCCTGCCTTCATGAGCCAGCGCGGCGACTCGGGAACAAAAAACATCAGGACCAGAAACGCCAGCGCCGGAACCAGTTCCGCGCCGAACATCCAGCGCCACCCCATCTGTCCGTTCCAGGTTTCCACAATCATCTGCTGCGTTGCCCCCGTCTCCACGGGTTCAGCAATCATCAGGTTGATAAGCTGAGCGGCCAGCACGCCAATCACGATGGTGAGCTGATTGACCGCCACAAAGCGCCCTCTTTTCTCTGCCGGACTGACTTCGGCAATGTAAAGCGGGCTGAGCGCGGATGCCAGACCAATCCCCACGCCGCCCACAATGCGGTAAACCACAAACATGTCAAAATGACTGGCGACCGCCGTCCCCCACGCCGACGCGCTGAACAGCACAGCGGAAAGAATTAATGGCAGTTTGCGCCCCAGTTTATCGGCGCACCATCCCGAAATTAATGCGCCGAAAATGCAGCCCAACAGCGCCGAGCTCATCGCCCAGCCGGACTGCGCCGGATCCGTAATTGAAAACCAGGCTTCATAAAATGGCTTAGCGCCGCCAATCACCACCCAGTCATAGCCAAACAGTAAACCACCGCAGGCGGCGACCAGACAAATAGTCCAGACGTAGCCCATTTTCAGATGTGTCTGCGCGTTATTCATAATGATTCCTCTATAAGGGAAACGCAGGGAACAGTAGGGTTCAGGCGGGCCTGGCCCGCCACTTTCAGATTCAGGAAAAGATGCCGCTTTGCAGGGCGTGGCGAATCAGATGCGCCTTATCATGAGCCGGGTTCATTTGCAGAAGCTGCTGCATCGCCTGCTGGCAGGCAGATAAATGACCCAGCCCAAGATGCCCCAGCGCTTCAATAAACAAACAGTGCTGCAGATGTCGTTGCTGCGCTGATACGTCGAGAACCACCAGGTCCGGAAGAGAGACGGCAAAAAAATCGGCTTGCGGAACGTCATCCCTATGCTGCCCGGCCCAGTCGATAAAATGGCGGAAGTGCCGCTCGGCCTGAGTCGGGTTACCGCGCTTACGCAGCGCAATGCCCTGCCAGAAAAGGTAATCTGCGGGCTGATCGTTGTAGTAACGCCCGGCGTCCAGCGTTGAGCCACCTTGCAGGGCAAGCTGGTAATATTCGGCTGCCTGCGGCGCATCCCCCATCTGTTCAGCGCAATAGCCCAGCAAACACCAGATATCGTTGTCCGTTTGCCCGGGCAGTCGTCCCTCCCCCAGGTTATCGGGATAGCGTAATGCTGCTTTCAGACAGAGCGTGGCTGGCTTAAACGCCTGACGTTCGATGAACTGCAAAGCCCGATGAAGCTGATTCAGCAAATACTGGCCGGTAATTTTCCCTTCTCCCCCTTCCCAGGGATGGAATACGCGCGTATCCAGAATCGCGGCGGCATCGGCATAATGACCGGACGCGTTCCACAGGCTTAACAGCTCAGCGGTCAGATCGTCCCGCTTCAGCACCACGGCTTTACGCTCCGCCAGCGTCGTCAGTCGTTTATTGACCGGTGTAGCCAGTAACTTTTGCAGGAAATCGAGCTCAAACAGGAAGCGCGCATTTTCGGGTTCCAGCGCGACGGCGTGCTGCAGATATGCCAGCGCCTGCGTTGCATCCTGTTGTTTATTCCACGCATAGACGCCCAGCAGACGATGAGCGGGCGCATAATCGGGAGATTTTTCGAGCGTCTCGCGCCAGCAGATCACCGCCTCTTCATAGCGACGTTTGCTGTACCAGAAGCAACCGAGCAGATAGCGGGCAAAAGCGCTGTCGCCCAGCGTTTGCAGCATCTGAACTTCATCAAGCATGTTAGGGAAACGAACGTTGCGCGCATGACAGCGCTCGGCGGCGGCAATAAACTGTTGGCGTTGATTGGCATCGTCACTTAACGACGCACGCCACAGCATCGGCAACGCTTCCTGACAATCCAGAACCTCAAGCACCTCTTTCGCCGCCATTTTCTGTCCGATAGAGAGCAGCCAGCCTGCCAGCAGGCTGCCGTTGATCCCTCTGCGCCCTGTGACGCGCAGCAGGGTCTCTCGCGCGTCGTCACTCCGCTCAATCATCCAGCGCGCGCAGTGCAGCGGGTAGCTCAACGGGTATTGCTCAAGAGAGGCGAAAACAGACTCCAGCGCCGCTTGCTTCTGCCCGCTGTTCGCTAACGCCAGCGCTTTAAGCCCCATCGCCAGTGGGTTGCTGGCGTTGAATCGCAGGCTGGTATTAACTTTTTCCAGCGCATCGGCGACATCACCGCGCTTCATCGCCAGCCGCGCCAGCGACCACCAGGCGGCGTCACGGCAGTTACCGCTCCAGGAGGCTTTGAAATAGTGATCCCAGGCGCCTGCATCATCCCCCTGCCTTTCCAGTGTACTGGCTAGCAGCATACTGGCTTCGCCATCCCGTGGGTTCTTATTCAGACGATGCGCGCGCTGTAGCGCAGCGCGGGAACACTGTTCCGCCAGCGCCCAGTCGGCGCAGTTGAACGCCAGAGTACCGAGGGCAACATTATTGCGATAATCCTGCGGATCGAGCTCAACCGCCCGGCGATAGTAATCCCCGGCATAGCGGCTTGCGTGATTGTATTGTTCAAGGTGCTGGCCGATAAAATAGAGCTCGTCGCCATTGTGGATCGCTTCCGGTAACGCTGGCGCGATGGCGGGATCGGGCAGCGGCGTCTGCCGGGTAATATGTTCCTGATAATCCAGCAACAGCCGGTTCTCGGCGGTTTTCACTTTGATGGTTAAGCGCCCTGCGCCATTTTCCGGCAGCGTCTGCTGCCAACTCTCACCGGGCTTCAGCGTCAGCTGAGTTTCGTACAATGGCTGATGGTCAGCGCTGAGTTCCACCACGATATGCGTCAGCGGAGCAATGGCATAAACGCCAAGCTGCAGCTGCTCAGACTCGCGAACCAGCTTCAGTGCCAGCTGCGTATTAGCGTTTTGCACCATCCCTAACTCGCTGTAGGGAAGGAAATTTTGCACAAAAACCTTCTCTTCATAAGGTGCAAGCCACGTAAAGTCAGGCTGGTTATCGGTGAAGACACCGGTCATCAGCTCAATATAGGGGCCATTTTCATCGGTCAGATTGCGGTCCCAGGCCTGGCCAAAATCCCCGTAGCCCCAGCTCCACTGTTTTTTACCCGGAGAGACGTGGTGATCGGCAACATGCAGTAACCCACCTCGCTCGTCATGGTGATAAGCGCCGACAAAATCGTAGTCCGACCTCTCCGCCATATACGAAGTGGGGACCGGAACGTTTTTATAACGGGAGATATCAACCCCCGCAGAATAGTCCACTTTGTAGTAGGTACCGGTGGCAATCGGGAAAGCGGAAACGTCACGTTTACCATGGTCGAATACCGCGGTGACATCGGGAGGGAATACGCTCTGGTGGGCATCGCCACCTTTTACTGCTGGGTTTGCCCACCACAGGAAATGACGCGGCGTGGCGTTACCATTAAAGACCTTACCGGCGATCTCAATCAGTGCCCGGTCAGGATAGAGCGTAAACCCGGCCATAACCTGCAAGCCGCGCATGGGCTCCGCTTCTCCCATCCATACGGTCTGTGCGCCGTTTTCTCCCTGCTGAACAGAAAAATCGACCGGCATAAAGGTCGTCGGCCGGTGATGTTGCGGCCAGTTAAACTCGATTCCGCCAGAGATCCAGGGCCCGAGCAGCCCGACCAGGGCAGGCTTAACCACTTCATTGTAATAGACGAAATCACGCTGTTTGACTTTGTCATACGCCCGATGAATACGGCCGCCAAGCTCCGGTAGCAGCATGATCCGAATGAAATCATTCTCCATCCACACGGCGTGATAATCGCGCATTTCACGTTCGCCGGTCAGGGTATCAATCACGCCATAGGGATAGACGCTGCCGGAAGAGCCTTGATAAACACGTTTTTCCAGAAACATAGGATTCGGATCTTCCGCTCCCGTCGTCCACGTTGGTAATGAAATGGTTTCCTGCCAGACCTTAACCGAACCGTACATGACGCCTCCACTAAACAAAACGAAGTAAAATATGTTATGAGAGGAGTCTATATCGCCAATTCGCTGTTAAAATGCGCAAAGCTCACGCAATATAGTTAAGGGAGTTAAGTGTATGCAGCGTACTGGTTTTAATAACGCCCGGGTCCGGCAGGCCAATAAATCGATTTTTCTTTCCCATCTGTGGCGGGAAAAGCAGCTCAGTAAATCACAGCTCTCTCAACTCACCGGACTCTCCATTCCGGCGGTGAGCAATATTCTCGCCGAGCTGCTGAGCGAAGGATTGATTAGTCACTCAACGGAACACATGAGCAAACGCGGCGTGAACAGCGGCAGCTACCAGATCCCCGAACACGGCGCCTGGACACTGTGCATGAATATCACCCCGACCAGCATTGAGTATCAGCTTGCCGACGCCCGTCTGCTGGCAGTGGACAACCACCAGCATTTGCCAGTCGACGCCCCCGCCCCACAAGCCCTGCTTGACGCTATCGTTGAATGCTGGCGGCATATCCACCGCCGCTACCCGCAGCACAGTATTAATCTCGCCCTTGGCGTGCACGGACAAGTTGATCCGATAACCGGCGTTTCACAAACCATGCCCCAGGCACGCTGGAAAACACCGATTGAAATAAAGTATCTGCTTGAGGAACAGCTTGGCGTGCAGGTTCGGGTGGATAATGACTGCGTGATGCTGGCGCTGGCGGAAAAGTGGCAGCATCAGGGTACCCAGCCGGATTTTTGCGTGATCAACGTCGACTACGGCATCGGCTCGTCATTTGTGATTAACGATCATATTTATCGTGGCAGCCTGTACGGCAGCGGGCAGATTGGGCACACGATTGTCAATCCTGACGGCAAAGCCTGTGACTGCGGAAGATACGGTTGCCTCGAAACCGTCGCCTCGCTCAGTGCGTTGAAAAAACAGGCCCGAATGTGGCTCAAAACACAGCCTGAAGCAACGCTCTCACCCGAGCAGCTCACTACGACATCGCTCATTGCGGCCTGGGAACAGGGAGATGTGCAAATTCGCGCATGGGTTGATAACGCTGCCAACGCTATTGGCTTAAGCCTCTATAATTTCCTGAATATATTAAATATTAATCAGATCTGGCTGTACGGACGTAGCTGCGCCTTTGGTGAGCAATGGCTGGAAAATATCGTCAAACAAACGGGCTTCAACCCTTTTGACCACCGAGATACGCCGCGAGCGCACGCCACCCAAATCGGTTTTGGCCAGCTAACCCGCGCCCAGCAACTGATGGGGATAGGTTATCTGTACGTTGAGGAGCAGTTGCAGACGTTGGTTTAGTCATAAACGAACGTGGCGGAGCGTAAATTTGTGTATTACGTTTAGATCACACTTCTCTCATAACGAGCTGATTATGAACACACTCCGCTATTTTGATTTTGGCGCTTCCCGCTCCTTGCTGCTGCTCATCGCCCGCATCGCCGTGGTGGTCCTGTTTATTCTTTTTGGTTATCCGAAACTGTTGGGCTTTGGCGGCACGGTGCAGTATATGGCCGCCTCCGGCGCGCCAATGCCGACGCTGGCGGCGATTATCGCTGTGATTATGGAGGTCCCTGCGGCGATCTTAATTGTGCTGGGCTTTTTCACCCGCCCGCTGGCGGTCATCTTTATTTTTTATACGCTGGGTACGGCGGTGATTGGCCATCATTACTGGGATATGACCGGTGATTCGGTATTGCCGAACATGATTAATTTCTGGAAAAACGTCAGTATTGCCGGCGCTTTTCTGCTGCTGGCGATTACCGGCCCCGGCGCGATTTCACTCGACCGCCGCTAATCGGCAGACACAAAAAAGGCCGCAATCGCGGCCTTTTTTATTGCAACGTTAACGCTTACGCATAAACCGGGAAACGTGCGCAGATATCCAGCACTTTGCCTTTCACACGTTCAATGACGGCTTCGTCATTGATATTGTCCAGCACGTCACACATCCAGCCAGCCAGCTCTTTGACTTCCGCTTCTTTAAAGCCGCGGCGAGTCACAGCCGGAGAACCGATACGGATACCGGAAGTCACGAACGGGCTCTTCGGATCGTTCGGCACGCTGTTTTTGTTCACGGTGATGTTGGCGCGGCCCAGGGCGGCGTCAGCTTCTTTACCGGTCAGGTTTTTATCCACCAGGTCCAGCAGGAACAGGTGGTTATCAGTTCCGCCAGAAACCACTTTGTAACCGCGGCTCAGGAACACTTCCACCATCGCTTTCGCGTTTTTCGCAACCTGCTGCTGGTAAACTTTGAACTCTGGCTCCATCGCTTCTTTCAGCGCCACCGCTTTCGCCGCGATAACGTGCATCAGCGGGCCGCCCTGCGCGCTTGGGAACACGGCAGAGTTCAGTTTTTTGTACAGCTCTTCGCTACCGCCTTTCGCCAGAATCAGGCCGCCGCGCGGACCCGCCAGGGTTTTGTGGGTGGTGGTGGTCACAACGTGAGCATGCGGAACCGGGTTCGGATACACACCCGCGGCAATCAGGCCAGCCACGTGCGCCATATCGACGAACAGGTAGGCGCCGATGCTGTCGGCGATTTCACGCATTTTTGCCCAGTCAACGATACCGGAGTAAGCCGAGAAACCACCGATGATCATCTTCGGTTTGTGTTCCTGAGCCTGCTTCGCCATGTCGTCATAGTCAATTTTACCGGACTCATCAATACCGTAAGGGATGATGTTGTACAGTTTGCCGGAGAAGTTAACCGGGGAGCCGTGAGTCAGGTGGCCGCCTTGCGCCAGGTTCATACCGAGCACGGTATCACCCGGCTGCAGCAGCGCGGTGTAGACCGCAAAGTTAGCCTGAGAGCCGGAGTGCGGCTGGACGTTAGCATAGTCAGCGCCGAACAGTTCTTTCGCGCGGTCGATAGCCAGTTGCTCAACCACGTCGACATATTCACAGCCGCCGTAGTAACGCTTGCCCGGATACCCTTCAGCATATTTGTTGGTCAGCTGAGAGCCCTGCGCCTGCATGACGCGCGGACTGGTGTAGTTTTCGGAGGCGATCAGTTCGATGTGCTCTTCCTGACGTACTTTTTCCTGCTCCATAGCCTGCCACAGTTCGGCATCATAATCGGCAATGTTCATTTCACGCTTTAACATCCGCATCTCCTGACTCAGCTAACAATAAAATTTCGGCCTAAAAAGGCGGTCCGATTGGACAACGGCCCACAGTATAACCTAATCATTCTGTGATAACAGGTCTTGACAAAGGATTTTACGCAAACGATTGGCTCCGCATGATACAAGGCTTTGAGCAATAACGTCTCTCTCATTATCAACGGATTTCTTTTCAGGTTTGTGATGCAAATTCTTCATGTTGTAACGGCATCGGGGCTAAGTGTTAAAGAACCATTTACATAGCAGGGTTATTTCTATAAGATGCATTTAAAATGCATCAATAAGATAACACACAAGGAAGCACGCTATGCTCGACGCTCAAACCATCGCCACGGTCAAAGCCACCATCCCCCTGCTGGTAGAGACCGGCCCAAAGCTCACCGCCCATTTCTACGATCGTATGTTTGCGCATAATCCGGAGCTCAAAGAGATCTTCAACATGAGCAACCAGCGCAACGGCGATCAGCGCGAAGCGTTATTCAACGCCATTGCCGCCTACGCCAGCAATATCGATAACCTGCCTGCCCTGCTGCCGGCGGTGGAAAAAATCGCCCAGAAACACACCAGCTTCCAGATCAAACCGGAGCAGTACAACATCGTTGGCAGCCATCTGCTGGCGACCCTCGATGAAATGTTCAGCCCGGGTCAGGAAGTGCTTGATGCCTGGGGGAAAGCTTACGGCGTGCTGGCGAACGTCTTTATCTGCCGCGAAGCCGAGATTTATCAGCAAAACGCCAGTAAAACCGGCGGTTGGGAAGGGACCCGCGCGTTCCGCATCGTGAAGAAAACCCCGCGTAGCCAGCTCATCACCAGCTTTGAACTGGCGCCGGTCGACGGCCAGCCGGTCGCCGATTACCAGCCGGGGCAGTACCTGGCCATCTGGCTGAAACCGGAAGGCTTCGACTATCAGGAAATTCGTCAATACTCTTTAACCCGCAAAGCAGACGGCAAAGGCTACCGCATCGCGGTAAAACGTGAGGACGGCGGTCAGGTTTCCAGCTGGCTGCATAACCATGCCAGCGAAGGCGATGTGGTCTATTTAGCCGCGCCGGCGGGGGACTTCTTCCTTAACGTTGAACTGCAGACACCGGTCACCCTGCTCTCCGGCGGCGTCGGGCAAACGCCGATGCTGGCGATGCTGGATTCGCTGGCGAAGAGCGGTCATCAGGGTCAGGTGAACTGGTTCCATGCGGCAGAAAATGGCGACGTTCACGCCTTTGCCGATGAAGTGAGTGCGCTTGGCGCGGCGCTGCCGGCGTTTACCTCTCACGTGTGGTATCGCAACCCGAGCGAAGCCGACCGTCAGACTGGACGTTTTGATAGCGAAGGTTTGATGGATTTAGCGGCAGTGGCGGACAATATTCGCGACCCGCAGATGCAGTTCTATCTCTGCGGCCCGGTAGCGTTTATGCAGTTTGCAGCGAAGCAGCTGGTAGAATTAGGGGTCAATAAAGACAACATTCATTACGAATGTTTCGGCCCGCATAAGGTGCTGTAAGCCCCGACGACGCGGGGATTTGTAGGCCGGGTAAGCGCAGCGCCACCCGGCAAGACTGCAGTGAGCGGCGAGAGTTAAATCGCCGCGTCGTCTTCTTCACCGGTACGGATACGAATAACCCGCGCGACGTCGAAGACAAAGATTTTACCGTCGCCGATTTTACCGGTCTGCGCCGTACGGATGATGGTATCGACGCAGGTATCGACGATATCGTCAGTCACCACGATTTCAATTTTCACCTTCGGCAGAAAATCCACCATGTACTCCGCACCGCGGTACAGCTCGGTATGACCCTTCTGGCGGCCAAAGCCCTTCACTTCCGTCACCGTCATCCCGGTGATGCCGACTTCGGCCAGCGCTTCACGCACGTCATCCAGTTTGAAAGGTTTAATAATCGCATCAATCTTTTTCATGGTGTTCCTGTCTTAGTCGCGTAACCGGTTGCTTACCGTATCATAACTTGCGCTATGTTGCGGAGCTACTCTTTAAAGTCGTTGGCGTCGAGCTCATGGCGCGACAGCAGTTTATAGAATTCGGTGCGGTTGCGCCCTGCCATCCGCGCGGCGTGGGTGACATTGCCTTTAGTAATTTGCAGCAGTTTACGCAGGTAGTTCAGCTCAAACTGATTACGCGCCTCCACGAAGGTCGGCAGCGCGGTATTCTCTCCTTCCAGCGCCTGCTCCACCAGCGCGTCGCCGATCACCGGCGACGAGGTCAGGGCCACACACTGCTCGATCACGTTCACCAGCTGGCGCACGTTACCCGGCCACTTGGCGGCCATCAGCCGCTTCATCGCATCGCTGGAAAACGCCCGTACAAACGGCTTATGGCGATCGGCGGACTGGCGCAGCAAATGATTAGCCAGCAGCGGGATATCCTCAGCCCGTTCGGAAAGCGGTGGGATCTTCAGATTCACCACGTTGAGGCGGTAAAACAGATCTTCGCGGAACTCGCCGCGGGCCATCGCCTTCGGCAGGTCTCGGTGGGTGGCGGAGATGATCCGTACGTTGATCTCGATATCACGGTTGCTGCCCAGCGGACGCACCTTACGCTCCTGCAGGACGCGCAGCAGCTTCACCTGCAGCGCAACTGGCATATCGCCGATCTCGTCGAGAAACAGCGTACCGCCCTCAGCGGCCTGGAATAATCCTTCACGGTTACTGACCGCGCCGGTAAAGGCACCCCGCGCATGACCGAAGAGCTCAGACTCGAGCAGTTGTTCCGGCAGCGCGCCGCAGTTGATCGCCACGAACGGCTTATCATGACGCGGGCTGGCGTTATGGATCGCCTGAGCGACGATCTCCTTCCCGGTCCCGCTCTGGCCATTAATCAGCACGCTGACGTCCGATTGCGCCACCATCCCGGCCTGCTCAAGCAGGCGTAGCATCAGCGGGCTGCGGGTCACAATCGCCTGGCGCCAGGTTTCGTCGGTGGCCGGCGAGCGCTGCTCCAGCGCCTCATCAATGGCTTTATACAAGGCATCTTTATCGACCGGCTTGGTCAGGAAGCTGAACACCCCCTGCTGGGTCGCGGCCACGGCGTCGGGAATCGAACCATGGGCGGTGAGAATAATCACCGGCATGCCGGGCATCCCCTTCTGGATCTCGCTGAACAGCTGCAGGCCGTCCATTTCATCCATCCGCAGATCGCTAATCACCAGATCCACTTTCTCACGCCCCAGCACGCGCAGCGCTTCCGGCCCGCTCTCGGCGGTGACCACGCTGTAGCCTTCGCTGATCAGGCGCATGCCCAGCAGCTTCAACAGTCCCGGATCGTCATCCACCAGCAGCAAACGCGCCGGTTTACGGATCGTCATGGATCACCTCCGGCACTTTTTCGCTGCCGAAATTGCCGCCCGGCTTGCGGCTGGAGAGCTGACGCTCAATATCCGTCAGGTTCTCCAGCTTGCGGGTGGTCAGCTCCAGCTGTTCGCGCAGCGCCTGCTCCTGCTGTCGCAGCGTCTCCAGTTCGCTATCGCTGGACTGCTGAAGCTTCGCGTAACGGGCACGCTCTTCCACCAGCTGCAGCTGACGGGTCTGGCCGTCGCGCCAGAGCTGATACAGCGGGCGGACCTGAACGGCGATTTGCGGGCTGAAGGTATCGAGACGCGCCACCAGGTCGCGACGCTCGTCGGGAGTAATTTTGGCATCAGCAAGCAGGATGCCGCGACGGAACGCGTCCTGCCAGCTATCGTCGGTATGGCGTTTCGCCTCCGCCCGCGCCTGCGCCGGTGCGAGGCGATCGGCACAGTCAATGCCCCGCAGCCAGTAGAGGGGATTTTTGTCGCTGGCATCGCTGCTGTGCGCCCAGATGTCCGCGCAGTCTACCGCGACAAAATCGGCCACCTGATGCTGCGCCTGCCCGGAGGCGGCGGTACCTTCCGCCGTATGCGGTGAAAAGCCGGCGGAACACCCCGCCAGCGTCAGACAAGCAATGCCTGAAAGCAGCCATCCGCGAAGGGAACGGCGCCAGGCCAGGAATTGGGACATAGTTCCCCGATATCGATTCATAAGTTGGATTATTCCGGCGCTGAGGGAAGCGTAATGCGAAAACAGACCTGCCCGGCGGGCGCGTCAACTAAGCTGAGCTCCCCTTGCATCTGCCGGACGCAGTCGCGGGCGATACTCAACCCCAGCCCACTGCCCTTAACGGCCCCTTTACGCTGGTGACTCCCCTGGTAAAAAGGCTCGAAAATCATATTCTTTTCCGCGGCCGGGATCGGTTCGCCGCTGTTGGCGACATCAATACGCACCTGCTCTCCGTGCCGGTAGCTGTGGATACGGATGTTACCGGATTCAGCGCCATAGTGCACCGCATTGGAGTAGAGATTATCCATTACGCTTATCAATAGCGCAGGCTCTGCCAGGCAACGCCGCGCCTGCAGCGTCAGTTCAGTATGCATCAGTTTAGCCCGCGCGGGCAGGCTGTGCGCCGCCACGACGTTTTCCACCAGTTCCACCAGGTCCACTTCTTCGCGTGTCACCGGCCCGTCGGCCTGTTTTCGGTTGTAGTCCAGCAACTGTTCAATCAGCTTTTGCAGGTTACGACTACTGCTGTCGAGGATCTCGACGATCTCCTGCTGCTCAGGGGTCAGTGGCCCGGCGACCCGGTCGGCCAACAGCTCGGTACCTTCACGCATACTGGCCAGCGGGGTTTTCAGCTCATGCGACAGATGACGAAGAAATTGATGCCGCTGCGACTCCAGCCACGCCAGGCGTTCGCTGAGCCAGATGATGCGCTTGCCCACCGAGCGCAGCTCGCGCGGGCCGGTAAACAATGCGGCGTCGTCCAGCGACTTCCCTGCCCCCAGCTGATTGATCATTCTTTCTATGCCTTTCACCGGGCCGATAATCATGCGGGTGAAGAGCAGCACCAGCGCCAGGCTCAGCAGAAACAGCACCAACGCCTGCCAGCCGAAAAACTGGCCGCGTTCGGCAATCTCCTGCTGCAGCTGCTGGCCGCGGGAATAGACGACTGCCCGGGTCGCCTGCACCATATCGCTGTTATTGCTGGCGAAAACTTCCAGTCTGGCGGCCGCCTGGGCATCGGGGCCGCTATTTTTACATTGCAACTGCGCCAGATCGCTGACGTCCTGACGCAACGCCTGCCAGAGTTTCTCGTCCGGTAGCACGCCGGCATGGGCATCCAGCATCTGGCTGTAGCGCTGTCGCTGATTCTGATACACCCGCGCCAACGTCGGATCGTCCAGCACGCAGTACTGGCGATAGCTGCGCTCCATCTCCAGCGCGGCATTGATCATCGCCTCGCTGCGTCGGGCATCGACCAGCGTAGTGCGGTTGATATGCGCCGCCTGGGCGCTAAGGGCATTCAGGCTCTGCCAGGCCTGCCATGCCAGCACCAGTAACGGCAGCAGGATCAGCACAAAGGAGAGCGTCACCAGCTGACGCAGCGAACGGGGAAAAAGAGAGAGTCGCTTCAAGGATGTTGTCTCAATCATTAGCTCTGGTCGATGCTAACTGAGGAGCGCGCCAGAGAAAAGGGCTACCGCTGACTGCTGCGCCGCAGAAACAACAAAGCCAGGCGCAAGGCCTGGCTTTGTTCAGGAATGAGGCGGTGCCTTACTCGACGTTTCGCCCGATGTCTGATAAAGCCAGGCTATTATCAGGAGTTGGACGGCAGGCACCTGTTTGTGCGTCATTCGAAGTTTATGTAGCGCGTCCCGAAGGGGCTGACATAAGAAGGTGAATGAGCCACTGGTTAATATTATGCATGAACTATGCCATCTTTCAAAACATTTTATTAACACACTGATATTTATGATATTAGTTCAATATCATCACCCAATCAGAGCTGTGCGCTTTTTATTCACACTGTCGCCAATTGACGACGCTAAATAAGCGCTTAATCACTCATCAATTAAATCAATAACTTAAATGTCTCCTATTAGAGACACCATAACATAGCGGTTGTCGGCAATTCCCGACACCCTGGCGTGCCGGCCATCACAGATAAAAAAAGCCCCCTGCCTGAGCAGGGGGCCGATACGTCCGCGTGACACGCTGCGGGGAGATTAACCCAGCTGTTTACGCGCGTTACGGAAGATACGCATCCACGGGCTGTCCTCGCCCCAGTTCTCCGGGTGCCAGGAGTTGCTTACGGTGCGGAAGACGCGTTCCGGGTGCGGCATCATGATGGTCGCGCGCCCGCTTTCGCTGGTCACCGCGGTGATACCGTTCGGGGAACCGTTCGGGTTCGCCGGATAGGTTTCGGTCACTTTGCCGAAATTATCCACGAAGCGCAACGCCACCAGACCTTTGCTCTCCAGCTGGGCCAGATGCGCGCTGTCGCGCACTTCCACCTGACCTTCGCCGTGGGAGACCGCAATCGGCATCCGCGAGCCAACCATGCCTTCCAGCAGCAGGGATGGGCTTTGCGTCACTTCCACCAGGCTAAAGCGCGCTTCGAAGCGGTCAGACTGGTTACGCACAAAGCGCGGCCAGAGGTCGCTGCCCGGGATCAGTTCACGCAGGTTGGACATCATCTGACAGCCGTTGCACACGCCGAGCGCCAGGGTCTGCGGACGGTGGAAGAACGTCGCGAACTCATCGCGCACGCGCTCGTTGAACAGAATCGACTTCGCCCAGCCTTCACCCGCGCCCAGCACGTCGCCGTAGGAGAAGCCGCCGCAGGCCACCAGGGCATGGAAATCCCCCAGACCGGTGCGGCCCGCCAGCAGGTCGCTCATATGCACGTCGATGGCGTCAAAGCCGGCGCGATGGAAGGCTGCCGCCATTTCAACGTGAGAGTTCACCCCCTGCTCGCGCAGGACGGCCACTTTCGGACGCGCGCCGGTGGCAATGTACGGCGCAGCAATGTCGTCATTAATCTCAAACGAGAGCTTCACATTGAGGCCCGGATCGGCGTCATTGGCTTTCGCCTCGTGCTCCTGATCGGCGCAGGCCGGGTTGTCGCGCAGACGCTGCATCTGCCATGTGGTTTCCGCCCACCACATGCGCAGCGTGGTACGGCTTTCGCTAAACACCGTCTGACCGTTGGCAGTCAGCACAAAGCGATCGCCCTCAACCGCTTTACCGAGGTAATGCACGCAGTCTGCCAGACCGTTAACCGCCAGAATGGCTTCCACCGCCTCACGGTCTGCGGCACGTACCTGGATCACCGCCCCCAGCTCTTCGTTGAACAGCGCGGCCAGACGGTCGTCGCCCAGCGCGGCGATATCTGCTTCCAGGCCACAGTGGCCGGTAAAGGCCATTTCCGCCAGGGTCACCAGCAGGCCGCCATCGGAGCGGTCGTGGTAGGCCAGCAGTTTACGCTGCGCCACCAGGGCCTGCATCGCATCCCAGAAGCCTTTCAGCTGAGCAACATCACGCACGTCAGCTGGCTTGTCGCCGAGCTGGCGATAGACCTGCGCCAGGGCCGTCGCGCCCAGCGCGTTGTGGCCTTTACCGAGATCGATCAGCAGCAGAGCGTTATCTTCTGTAGAAAGCTGCGGCGTGACGGTATGACGAACATCTTCGACACGGGCAAAGGCGGAGATCACCAGCGACAGCGGGGAGGTCATCTCGCGCTGCTCGCTGCCTTCCTGCCAGCGGGTTTTCATCGACATCGAGTCTTTGCCGACTGGAATGGTCAGGCCCAGCGCCGGACACAGCTCTTCGCCGACCGCTTTCACTGCCTCATACAGGCCAGCGTCTTCGCCCGGGTGGCCAGCGGCGGCCATCCAGTTAGCCGACAGCTTCACGCGGTTCAGCTCGCCAATCTGCGTGGCGGCGATGTTGGTCAGCGCTTCACCGACGGCCAGACGGCCAGAGGCCGCGAAGTCCAGCAGGGCAACCGGGGCGCGCTCGCCCATCGCCATCGCTTCACCGTAGTAGCTGTCGAGGCTGGCGGTGGTTACCGCGCAGTTGGCCACCGGGATCTGCCACGGGCCGACCATCTGGTCGCGGGCGACCATGCCGGTCACCGTACGGTCGCCGATGGTCACGAGGAAGGTTTTCTCGGCCACCGTCGGCAGATGCAGAACGCGATTTACCGCATCGGCAAGGGTAATCGGTTGGCGATCCAGCGCGCTGCCCTGAGCTTTCAGGGTCTGCACGTCGCGGGTCATTTTCGGCGTTTTGCCGAGCAGGACGTCCAGCGGCAGGTCGATCGGCTGATCGTTAAAGTGGCTGTCGCTCAGGCTCAGGTGCTGCTCAGCGGTAGCTTCGCCGATAACGGCATAAGGCGCGCGTTCGCGGCGGCACAGTTCGTCGAACAGCGGCAGTTGCTCCGGCGCGACCGCCAGGACATAACGTTCCTGCGATTCGTTACACCAGATCTCCAGCGGGCTCATCCCTGGCTCATCGCTGAGAATATCGCGCAGCTGGAATTTACCGCCGCGGCCGCCGTCGCTCACCAGCTCCGGCATGGCGTTGGAGAGACCGCCCGCGCCAACATCGTGGATAAAGAGGATCGGGTTGGCGTCGCCCAGCTGCCAGCAGCGGTCGATCACTTCCTGACAGCGGCGTTCCATTTCCGGGTTGTCACGCTGTACGGAGGCGAAATCGAGGTCGGCATCGGACTGGCCGGAGGCCATAGAAGACGCCGCGCCGCCGCCGAGGCCGATGTTCATCGCCGGGCCGCCCAGCACGATCAGCTTCGCCCCGACGGTAATCTCGCCCTTCTGCACATGCTCGCCGCGGATGTTGCCGATACCGCCGGCCAGCATGATCGGTTTGTGGTAGCCGCGCAGCTCTTCGCCATTGTGGCTGGTGACTTTCTCTTCATAGGTGCGGAAGTAGCCGTTCAGCGCCGGACGACCAAACTCGTTGTTAAACGCCGCGCCGCCCAGCGGGCCTTCGGTCATGATGTCCAGGGCCGTGACAATGCGGTCCGGTTTACCGAAATCTTCTTCCCACGGCTGCTCGAAGCCCGGAATACGCAGGTTGGAAACCGAGAAACCCACCAGGCCCGCTTTCGGCTTCGCGCCGCGGCCGGTGGCGCCTTCATCACGGATTTCGCCGCCGGAGCCGGTTGCCGCGCCCGGCCATGGAGAGATGGCCGTCGGGTGGTTATGGGTTTCCACCTTCATCAGAATGTGCGCCGGCTCCTGATGGAAGTCGTAGCGCCCGGTCTGGTGGTCGGCAAAATAGCGCCCCACTTCAGACCCTTCCATCACTGCGGCATTGTCTTTATAGGCCGACAGGACGTAGTCCGGCGTTTTTTCGAAGGTGTTTTTGATCATTTTGAACAGCGACTTCGGCTGCTGTTCGCCGTCGATGATCCAGTCGGCGTTGAAAATCTTGTGGCGGCAATGCTCAGAGTTCGCCTGGGCGAACATATACAGCTCAATATCGTTCGGATTGCGGCCCAGACGGGTAAACGCATCCTGCAGGTAGTCAATTTCGTCATCTGCCAGCGCCAGCCCCAGACGGAGGTTGGCGTCAATCAGCGCCTGGCGGCCCTCGCCCAGCAGGTCAACGCTGGTGACCGGCGTCGGCTGATGGTGGGCAAACAGCGTCTCGCCCGCTTCCAGGGCGTCGAAGACGCTCTCCATCATGCGGTCGTGCAGTTCCGCCGCCACGGCGGTCCACTGTGCTTCGGTCAGGGTTGAGGCTTCAACGTAATACGCCACGCCGCGCTCCAGGCGCACGACCTGAGTCAGACCGCAGTTGTGAGCGATATCGGTAGCTTTAGAAGACCAGGGAGAGATGGTGCCAGGGCGAGGGGTCACGAGCAGTAATTTACCGGTCGGGGTATGGCTATTTAAGCTCGGGCCATACTGAAGCAGTCGCGCCAGGCGCTCGCGATCGTCAGCGCTCAGCGGAGCGTTCAGATCGGCAAAATGAATATACTCGGCATATATGGCGCTTACCGGAAGGTTGGCCGCCTGAAATCGTGCCAGCAGTTTATTGATACGGAATGCCGACAGTGCAGGTGAACCACGCAAAATTTCCATCATAAGTCTCTCGTCTTCGAAGCTTTCAGGGTGAGCCAGGGGGGGAAACGGGCGTCATTATAGTGAATCCTGCGCCCCGACGAAACCGTTTGCGTAGAAATAAAATGATTCATCAGCTTTATCAATAAATGTGACGACCATCGCGAATAAGTTGCCAACTGGCGCATTCTTAAGCAGAATGCCGCTCATTCAACGACAACCTTGCGTTTTTTCCGGACATCGCCTGCTGAGGAACTTGAAGCTGCAGAAGATTAACGCTCTGAAAAAATTAAAGATTAATTATCTGCTGATCGGCATTGTCACCCTTTTGCTGGCGGCGGCCCTGTGGCCGTCAATCCCCTGGTCCGGCAAACCCGAGAACCGGGTGGCGGGCATTATCGCTCGCGGCGAGCTGCGCATCAGCACCATCAACTCGCCGATGACCTTCGCCACCATGAACAATAAAACGTTCGGTCTGGATTATGAACTGGCGAAACAGTTTGCTGACTACCTGGGCGTAACGCTTAAGGTAACCGTCCGGCAGAACATCAGCCAGCTGTTTGACGACCTCGACGACGGTCAGGCCGATATGCTGGCCGCCGGTCTGGTCTATAACCAGGAGCGGGTGAAAAACTACCAGGCCGGCCCCACCTACTATTCTGTTTCCCAACAGCTGGTCTATCGTGTCGGTAATATCCGGCCACGCACTCTCGCGTCGCTGACCGCCGAGCAGCTCACCATCGCTCCGGGTCACGTGGCGATCAACGACCTGCAGGCCTTAAAAGCGGAGAAATACCCGGATCTTGCCTGGCGTGTGGACGAGAAGCGCGGTACCACGGCCCTGATGCAGGCGGTGATTGACGGCAAACTCGATTACACCGTCGCCGACTCGGTGGCCGTCAGCCTGTTTCAGCGCGTCCATCCGGAGCTGGCGGTAGCCCTGGATATCACCGACGAACAGCCGGTCACCTGGTTTAGCGCCCGGGGCGAAGATAATTCGCTGTCGGCGGCGATGCTTGATTTCTTCAATAACATTAATGAAGACGGTACGCTGGCACGCCTGGAGGAAAAATACCTCGGCCACGGCAACGACTTCGATTACGTCGACACCCGCACCTTCCTCCGTGCAGTGGAGAATATTCTACCGGACGTGCAGCCGCTGTTTGAAAAGTACGCCCGCGAGATTGACTGGCGCCTGTTGGCCGCGATCGCCTGGCAGGAATCCCACTGGGATCCGCAGGCCACCTCCCCCACCGGCGTGCGCGGCATGATGATGCTGACGCGCAATACCGCGCAAAGCCTGGGGCTGACTGACCGGACCGATGCGGCGCAGAGTATCGACGGCGGCATGCGCTATCTGCAGGATATGATGGATAAAGTGCCGGATTCGATCCCGAAAGACGAACGCATCTGGTTTGCGCTGGCTGCTTACAATATGGGCTATGCCCATATGCTGGACGCCATGGCGCTCACCCGCAAACAAAAAGGCAATCCCAACAGCTGGGCAGACGTTAAGCTGCGTTTACCCCTGCTGAGCCAGAAGCCTTATTACAGCAAACTTAAATACGGCTATGCGCGCGGCCATGAGGCCTACGCCTATGTGGAAAACATCCGCAAATATCAGATAAGCCTTGTCGGCTATTTGTCAGAGAAGGAGCGCCAGCAACAGCAAACGCTGGCCCTGGCGGAGGATTACCCGGCCGTGCTGCCGAATGAACTCGAACAGCCGCAGGAGACCACCCTGCCCTTTTTCAAGTTTCGCGCCGATAAGCAGATGGATAATGCCCGGTTAAAACTCCCCGGCCACCTGTATTAACTTTCTCCGGTCTGCTCCCGGGCTTTCTTCAGCGCTTTTTTCTCTTCCCGCCGCCAGCGAAAGAAGTCGCTCAGCATGGTAGAGCAGGACTCCGCCAGCACGCCTTCGCTTATTTCAACCCGATGATTCATTCCCGGATGGTGCAGGACATCTATCAGCGAGCCGGCGGCGCCGGTCTTGGCATCGCGGGCGCCAAAGACCAGACGGGCGATGCGGCTGTGCACCATGGCGCCAGCGCACATGACGCAAGGCTCCAGAGTCACGTACAGCGTGGCGTCGATCAGGCGGTAGTTTTGCAGCACCAGCCCGCCCTGGCGTAAAGCCATAATTTCCGCGTGAGCGGTGGGGTCGTGACGGCCGATCGGCCGGTTCCAGCCCTCGCCGATGACCTGGTTGTTATGCACCAGCACCGCGCCCACCGGCACCTCGCCCTCTTCCCAGGCGCGCTTTGCCAGCGTCAGGGCATGACGCATCCAGTATTCATCATTGATTTCGAGGTCAGACACAGCGGCCACTCCAGCAGAAAAAGCGGGGCGCATTATACATGGGCGCTATCAATTACACACTATTACTCCAGCTGCTGGAGCTCTCCCTGAGGCGTTACCCGCCAGCGATGCTGGCAAAAGCCGAGCAAGGGGTTGTCCTGCTCACTGTCGCTATAGCCGCTGTACAGCCGCAGCGGCGCGCCAATCTTTTTCTCCAGTTGTACCACTTTTTCATGCCCCAGGCAGCGCAGGGTCAATACCCAGCCGCCCCTGCGGCGCGCGGTGCGACTGGCAATCAGATTGACCCGTGGCAGCCAGAGGGTATCGCGATAGACCTGCTCCACCAGCGACTGCGGCGAGCCGGTGATCAACCAGACGTCGGCATCGGTGCTGGTCAGGTACGCCGTGAGCCGCGCATGAACCACCGGAAACGCCGTCACATGATGGCGAAACCAGCCGACAAATTCCGCTTCCAGTCGCTTCAGTACCGCCTCACGACGGCCAAAGGTTGATGCCCACAACAGGAGACTCATCGGCCAGCGCGCCGCCCGCCCACAAACCGCCAGACCGACAAGGATCACTGGCACCATCGGCACCACCAGCAGCAGGTTTAGCGGCAGATTACGCAACAGGTAGCGCAGGAAACTGCCGAACATATCCTGCTGATGCAAGGTTCCATCCAGATCGAAAAACACCACTTTCCGTTCATTGTGCTGCAAACTGCCTCCTTATGTCAGGACTCGCTTCTCGTTAGGTTAAGCTTAACAGCCTTACGCCGCGAAGAGGGAAAACATCCCCTGCCGTTAAGGAAGAATTAAAGTAGCAGGCTAAGGAAAAATTGTGGCTCAAGAATTTTTAATTCGTGGTATACCCCTTATAATCGAATAAAAATTCTGTCAGTCACGAGCCGGACGGCTCCAGCGGAGCTCCAATGAACTGTTTAACGCGTATTCGTCAGCGCTATCCCACCCTGGCGGCGAGCGACAAAAAGTTGGCCGATTATATTCTGAGCCAGCCCGATGAGACCCGGCACCTCAGCTCGCAGCAGCTGGCGGCGGAAGCCGGTGTGAGTCAGTCCAGCGTGGTTAAATTTGCCCAGAAGCTGGGATTCAAAGGCTTTCCGGCACTGAAGCTGGCCCTCAGTGAGGCGCTGGCGAGCAGCCCGGATCCGCACTCCGTCCCGGTGCATAACCACATTCGCGGTGACGACCCGCTGCGACTGGTGGGCGAGAAACTGATTAAAGACAATGTCGCCGCCATGCATGCTTCACTGGACGTCAACACCGAAGAGACGTTACGGGAAGCGGTCACGCTCCTGCGAAACGCCCGGCGGGTGATCGTCACCGGCATCGGCGCATCCGGTCTGGTGGCGCGTAACTTTAGCTGGAAGCTGATGAAGATCGGCATCAACGCTGTTTCTGAGCAGGATATGCACGCCCTGCTGGCGACAGTGCAGGCCATGTCCAGCGACGATCTGCTGCTGGCGATCTCTTACTCCGGCGAGCGCCGGGAGATCAATATGGCGGCAGGCGAAGCGCTGCGTGTGGGCTGCAAGATCCTGGCGATCACCGGCTTTAGCCCTAACGCCCTGCAGCAGCAGGCAACCCACTGCCTGTATACCATTGCCGAAGAACAGGCGACGCGCAGCGCGGCCATCTCTTCCACCAGCGCGCAAATGATGCTCACCGACCTGCTATTTATGGGGCTGGTGCAGCAGGATCTGGAGCGGGCGCCGGAGCGCATTCGCCATAGCGAAGCGCTGGTGAAAAAGCTGGTCTGAGCAGAAAATGGGCGTCAGAAAATACTGCCACGCCCATTATGAGTATCAAAAATCTAAATTGCTTTAAGGTGATTGATAATAAAAGGATTGAGCTGTAATAAAAGCAGCAATTTTCTCGGGGCGCCGGTTGGCTCGCGCCGTTTAGTTTCCCAGCTTTTAACTAAGTCATAGCTAACGCCTACGGCGAGAGCAAAATCCTGCTGTTTTAAGCCGGTAGCCTCGCGAATCGCTTTCACATCAATCGGGCTAAAAGTGTGAACATACTGCGGCTCTGGCGTTTGCTCACCTTTTTCAATTCTTACCATTTCTTCTGCACTGGCCAGCAGATCGGCAAATAACTCGTCTTTCATCTGTACCTCATCGCCCTCGTGGACACCACAACTGGCACCGTTGCCTTGTGGGAGTGACAGAACCTCAGCGGGATACCAGCATAGCGGATAACTGCTTCAGCATCTTCTTTTGTTCTTCCGTTAAATCATCCAGCTCATTTTTGGGATAGACCAATGCCAGATAAATTCGCCCTTTACGCGTCACATTGTAATAAATAATTCTCACCCCGCCACGCTTGCCCATCCCCGGTCGGTTCCAGCGAATTTTTCGAAATCCCCCAGTCCCTACGATGGTATCGCCAGCCTCAGGATCCTCAATCAACATCTCCTGAAAAACGCGAAACTCGTCATCCGGTAGAAGCGCCTGACGCCGTTTACTGAAACCCTGCAGCTCAATAAAAGTGTACATACCGCATCCTGCGTATGATGATTATAAAATCATCATAAGTGTACCGAGTACAACAATCAAGCTGATAAATGTACCCGGTACATCTTTAGTCCAGCGGGATTGTTGAGTATGAGCCATAGCGAAGCGCTGGTGAAAAAGCTGGTCTGAGCAGAAAATGGGCGTATAATGCCCGCCCTGTTTGTATTGTTTCTGAGACTTTCCTGATGGCGCTGTTAATTACCAAAAAATGCATCAACTGCGATATGTGCGAACCGGAGTGCCCGAATGAGGCCATTTCGATGGGTGATAGCATTTATGAAATTAACAGCGACCGCTGCACCGAGTGCGTGGGTCATTACGACACGCCAACCTGCCAGAAAGTGTGCCCGATCCCGAATACGATCCTGAAAGATCCGGCACACATCGAGAGTGAAGAACAGCTGTGGGACAAATTCGTGCTGATGCACCACGCGGATAAAATTTAACCGCCCCCTGGCTAGCTTTCGACAATCACCGTGGCGCAGGCGTAGTGGCGTTCATCGGCGAGAGTAACGTGAATAGCCCTTACCCCCATTCGTTCAGCCAAAAGGTTTGCTTCACCCCATAGCCGCAGCTTTGGCTTGCCCAGCTCGTCGTTGTAAACCTCGAACTGATTAAACGCCAGTCCGTTACGGATCCCGGTTCCCAGCGCTTTCGCCGCCGCTTCCTTGACCGCAAAGCGTTTCGCCAGGAAACGCACCGGCTGCTGATGCTGCTCCCAGATGCTCCATTCATGGTCGCTCAGCACCCGGCGGGCAAGGCGATCGCCGCTGCGGGCGATCACCGCTTCGATGCGGGCGATCTCGACGATGTCGGTACCCAGCCCGAGAATGGCCATTAGCCGCGCGCTTCCAGCATCAGACGCTTCATTTCCGCGACCGCTTCTTTCAGGCCACTCATCACTGCGCGACCGATAATCGCATGGCCGATATTCAGCTCATGCATTTCCGGCAGCGCAGCAATCGCTTTCACGTTATGGTAGGTCAGACCGTGGCCAGCATTCACCTTCAGGCCAAGGCTGGCGGCATAGGTGGCCGCTTTGGCAATACGTTCCAGCTCCTTCGCCTGCTCGGCGTCGGTTTTGGCATCGGCATAGCAGCCGGTGTGAATTTCGATATAGGGCGCGCCAACATCCGCCGCCGCTTTGATCTGCTCGTTATCCGCATCGATAAACAGAGAGACCAGGATACCGGCATCCGCCAGGCGTTGGCAGGCATCGCGCATCTTGTCGCGCTGCCCGGCCACGTCCAGTCCGCCTTCGGTGGTGACTTCCTGACGTTTCTCCGGCACCAGGCAGCAGAAGTGCGGTTTGGTTTCGCAGGCGATCGTCAGCATCTCTTCGGTGACCGCCATTTCAAGATTCATCCGGGTGTGCAGCGTCTGGCGCAGGATACGCACATCGCGATCGGTAATATGGCGGCGGTCTTCACGCAGATGCACGGTGATGCCGTCGGCGCCGGCCTGCTCGGCAATGAAAGCTGCCTGAACCGGATCCGGATAGGCGGTGCCGCGCGCGTTACGCAAGGTCGCGATATGGTCAATATTGACCCCTAACAGTAATTCAGCCATGACAATCCTCGTTAATCATTATTCGTATTAGCCGCCCGCACCTTTCGCGCGGGCATAAACTGGCGAAACAATTCCCGGCTCTTGAGCGGTTTGCCGCCGAGATAGGGCTTCAGGGCGATACGGGTAAAGCGCTTCGCGGCGCGCAGCGTATCAACATCCGGAAACTCGCGACTCGCCAACGCTTTCAAATGGTGCCCGGTAAACGTGTTGTTATCAATCACCAGGCTGGCAATAAAGCCCTTTTCTTCGCGATAGCGGTAGGTCATGGCGTCGTCCACCGGCTCACCACTGCCCGCGCAGTGAAGAAAATCCACGCCATAGCCCAGGTGCCCGAGCAGCGCCAGCTCAAAACGCCGCAGCGCGGGCTCCGGCGAGCCGCTGGTTCCGGCAAGCGCCTGAATGCAGTGCAGATAGTCAAAAAAGAGTTCGGAGAAGCGAGTTTCGTGCTCCAGCACGCGGGAGATAAGCTCGTTAACGTAGAGGCCGCTGTAAAGGGTGATACCACTGAGCGGCAGCGCCAGCGAGACGGCTTCCGCGCTGCGCAGGGTTTTGACCTCGCCGCGGCCGCCGAAGCGAACCAGTAAGGGGGTAAAGGGCTGTAAAGCGCCTTTGAGATTAGAGCGTTTGGAGCGTGCGCCTTTGGCCACCAGGCGCACACGACCCGATTCTTCCGTGAAGACGTCCAGCATCAGGCTGGTTTCGCTCCACGGTCGGCTATGCAGGACAAAGGCGCGCTGCCATCCATCCACGTTGCGTTAACTCAGAGGTCGTCAACGTAACCGAGACTGCGCAGGGCGCGCTCGTCATCGGCCCAGCCGGATTTCACTTTGACCCACAGCTCGAGGTGTACCGGTGCTTCAAACATGTCCTGCATGTCCTTACGCGCTTCGATACCGATGGTTTTAATTTTGGCACCTTTGTTGCCAATCACCATCTTCTTCTGCCCTTCGCGCTCGACGAGGATCAGGCCGTTGATATCGTAGCCGCCGCGCTCGTTGGTCACGAAACGTTCGATTTCCACGGTCACGGAGTACGGCAGTTCAGCGCCAAGGAAACGCATCAGTTTTTCACGGATGATTTCAGAGGCCATAAAGCGCTGTGAACGGTCAGTAATATAATCTTCCGGGAAGTGATGGATCGCTTCCGGCAGATGCTTACGCACGATCGCCGCGATGGTATCGACATTGGTGCCGGTTTCCGCAGAGATCGGCACAATGTCGAGGAAGTTCATCTGGCTGGCGAGGAACTGCAGGTGCGGCAATAGCTCCGCTTTGTCCTGCACGTTATCCACCTTATTGACCGCGAGGATCACTGGCGCTTTCGCGTCACGCAGCTTGTTGAGCACCATCTCGTCGTCTTGCGTCCAGCGAGTGCCTTCCACCACGAAAATGACCAGTTCAACATCGCCAATTGAGCTGCTGGCCGCTTTGTTCATTAAGCGGTTAATGGCACGCTTCTCTTCCATATGCAGGCCCGGGGTATCGACGTAAATCGCCTGATACGGCCCTTCGGTATGGATACCGACGATGCGGTGACGCGTCGTTTGCGCTTTTCGGGAAGTGATCGAAATCTTCTGCCCAAGCAGCTTATTCAACAGCGTGGATTTGCCAACGTTTGGACGACCAACGATGGCGACAAATCCGCAATAACTTTTTTCTTCGCTCATTCCAGCTCCAGTTTTTTCAGCGCCTGTTCGGCGGCAGCCTGCTCCGCCTTGCGACGGCTGGAACCTGTGCCAACCACCGGTTCACTCAGGCCACTGACCTGGCAGTGGATAGTAAATTCCTGATCGTGCGCTTCGCCACGCACCTGGACCACCAGGTAGGACGGCAGCGGCAGATGACGTCCCTGCAGATACTCCTGCAGACGCGTCTTCGGATCCTTTTGCTTATCGCCCGGACTGATTTCGTCCAGACGGGTCTGGTACCAGGAGAGGATTAAGCGTTCAACGTTCTGAATATCGCTGTCGAGGAAAACCCCGCCAATTAACGCTTCAACGGTGTCAGCGAGAATGGATTCGCGACGGAAACCGCCGCTTTTCAGTTCGCCCGGCCCGAGGCGCAGACACTCGCCCAGTTCAAACTCGCGAGCGATCTCCGCCAGCGTGTTGCCACGCACCAGCGTCGCGCGCATGCGGCTCATATCGCCTTCGTCTACGCGAGGAAAACGATGATAGAGCGCATTCGCGATCACAAAACTTAAAATGGAGTCACCTAAAAACTCCAGGCGCTCATTATGTTTGCTGCTGGCACTGCGGTGAGTTAATGCCTGTTGCAACAGCTCCTGATGATGAAAAGTGTAGCCCAGCTTTCGTTGAAGCCGATTAATTACGATGGGGTTCATGCGTTACCAATAAATGAATGCGTCAAAGATGCAGCACACGAAACCGACCTGAGCATACGCTTCATACAGCAAGTTGAAACAGTCCAATACGCTTTCGTGTGCAGTGTCACCCGGCAGAGCGACAACCAAAAACTTCGGGGGGATATTCTATACGCAACGACACGTGATGTCGTTAGTTTGAATGGATTTAAATATTAAATAATTCACGTCGCTGCGGTTATCGCAGCGACGTGAATTCAACAGGGGAAATTAATGAATTCCACCAATGCGCGATAACCGCACGCCGGTCGGCCATTCACCTTCCTGTTTTTCAAAACTCATCCAGATAGCGGTCGCTTTTCCGACCAGGTTCGCTTCCGGCACAAAGCCCCAGTAGCGGCTGTCGGCGCTGTTATCCCGGTTGTCACCCATCATAAAATACTGACCGGGCGGTACAATCCAGGTGGCCAGCGGCAGACCGGACTGATGGTAGTACATCCCAACCTGATCCTGGGCAATCGGCACCATCAGAATACGGTGCGTGACGTCGCCCAGCGTCTCCTGACGCTCGGTCAGACGAATGCCGTCAGCTTTGGTTTCGCCCTTCGGCAACTGCCAGAAACCGCTGGACGCTTCGCCGCCGTTGCTGCGGGAGAAGGTCTGAACGAAATCGCTCGGCTCAACATTGGAATAGGTCACCGGCAGCGCGTTGCCGCAGGCCTGTCCGGAGCTGCAGCCCGGCTGAATAGTGACCTGCTTGGCAACCGGATCGTAGGTGACTTTATCGCCCGGTAATCCCACCGCGCGCTTAATGTAGTCGAGACGCGGATCTTCCGGATATTTAAACACCACGATGTCGCCGCGCTTTGGATGACCCGTTTCGATCAGCGTTTTCTGGTAGATCGGATCTTTAATGCCGTAAGCGAATTTCTCCACCAGGATGAAATCGCCAATCAGCAGGGTCGGCATCATCGAACCTGACGGGATCTGGAAAGGTTCATAGATAAACGAACGCACAATCAGCACAATCGCCAGCACCGGGAAGACCGAGGCGCCAGTTTCCAGCCAGCCCGGTTTCGGGCCCACTTTCTTCAGCGTTTTCTTGTCCAGTTGCTCGCCGGTCGCTGCCTGAGCAGCGGCCTGACGCTCACGACGTTTTGGTGCGAAGATGAACTTATCCAGACACCACAACAGCCCTGTCACAAGGGTCGCAATGACCAAAATCAGGGCAAACATGTTCGCCATGCCAACTCCTTAATTATTTGCCGTCTTTACCAACGTGCAGAATGGCGAGGAACGCTTCCTGCGGCAGTTCAACGTTACCGACCTGCTTCATACGCTTCTTACCTTCTTTCTGCTTCTGCAGCAGCTTTTTCTTACGGCTGACGTCGCCGCCGTAGCATTTCGCCAGGACGTTTTTACGCAGCTGTTTCACAGTAGAGCGCGCGATGATGTGGTTGCCGATAGCCGCCTGAATGGCGATATCGAACTGCTGACGCGGGATCAGCTCTTTCATCTTCTCGACCAGTTCGCGACCACGATAAGGGGCGTTGTCGTTGTGGGTGATCAGCGCCAGCGCATCGACACGCTCGCCGTTGATCAGCACGTCAACACGCACCATGTTCGAGGCCTGGAAGCGTTTGAAGTTGTAATCCAGCGACGCATAGCCGCGAGAGGTAGACTTCAGACGGTCGAAGAAGTCGAGAACCACTTCCGCCATCGGGATTTCATAGGTCAGCGCCACCTGTTTACCGTGGTAAACCATGTTGGTCTGCACGCCACGCTTCTCGATACACAGGGTGATCACGTTGCCGAGGAACTCCTGCGGCAGCAGCATGTGACACTCGGCGATCGGCTCACGCAGCTCCTGGATATTATTCAGCGGCGGCAGCTTGGATGGGCTGTCGACGTAGATAACTTCTTTGGAGGTGGTTTCCACTTCGTAGACTACCGTCGGGGCCGTGGTAATCAGGTCCAGATCGTACTCACGCTCCAGACGCTCCTGAATGATTTCCATGTGCAGCAGACCAAGGAAGCCGCAGCGGAAGCCGAAGCCCAGCGCCGTTGAGCTTTCCGGCTCATAGAACAAGGAAGCATCGTTCAGACTCAGTTTACCCAGCGCATCACGGAAGTTTTCATAGTCATCAGAGCTCACCGGGAACAGACCGGCATAGACCTGCGGCTTCACTTTTTTGAAGCCCGGCAGCGCTTTATCCGCTGGATTACGCGCCGCGGTCAGGGTATCGCCCACCGGCGCGCCGAGGATGTCTTTAATGGCGCACACCAGCCAGCCTACCTCGCCGCATTTTAGCTCGGTACGGTCAACCTGTTTCGGGGTAAAGATGCCCAGACGGTCAGCGTTATAGACCTGGCCGGTGCTCATCACCTTAATTTTGTCGCCCTTTCGCATGGTGCCGTTTTTAATACGCACCAGCGACACGACGCCTAAGTAGTTATCGAACCAGGAGTCGATAATCAGCGCCTGCAGCGGCGCGTCCGGATCGCCTTCCGGCGGCGGAATGTCGCGCACCAGACGTTCCAGCACATCCGGCACGCCAACACCGGTTTTCGCTGAACAGCGAACCGCGTCGTGGGCGTCGATACCGACGATGTCTTCAATCTCGTCCGCTACGCGCTCAGGGTCGGCCGCAGGCAGGTCGATCTTGTTGAGCACCGGAACGACTTCGAGGTCCATCTCCATGGCGGTGTAGCAGTTGGCCAGGGTCTGAGCTTCTACGCCCTGCCCGGCATCCACCACCAGCAGCGCGCCTTCGCACGCGGCGAGGGAACGAGACACTTCATAAGAGAAGTCCACATGGCCTGGGGTGTCTATAAAGTTCAGCTGATAGGTCTCACCGTCGTTGGCCTTGTAGTCCAGAGTGACGCTCTGCGCCTTGATGGTGATCCCGCGCTCGCGCTCAAGATCCATGGAGTCCAGAACCTGGGCTTCCATTTCACGATCAGAAAGGCCACCGCAAATCTGGATGATACGGTCAGACAGCGTCGACTTACCGTGGTCGATATGAGCGATGATCGAAAAGTTACGTATATTCTTCATATTTAGAGTTAATTATGCCTTACGAGTATCATGAGGCCGCTGTACTGTGCCTGACGTTTTTTAATCCGAAAACGCCGCATTCTACACTACATCCGCGAAACCAGGAAATGCTGTTAGATCCAGCATAACGGCAGAAATTGTGGCGTTGTAACAGGAAGAGTAAATAAAGGTGAAGGACAGTGAAATCACTGCCCCATTTCAGAGGAAGGCGTATCAACACGCAGTAGATCAGGCGGCAAACCGACGCTTAAAATCACCGGCTGCCATGACTGGCGAGCAGCCAGCTGCGGCGACAGACCGCGCGCCACCAGGAAGCCGCCGACGCCGCCCAACAACGCACCGCAAAGTGACGCGATATCGCTGGCAAACAGCACCTGGAAAATGGACGCCATCATAAACAGCCCCACCAGCGGCGCCATATAGACGAGCAGCGCTGAGCCCAGCAAGCTGCTTTCGGCGATCCCCAACTCCACTTTTTGCCCCGCTGCCAACGGCTGCTCGCAGGGCACGCTAATGGTATGGCTGGTCTGCGGTCCCAGCTTGTTTAACACCCTGCTACCACAGCCGGCACGGGAAGCGCAGCTGCTGCAGGAGGCTTTAACGTCGCAGTGCACCTGCGCCACGCCGTTATGCCAGGAAACCACGGTGGCCCACTCTTTAATCATTGTACTGCCTTGAATTTAATACTGTCAGCGATACGCTTCGCCGTCTGCGGCGGCAGTTCGCCCACCACGGTGATCTCCGCGTTATCGCGTACCGTCGTGCTGACGGTACGTCGGCCGGTGCGCAACAGCTGGTCGCTGCTGGCCGCCGTGGCGCGGTTGATATTGATCGAGAAGCTGAACAAGCCGTCGGAATAGAGACGTGATTCGACTGGACCGTCAAAAGTGGGCAGACGGCGCTGACTGCTGGAAACTTCAGCCATCCCCTGGGGAAGCCATGTTGGCGCCCAGTTGAAGTTGGCTTTGTCGCCCCCTTCAGGGACGGACAGCTGCGGCGGTAGATTCGCTTTTGCCAGCGTCTCCATGCTGGCGCTGACGTTATCGCCAACGTTGAAGGAGACAACCCGGAACTGCTCGAGCGTTTCGCCGTCGCGGTCGAGCAAATCGACACGCAGCGGCAGTTTGGTCTCGGCATCCAGCCAGGCGATAAAGCTATAGCGCGTACCGTCGCGAGCTACGACGCGGATCACGTCACAGAGGCGGTCAGCGATACGGGTACGACCAACGGAAATAAAATCATACGCCGCGGAGAGGCGTTTGAAATCGCTGTAAACTAACGACGGCAGCGAATCGACGATATAGTCGCCGTTCAGGGTAAACGGATCGAGACCGGGTTCAAAATAGCTGATTTCCGTGCCGCGCAGGACCACTTCCCGGCGCGGACCGTCCAGCTGCAGCAGCTGCGCCAGCGGTTGATTGTTCAGTCGCGCATGACGATAGCGCAGCGACTCAACGCCTTGTTTATTGATGCTGACGAAAGACAGCTCATAATTGAGGGACTGGCTGGCCAGGTTCATCTGCTGCAACAACGCCCCGGACGATGTATCAGCCGAGGCGTTGACAGAGAACAACAGGCTGCCTGCCATGAGCGACATGGCACACCAAAGTTGCTTCATTACTGCGATTGCGTTCCTAAAGTTTGATAACCCGGCACCTGGACTGCTGCCTGCTGAGTCTGGGCCTGGCCAAACTGCAGCTGCTCAGCGTGCAGGCGGCGCTGCAGTTCATAGTCCTGCAACATGGCGTTAATCCGGCGGCGCTGTTCCTGGACCTGCGCCTGCTGGCCGCTACCTGCTGATGCGTCAGCCGGTACGCCAAGGCTTACCGGGCTCGCTTTACCCATCATCGGCAGGGTATTGAACACTGGCGCCTCTGGCTGCTGAGTCGCATCAGACTGCCCATTATAGTGCTGGACGCCGACGATAACCGCAAGCGATACGCAGGCGGCAACGCCCATTTGGGTGAGTGAGCTGGCCCATGGACGCACTTTGTTCCAGAACGGCATCTGCCGCCACTGGTGCGGTGCGGGCTGAGATTCAGGAATAAGCGGCGCCGTCTGACGAACGGGCTCGTTTTCAATGGCGGCCATCACCCGGGCGGAGATATCGAATTGCAGCACCTCTGCGGTATCGCCACGCAGCGTATCGCGAATGAGGTGATAACTCTCCCAGGTTTTTTGCATCTCAGAGGAACGGCTCAACTCGTTGAGCAGTTCTTTATCCAGCGTTTCACCATCCATTAAAGCCGAAAGTTGTTCTTTCTGCATGCCTGATACCCTTTTCCAGTATTCCGCTATCGTCAACGCCTGATAAGCGGTTGAACTTTATTATCAATAGCTTCTCGCGCCCGGAAGATACGCGAACGCACCGTCCCAACCGGACAATCCATGATAGCGGCTATCTCTTCATAGCTCAGGCCATCCAGCTCCCGTAACGTAATTGCCATGCGTAAATCTTCCGGGAGCGATTCAATGGTACGAAAAACTATTTGTCTCAGTTCTTCTGACAACATTAAGTTCTCAGGGTTCGAAATTTCTTTCAACGCCCCGCCGCTTTCGAAGTTTTCCGCCTCGTTGGCGTCAACATCGCTGGACGGCGGACGGCGTCCCTGAGCAACCAGATAATTCTTCGCCGTGTTGACGGCGATACGGTATAACCAGGTGTAAAAAGCGCTATCTCCCCGGAAAGAGTCCAGCGCACGCCATGCCTTAACGAACGATTCCTGAACAACGTCAGCGATATCGCCCGGCGGTACATAGCGGGAAACCAGACTCGCGACCTTATGCTGATAGCGCACCACCAGCAAATTAAACGCTTTCTGATCTCCTTTCTGGACCCGTTCAACAAGGACCTGATCCGTTAACTGCTCGCTCATCCGAGGTAATGTCTCCCCAAACCCAATTCCCATGCGTCTTCAAAACACCACCCAAAATCTGCATTATGAGCAAGCTGACTGTTGGAGTGCATGAAAACAATAAAGTTCCGTTACGCTTTTGTTTTTTGTCTGGCAACGGCGGCAGATCGTTATCAATCATTATATGCCCAGGTTGCTAAACAACAGGTTAGTCAATAAGAAAAAGCGCAGGCCCGACTGAAGGGTATCGTAACACAGTGTTTATTTCACTATAAAATCCAATGCTAACAACCTGCTCCACTTCTCTTTTTTACCGCACAACGCCCCTTTTCCCGGCCCCTTCTGTTTAGCCGTCACAACACCAGGCAAAAAAAATGTACGATTCCTCACGCGCTGGTGCTATTGTGAGCTAAATGTGTTTAGTAAATTAAACAAAGACGATGAATACCACTCCTGACTTCTCTTGTGATGTGTTGATTATCGGCAGCGGCGCTGCCGGTCTCTCTCTCGCGCTGCGCCTGGCGGAGCACAGTTCGGTGACGGTACTGAGTAAAGGACCGATCAGCGAAGGTTCTACGTTCTATGCGCAGGGCGGAATTGCCGCCGTCTTTGATGAGACGGACAGTATTGAATCCCATGTTGAAGATACGCTGATCGCCGGCGCGGGACTCTGCGATCGCCATGCGGTCACCTTCGTCGCCAGCAACGCCAGACCATGCGTACAATGGCTTATCGATCAGGGCGTGCTGTTTGACACCCAGGTTCAGGCCAATGGCGAAGAGAGCTACCATCTTACTCGTGAAGGAGGTCACAGCCATCGACGCATTCTTCACGCCGCCGATGCTACCGGCAAAGCGGTAGAGACGACGCTGGTCGATAAAGCCCTTGCCCATCCAAATATCCGCATCATTGAGCGCAGCAATGCCGTTGATTTGATCGTATCGGATAAGATTGGCCTGTCGGGCACGCGCCGGGTGGTCGGGGCCTGGATCTGGAACCGCAATAAAGAGCGGGTGGAAACCTGCAGCGCGAAGGCGGTAGTGCTTGCGACCGGCGGGGCTGCCAAGGTTTATCAATATACCACTAACCCCGACGTCTCTTCCGGAGACGGTATTGCGATGGCCTGGCGGGCGGGCTGCCGGGTAGCCAATCTCGAATTCAACCAGTTCCACCCCACCGCACTGTATCATCCACAGGCACGTAATTTCCTGCTTACTGAAGCGCTGCGCGGCGAAGGCGCCCACCTTAAACGCCCGGACGGCACCCGCTTTATGCCGGACTTTGACGAGCGCGGCGAGCTGGCCCCGCGCGATATCGTCGCCCGCGCCATCGACCATGAAATGAAGCGCCTGGGCGTTGACTGTATGTTCCTTGATATCAGCCATAAACCCGAGGCGTTTGTTCGCCAGCACTTCCCAATGATTTACGAAAAGCTGCTCGGTCTGGGAATTGATTTAACCAAAGATCCGGTGCCGGTCGTCCCCGCCGCGCATTACACCTGCGGCGGCGTGATGGTGGATGATAATGGCCGTACTGACGTCGATGGCTTATACGCCATCGGCGAAGTCAGCTATACCGGGCTGCACGGCGCGAACCGCATGGCCTCAAACTCGCTGCTGGAATGTCTGGTTTACGGTTGGTCCGCCGCCGAGGACATTGCCCGGCGCCTGCCGCTGGCCCAGAAGGTCACCACTCTGCCGGCGTGGGATGAAAGTCAGGTGGAGATCCCGGATGAACTGGTGGTTATCCAGCACAACTGGCATGAGCTACGCCTGCTGATGTGGGATTATGTCGGCATTGTGCGCACGACGCGCAGACTGGAGCGCGCCCTGCGGCGTATTACCATGCTGCAGCAGGAGCTGGATGAGTATTACGCCCGCTTCCGCGTCTCGAATAATCTGCTGGAGCTGCGCAATCTGGTGCAGGTGGCGGAGCTTATCGTACGCTGTGCGATGTTGCGTAAGGAGAGCCGCGGACTGCACTATACCCTCGACTATCCGCAGCCGCTGCCGAACAGCGGCCCCTCAATACTGTCGCCTCTGGCTCACATAAAGAGATAAAAATCCTCGGTCAGAGCAGTAAACCCTTCGGAATACTGCTGCTCTGGCCCGCGGATCGCCAGCCTGTCGCTGAAACACTCTCCTGCCGTCGGGGAGAACGCCAGCAGCACCCGGTGCGGCGGCCGCAGTTCGGTCTCCGCCACGTCAGTGCGCAGTCGCAAATGCCACCCCATCGCCGTTGCCCGCTCGATAAACGCATTACCGATATCCACCGGCAGCACCACGCAAAAAAAACCTTCTTCGGTGATATGCTCTGCGGCACAGGTCAGCAGGGAGGCGTGATCGAGCATCGTGGTATACCGCGCCTGCTCCCGCTGCGAGGTAGCGCATGGCACCCCTTCGGCAAAAAAAGGCGGGTTACTGATTATCAGTTCATAGCGCCGGGTCTGCGACGGCTGCCACTGATGAATATCGGCCTGGCAGACTTCTATGCGCGAAGACCATGGCGACGCGATGGCATTTTCCCGCGCCTGAGCGGCTGCCTCCTCGTCCAGTTCGACCGCATCGACATGCACTTCATGGCCGGTACGCTGGGCGAGCATTAGCGCCAGCAGGCCGCTGCCCGCGCCAATATCCAGCACATGCTTCACCCCGGCAATCGGCGCCCAGGCACCAAGCAAAATGCCATCAGTGCCCACCTTCATCGCGCAACGATCGTGGGCGACAAAGAACTGTTTGAAGGTAAAACCATTGCGCGGCAGCGCAAACTTCGACTGAGACATCCTCAATAACCTTGCCGACAAAAACTCCTGAACGTAAGGCTATGCACAATACCGGAGAACAGATAGCCTTACAAACAGATGAACATTACGTCAGTAACGTCTATAATCGGCGGCCCACTCAGAGGTAGAACATGACTGTAACGACTTTTTCCGAACTTGAACTCGACGAAAACCTGCTGGAGGCCCTCCAGGATAAAGGTTTCACTCGCCCGACAGCCATTCAGGCCGCCGCTATTCCGCCTGCGCTCGATGGCCGTGACATTCTCGGTTCAGCGCCGACCGGCACCGGTAAAACGGCGGCGTATCTGCTGCCAGCGTTGCAGCACCTGCTCGATTTCCCGCGTAAGAAATCCGGGCCGCCGCGCATTCTTATCCTGACGCCGACCCGCGAGCTGGCGATGCAGGTGGCTGACCACGCCCGCGAGCTGGCGAAGCATACCCATCTGGACATCGCCACCATTACCGGCGGCGTAGCGTACATGAACCACGCGGAAGTGTTCAGCGAAAACCAGGATATCGTGGTCGCTACCACCGGTCGCCTGCTGCAATATATTAAAGAAGAGAACTTTGACTGCCGCGCCGTCGAGACCCTGATCCTCGATGAAGCCGACCGCATGCTGGACATGGGCTTTGCCCAGGATATCGAAACCATCGCCGGTGAAACCCGCTGGCGCAAGCAGACCATGCTGTTCTCCGCCACGCTGGAAGGCGATGCGATCAAAGATTTTGCCGAACGTCTGCTGGAAGAGCCGGTTGAAGTCTCCGCCACCCCATCGACCCGCGAACGTAAAAAAATACATCAGTGGTACTATCGCGCCGACGATATCGAGCATAAAACCGCGCTGCTGATTAATTTGCTGAAGCAGCCGGAAGCAACCCGCTCCATCGTCTTTGTTCGTAAGCGCGAGCGCGTTCACGAACTGGCCGCTAAGCTACACGAAGCAGGGATCACCACCTGCTGGCTGGAAGGCGAGATGGTGCAGATTAAGCGCAACGAAGCGATTAAACGCCTGACCGATGGTCGCGTGAACGTGCTGATCGCCACCGACGTCGCCGCGCGCGGTATTGATATCCCGGATGTCAGCCACGTGTTTAACTTCGACATGCCGCGCACCGCTGATATCTATTTGCACCGTATCGGTCGTACCGGCCGCGCCGGTAAAAAAGGCATCGCTATTTCGCTGGTTGAAGCGCATGACCACCTGCTGCTGGGCAAAATCGGCCGCTATGTTGAAGAACCGCTGAAGGCCCGCGTGATTGATGAACTGCGACCAAAAACCCGCGCGCCGAGCGAGAAGTTAACCGGTAAACCGTCGAAGAAAGTGTTGGCGAAGCGCGCCGAGAAAAAAGAGAAAGAAAAAGAGAAACCGCGGGTGAAGAAACGCCACCGCGATACGAAAAATATCGGTAAGCGCCGTAAACCAAGCGCTACCGGGACGCCATCAACGTCCAACGAAGAGTAAAAAAACGCCGGGATATCCCGGCGTTTTCACATCTGGCTTCAGTCTTACAGGCTTTCGGTAAAGGTACGGGCGATGACGTCGCGCTGCTGTTCCGGGGTCAGAGAGTTGAAGCGTACCGCGTAGCCGGAAACACGGATAGTCAGCTGCGGGTATTTTTCCGGATGCTCAACCGCGTCCAGCAGGGTTTCGCGACGCAGCACGTTAACGTTCAGGTGCTGGCCGCCTTCCACGCGAACTTCTGGTTTCACGTCCACCGGGATTTCACGGTATTCGATTTCACCCAGTTTGCTCACTGCAACCACGTCATCTTCCGCAAAACCACCTTTGGCACACAGGCAGCGCGCTTCGCCTTTTTCGCTATCCAGCAGCCAGAAAGAGTTCAGCAGGTCGTCGTTTGCCGCTTTAGTAATTTGGATACCAGTAATCATTTGATGCCTCCCAGGCAGTGTTTATTCGATTTTGGCCTCTTCGCGGCCAATTGGTAAAACCATTGTTGTATGAGTGTATATATATCAGCCGCACCCGCGGCATTCCTTGATATAAATCAATAAAAACCACTCGTGCAAAGTGGGTATAGGGGGATTTTATTGTTTTACATCAAGTTACGCCATGGGGTGTCATAAATAATTTTGTAAATTTTCAATTTTTTTTGCATAAAAGCCATCATCAAGCCGTGCCGATTTTGTTCTGTAGAAAGAAGCCGTTAAGCTATAGCGATGACCCTTTGCAGGAGAGCAAGATGAGCACCCCTTTAACCTGGCATGACGTGCTGGCGGATGAAAAGCAACAACCCTATTTTCTCAATACTCTGAAGACCGTCGCCGAAGAGCGCCAGTCCGGGATCACCATCTACCCACCGCAAAAAGACGTCTTCAATGCGTTTCGCTTTACCGAACTGGGCGACGTCAAAGTCGTCATTCTCGGCCAGGATCCCTATCACGGCCCGGGTCAGGCGCACGGTCTGGCGTTCTCGGTTCGCCCGGGCGTCGCGATCCCGCCATCGCTCTTGAACATGTACAAAGAGCTGGAGGCCACGATCCCCGGCTTTACCCGCCCCACTCACGGTTACCTCGAAAGCTGGGCGCGCCAGGGCGTGCTTCTGCTTAATACGGTTCTGACCGTCCGCGCCGGACAGGCGCACTCGCACGCCAGCCTCGGCTGGGAGACCTTTACCGATAAGGTTATCGCGTTAATCAATGAGCATTGCGAGGGGGTGGTATTCCTGCTGTGGGGTTCTCACGCGCAGAAGAAAGGCGCGATTATCGATCGTCAGCGCCACTGCGTGCTAAAGGCGCCGCACCCGTCGCCGCTCTCTGCGCATCGCGGTTTCTTTGGCAGTAACCATTTCGTACAGACCAACCAGTGGCTGGCTGACCGCGGCGAAGCGCCGATTGACTGGATGCCGGTCCTTCCCGCAGAAAGCGAGTGATCGAGCCATAAAAAAAGCCAGCATCAGCTGGCTTTTTCGCATTCAGGCAGGCGAATTACGCCTTGTTCTGACGCCACCATTCTGCCAGCAGGACGCCGGTCGCCACAGAGACGTTCAGGCTTTCGACATTGCCGGTACCGTCGATGGCGACGCTGAGATCAGAGCTGGAAATCGCCGCATCGGACAGACCATCACGCTCCTGGCCTAACACCAGCACCATTTTCTTCGGCAGCTCGGCTTTAAACAGCGGCGTACCATTATGGCTGGACGTTGAGACAATCGCGTAGCCCGCTTTGCGGAACTGATCCAGGGTATCGATAAAGCTGTCGCCGGTGATCGGCTCAACATGCTCCGCACCGCCCTCTGCCGTACGGATCGCCGCCCCGGACTCCAGCACGCCAGCATCCTGAACTACCACGCCCTTCACGCCGAAGTGCGCGCAGCTGCGCATGATCGCCCCGAGGTTGTGCGGGTTACCCACATCTTCCAGCGCCAGAACGCAATCTTCTTCTGCCGCCTTTGCTACCCACTGGGCGACAGAGGTGCCGTGGCGTTTTTTGATCAGGAAGCAGACGCCGCCGTGATGCTCGGTGCCGGAGGCTTTCGCCAGCTCAGCTTCGTCCACCACGTGATAGGCCTTACGGTTGGCCGCCATCCAGCGCAGCGCTTCTTTAAAGCGCGGCGTGACGCTCTGGATAAACCAGGCGCGAACAATGGCATCCGGACGGCTCAGGAACAGGGCCTGACAGGCATTTTCGCCATACACGCGGGTTTCTTCCGCACGCTGACGACGCAGCACTTCCGGATCGATAAAGCTCTTCCCGCTGATCCCGCCGTGATCTTCTTTTACCGGCGTCTCATCGCCAGGGGCGCGGGAAACGGTGCGCCATGGGGACGCATCGTCGCGATGAAAATCATCACGCTTACGGTCGTCACGTTTGCGGTCGTCACGTTTGCGATCGTCGCCGCGGCTGTTTCGTTCATCGCGCGCAGGGCGGCTGCGGCCGTCAACACGAGATTTTCCTGGACGACCTCCCCCTTTCCCGGTTCGTGGGTTATGGGTACGTTTGTCAGAATCATCATCACTGCGGACATACATCACTTTGACCTTGCCGCTTTTATTTTTCAGTTCGTCGCTCATCAATTTTCTCCACCTGCGCTGCGCGAAGCGCGCAGATTACCCGATGTGTCATCGCTTCGCCATGATTTCGTTTAAAAGCCGGCCTCTATTGCACTCATCGAACAAAACGCATTGTCCTTAAATAACACTTAATCGATAATATGTAACATCACAGAAACATATCGGCCACGTGCCACGTTGCAACCCATAACCAGAGGTTAGTTATGAATACCGTTTGTGCCAGTTGTCAGGCTCTGAACCGCCTCCCGGACGATCGTAGCGCGGATGGCGCAAAGTGCGGACGCTGCGGTCACGATCTTTTTGACGGCGACGTCATCAACGCGACCGGGGCAACGCTGGATAAACTCTTAAAGGACGATCTACCGGTCGTTGTCGATTTCTGGGCGCCATGGTGCGGCCCCTGCCGTAGCTTCGCGCCGATCTTTGAAGATGTCGCGGAAGAGCGTAGCGGGAAGATGCGTTTTGTGAAAGTCAACACCGAAGCGGAACGTGAGCTTAGCGCCCGGTTTCGTATCCGCAGCATCCCGACCATTATGATGTTCAAAAATGGCGAAGTGATCGACATGCTGAATGGCGCGGTACCAAAAGCGCCATTTGACAGCTGGCTGAACGAAGCCGGCCAACAATAATCCTTCCGGGGCACTGCTTGTGCCCCGTTTTCACCTCTGCGACAATAGCGTTTTTCACTAGCGACTCCCATGATTGAAAACGCAGTCCTTCGCCTGCGCGCTGAACGCCTCGCGCGAGCTACCCGGCCTTTCCTTGCTCGCGGCAACCGCATCCGCCGCTGTCAGCGCTGCCTGCTGCCGCTCAAGCAGTGCCTGTGCGCAACAATAGTGCCAGCGCAGGCCACCAGCCGCTTCTGCCTGGTGATGTTTGATACGGAACCGATGAAGCCCAGCAACACTGGCCGGCTCATCGCCGATATTCTGCCTGATACCGAGGCTTATCAATGGTCGAGAACCGAGCCGCCGCAGGCGCTGCTCGATCTGGTCGCTCATCCTGATTATCAACCGATGGTGGTTTTCCCTGCCTCCTATGCCGGGCCGGAGCGCCAGGTCCTGAGCGCGCCGCCGTCCGGCAAGCCGCCGCTGTTTATTATGCTCGACGGCACCTGGACCGAAGCGCGCAAAATGTTCCGCAAGAGCCCTTATCTTGACGCGCTGCCGATAATCTCCGTCGATTTGTCACGCATCTCTGCCTACCATCTGCGCGAGGCGCACGCCGACGGACAATACTGTACTGCGGAAGTGGCCATCGCCCTGCTGGATCTGGCGGGAGATGCCCCGGCCGCCGCTGCGCTTGGCGAGCACTTCACCCGCTTTCGGACCCGCTATCTGGCGGGAAAAACCCAGCATAAGGGCAGCATCACAGCGGACCAGGTGGAAAACGTTTAAAATCATTCGGTCACTGGGATGAAAGGAGACCGGTATGAGCCAACGAGGCCTGGAAGCACTGCTGCGACCAAAGTCCATCGCCGTTATTGGCGCATCAATGAAGCCGCAGCGCGCTGGCTATCTCATGATGCGCAACCTGTTAGCCGGCGGTTTCAATGGCCCGGTACTGCCGGTGACCCCTGCCTGGAAGGCGGTGCTCGGGGTGCTGGCATGGCCCACGATTGAGAGCCTGCCGTTTACGCCGGATCTGGCGGTGCTCTGTACTAACGCCCGGCGTAATATCGAATTGCTCGAAGCCTTAGGGCAGAAAGGGTGTAAAACCTGCATCATTCTCTCTTCGCCGCCGGAACAGTATCCGGCGCTGCTCGAATGCGCCACCCGCTATCAGATGCGCCTGCTCGGCCCAAACAGTCTGGGGCTGCTGGCGCCGTGGCAAGGCCTGAACGCCAGCTTCTCGCCGGTCGCGATCCACCGCGGTAAACTGGCCTTTATCTCGCAGTCGGCCGCCGTCTCTAATACTATCCTTGACTGGGCGCAGCAGCGCGAGATGGGCTTTTCCTACTTCATCGCGCTGGGCGATAGCCTGGACATTGATGTCGATGACCTGCTGGACTTTCTGGCCCGCGACAGCAAGACCAGCGCCATTTTGCTTTACCTCGAGCATCTTAGCGACGCGCGTCGGTTTGTCTCCGCCGCGCGCAGCGCTTCGCGAAACAAGCCTATCCTGGTGATTAAAAGCGGCCGTAGTCCCGCGGCGCAAAAGCTGTTGCACGTCAACTCCGGGATGGATCCGGCATGGGATGCAGCCATTCAGCGTGCTGGCCTGCTGCGGGTGCAGGACACCCATGAGCTGTTCTCCGCCGTGGAAACGCTCAGCCATATGCGCCCGCTGCGTGGTGAAAAGCTGATGATCGTCAGCAATGGCGCGGCGCCGGCGGCACTGGCGCTAGATGAACTCTGGCTGCGTAATGGCAAACTGGCGGTCCTCAGCGAGGAGACCCGCGACGCCCTGCGCCAGGCGTTGCCGGTTGGCGTCGAGATCGCCAACCCGTTAGATCTGCGCGATGATGCCAGCAGCGAACATTATCAGCAGGCCGTGAATATTTTGCTCAACAGTCAGGACTATGACGCGCTGCTGGTGATCCACTCGCCCAGCGCGGCCGCGCCGGGCACGGAGAGTGCGCTGGCCCTGATTGACGCCCTGAAGCATCATCCGCGCGGTAAATATGTCACTGTGCTGACCAACTGGTGCGGCGAATTTTCCTCGCAGGAAGCGCGACGTTTATTCAGCGATGCCGGCCTCCCTACCTACCGTACGCCAGAGGGGACGATCACCGCCTTTATGCATATGGTTGAGTACCGTCGCAACCAGAAACAACTGCGCGAGACGCCGGTGCTACCAGACTCGTTAACCGCCAATACCAGCGAGGCGCATGCTCTGCTGCAGCAAGCGATAGATGATGGCGCCACCACGCTGGATACCCACGAAGTCAGCCCGGTGCTACGAGCCTATGGCATCCATACTCTGCCGACATGGATTGCAGCCGACAGCGCAGAAGCAGTGCATATCGCTGAGCAGATAGGCTATCCGGTCGCCCTGAAGCTGCGTTCTCCGGATATCCCGCACAAATCGGAAGTACAGGGGGTCATGCTCTATCTGCGTACCGCCGCCGAAGTGCAGCAAGCGGCAGATGCGATGATCGATCGCGTCAGACTGGCCTGGCCCCAGGCGCGCATCCATGGTCTGCTGGTGCAGAGTATGGCTAATCGCGCCGGCGCCCAGGAGCTGAGAGTGGTGGTTGAGCACGATCCCGTCTTCGGCCCGTTGATTATGCTGGGCGAAGGCGGCGTGGAGTGGCGGGCCGAGGATCAGGCCGCGGTGGCGCTGCCGCCGTTGAATATGAACCTGGCGCGTTATCTGGTGATCCAGGCGATCAAAAATAAAAAGATCCGCGGTCGCAGCGCATTGCGCCCGCTGGATATCGCGGGCCTAAGCCAGCTGCTGGTTCAGGTATCGAATCTGATCGTCGACTGCCCGGAGATCCAGCGCCTGGACATTCATCCCCTGCTCGCCTCCGGTAACGAGTTTACGGCGCTGGACGTCACACTGGGCCTGGCCCCCTTTGACGGCGACAGTGAAAGCCGCCTTGCGATTCGTCCCTATCCGCACGAGCAGGAGGAGTGGGTGGTGATGAAAAATGGCGATCGCTGCCTGTTTCGGCCGATCCTCCCGGAAGATGAGCCGCAGCTACTCGCGTTTATCGCTCAGGTCACCAAAGAAGATCTCTATTATCGCTATTTTAGTGAGATCAACGAATTTACCCACGACGATTTAGCCAACATGACGCAGATCGACTACGATCGTGAAATGGCGTTTGTTGCCGTCAGGACCACCGCAGAGAAGAGCGAAATTCTCGGCGTAACGCGGGCGATATCCGATCCCGACAATATTGACGCCGAGTTTGCCGTTCTGGTCCGTTCAGATTTAAAAGGGTTAGGCCTGGGGCGAAGGCTGCTGGAAAAGCTGATCGCCTATACGCAAAGCCATGGCCTGCAACGCCTGAATGGCATTACGATGCCGAATAACAGAGGCATGATCGGCCTGGCCAGAAAGCTGGGATTCACCGTTGATATTCAGCTGGAAGATGGGATTGTCAGTCTATCGCTGCCCCTGAATCAGGGATAATCGCGCCACGCTGACCGCAATTGTTGACCACATTAGCGGGTAGTAATGGTATTATTGCCCGCTTACGTCGTCTGCATGGTACAGAAGACCCTTCAATAAACAGAGAAGAAACGCACTGTGATGTTGTCAAAATTTAAGCGTAATAAACATCAACAACACCTTGCCCAACTCCCTAAGCTTTCTCAGTCAGTTGATGATGTAGAGTTCTTTTACGCCCCTGCGGATTTCAGGGAAGCATTACTGACCCGGATTGCCCACGCCACTCAGCGTATATGCATTATTGCGCTCTATCTGGAGCAAGATGATGGCGGAAAAGGAATTTTGCAGGCTCTCTACGACGCCAAACGCCAGCGTCCGGAACTGGATGTCCGCGTTCTGGTAGACTGGCACCGCGCTCAACGTGGTCGTATCGGCGCCGCCGCCTCCAATACCAATGCCGACTGGTATTGCCGGATGGCCGATGAAAACCCAGGTGTGGATATCCCCGTTTACGGCGTGCCGATTAATACCCGGGAGGCGCTCGGCGTTCTCCATTTCAAAGGCTTTATTATCGATGACAGCGTCCTCTACAGCGGCGCCAGCCTGAACGATGTTTATCTGCATCAGCATGACAAGTACCGTTATGACCGCTATCAGTGCATCCGTAACGGCAAAATGGCGGATGTCATGTTCGACTGGGTCGACAATAATCTGGTTCAGGGGCGCGGCGTTAATCGTCTCGACAGACCGGATCGGCCAAAAAGCCCGGAAATCAAAAACGACATTCGCCAGTACCGTCAGGAGCTCCGCGACCGCAGCTACCATTTTGTCGGCACCGCTGGTGACGAAGAACTCTCCGTCACCCCGCTGGTAGGTCTGGGTAAATCCAGCCTGCTGAATAAAACCATCTTTCACCTGATGCCCTGTGCCGAGCACAAGCTGACGATTTGTACCCCCTACTTCAACCTCCCTGCCGTACTGGTGAGAAATATCATCCAGTTGCTGCGGGACGGTAAGCAGGTGGAGATTATTGTCGGCGATAAAACCGCTAACGATTTCTACATTCCGGAAGATCAGCCGTTTAAAATTATCGGTGCGCTTCCCTATCTGTATGAGATCAACCTGCGGCGTTTCCTCAGCCGGCTGCAATATTATGTCAATACCGATCAGCTGATCGTCCGCCTGTGGAAGGATGACGATAACAGCTACCACCTGAAAGGCATGTGGGTTGACGATGAGTGGATGCTACTCACCGGCAACAACCTCAACCCGCGCGCCTGGCGGCTCGATCTGGAAAACGCCATTCTGATCCACGATCCAAAGCAGCAGTTGGGGGCCATGCGGGAGAAAGAGCTCAAGCTCATCCGCACCCACACCACGGTGGTGAAACATTATCGCGACCTGCAAAGTATCGCCGACTATCCGGTTAAAGTGCGAAAACTGATCCGCCGCCTGCGACGGATCCGCATTGACCGGTTGATCAGCCGTATTCTCTGACTATCAGCCCCGCGTCGACGGGGCTTTTTTCTGGAAGCGCTATGCGTTCGATAATAGTGATGACATCGCTGCTGTTAACGGGCTGCAGCCACATGGCAAATGATGCGTGGTCCGGTCAGGACAAAGCCCAGCATTTTCTGGCCTCGGCGATGCTGTCTGCCGCCGGCAATGAGTATGCGCAACATCAGGGTTACAGCCGGGACCGCAGCGCCGCCATCGGCCTGATGTTTTCCATCAGCCTCGGCGCGTCAAAAGAGCTTTGGGACAGCCGCCCGGCTGGGAGCGGCTGGAGCTGGAAGGATTTCGCCTGGGATGTCGCTGGCGCGACCACCGGCTATGCTGTGTGGCAACTGGCGCACCAGTAAGCATTACAGGCGCAGGCCTTTCCCCTTGCGATGCAGCATGAGAGAGACCAGGAAGGCGATGGCCGCCATCACCGTCACATACCAGTAGAACGCGTGCTCTATCCCCGCCGACTTAAGCGACAGCGCGACATACTCCGCAGAGCCGCCGAACAACGCGTTCGCGACGGCATAGGAAAGCCCTACCCCAAGCGCGCGAACCTGAGCCGGGAACATCTCAGCCTTGAGGATACCGCTGATCGAGGTATAGAAACTGACAATCAGCAAGGCACAGATCACCAGCCCGAAGGCAGCATACGGTGAACTCACATTCTGCAGGGCGCTGAGGATAGGCACGGTAAATAACGTCGCCAGCACGCCAAAGCACAGCATGGAGGTGCGGCGGCCAACCTTATCCGAAAAGGCACCGAACAGCGGCTGAACCAGCATATAAACGAACAGCGCCGCGGTCATAATCACGCTGGCGGTACCGGCCGTCATACCCGCCGTATTGACCAGATACTTTTGCATATAGGTGGTAAAGGTGTAGAAGGTCAGCGATCCGGCGGCGGTAAAGCCCAACACCATCGCGAAGGCCCGGCGATTGCGCCACAACCCTTTAAATGAGCCAGCCTCTTTCAACGCCCGGGTCTCCTGCTTTGAGGTTTCGTCCAGCTGGCGACGCAGCCACAGCGCGACGATAGCCAGTACCGCCCCGAGAGCAAAAGGAATACGCCATCCCCAGGCATGGAGATCTTCATCGCTGAGCACCTGCTGGAGCGCCACAACCACTAATACCGCCAGCAGTTGACCGCCAATCAGCGTAACGTACTGGAAGGAGGCATAGAAGCCTTTCTTACCTTCCACCGCGACTTCACTCATATAGGTCGCACTGGTGCCGTATTCTCCGCCAACAGACAGCCCCTGGAACAGACGTGCCAGCAGCAGCAGCGCCGGAGCCCAGGTGCCGATGACCGCATAACCTGGCAGACAGGCAATCACCAGTGAGCCAAAGCACATCATGCAGACCGAGATAAGCATGGAGGCTTTACGTCCGCGGCGGTCGGCGATTCGACCAAACAGCCATCCGCCGATGGGACGCATCAGGAATCCGGCGGCAAATACGCCTGCCGTCTGCAGCAGTTGGGTGGTGGTATTTCCGGATGGAAAGAAGATGTGGGCGAAATAGAGCGAGCAGAATGAGTAAACGTAAAAATCAAACCATTCAACCAGATTTCCCGAGGAAGCGCCAACTATTGCCCAAATACGACGACGGGTATCGGCCTGATCCGGCGCACCCCGTTCGGTAATGCTACTTTCTGTCATTGTTATATTGCTCCAGCAAAGACTGCAATCTGTCTTGTCGGGCGTACCACGTCACGTAGACAAATTAGTTAGTGAACTAAATGTTATATAATTGTTATATTTTTATATGTGATTGCATTCACATTTTTTTTCGTAAGAGCAGTTTTCGCGATCAACGCCAGCGCAGGAGCAAGGAAAAAGTGGATTATGGTGAAGGGATTGCCATGGCGGGGTTTTATTTTGCTTTGAATGAAGATAATGGTGCGGGTATGGCAGGATTTTCCCCGGAGGCGGTGCTGCGCACCTTGTCCGGGCTACCAGTCAGCCCCGGTTTGTAGCCCCGGTAAGCGCAGCGCCACCGGGGACACATGCCGGCATGCTGCCGGTCCACTGAAACGCAAAAAGCCCATCCGTCAGGATGGGCTCTTCACTTGTTTGATGCCTGGCAGTTCCCTACTCTCACATGGGGAGACCCCACACTACCATCGGCGCTACGGCGTTTCACTTCTGAGTTCGGCATGGGGTCAGGTGGGACCACCGCGCTGTCGCCGCCAGGCAAATTCTGTTTTATCAACACGTCACCCGGACGCATCGACTAATCTGTATCACGCTGAAAATCTTCTCTCAAATCGCCAAAACACCTTCGGCGTTGTAAGGTTAAGCCTCACGGTTCATTAGTACCGGTTAGCTCAACGCATCGCTGCGCTTACACACCCGGCCTATCAACGTCGTCGTCTTCAACGTTCCTTCAGGAGACTTAAAGTCTCA
>NZ_PION01000006.1:0-334960 GCF_002810615.1 Klebsiella sp. G-Nf4 | reverse complement strand
TGAGACTTTAAGTCTCCTGAAGGAACGTTGAAGACGACGACGTTGATAGGCCGGGTGTGTAAGCGCAGCGATGCGTTGAGCTAACCGGTACTAATGAACCGTGAGGCTTAACCTTACAACGCCGAAGATGTTTTGGCGATTTGAGAGAAGATTTTCAGCATGATACAGATTAATCGATGCGTCCGGGTGACGTGTTGATAAAACAGAATTTGCCTGGCGGCGACAGCGCGGTGGTCCCACCTGACCCCATGCCGAACTCAGAAGTGAAACGCCGTAGCGCCGATGGTAGTGTGGGGTCTCCCCATGTGAGAGTAGGGAACTGCCAGGCATCAAATAAAGCAGAAAGCTCAGTCGAAAGACTGAGCTTTTTGTTTTGCGTTAAAAAAGAACCCCGTGCCGAAAGGTGCGGGGTTTTTTGCTGTGTGGGTATATCTCTCCGGTGGCGCTGCGCTGACCGGGGCTACAAACCGGGGCCGACTGGTAGCCCGGATAAGGTGCGCAGCACCGCCTCCGGGGAAGCCCCTGTCTAAGAGTCAGCAGTTGCGACGTCAATCTTCGTCTGCTTCAGCCTGCGGCTCATGTATCAAATTCAATAATGGATACGGTTGCCCCAGATCGTCCGTCTCAGAACGTCCTGTCACGTTAAAACCCATCCTCTGATAAAACCCGACCGCTTGTTCATTCTGCTCATTCACATTCGTCGTCAACTTCGGCGTTAACGACAGCGCATGCTCAATCAGCAATTTCCCCACGCCACAGCCGCGGACATCCGGATCGACGAACAGCGCGTCCATATGCTCTCCGGTAAGCAGCATAAAGGCGATCGGCTCGTCCTGGGCGTTAACCGCTACCCACAGCGGAGCCTCCGGTAAAAATGCGCGTACCATCTCCTCCAGCTCCTTTCGATACGCTTTTGACAGAAAATCGTGCGTGGCGTCGACCGACCGACACCATATCGCAATCAGTTTATCCCCTTCATCAGGCCGGGAACGGCGGATGCTAATAACCATATTTTCTCCTTTTCTTCATTCTTATATTCTAACTCAACGCGCGCCGTGAAATTTTCTCACCGTGAACATGCAGACTCGACATTCACCCGATTCCTGGTTATCTTCAGCTATCTGGATGTCTAAACGTTTATACGTATGCTATGAGGTAATACAGTTATGCCAATTCGGGTGCAGGACGAGCTACCAGCCGTCAATTTCTTGCGCAATGAAAACGTCTTTGTGATGACGGCAACGCGTGCAACGACTCAGGAAATTCGCCCCCTGAAGGTGTTAATCCTCAACCTGATGCCGAAGAAAATCGAGACGGAAAATCAGTTCCTGCGTCTGCTGTCGAACTCTCCGCTGCAGGTGGACATCCAGTTGTTGCGTATTGATGCGCGTGAGTCGCGTAATACGCCGACGGAGCATCTGAATAACTTTTACTGCAATTTCGATGAGATCTGCGATCAGAACTTTGATGGCCTGATTGTCACCGGAGCCCCCTTAGGCCTGGTTGAGTTTAACGATGTTGCTTACTGGCCACAGATCAAACAGGTGCTGGAGTGGGCGAAGGATCACGTCACCTCCACGCTGTTCGTCTGTTGGGCGGTTCAGGCCGCGCTGAATATTCTGTACGGCATTCCCAAGCAGACCCGCGCCGAAAAGATTTCCGGCGTCTATGAACACCATATTCTGCATCCACACGCCTTACTGACCCGCGGCTTCGACGACTCTTTCCTGGCCCCGCACTCACGCTATGCTGATTTTCCGGCGGGGCTTATCCGCGACTACACCGATCTCGAGATCCTCGCGGAGACGGAAGAGGGCGATGCGTATTTGTTTGCCAGCAAAGATAAGCGTATAGCCTTTGTCACCGGCCATCCGGAGTACGATGCCAATACCCTGGCAAGCGAATATTTCCGCGACGTGGAAGCCGGTTTGGATCCAGAGGTGCCTTACAACTATTTTCCGCAAAACGACCCGCAGAACAAACCGCGCGCCACCTGGCGGAGCCACGGCAATCTGCTGTTCGCTAACTGGCTTAACTATTATGTCTACCAGATTACACCATACGATCTGCGACATATGAATCCTACGTTAGAGTAATACTCTACACGAAACGATCCTAAAGCGTTTCAGCACTTTGCCTCTGGCACCTTCGGGTGCCTTTTTTATTTCCGAAATTCACTTCACGGCTAATGATAACTTTAATTCTATTGTTATCAACATGTTAATTGTATTTTAAAATTAAAATGGAAATTGTTTTTGATTTTGAAAATTAATTGAGTAGTCTTAATTGTGCTGAGCGAAAACTACACAACGATCTTTCGCTCGCTTCCAGCGGATCAACCAAGAGGAACAGCACAATGACGCAGCAGGCGACAATCACCGATGAACTGGCCTTTAGTCAGCCCTATGGCGAGCAGGAGAAGCAGATCTTAACGCCTGAGGCGGTAGAATTTCTGACGGAACTGGTGAGCCGCTTTGCGCCGGCGCGTAATAAGCTGCTGGCCGCGCGTCAGCAGCAGCAGCAGGCCATTGATGAAGGTGTACTTCCGGATTTCATTTCGGAAACCGCTTCCATTAGAAATGGAAGCTGGACTATTCGCGGTATCCCTGCGGATTTGCAGGATCGCCGCGTTGAAATCACCGGCCCCGTCGAACGCAAAATGGTCATTAACGCGATGAATGCCAACGTCAAAGTCTTTATGGCGGACTTTGAGGATTCGCTGGCGCCTGACTGGCGTAAAGTCATTGATGGCCAAATTAACCTGCGTGATGCCGTGAACGGGACCATCAGCTACACCAACGAGGCCGGCAAAATCTACCAGCTGCAGCCCAATCCCGCCGTGCTGGTATGCCGTGTGCGCGGCCTGCACCTGCCGGAAAAACACGTCACCTGGCGTAATGAGGCTATCCCCGGCAGTCTGTTCGATTTTGCGCTCTATTTCTTTCATAACTACCAGGCGCTGCTGGCGAAGGGGAGCGGTCCCTACTTCTATCTGCCAAAAACCCAGGCCTGGCAGGAGGCGGCATGGTGGAACGATGTCTTCAGCTTTACGGAAGATCGCTTTGACCTGCCGCGCGGCACCATCAAGGCCACGCTGCTGATTGAGACGCTGCCAGCGGTGTTCCAGATGGATGAGATCCTGCATGCGCTGCGCGACCATATTGTTGGCCTGAACTGCGGCCGTTGGGACTACATCTTCAGCTATATCAAAACGCTGAAAAACCATCCGGACCGCGTGTTGCCTGACCGTCAGGTGGTGACGATGGATAAACCCTTCCTCAGCGCCTACTCACGTTTGTTGATTAAGACTTGCCACAAACGTGGTGCGTTTGCGATGGGCGGCATGGCGGCGTTTATCCCAAGCAAAGATGCCGAACGTAACCGCCAGGTGCTGAATAAAGTCACCGCCGATAAAGAGCTGGAGGCGAACAACGGTCACGATGGGACCTGGATCGCTCATCCGGGGCTGGCGGATACCGCCATGGCGGTGTTTAACCGCGTGCTGGGCGATAAGCCGAATCAGCTCTCGGTGACCCGTAATGAGGATGCGCCAATTACCGCCGAACAGCTGCTGGCCCCCTGCGAGGGCGAGCGTACGGAAGCCGGGATGCGCGCCAACATTCGCGTGGCGGTGCAGTACATCGAAGCCTGGATCTCTGGCAACGGTTGCGTCCCGATTTATGGCCTGATGGAAGACGCCGCGACGGCCGAGATCTCGCGCACCTCTATCTGGCAGTGGATCCATCATCAGAAAACCCTGAACGATGGTACCCCGGTTACTAAGGCGCTGTTCCGCCAGTGGCTGGCGGAAGAGCTGATGGTGATTCAGGAGGAGCTGGGAGAGCACCGCTTCAGCCACGGCCGCTTTGACGATGCGGCGCGACTGATGGAGCAGATCACCACCTCCGACGAGCTAATTGATTTTCTGACATTACCGGGCTACCGCCTGTTGGCCTAACCGCCAGAAGGTGTTGTTCGCCATTTAGTCCTTCACCAATGAGCCTGGGGAGCCAGGAAATTATATGGAGCATCTGCACATGAAAACCCGTACCCAACAAATCGAAGAATTAAACAAAGAGTGGACGAACCCGCGCTGGGAAGGTATTACCCGCCCGTACAGCGCGGAAGAGGTAGTGAAGTTACGCGGCTCGGTGAATCCGGAATGCACGCTGGCGCAGCTTGGCGCGGCGAAAATGTGGCGTCTGCTGCACGGTGAGGCGAAAAAAGGGTACGTCAACAGTCTCGGCGCGCTGACCGGCGGCCAGGCCTTGCAGCAGGCAAAGGCCGGCATCGAAGCCATTTATCTCTCAGGTTGGCAGGTGGCGGCGGATGCTAACCTGGCGTCCAGCATGTACCCGGATCAATCTCTGTATCCGGCCAACTCGGTACCGGCGGTGGTGGATCGGATCAACAACACTTTCCGCCGCGCCGATCAGATCCAGTGGTCGGTCGGGATTGAACCGAACGATCCGCGTTATATCGACTACTTCCTGCCGATCGTGGCGGATGCGGAGGCCGGTTTTGGCGGCGTCCTTAACGCCTTTGAGCTGATGAAATCGATGATTGAAGCCGGTGCAGCGGCTGTTCACTTCGAAGATCAGCTGGCGTCAGTGAAGAAGTGCGGTCATATGGGCGGTAAAGTGCTGGTCCCGACTCAGGAGGCGATTCAGAAGCTGGTTGCGGCACGTCTGGCAGCCGACGTGATGGGGGTCCCGACGCTGGTGATTGCCCGTACCGATGCCGACGCTGCGGATTTAATTACCTCAGACTGCGATCCGTACGATCGTGAGTTTATTACCGGGGATCGCACCAGCGAAGGGTTCTTCCGCACCCACGCCGGGATCGAGCAGGCGATCAGTCGCGGGCTGGCTTATGCGCCGTATGCGGATCTGGTGTGGTGCGAAACGTCGAAACCGGATCTTGAGCAGGCGCGCCGCTTTGCCGAGGCTATTCATGCACGTTTCCCAGGCAAACTGCTGGCCTATAACTGCTCGCCGTCATTTAACTGGAAGAAAAATCTCGACGATAAAACCATCGCCAGCTTCCAGCAGCAGCTGTCGGACATGGGATACAAATACCAGTTTATTACCCTCGCCGGGATCCACAGCATGTGGTTCAACATGTTCGACCTCGCCCATGCCTACGCTCAGGGTGAGGGGATGCGCCACTATGTTGAGAAAGTGCAGCAGCCGGAATTCGCTGCCGCGCCGGAAGGCTATAGCTTCGTCTCGCACCAGCAGGAGGTGGGCACTGGCTACTTCGACAAAGTCACCACCATTATCCAGGGCGGCGCCTCATCGGTGACGGCGCTGACCGGCTCGACCGAAGAAGATCAGTTTTGAGCCATGCCCGGCGGCGCGACGCTGACCGGGCCTGGGAAGGGATGCAGGCCGGATAAGCGAGCGCGCCATCCGGCCTGACGTGGTGCCGGATGGGGGAAAGCGATGACGCGTGGCCTGGAACTACTGATTGCCCAAACCATTTTACAGGGATTCGACGCCCAGTACGGCCGTTTCCTCGAGGTGACCTCCGGCGCGCAGCAGCGCTTTGAACAGGCTGACTGGCACGCCGTGCAGCAGGCGATGAAGCAGCGTATCCATCTCTACGATCACCACGTTGGCCTGGTGGTAGAGCAGCTGCGCTGCATTACCGAAGGGAAAAGTACCGACGTCGATTTTCTTTTGCGGGTGAAACAGCAGTACACCCAACTTTTGCCGGATTACCCTCGCTTTGAAATTGCCGAGAGCTTTTTCAATTCGGTCTACTGCCGACTGTTTGACCACCGCTCGCTGACCCCCGAGCGGCTCTTTATTTTCAGTTCGCAGCCCGAGCGCCCCTTTCGCACCCTCCCGCGACCGCTGGCGAAAGATTTTTTTCCGGAACGCGGCTGGTCGCACCTGCTGGGCAAAGTACTGTCCGATTTGCCGCTGCGGTTACCGTGGCAGAACAAAGCGCGGGATATCGGCTATATCATTGCCAGTCTGCAGGAGGCGCTGGGGGAGGAACTGCTCGCCACCTGTCATCTGCAGGTCGCCAACGAGCTGTTCTATCGAAATAAAGCCGCCTGGCTGGTGGGCAAACTGGTGATGCCGATGGCGACGCTGCCTTTTTTGCTACCGATCCACCGCAGCGATGAGGGCGAGCTGTTTGTCGATACCTGCCTGACCACCCATGCCGAAGCGAGCATCGTTTTTGGCTTTGCGCGTTCCTATTTCATGGTTTATGCGCCGTTGCCCGGCGCTCTGGTGGAATGGCTGCGTGAGATCCTGCCAGGTAAAACGACGGCCGAGCTGTACATGGCGATTGGCTGTCAGAAGCACGCCAAAACCGAAAGCTATCGCGAATATCTGCACTACATTACTCGCTGCGATGAGCAGTTTATTGAAGCGCCGGGCATTCGCGGGATGGTGATGCTGGTGTTTACCTTGCCGGGGTTTGACCGGGTGTTTAAGGTGATCAAAGACCGCTTCGCGCCGCAGAAAGAGATGACCGCCGCCCACGTGCGCGCCTGCTATCAGTTGGTAAAGGAGCATGACCGCGTCGGGCGGATGGCGGATACCCAGGAGTTTGAAAATTTCGTGCTGGATAAACGGCAAATCGCGCCGGCGCTGCTGGCGCTGTTGCAGACGGAAGCGGGGAACAAACTCACCGATCTCGGCGACCGCATCGTCATCAGCCATCTCTATATTGAGCGGCGAATGGTGCCGCTCAACCTGTGGCTGGAGCAGGTTAATGGCCAGGCATTGCGTGATGCGGTAGAAGAGTATGGCAATGCTATCCGCCAGCTGGCTGCCGCCAACATCTTTCCCGGCGATATGCTGTTTAAAAACTTCGGCGTCACCCGCCACGGCCGGGTGGTGTTCTACGACTATGATGAAATCTGCTATATGACGGAGGTGAATTTCCGCCAGATCCCGCCGCCGCGCTATCCGGAGGATGAGCTGGCCAGCGAGCCGTGGTATAGCGTCTCGCCGGGGGATGTGTTTCCGGAGGAGTTCCGCCACTGGCTGTGCGCCGACCCGCGCATTGGGCCGCTGTTTGAGGAGATGCATGCCGACCTGCTGCGCGCGGACTACTGGCGCGAACTGCAGACGCGGATTAAAAACGGCCATGTGGAAGATGTCTACGCCTACCGGCGTAAGCAGCGTTTTAGCGTGCGCTATGGCTGATGTAGCCCGGCCGAGCGAAGCGACGCCGGGGTTTTGTGCCGTGCTTCCCCGGCGTCGCTTCGCTCGGCCGGGCTACTTAATCTTTCTTTATTTAACCCCGCCGTATGCCAGCGTGACCTCTTTCGCGGCCTTAATGACCAGCGCGCCAAGCTCGGTTACCCGATCATCGGTCATACGCGAGATGGGTCCGGAGATGGAGATCGCCGCGAACGGTTCGCGATGTTCATCGTAAATGCAGGCGGCGACGCAGCGCAGACCGAGCGCGTGCTCCTCGTCATCGAAAGAGTAACCCCGCTTGCGGATCTGGGCTAAATCTTCCTTCAGATGTAGCGGGGAGACCAGCGTGGCATGCGTATAGGCATGCAGCCCTTTACGGTGCAGCAGGCTGGTGACCTGCTCTTCGCTCAATTGCGAGAGAAACGCCTTCCCGGCGCCAGAGGCGTGCATCGGCAGTTTACCGCCGATCGGCGCCGACATACGCATCAGCTGGGTGCACTGCACCTGATCGATAATGATCGCCTGGTGGTCGCTCTGATCGAGCACCGCCAGGTTCACCGTTTCACCGGAATCTTCCATCAGCTGGCGCAGGATCGGGTGGACAATGGCCAGCAGATTGCGGCTTTGCAGAAAGCTGCTGCCGACCACGAAGGCATGCGCCCCGACGGCCCAGTGTCCCAGCTCACCGACCTGGCGGACGAAGCCCAGCTGCTGCATGGTGGTCAGCAGACGGTGTGTGGTGGAGTTGGGTAGACCCGCCTGTTGCGCCAGCTCGGTCAGCGCGACGCTGCTGTGGGACTCAGCAATCCATTCGAGTAATTTCAGGCCGCGGGTCAGCGACTGAACCTGACCGCCAGCCTGCTGGGCGGTGGCAGCCGCGGGTTTTCTGCCGCGTTTCGCGGGAACGGGGGTAGTGGCCATCGCGGACTCCTTTTTCTGTATCGTGGAAATGATTTTCGTTTTATTTGGCGATAATGCAATCACAACCGGACTCATCGGAGGAGTGAAGCTGAACATGTCTCATATTGCCTGTTGTTGTCTTTTCCGCTCCGGTGGTTTATGCCAGTATGGTTTGTTGGCTATTTGGCCTGAGTTGAGCGTTGTCGGGAGCAAGTGTGAGCAGCAAAGTTGAGCAACTGCATCAGCAGTTAAAAGAACGTATTCTGGTTCTGGATGGGGGCATGGGCACCATGATCCAGGGCTATCGTCTGAGTGAGCAGGACTTTCGCGGTGAGCGCTTTGCTGACTGGCCGTGCGACCTGAAAGGCAACAACGACCTGCTGGTGCTCAGCAAGCCCGAGGTGATCCGCGAGATCCACGACGCCTACTTCGAGGCTGGCGCGGATATCATTGAGACCAATACCTTTAACTCGACGACCATCGCGATGGCGGATTACCAGATGGAATCCCTGTCGGCAGAGATCAACTTTGCCGCGGCGAAGCTGGCTCGCGCCAGCGCCGACGCCTGGACGGCCCGCACGCCGGAAAAACCGCGCTACGTCGCGGGCGTGCTTGGCCCGACCAACCGTACCGCCTCTATTTCACCTGATGTGAACGATCCGGCGTTCCGTAATATTACCTTTGACCAGCTGGTGGCTGCTTATCGCGAATCCACCCGGGCGCTGGTGGAAGGTGGTGTGGATCTGATCCTGATTGAAACGGTATTTGATACTCTGAACGCCAAAGCGGCCATCTATGCGGTGAAAGAGGAGCTGGAGGCGTTGGGGGTTGACCTGCCGCTGATGATTTCCGGCACCATCACCGATGCTTCCGGCCGCACGCTTTCCGGACAGACCACCGAAGCCTTTTATAACTCGCTGCGCCACGCCGAAGCCTTATCGTTTGGTCTGAACTGCGCCCTCGGGCCGGACGAACTGCGGCAGTATGTCCAGGAGCTGTCGCGCATCGCTGAATGCTACGTCACCGCGCACCCGAACGCCGGTCTGCCCAACGCCTTCGGTGAATACGATCTGGATGCCGACACCATGGCGACGCAAATTCGCGAATGGGCGGAAGCCGGTTTCCTCAATATCGTCGGCGGTTGCTGTGGTACGACTCCGGAACATATTGCCGCCATGAGCCGGGCGGTGGCCGGTTTACCGCCGCGCCAGTTGCCGGAACTGCCGGTGGCCTGCCGCCTCGCCGGTCTGGAGCCGCTGAACATCGGCGACGACAGCCTGTTCGTTAACGTCGGTGAACGTACCAACGTCACCGGCTCGGCGAAATTTAAGCGTTTGATCAAAGAAGAGAAGTACAGCGAAGCGCTGGACGTTGCCCGTCAGCAGGTGGAAAGCGGCGCGCAGATTATCGATATCAACATGGATGAGGGGATGCTCGACGCGGAAGCGGCGATGGTGCGCTTCCTCAACCTGATTGCCGGCGAGCCGGACATTGCCCGCGTGCCGATCATGATCGACTCCTCCAAGTGGGAAGTCATTGAAAAGGGTCTGAAATGCATTCAGGGCAAAGGCATTGTTAACTCGATTTCGATGAAAGAGGGTGTCGAACCCTTTATCCACCATGCGAAGCTGGTTCGCCGCTATGGCGCCGCGGTAGTGGTGATGGCCTTTGACGAAGTCGGCCAGGCCGACACTCGCGAGCGAAAAATTGAGATTTGTCGTCGCGCTTACAAAATCCTCACCGAAGAGGTCGGCTTCCCACCAGAAGATATCATTTTTGACCCCAATATCTTCGCCGTTGCGACCGGTATCGAAGAGCACAACAACTATGCGCAGGACTTTATCGGCGCCTGTGAAGACATTAAGCGCGAGCTGCCGCATGCGCTGATCTCCGGCGGCGTCTCCAACGTGTCGTTCTCCTTCCGCGGTAATGACCCGGTACGTGAGGCGATCCACGCCGTATTCCTCTACTACGCGATCCGTAACGGTATGGATATGGGGATCGTTAACGCCGGCCAGCTGGCGATTTACGACGATCTGCCGGGCGAGCTGCGCGACGCGGTCGAAGACGTGATCCTCAACCGCCGCGATGACAGCACCGAAAGACTGCTTGAACTGGCGGAAAAATATCGCGGCAGCAAAGCGGACGATGGCGCGAATGCCCAGCAGGCGGAATGGCGCAGCTGGGACGTGAAAAAGCGTCTCGAATACTCGCTGGTAAAAGGGATCACCGAGTTTATCGAGCAGGATACTGAAGAGGCGCGCCAGCTGGCCGCCCGCCCAATCGAGGTGATTGAAGGGCCGCTGATGGACGGCATGAACGTGGTCGGCGACCTGTTCGGCGAAGGTAAAATGTTCCTGCCGCAGGTGGTGAAATCCGCACGCGTGATGAAACAAGCTGTGGCCTACCTCGAACCTTATATCGAAGCCAGCAAAGAAAAAGGCTCCAGCAACGGTAAGATGGTGATCGCCACCGTGAAGGGCGATGTGCACGACATCGGCAAAAACATCGTCGGCGTGGTGCTGCAGTGCAACAACTATGAAATTATCGATCTGGGCGTGATGGTACCAGCGGACAAAATCCTTAAAACCGCCAAAGAGGTGAATGCGGATCTGATCGGCCTTTCCGGGCTGATTACCCCATCGCTGGACGAGATGGTTAACGTGGCGAAAGAGATGGAGCGCCAGGGCTTCACCATCCCGCTGCTGATCGGGGGGGCGACCACCTCGAAAGCGCACACGGCGGTGAAAATCGAGCAGAACTACAGCGGCCCGACGGTCTACGTGCAGAACGCTTCGCGCACCGTCGGCGTGGTGGCCTCGCTGCTCTCCGATACGCAGCGCGATGATTTTGTCGCCCGCACGCGCAAAGAGTATGAAACCGTGCGTATCCAGCACGGGCGTAAAAAACCGCGTACGCCGCCAGTGACCCTGGCCGCCGCGCGGGAGAACGATCTGGCCTTTGACTGGGAGAGCTATAGCCCGCCGGTGGCCCATCGGCTGGGCGTCCACGAGGTCGAAGCGAGCATCGAGACGCTGCGCAACTACATCGACTGGACGCCGTTCTTCATGACCTGGTCGCTGGCAGGCAAATACCCGCGGATTCTGGAAGATGAAGTGGTGGGGGAAGAGGCGCAGCGCCTGTTCAAAGACGCCAACGAGCTACTGGATAAACTCAGCGCGGAGAAAACCCTGAACCCGCGCGGCGTGGTGGGGCTGTTCCCGGCCAACCGCGTCGGCGACGACGTGGAAATCTATCGCGATGAAACTCGCACCCACGTGCTGACGGTGAGTCATCATCTGCGTCAGCAGACGGAAAAAGTCGGTTTCGCCAACTACTGTCTCGCCGACTTTGTTGCGCCGAAGCTGAGCGGCAAGGCGGACTACATCGGCGCCTTTGCCGTGACCGGCGGCCTGGAAGAGGATGCGCTGGCGGATGCCTATGAAGCGCAGCATGACGACTACAACAAGATCATGATCAAGGCCATCGCCGATCGTCTGGCGGAAGCCTTCGCCGAGTATCTGCACGAGAAAGTGCGCAAGGTGTACTGGGGGTATGCAGCCAATGAGAACCTCAGCAATGAGGAACTTATTCGCGAGAATTACCAGGGGATCCGTCCGGCGCCGGGGTATCCGGCCTGTCCGGAGCATACCGAAAAAGGCACCATCTGGCAGCTGCTGGACGTGGAAGCCCATACCGGTATGAAGCTGACCGAATCGTTCGCCATGTGGCCGGGCGCCTCGGTTTCCGGCTGGTATTTCAGCCATCCGGACAGCAAGTACTTCGCCGTGGCGCAGATCCAGCGCGACCAGGTTGAAGACTACGCGCTGCGTAAAGGGATGACGCCGGCGGAAGTCGAACGCTGGTTAGCGCCTAATCTGGGCTATGATGCTGACTAAGCCGTCACCTTTCCTTACAACAAACAAGGCGCTCTGTGAGCGCCTTGTCTCTTTATTGAGGTTAACCCCTTATACTGAGAGAGGTTCCAGAACGTCGGAAAACCTATAACGATAAGGAGAAGCTGATTCCGTGTTAACTCTGCTACACCTGTTGTCCGCGGTTGCTCTGCTGGTGTGGGGCACGCATATTGTGCGTACCGGGGTGATGCGCGTCTATGGCGCTCGCCTGCGTACCGTTCTCAGTAGCAGCGTAGAGAAAAAGCCGCTCGCCTTCTGCGCGGGTCTTGGCGTCACTGCGCTGGTACAAAGCAGCAATGCCACTACCATGCTGGTGACCTCGTTTGTCGCCCAGGATTTGGTGGGCCTGACGCCAGCGCTGGTGATGGTGCTGGGGGCCGATGTCGGGACGGCGCTGATGGCGAGGGTGCTAACCTTCGACCTGTCGTGGCTGTCGCCGCTACTCATTTTTATCGGGGTGATCTTCTTCCTTGGCCGCAAGCAAACCCGCGCCGGGCAGTTGGGGCGGGTAGGGATTGGTCTGGGGCTGATCCTGCTGGCCCTGGAGCTGATTGTGCAGGCCGTGCACCCCATCACCCAGGCCAACGGCGTGCAGGTGATTTTCGCCTCGCTGACCGGCGATATCATGCTGGATGCCTTAATTGGCGCGGTATTCGCGATCATCAGCTACTCCAGCCTGGCGGCGGTGCTGCTGACGGCGACGCTGACCGCGGCGGGAGCGATCTCCTTCCCGGTGGCGCTGTGCCTGGTGATTGGCGCCAACCTGGGCTCCGGGCTGTTGGCGATGCTTAACAACAGCGCGGCAAACGCGGCGGCGCGCCGGGTGGCGCTGGGTAGCCTGCTGTTTAAGCTGGTGGGTAGCCTGATTATTCTGCCCTTCGTCCATCCGCTGGCTGCGGCGATGCACAAGCTGCCATTGGCGGAGTCCGAGCTGGTTATCTACTTTCACGTCTTTTACAACCTGCTGCGCTGCATCGCGATGGTCCCCTTTGCCGGACCGATGGCAAAGCTGTGCCAGCGTATGATCCGCGATGAGCCCGAGCTGGATAACCAGCTGAAACCCAAGCATCTCGACCCGTCGGCGCTGGATACGCCGGCGCTGGCGCTGGCCAATGCTGCGCGCGAGACCCTGCGCATTGGTGATGCGATGGAGCAGATGCTGGAGAGCCTGCGCAAGGTAATGCATGGCGAACCGCGTCAGGAAAAAGAGCTACGTCGTATGGCGGACGATATCAACGTGCTGTACACCGCCATTAAGCTCTATCTGGCGCGAATGCCAAAGGATGAGCTGGCGGAGGAGGAGTCCCGGCGTTGGGCGGAAATTATTGAGATGTCGCTAAACCTCGAGCAGGCGTCCGATATCGTCGAGCGGATGGGCAGCGAGATCGCCGATAAATCGCTGGCGGCGCGGCGCGCCTTCTCGGTGGAAGGATTAAAGGAGCTGGATGCGCTGTACGATCTGCTGCTCAGCAATCTGCAGCTGGCGATGTCGGTCTTCTTCTCCAGCGATGTACCCAGCGCCCGCCGTCTGCGGCGCAGCAAACACCGGTTCCGCATTCTTAACCGCCGTTACTCGCATGCGCACGTTGACCGTCTGCATCAGCAGAACGTGCAGAGTATCGAAACCAGTACGTTGCACCTGGCGCTGCTGGGGGATATGAAGCGTCTGAATAGCCTGTTCTGTTCGGTGGCCTACAGCGTGATGGAGCAGCCGGATGAAGACGACGAACGGGATGACTACTGAGACGGATTATTTTTCCGTTTATGTCGCTTCTTTTCTGGCGAGATAGCCCTCCCGGGACGTGGCTGACGCCTTTCCCGGGAGGGACATCCTAACTTCTGGCAAACGCCGAGGCCTCTGCCACCAGCGCGCTATCCGGCCGTACGCCGGTATAAAGGACGAACTGCTCGACGGCTTGCAGGGCAATGACTTCCGCACCGCTGATGGTTTGCTTACCGCGTTGTTGCGCCAGGCGGATCAGCGGGGTTTCCGCCGGCAATGCGACCACGTCAAACACGACGCTGGCCTGGGCCACCATGGCCTCGCTGAACGCCAGCGTGGTGCTTTCCGCTCCCCCCGCCATGCCCAGCGGTGTGACATTGACCAGAATCTCGGCTGCGATCCCTTCCGGTAGGGGCTGCCACTGAAAGCCATACTGTTTTGCCAGCGCCAGGCCGCGCTGGCGATTGCGGGCCGCAATGATCACGTCGCGGAAACCGGCATCACGGAAGGCGGCAATGACGGCTTTCCCCATGCCGCCGCTACCCTGAATCATCACTCTGGCGTTGGTATCGAGCCGATGGCTGGCGATCAGGCTTTTGACCGCGATGTAATCGGTGTTTAGCCCGGTTAACTTCCCGTCGTCATTGACGATGGTGTTGACGGAATCGATGACTTTTGCTGACGGATCGATAGCGTCAAGAAACGGTATGCAGCTCTCTTTAAACGGCATGGAGACCGCACAGCCGCGGATACCCAATGCGCGAACCCCTTTTACCGCCGCCTCAATATCCTTAGTCGTAAAGGCTTTGTAGAGGTAGTTCAATCCCAGCTTGTCATACAGATAGTTATGAAAGCGGGTGCCGAAGTTGCCGGGGCGACCCGCCAGGGAGATGCACAACAGCGTATCGCGGTTAATCATGCGTAATATCCTCCGCGTGGGCCAGCAGATACGCTTCAGCCTCCTGGGACCAGATCCCATGGTGACGCGCCACAATCGCTGCCAGTTCGGGATCGGCGATCTCGCCCAGCGGCGTGAGCGGGAAGGCTTTTCCGGTATACACCAGCTTTTTTCCCCCGCCGACGGCAGGCAGATCGAGGGTGGTTTCGCCCGCGGCGTTCAGGCCGAGAATATGGGTGACCACTTTCGCCGTCTGGACCTTTTTCGCCTGCATCAGCGCCACCGCGGCGCGCATATCGTCAGTATTACCGCCGGAGGTGCCGACGTAGTGGGTAAAGGCGTAGTGCACGTCGTAGAAGTTGATCGGGGCGCTGAATTGCTTATCCTGGGGGCCAGCAAAGAAATTCAGGCAGCCGTCCGGGGCCAGCAACGAGGAGGCCAGGGTGATCAGCTGTTCGTTTGGCACAAACACGAAGATATCGTCGAAGCCATGGCCGCCGCTGAGCGCCAGCAGCGTATAGCGACTGGCCTCATGGCCGTCGAGGTAGTGGATCAGCGTCTGCGGTTCAGAGGGGTAATGACGGCGGGCGTAGCTGAGCTTCGGCTTATTGGTATCGGTCACTACCAGTAGTGAAGGATTGATGGGGCCGTGCAGCGCATAGTCGATGGCCAGCAGCCCCATCGGCCCCGTCCCGCCCAGGATCAGGGTGCGTCCCTGTGGACGGATCCCCATCACGTGGTTGTAACTCCCCTCCTGCAGATGATAGTTGGCGTTGAAGGCGCCAATGACGCAGGAGAGCGGCTCCACCAGCGATCCTTCAAACCAGGTATCCCCCTCCCAGGTGAGCAGGCAATCCTGCGCCATCACCTCATTGGGGATCACCACATGGGTGGCTTCGCCACCGATCCATGGGAATGAGTAGCCGGGGCAGTCGGGTCGGTCGGGCAACTGCAGGTTGGCCTGGATCACGTAGCGTTGCCCCGGCTGAAACTTATGCTGCCACTTTTTACCGACGGCGAGGATTTCGCCGCAGAATTCATGGCCGATAATAATGGGCCTGGTGGCCACATCATCTGGCACCTTTTTATGATCGGCACCCTGATTGGCCTCTTTCCATGAGGAAAGACACAGGCTGTCAGTGACCACCCGGGCGAGGATCTCATCGTCCTGCATCGCCGGGAGGGTAAAGGTTTCCAGGCGCAGGTCTCGTTTGCCATACAGGCGCAGGGCCGTTGTTGTTTGCATAAACCACCTCATCCCCTTCATCTTTCGGGGCTATGTTGTTGACGTCACCCCGGCATCGCCGGGGTGGAATAATCAGGACAGAAAGCCGAGGGCGTTGCCGATAATGCCTAAGCCGAAAAGGGCGAAAATCAGCCAGACCGGATTCACTTTCTTGTTCAGCAGACGCACCATCAGTAGCGTCAGGCCCAGCGCCAGCAGGCCGGGGCAGAGCTGATCGAGGATGTTCTGGACGGTCATCGTGACGGTGGCGCCGTCTGCACCGGGCGTTTGGGACACCACCAGCGGCACATTGATGGTGGTCCATTTAGTCACCAGCACCCCCATGACAAACAGGCCGAGAATGGAGGCGCCTTCGGTCAGCTTCTGCAGCAGGTTACCGCCCATATCGCTGACGATATTGACCCCTTTACGGAAGCCCAGTTGCAGGCCGTACCACTTCATTGCCAGCCGCACTGCATTGAAAATAAAGAAAAATAACAAAGGTCCCAGAATATTGCCGGAGAGGGCCAGCGAGGCGCCAAGGGCCGCGGTAATCGGCCGCAGCGTGCCCCAGACCAGCGGGTCGCCGACGCCGGCCAGCGGGCCCATCAGACCCACTTTGATGCCGTTGATAGCGCCATCGTCAATGGCCGCGCCGTTAGCCCGGGCCTCCTCCATGGCGGCGGTGACGCCGATCACCGGGCCACACACCGCCGGCGTGGTATTAAAGAACACCAGATGACGCTTCAGCGCCGCGACCTGATCGGCTTTGAGCGGATACAGGCGTTTGATCGCCGGGATCATGTCGTAGCAAAATCCCAGGCCATGAATACGTTCGAAGTTAAAGGAGGCCTGCTGGAGGTTGGAGCGAAGAAACATGCTCACCAGGTCGCCTTGCGTGATTTTTTTCTGTTCCATTTTCGGCTCCGTTAGTCGTCAAGCTGGTCAAGGGCGGGTGCAGAGGGGGCGGTGGAGGCGGCGGGTTCAGCCTTACGCCACTGCGGATTGAGCTGGATGTAGATCAGCGCAATAATGACGCCCACGCCGCCGAAGGCCAGCAGGCTGAAGTCGAGATAACCCCCGGCGAGAAAACCGAGGAAAAAGAAGGGCATCAGGTACTTCACGCCCATCATTCGCAGCACCATCGCGTAGCCCACGACGACAATGAAACCACCGGCAATCTGCAGACCGCGGGTGACGAATTCCGGGATCGCGCTGAGCATACTGCTGACCATGTCCGCACTAACGAACAGTGAGACCACCAGCGCCGGGATTGCCACGCGCAGTGCCTGCACCCCCAGCGCGGAGACATGCAGCAGGTCGATGGTGCGAAAGCGCGCCTCCTCGGCCGCTTTGTCCGCGGCGTGCTGGAACACCACGGTAATGGTACGGGCGAAAACGGTCAGCACCTGCCCGGCGGCGGCCACCGGCAGGGCAATGGCAATGCCGGTGGCAATGCTCTGGTGGCCCACAATCACCAGAATGGCGGAGATAATGCTGGCCAGCGCCGAATCGGGCGACTGCGCTGCCCCCACGTTCATCCAGCCGAGGGCGATCAGCTCCAGCGTACCGCCGAGCATAACCCCGGTTTTTAAATCGCCCAGGATGAGGCCAATCACGGTACAGGCGATAAGGGGCCGATGGGTCTGAAATTCATCCAGCACACTGCCCATTCCGGCAATACAGGAAAAAATAAATATGGCTATTATCTGTAGGGTACTAATTTCCATAATTTATGACCTTTAAGGTGTGAGTCATCCTGCCTGCTACGGCATATCACAACAGGCGCTATTTTTTATTCGCAGAAAGCTGTTTCGTTAATTTTGTCGAGAATATTGACTGACGGATCTGATGCGACCACGCGTAAATCGAGTTTTACTCCCAGTTTATCGAGTTCACGGAATGCCTGAATATCCTGCGGATCCAAAGAAACGGCTTTGGTTAGCTGTTTTTTTCCGGGGCGCCAGGCCATGCCACCAATATTTAACGTGGCGATCTGCACACCCTGGCGCACCATCGTTAAAACATCGTGTGGATTGGTAAATAAATAAAAGACGGTCTCATCCTGATATTGCGGGTTATGATAGACCGCAACCGCTTTTTCCAGACTGACAACGTTTACCTTCATGCCTGGCGGGGCCGCCTGGCGCAACAGGGTCCGGCGAACCTCATCGTTAAATACATCGTCATTGCAGATAATTATCCGCTGGGCGTTGGCGACTTTTGACCACACGGTGGTGACCTGGCCATGAATCAGTCGGTCATCAATACGGGCGAGGGTAATTTGCATCAGAACTCCTCCTCAACGGTTTCTGGCTGCTGCCAGACCACACAGCACTGACTGGCGATGGCCTGCAGATGCTGGCATAAGTCATCGGCGCTCAGGGTATGCTGGTTATCCACCAGCTCGAGCGCCAGCGGCAACGACAGGCCGCTAATCACCCGGATCTGCGGGTGACGCATTGCCAGCCCGGCGGCGGCATTCCATGGGCTTCCGCACTGCAAATCTACCGCAATTACCCACTCCTCATCAGTGTGGGCGCTTACTAACTTTTCCAGGTTAATGGCGATATCCGCCGCGTTTTCACCGGGAACAAACGCGACGGCGCTGACGTTAACCTCGCCGTAGACCATGCGTACCGAATCAAGCATGGCCCCGGCCAGCTGGCCGTGGGCGCAGAAGATAGCGTGAACCATACTTCCTCCTTAACCGCGCGTTTTTCCGCCGGCAATGTTAGTGGTGACTCCGGTGATGTAGCTGGCGCGTGATGACAAGAGATAGCAAACAAAATCAGCGACTTCTGAGAGCTTTCCTGCCCGCCCGATAGGAATGGCGTTTTTGGTATATCCCTCGCGAAGTTGCTCGACGGTGATATTGCGCGTCCAGGCCAGCGCCTCTTCATATTCCGGCGTCCGCAGGCCGGTTTTTTCGAGGATCCCCGGCGCAACGCCGACTACGCGGATCCCATATTTACCCAATTCTTTGGACCAGGAGCGGGTAAAGCTGTTGAGCGCGGCCTTGGTCGCGGCGTAGCAGCTTTGACCTTCAGAACCTTCCAGGCCGCTCTCCGAAGAGACATTGACAATCACACCGGCGCGCTGTTTGACCATTTGACGCGCCACCGCCTGCGACATGAAAAACACCCCTTTCTGGTTGATATTGACCATTTTTTCAAAAGCGGCTTCGTTTAATTCATAGCGGCCGGCCGGTGCTTTTTCATCGACTAATAAACGCGGGAAATTCACACCAGCGTTATTGACCAAACCATCAATACGCGACCAGCGCTGAATAATGGCATCGATAGTCTGTTGCACCTCTGTCGCGCTGGAAATATCCGTCGGCCAGAAGTGATAATTATCGCCATTGTGATGACGATCGCCGCCATGAATATCAATCATCTGGACATGAGCACCTTGTGATAATAATTCATCGACAATGGCCAGCCCAATTCCCGAGGCGCCGCCGGTCACGATAATGACGTTATCTTTTAAATTTAACCATGTATTCATTATTCACTCCTATTTCTTTAGATAAAGGGATCCCCCGCAGCGCGTGCTGCGTGAAATCATATCCTGTGTGTTATTTAAGTAATAATTCAGCCGTTTCTCTGTTTGTCACCAGACAATTAATATAGCGTCCGTGCAATGCGCCAAGAATGCCAGAGTATTTCTCTTCCCCCATGGCGATGCCGATGGAATAGCGAGCCTGGCGCAGCTTCGCCATTTCGATCGACAGGGTTTTTTCGCTCATATTGGTATCGACTAACCCGCCGTTAATATCGTAGAAACGCGAACAGATATCCCCGGCGACGTGGCGGGCGTTCAGATCGTCGCTCTCTTCGCTGCCGTAGAAGGCGTGCCAGTTTGCGCCGTCGCGAATGGCCGGTGAACCAATACCCACCAGCGCCACATCCAGGCTGTCCCAGTAGGATGAGATGGTTTTAAAGTGCTGGGACTGCATGATGCCGTTGCGGATCAGCGGGTTATCCAGCAGGGCTGGAAAATCGGCAAGGTGGGATTCCGCTTTCAGTCTGGCTGCCGCGCCGTAGGTTAACGTGTTCACATGGTAGCGGCTCTCCAGTTTACCGGAAGGTCCGCCGATGATGGGGACGCAGATCACCTGGCGTGACTGGCTGGCCTGCGGCAGGTTCTCCACCAGCGAACGCACGGCGCGGCCCCATGAAAAACCGATGATATCGCCGGGCTCCAGCAACCGGTCGACAAGCAGGGCGCCATGCTGGCCCATCGCACTCAGCTGTTCTTCTTCCAGCAGCCCATCGCTGCTGGCAACCACCGCCTCTTTCAGACCAAATTTTTGCTTGAGCTGTTGCTCGAGCCACAGGTTCTCGTTGTAGTCATAGTTGATGGCGATGGTGACAATGCCCTGCTCGCGGCCGCGCTTCAGCAGGCGACTAATGGTGGTGCGATAGATCCCCAGCTCACGAGCTATTTGCGCCTGAGTCATATCCTGCTCGTAATAGAGCTGGGCGATTTTGACAATCAGCCGGATATCGTCACTGTTTTCCATGGTCATCTGCAGGCTCCTGCACATTTGTGCAAATCGCGGGTTTGTGCTGTTGATCTGATATAACCCTATTAGAGCCACCGTTTAAAGCGATTTTCTTTTATTTCATCACCCTAATCTGGCGAATAATCTTGCACATTTGCGTTATCAATAGCTGGTTGTTGGCACCTTTGTGCATTGCACGCTAAATCGCTGATTCTGTGATATTTCATCATGCAAAGTTGCCAGGCGTTGAGCGGGACACTTTTGTGAAAAAAGGCGTAGTCGATCACACCTTGCGCCGGAGGGCGCAAAGGCACATCTTTTTTCTCGCCCGCAAGGTAGGGTATATTTCGCTTTTACAGGAGAATCTATGCTGCCCGACTCATCAACCCGATTAAATAAATACATCAGCGAAAGCGGCATCTGCTCGCGTCGCGAAGCGGACCGCTTTATTGAACAAGGCAACGTCTTTATCAATGGCAAGCGCGCCACCATTGGCGATCAGGTGAAGCCTGGCGATTTAGTCAAAGTGAACGGACAGTTGATTGAGCCGCGTGAAGCGGATGATCTGGTGCTGATTGCGCTGAATAAGCCGGTCGGCATTGTGAGCACCACGGAAGACGGCGAGCGCGACAACATTGTCGATTTCGTCAACCACAGCAAGCGAATCTTCCCTATCGGCCGTCTGGATAAAGACTCTCAGGGGCTGATCTTCCTCACCAACCATGGCGATCTGGTGAACAAGATCCTGCGCGCCGGCAACGACCATGAAAAAGAGTATCTGGTGACGGTCGATAAGCCGGTGACCGATGAGTTCATTCGCGGCATGGGCGCGGGTGTGCCGATTCTCGGGACCGTGACGAAAAAATGTAAGGTGAAGAAAGAAGCGCCGTTCGTTTTCCGCATCACTCTGGTGCAGGGGCTGAATCGCCAGATCCGTCGTATGTGCGAGCACTTTGGCTATGAAGTGATGAAGCTTGAGCGTACGCGGATTATGAACGTGAGCCTGACGGGGATCCCCTTGGGTGAATGGCGTGATCTAACCGATGACGAGTTGATCGACCTGTTCAAGCTGATTGAAAACTCCTCTTCCGAAGCGAAGCCGAAAGCCAGGCCGAAGGCCAAAGCGGCGACCCCCGGGATCAAGCGCCCGGTGGTGAAGATGGAAAATAGCAACGATAAAGGCCGCCCGGCTGCTAACGGGAAACGTTTCACCCAGCCGGGACGTAAAAAGAAAGGTCGTTAACGCCTGCCGCGGGTCGGCGTATTCGCCGACCAGGAAAAGGTCGCTTCTTTATCCGTTTTATAAGCCTGCTGTTTTTTCACCTGGCGGGCTTTCTTCGCATCCGCTTCACGCTGTGCCATCAGCTTATCGATATATTCCTTTTTCACGCTGTTCGTTTCCGCATTGCTCAGCGGGCGGCCATGCGCAATGCGCGCGCGGTCAAGCAGCGTTTTCAATTCGCGCTGTTCGCGCTCGGTCATCTCTTTTTGTGTAATACGGGGGAGTGCCATGGTGGTGCCCTCAGTCAGACCAGAGCACCCAGTGTACGGCAATGAATATTTTACTGATAGCCTGTATGGCAACTAAAGCAGGCACACGCCCGGGCCTGCGCCCGGACGTATCACGCTCAGCGCTTGTCGGCTTTTTTGGCGATGGGCTTTCCTGACCAGTATCCGGCCAGCAGCGAACCGGACAGGTTATGCCAGACGGAGAACAGCGCGCCTGGCAGCGCCGCCAGCGGGCCGAAGTAAATTTTACCCAGCGCGGCCGCCAGGCCGGAGTTCTGCATCCCCACCTCGATCGCCAGCGTACGACAGGTGGATTCATCAAAACCAAACAGACGTCCGCCCCAGTACCCGCCAAGCAGGCCAATAGTGTTATGCAGGATCACCGCGATAATCACCACCAGGCCGACGGAGGCGATATGGGCGGCGGAACCCGCCACCACCGCGCTGATGATCGCCAGAATGCACACCATCGAGAAGGCAGGTAAGAACGGCTCTACCGCTTTCACCACCTTCGGCAGTAGATGATGGACAATCAGCCCCAGCGTGATGGGAATGACCACAATCTGCAGAATGCTGAGCAACATCCCCATGATGTCGACCTGAATGTGCGCGTCGACGTACAGACGGGTGAGCAGCGGTGTCGCCACGACGCCGACGAGGGTGGAGACCGAGGAGATGGTTACCGACAGTGCAACATCCCCCTTGGCGAGAAAGATCATCACGTTGGAGGCGGTTCCGCTGGCGACGCTACCGACCAGTACCATCCCGGCGGAGAGCTCGGGTGGCATATGAAACAGCAGCGCCAGCAGCCAGGCGGCGAGCGGCATCACCAGATAATGGAGAAAGATCCCCGCGGCGACCGGCGCCGGGCGCGACAGGACGCGCTTAAAATCTTCCAGCTTCAGATGCACGCCCATACCGAACATGATCAGCATCAGCAGAGTGGTGACCCACGGGCCAATCGGGGTGAAGGTGGTGGGAGTGTAATAGGCCAGAACGGAGAGCAGCAGTGCCCATAACGGGAACAGCCGCGTCAGAGTTGCGAGCATGTTGTGTTCCTTGCGATACGCGAACCGGGCCGCGCCATCCCGATGGGGCGGCGAGCAGGTTAGCTGGTTGTGTTGATGTTGTTATAAAAAAGCCGGGTTCGAGCCCGGCTATAGGTATTGTTTATCGTGCTAAGGAGTTTTATTCAAACAAATTATGATGCAGCTTCTGCACTACCTTCTCCGCATCGGGGCCAGGCACCAGGAAGCAGAGGTTATGACTGGAGGCGCCATAGCAAATCATGCGGATGTTAAACGGCTCGAGGACGCCAAAGACCTCTTTACCGACGCCGCAGGCTTTCGACAGCTCATTGCCAATCAGGGCCACCAGCGCCAGGTCTTCCTCCACTTCCACGCGGCACAGCGAGGAGAGTTCAGTCAGCAGCGCCTGGGTCAGCAGGGTATCGCCTGCAGAGGTTGAGCCGGTGGTATCCATGGTCAGGGCCACACTCACTTCGGAGGTGGTGATCAAATCGACGGAGATGTTATGGCGCGCCAGAATGCCGAACACTTCGGCGAGGAAGCCGCGGGAGTGCAGCATATTCAGGCTATGCAGTGTCAGCAGCGTCTGACGGCGACGCAGGGCCAGGGCGCGGAACAGCGGTGGGTTCTCGGTGGTTTTACACACCAGCGTACCGCCCGCTTTAGGCTCTTTACTCGAGCCGACAAACACCGGAATATCGCTGCGCACGGCAGGCAGCAGGGTCGCCGGGTGCAGCACTTTGGCGCCAAAGGTGGCCATTTCCGCGGCCTCTTCAAAGGCGATGACGTCGATGCGTTTCGCCGCCGGCGCCACGCGAGGATCGGTAGTATAAATCCCCGGGACATCGGTCCAGATATCGACGCGGGTGGCATTCAGCGCTTCGCCGAGCAGAGCGGCGGTATAATCGCTGCCGCCGCGGCCGAGGGTGGTGGTGCGGCCTTTCGCTTCGCTGCCGATAAAGCCCTGGGTCACCACCAGGCCTTCCGCCAGACGCGGCGCCAGCTGCTGCTGGGTCAGTTCGGCGACAGCGGCGATGTCCGGTTCGGCGCGGCCAAAGCGATCGTTAGTGCGCAGCACTTTACGGGCGTCAAACCACTGCGCCTGAATGCCGCGCTCACGCAGGATTTCCACAAACAGCAGGGTGGACATCAGTTCGCCATGGCTGACCAGTTCGTCGGTCAGGGCGGTCGAGGAGGCGAGCGCGGCGGCTTCCGCGAGCGTCGTGATGTTTTCCAGCAGGCGCTCAATCTCTTCGCGGATCACATTGGGATAGCGCAAACGCTCCAGAATATTGGACTGGATCTGGCGCAGAGCGTCCAACTGGGTAAAACGTTCGGTGGGTTCCAGCCCTCCCGCTAAGGCCACCAGAATGTTGGTCACGCCAGCAGAGGCGGAGAGCACAACAATACGGGTGTTAGCATCGAGCAACGCCACATCGATGCTGCGGTTCATGGCGTCAAAATCGGCAACGCTGGTGCCGCCAAATTTGGCGACGACTAGATCTGTCATAACAACCTCGTGTCAGGGGGCCTGACTTATTAAAACGATTCCTGAACACCGATCGTGGCAGGGGCTGGACGCCGCCGGATCGCAACAAAATGTCTTAATAAGCCAGGCCAAATTATTCAGCCATGGCACAAGGGAAGAGCGATAAACAGGGTGGCGCAGAGTGATAAACAACTACGATGTCACCCAGAAGTGCTCCACCTTGTAGACCCGACTCACCGCTCTGGGCGCTGAGGTGTTCGGGTATGAAACGCCCGACTGCGAACGTTTCTGGTGACAACCCAGGGGATTCAGCCCCTGTGGCCGGTGAGGAGCGTGACCAGACGCTCTTTCACCTCGGCGTTGCTCCCCCTCACGTATTTTCCCCGGACTGGTTCCTCCAATACGGTTACCTGGGCAACGCACCTCTTCTGGCAATTACCGACGTCTTTCACCAGGCCGGGGGATTTGAGACATTATATCCCCCGCGAATACCCTTTCGCTGTAGCGTGAAATGCGCGAGCAATAGATACCTACCAATACGTAAGCACTGCGGATATATAAAGGCTTAACACCAGCTATGTCAACGCTGCGGTTATGCGGATTTTTCATGCCCCTGCGGCTAACAGAAAAAAGCCTTATGATAGCTATACTAATGGGGCTTTTTACTTCGTTTTGACCCGATTCCTGACCGGCGTCAGGGACAAGTCACAAAAATCATCACAATTTTCCGTCACCGGCGCTACAATCGACCGAAGTCACAATCTCAAATCAGAAGAGTATTGCTAATGAAAAACATCAACCCAACGCAGACCTCTGCCTGGCAGGCATTACAGAAACACTTCGACGAAATGAAAGATGTCACTATCAGCGAGCTGTTCGCCAAAGATAGCGACCGTTTTTCTAAGTTTTCCGCGACGTTCGACGATCTGATGCTGGTGGACTTCTCCAAAAACCGCATCACCGAAGAGACGCTGGCTAAACTGCAGGATCTGGCGAAAGAGACCGATCTGGCAGGCGCCATTAAGTCGATGTTCTCCGGCGAAAAGATCAACCGTACCGAAGACCGCGCGGTTCTGCACGTCGCGCTGCGCAACCGCAGCAATACGCCGATTGTGGTTGATGGCAAAGATGTGATGCCGGAAGTGAACGCCGTGCTGGAGAAGATGAAAACCTTCTCCGAAGCGATTATCTCCGGTAGCTGGAAAGGCTATACCGGCAAACCGATCACCGACGTGGTGAATATCGGTATCGGCGGCTCCGACCTCGGTCCATTCATGGTGACCGAAGCGCTGCGTCCGTACAAAAACCACCTCAACATGCACTTTGTCTCCAACGTCGATGGCACCCACATCGCTGAAGTGCTGAAGAACGTCAATCCGGAAACGACCCTGTTCCTGGTGGCGTCCAAGACCTTCACCACTCAGGAAACCATGACCAACGCCCATAGCGCGCGCGACTGGTTCCTGGCGACCGCGGGCGACGACAAGCACGTGGCCAAACACTTCGCCGCGCTCTCTACCAATGGTAAAGCGGTTGGCGAATTTGGTATCGACACCGCCAACATGTTCGAATTCTGGGATTGGGTTGGCGGCCGTTACTCTCTGTGGTCAGCGATTGGCCTGTCCATCATTCTCTCCGTGGGCTTCGACAACTTCGTTGAACTGCTGTCCGGCGCGCATGCGATGGATAAACACTTCTCCACCACCCCGGCGGAGAAAAACCTGCCGGTGCTGCTGGCGCTGATCGGTATCTGGTACAACAACTTCTTCGGAGCAGAAACCGAAGCGATTCTGCCGTACGACCAGTACATGCACCGCTTTGCCGCCTACTTCCAGCAGGGCAACATGGAGTCCAACGGTAAGTATGTTGACCGTAACGGCCACGCGGTAGACTACCAGACTGGCCCGATCATCTGGGGTGAGCCGGGCACTAACGGTCAGCATGCGTTCTACCAGCTGATCCACCAGGGCACCAAAATGGTACCGTGCGATTTCATCGCCCCGGCTATCACTCACAACCCGCTGTCTGACCATCATCCGAAGCTGCTGTCCAACTTCTTCGCCCAGACCGAGGCCCTGGCCTTCGGTAAATCCCGTGAAGTGGTCGAGCAGGAATATCGCGATCAGGGTAAAGATCCGGCAACTCTGGAGCACGTGGTGCCGTTCAAAGTGTTTGAAGGCAACCGCCCGACGAACTCCATCCTGCTGCGTGAAATCACCCCGTTCAGCCTGGGGGCGCTGATTGCCCTGTACGAGCACAAAATCTTCACCCAGGGCGCGATCCTCAACATCTTCACCTTCGACCAGTGGGGCGTTGAACTGGGCAAACAGCTGGCTAACCGCATCCTGCCGGAGCTGAAAGACGGCAGCGAAGTTAGCAGCCACGACAGCTCAACTAACGGCCTGATTAACCGTTATAAAGCCTGGCGCGCATAATCTTGCGCAGCTAAGACGCAATGCCGACCTTTAGGTCGGCATTTTTTTTACAGCCGCCGCAGCAGGCGGGCTGGATTTCCCGCCCACACCCCTTTCTCGGTAATGGACTTCGTCACCACGCTGCCCGCGCCAATCACCACGCCGTCGCAGATGCTGACGGCCAGAATCGTGGCGCCGCTGCCGATCGACACGTCATCGCCAATCTCAATCCGCCCCCAGCTGGCGCGGTCGGCATTCGGTTTGCCGTCGCGAAACAGGTCGTTGGCAAACATCACGCCGTGACCGATAAAGCAGCGCTGGCCAATGGTGACGTACTCGCAGATAAAAGTATGGGACTGAATTTTACTGTTCGCGCCAATGCGGGTATTGCCCTGGATCTCAACGAACGGCCCGACGAAGACGTTATCGCCAAGGACACAGTCGTACAGGTTGGCGGGCTGGTATATCACCACGTTCTCACCGCTGGTGACGTTGCGGATCGCCGTTTCCCGAAGGGTATGCATAGTGCCTCTCAGATCGGTTTGGCCAGAATATGTAAGGTGCTTTGCTGGCTGGCGGAATGAAATGCGACATCTTTCACGTGCTGCATCCCCTGACGTTCGTAAAAACGGCGCGCAGCGGGGTTATCGGCGAGCACTTCCAGCCACAGCCAGCTTTCACTGGCCGCTTTTGCTCTCGCCTCGACGGCGCGAAATATCTGCTCACCGTAGCGGCGGCCCGTTGTGTCAGGCAGCAGATAGAGCTTATGCAACAGCGTACCGGACGGACCTTCAGGACTAATCGCCTGACGACAGGCGTATTTCGCAAAGCCGACAGGGTGGGGGGCTTCAGCAATCAACCAACAGCACTGGGAATCGGTCAGGCTACGTTGCAGCGAAGCCAGGGAATACTCTTGTTGCAGGTAGCACGCCAGCTCGTCGGCGTTATGCCAGAGGTGAGCAAAGTGATGGCGATAGCTGGCATTGCCCATTTCATTGAGTAAAGCCGCATCCTCTGCGCGTGCGGTACGAATCTTCAGCATGGTTGTTTCCTTTTTAACCCGTCCGTCTGGGCTGTGATTGTTACATCTTCGCCGGTGGTGGCAAAAAGTTAGCGAATAATGTCGATCTGGATCACATTTTTGCGTTATACAGGTCTCAAAGAAGCATAATGATGAGGGGTATTTATGTCGTCGGTTTATCGTCCGCTGGTGAATTTTATCGCCACCGCGATGCAAACGGTTTTGAATCTTGGGCTGCTGTGCCTGGGGATTATTTTGATCGTCTTCCTCGGGAAAGAGACGCTGCATCTGGCCGATGTCCTCTTTACCCCGGAGCCGACCAGTAAGTACCGGCTGGTGGAAGGTCTGGTGGTCTACTTCCTCTACTTCGAGTTTATCGCGCTGATCGTCAAGTATTTTCAGTCGGGGTTCCACTTCCCGCTGCGCTATTTCGTCTATATCGGCATCACCGCGATTGTGCGCCTGATTATCATCGACCATGAGTCGCCGCTGGCAGTGCTGATTTACTCCGCCGCGATCCTGATCCTGGTGATTACGCTCTGGCTGTGTAACTCCAATCGCCTGAAACGCGAATAAAAAAAAGCGGCCTCCAGGGCCGCTGACCAACAGTCACAAATAAAATTTATGTAGGGTCCAGTTGAGGATAGCAGTGGCATTGGCCTTACTTTTTCAGCTGAGGGCGACGGCGACAATACCCGGTTGGGGTCGTGTATTGCGGCTAGACCGTCGGCCCTCATCTGAAATTTGGGGCCGGTGTTACAAAAAAACTTAACCTTTCACCCCACCCGCCGTCAGGCCGTTAACCAGCCAGCGCTGCGCCAGCAGGAAGACGACCGTGATCGGGATGGCGGAGAGCACCGCCGCGGCGGCGAAGTCGCCCCACAGATAGTTCTGCGGGTTGAGATACTGTTGCATACCTACCGCCAGGGTATAGCTGTTCACATCGCGCAGCAGCAGCGAGGCGACGGGCACTTCTGTGATGGCCGCGATGAACGACAGAATAAACACCACCGCCAGAATCGGCACCGACAGCGGCAGCAGCACGAGGCGGAAAGCCTGCCATGGGGTCGCGCCATCCAGCGCCGCCGCTTCTTCCAGCGAACCATCGATGGTTTCGAAGTAGCCTTTAATCGTCCAGACGTGCAGCGCGATACCGCCCATATAAGCGAAGATCACGCCGCCGTGGGTGTTGAGGCCGACGAACGGGATGTACTGGCCCAGGCGGTCAAACAACGCATACAGGGCCACCAGCGACAGCACCGCCGGGAACATCTGGAAAATCAGCATCCCTTTCAGCAGGGTCGCTTTCCCCGGGAAGCGCATACGGGCAAAAGCGTAGGCGCAGGTGGTGGAAAGGGCGACGATACCGATCGCGGTAATGCCGGCGACCTTAATCGAGTTCCACAGCCACAGCAGGACCGGGAACGGCGGCGGCGTGACGCGGCCATCGGCGTGTTCGACGCTGAAGCCTAACGCCAGACGCCAGTGTTCCCAGGAGATGGTATCCGGGATCAGGCTGCCGGTGGCGAAGTTGCCTTCGCGCAGCGAGATAGCGATAACCATCAGCAGCGGAAACATAATCGCGGCGATAAAAATCAGCAGTAACAGGTGTGTCGTAAAGAGACGCAGTTTCTGAGATTTGGGTTGGACCATAGCCATTATCGTTATCTCCCTTAATCAAACTTCATGCGTGTGGCTTTCAGATTCACAATCGCTAACGCGCCAACCAGCAGGAAGATAAGCGTTGCGATAGCCGCCGCCAGGCCGAAGTCCTGACCGCCGCCGCCTTCAAAGGCGATGCGATAGGTGTAGCTCACCAGCAGGTCGGTATAACCGGCCGGGGTGGTGGTGCCGAGACGGTCCGGACCACCGTTGGTCAACAGCTGAATCAGCACGAAGTTGTTAAAGTTAAAGGCGAAGCTGGCGATCATCAGCGGTGTCAGCGGTTTGATCAGCAGCGGCAGCGTAATTTTAAAGAAGTTCTGGAACGGACCGGCGCCATCCATCGCCGACGCTTCGTACAGATCGTCCGGAATCGCCTTCAGCAACCCCATGCACAGGATCATCATGTACGGATAGCCCAGCCAGGTATTGACGATGATGATCATGGTACGCGCGGTGGTCGGGTCGCTAAACCAGGCCGGCTTAATGCCGAACAGCGCGCTGAGCATCATATTGATTTCACCAAAGCTCTGGTTGAACAGCCCTTTGAAAATCAGAATCGAAATAAACGACGGTACGGCATACGGCAGAATCAACAGGACGCGGTAAATTGCTTTGCCTTTCAGCGCTTCCCACTGCACCAGACAAGCCAGCACCATTCCCACGGCCACGGTCAAAATCACCGTCAGCACCGAGAACACCACGGTCCAGACGAAAATAGCGAAGAACGGTTTCTGGATACCTTCGTCCTGGAAGACGCGAGTGAAGTTATCCCAGCCGATCGTCACGGTGTAGCCCGGGCTCAGCTTCTCAGTGCCCCAGCTGCCGTCGGCGTTAATCGCCTGGTAGAAGCCTACGTCATTGTTCGGGCGGTATTTGACGTGGGTCTGATTGTTGGTCAGCACCCCATCTTCGCTAAGCGTATACAGCGGTTGAGTGCCGGAGAACTGACGCAGCGAGCTCATGATCACTTTGCTGTCATCCGGCAGCACGGCGGTCAGTTGGTTCAGCGCGGTGCGGTTCTGGGTAATGACGCGCAGGCTGACGCGCTCGCCTTCCGGCAGGGCGTCGGTTTCTTTTAACGCCAGCTTCTGCTCACCGCCGAATTTAAAAGCGTCGGAAAGGTAGTTTTTACCGCTCTCGCCGTCGGTCAGGGCCAGTTTCCACTCGTCCCCCGCCGGGATCAGCGTGAAGTTATAGGCTTTGCCAGCCTGGAAAGAGCGATCCATCAGCACCTGCTGCGCACGTTCAAAGGTCAGCTGGTTGGTGCTGCTGTAGTTCGTGAAGGCGATGGCAATGGTACAGACCAGCGGAAACAGGACGAACAGGCCCATGCCGGCGAGGCCGGGATAGACATAGCGCCAGGCATAAGCCTTGCGATTAGCGAAAATATACAGGCCAACTGAGCTTAAAATCAGCGTCATGATGGCGAACAGGTACTCCCCCTGGGCGTACATCAAAACAACAAGGTAACCCACCAGCAGGCACAGTAAGCCAATCACAGACCATGTGAGTTGCGGACTTTGCCACCAGTGTTTCTTTTTAACGGCATCCATGGGGATCATCCTCTACAGCGGTGAAAACTTATTTGTCAGGTGGCGCTTCGCTTACCTAACCTACGGTCCGAGCCGCAGTGGTAGGGCGGGTAAGCGCAAGCGCTACCCGCCGTTTTCTTACTTAGTGATACGACTCTGTGCATCCTTCAGTGCAGCATCGACAGTCTGGCGACCGCTGGCGGCGTTGATAACCGCGGTACGAACGGCATACCAGAAGGCAGACATCTGCGGGATGTTAGGCATGATTTCGCCATTCTGGGCGTTCGCCATGGTGGCGGCGATGCGCGGATCTTTTTCCAGTTTCTCCTGGAAGGATTTCAGCGCGACAGCACCCAGCGGTTTGTCGTTGTTAACCGATTCCAGACCCTGATCGGTCATCAGGTAGTTTTCGAGGAACTCTTTCGCCAGCTCTTTGTTCGGGCTGGCGGCGTTGATACCCGCGCTCAGTACGCCAACGAACGGTTTCGATGGTTTGCCTTTAAAGGTCGGCAGCAGGGTGACGCCGTAGTTAACCTTGCTCTTATCAATGTTAGACCACGCCCACGGACCGTTGATGGTCATGGCGGTTTCGCCTTTGTTGAAGGCGGCTTCCGCGATGGAGTAATCCGTGTCGGCATTCATGTGCTTGTTCTTGATCAGGTCAACCAGGAAGGTGAGACCCGCTTTCGCGCCTGCGCTGTCTACGCCGACGTTTTTCACGTCATATTTGCCGTTTTCAAACTTGAAGGCGTACCCGCCGTCGGCAGCGATCAGCGGCCAGGTGAAGTACGGTTCCTGCAGGTTGAACATCAGCGCGCTCTTACCTTTCGCTTTCAGTGCTTTATCCAGCGCCGGGATCTCTTCCCAGGTTTTCGGCGGGTTCGGTACCAGGTCCTTGTTATAAATCAGGGACAGGGCTTCAACCGCCACCGGATAGGCGATCAGTTTGCCGTTAAAGCGCACGGCATCCCAGGTGAATGGGTAGAGTTTGTCCTGGAACGCTTTGTCCGGGGTGATTTCAGCCAGCAGGCCGGACTGTGCGTAGCCGCCGAAACGGTCATGCGCCCAGAAGATGATGTCCGGGCCGTCGCCAGTCGCCGCAACCTGCGGGAACTTCTCTTCCAGCTTGTCCGGATGTTCTACGGAAACTTTAATGCCGGTGTCTTTTTCAAACTTTTTACCCACTTCAGCGAGGCCGTTATAGCCTTTGTCGCCATTAATCCAGATAACCAGCTTACCTTCTTCAATTTTCGCGAGGGCAGAGGCGGAAAACATCATCGTGGTCAGTGCTGACAGCGCGAGGATGCGAGCGCCAGTTTTGATTTTCATATACCCGTCCTATTTGGTGATGTACTCGTGGATACACTTCGGTGGCTTAACGATGATGAGTTTCCTTTTTTAACAACCCCTTTCCATCCTCCCCTGGTCTACGCCCCACCCGCTGGTTGTGTGATCTCCATTGCAAAAACGGCCGTATTGCGTCCTGGAGCACAGAAAAAAGTGCCCAATTTTGTCGTCCCCATCACGAAATCACGCTTCGTCCGCCATCCCCCGCGGCGAGAGGCAATCTCTCATCCTCCCATCTCCTCCCCCATAAAAAAGCCGGGGGGTGGAGGATTTGCCAGCTTAAGGAATGCCGCATAGTCGACCCATCTTGAATGTGTCTTTAAGTGACAGGTTGTAACGAAGGGAGAAGGGCATGGCGAGCGTACAGCTACGAAATGTAACGAAAGCCTGGGGCGACGTGGTGGTATCTAAAGATATCAATCTCGAGATCCAGGATGGGGAGTTCGTCGTGTTTGTTGGACCGTCGGGCTGCGGCAAATCCACTCTGCTGCGTATGATTGCCGGACTGGAAACAGTCACCAGCGGCGATCTGTTCATTGGCGATACCCGGATGAACGACGTGCCGCCCGCTGAGCGCGGCATCGGCATGGTATTCCAGTCATATGCGCTTTATCCCCATCTTTCCGTTGCCGAAAATATGTCTTTCGGCCTGAAGCTGGCCGGCGCGAAAAAAGAGGTCATTAACCAGCGAGTGACTCAGGTGGCTGAGGTCTTACAGCTGGCGCATCTCCTGGAGCGTAAACCGAAAGCGCTTTCCGGTGGTCAGCGCCAGCGTGTAGCGATCGGCCGTACGCTGGTGGCAGAGCCAAGCGTCTTCCTGCTGGATGAACCGCTCTCTAACCTGGATGCCGCCCTGCGTGTCCAGATGCGTATCGAGATCTCCCGTCTGCATAAGCGGCTGGCCCGCACCATGATTTATGTTACCCACGATCAGGTGGAAGCGATGACCCTCGCGGACAAGATTGTGGTTCTGGACGCCGGCCGTGTGGCACAGGTCGGGAAACCGCTGGAGCTCTATCACTATCCGGCTGACCGCTTCGTTGCCGGCTTTATCGGTTCACCGAAGATGAACTTCCTGCCGGTGAAAGTCACCGCGACGGCTATCGATCAGGTGCAAGTAGAACTGCCGAACCGCCAGCAAATCTGGCTGCCGGTAGACAGCGCCAACGTTCAGGTTGGCGCCAACATGTCATTAGGTATCCGCCCCGAGCATTTACTGCCCAGCGATATCGCCGATGTGACCCTCGAAGGTGAGGTTCAGGTCGTCGAACAGCTCGGTCACGAGACGCAAATTCATATCCAGATCCCCGCCATCCGTCAGAACCTGGTTTACCGCCAGAATGACGTGGTGTTGGTAGAAGAGGGAGCCACATTCGCCATCGGTTTGCCGCCAGAACGTTGCCACTTATTCCGTGAGGATGGCACCGCTTGTCGTCGGCTGCATAAAGAGCCGGGCGTGTAAGGCTTCCCATTAAAAAAAAGCGCGAACCCGGCTGGCGGTACACCGGCGAAGCGTTCAAAGAAAAGCAATGATCTCAGGAGATAGAATGATGATTACTCTGCGCAAACTTCCTCTGGCGGTCGCCGTCGCAGCAGGCGTTATGTCTGCTCAGGCGCTGGCTGTCGATTTCCATGGTTACGCGCGTTCCGGCATTGGCTGGACCGGCAGCGGCGGCCAGCAAGAGTGTTTCAAAGCGACAGGCGCACAAAGTAAGTACCGTCTTGGTAACGAATGTGAAACCTATGCGGAACTGAAGCTGGGCCAGGAACTGTGGAAAGAAGGGGATAAGAGTTTTTATTTCGATACTAACGTTGCCTATTCCGTGAATCAGGAAGATGACTGGGAAAGCACCTCTCCGGCGTTCCGTGAAGCCAACATCCAGGGTAAAAACCTGATCGACTGGCTGCCGGGCTCCACGCTGTGGGCAGGTAAACGCTTCTATCAGCGTCATGACGTTCACATGATCGACTTCTACTACTGGGATATCTCCGGCCCGGGTGCAGGTCTGGAAAACGTTGACCTTGGCTTCGGCAAGCTCTCTCTGGCCGCTACCCGCAACTCAGAAAGCGGCGGCTCTTACACTTTCTCCAGCGATGACACCAAAAAATACGCAGCGAAAACCGCAAACGACGTCTTTGACGTCCGTCTGGCGGGCCTGGAAACTAACCCGGGCGGCGTGCTGGAGTTAGGTGTCGATTACGGTCGTGCGAACCCGCAGGATGATTATCGTCTGGAAGACGGCGCGTCGAAAGACGGCTGGTTGTGGACTGGTGAACATACCCAGTCTATCTGGGGCGGCTTCAACAAGTTCGTAGTTCAGTACGCGACTGACGCGATGACCTCCTGGAACAGCGGCCACTCTCAAGGGACCAGCATCGATAACAACGGCAGCATGATCCGCGTTCTGGATCACGGTGCGATGGACTTCAACGATGATTGGGGCCTGATGTACGTGGCGATGTACCAGGACGTGGACCTGGACAGCAAAAACGGTTCTACCTGGTACACCGTGGGTGTCCGTCCGATGTACAAATGGACGCCGATCATGAGCACCCAGCTGGAAATCGGTTACGACAACGTGAAATCCCAGCGTACCAGCGAAAACAACAACCAGTACAAAATTACTCTGGCTCAACAGTGGCAGGCAGGCAACAGCGTCTGGTCTCGTCCGGCTATCCGTATCTTCGCAACCTACGCGAAGTGGGATGAAAACTGGGGTTACAGCAACGCCTCTGGTCTGCAGACCAAAGACAGCAGCGGAAGCGGCATGTACACCTCCAGCCGCGGTGACGACAGCGAAGTTACCTTCGGTGCCCAGATGGAAGTGTGGTGGTAATACCGCCTGTAAGACGGTTGTAACCTGGGAGGGGCATCGGCCCCTCCTGACTATTCAAGGTTAGCGCGCTATTGCCTGGCTACCGCTAAACCGATGCTATCCAAGGTGAGAAGAATGAAAATGAAGAAAACTCTCGTCGCTCTGTGTTTATCCGCAGGGATGTTGGCATGCGTGCCGGGGATGAGCCTTGCCGATGTTAACTTTGTACCGCAGAACACCAGCGCCGCGCCGTCTATTCCAGCCAGCGCGCTGCAACAGCTGATCTGGACGCCTGCCGATCAATCAAAGACGCAGAGCGTTGATTTAACCACCGGCGGTCAACGCCTGGATGTCCCGGGGATCGTCGGACCGGTCGCCGCCTGGAGCGTACCGGCCAATATCGGCGAGCTGACCCTGACGCTCGACAGCGAACTGAACAAACATAAGCAGATTTTTGCGCCGAACGTGCTGATTCTGGATCAGAATATGACGCCAGCGGCGTTCTTCCCCAGCAACTACTTTACCTATCAGCAGCCGGGCGTGATGACCGCCGATCGCCTGGGCGGCGTGATGCGCCTGACTCCGGCGTTGGGCCAGCAGAAGCTCTATGTGCTGGTATTTACCACTGAAAAAGATCTTCAGCAGACCACGACCCTGCTGGATCCGGCGAAAGCCTATGCCAAAGGCGCCGGAAATGCGGCCCCGGATATCCCGGATCCGATCGCTAAACATACCACCGATGGCGTGCTGAAGCTGAAAGTGAAAACCAATAGCACCTCCAGCGTGCTGGTGGGCCCGCTGTTCGGCTCTTCCGGCCCGGGACCGGTGACCGTCGGCAATACGGCCGCGCCGGTAGCCGCGCCAGCCGCCGCAGCCGCTGCGGCGCCGGCAGCCAAAAGCGAACCGATGCTCAGCGATACCGAAACCTACTTCAACAACGGTATTAAGCAGGCGGTGAAACAAGGTGACATCGACAAAGCCCTGAAATTGATGAACGAAGCTGAGCGCCTCGGCTCGAAATCCGCTCGTTCCACCTTTATCAGCAGTGTAAAAGGCAAGGGGTAATCGTCTCCCCACAATGCTGATGTTTAGGCACAGCCTTTAGGTGCATCCTCCGGGATGCACCTTTTTTTGCACGCGCGGCAGCCTGTTGCATGGCTGTTGCGTGAATGATCGTATATTGACGTTTGCCCGCCACCAACCGCCTATTCTGCGATACAATGCTCTCACGTTATGTACCGGAGAATCAGGCATGTCCCATCCTGCGCTTACGCGACTGCGTGCGCTGCGCTATTTTGCCGTTATGCCATCCCTGGCGCCGCCCCTGAGTGACTGGCTGCTGCTGGAGGACTCAATGACCCAGCGCTTTGAGCAACAAGGAAAGCAGGTCACCGTGACCCTGATTAACGAAGGGTATATTGAGCGTGAGGCGCTGACTGACGAAGCGGCGCTGCTACCTGACGAGCCGCGCTACTGGCTGCGGGAGATTATACTCAACGCCGATGGCGAGCCCTGGCTGGCTGGGCGCACGGTGGTGCCGGAGTCGACGCTGTGTGGTCCGGAGCTGGCGCTACAGCAGCTCGGGCAGATCCCGCTGGGCCGATACCTGTTCACGTCGTCGACATTAACCCGCGATTTTATTGAAATTGGTCGCGATGCAGCGCTGTGGGGGCGTCGTTCCCGTCTGCGGCTGAGCGGCAAACCCTTGCTGCTGACCGAGCTGTTTTTGCCTGCGTCGCCGTTGTACTAAGAGGAAGAAAAAATGGAGTGGAGTCTGTCGCAGAATAAGCTGTTGGCGTTTCATCGCCTGATGCGCACTGACAAACCGATCGGCGCCTTGCTGCTGCTGTGGCCGACGTTGTGGGCGCTGTGGGTAGCCTCGCCGGGCGTACCACCGCTGTGGATCCTGGCGGTATTCGTCGCCGGCGTCTGGCTGATGCGCGCCGCCGGCTGCGTGGTGAATGACTATGCCGATCGAAAATTTGATGGTCACGTTAAGCGTACCGCCCGTCGTCCGCTACCGAGCGGCGATGTCACCGAGAAAGAGGCGCGAACGCTGTTTATCGTTCTGGTGCTGCTCTCCTTCCTGCTGGTGCTCACCCTCAACACCATGACCATTCTGCTGTCGGTCGCGGCGCTGGCCCTGGCATGGGTCTATCCGTTTATGAAGCGCTACACTCATCTGCCGCAGGTGGTGCTGGGGGCGGCCTTTGGCTGGTCAATCCCGATGGCCTTCTCGGCCGTCAGTGAATCGCTGCCGCTGAGCTGCTGGCTGATGTTCCTCGCCAACATTCTGTGGGCCGTAGCCTACGATACGCAGTATGCGATGGTGGATCGTGATGACGACGTTAAGATCGGCATCAAGTCGACGGCGATCCTGTTCGGCGAAAACGATCGTCTGATTATCGGTATTCTGCAGGTGGCCGTACTGGTGCTGATGGGCGCGGTGGGCTGGCTGAATGGGCTGGGCTGGGAATACTACTGGTCGTTATTTGTCGCGGCGGGTCTGTTTGGCTGGCAGCAGAAGCTTATCTTCAATCGCGACCGCGATAACTGCTTCAAAGCGTTTATGAACAATAACTACGTCGGGCTGGTGCTGTTCCTGGGCCTGGCGATGAGCTACCTGTAACCCCTGTCCGCTTCCCCCCGGCATACCGGGGGGAAGTGAGGGCAGAAAACACCGCGTTACGCGTCGTCCTGCGTGACGCTTTCAATCGTCAGCCGCACATCCGACGTAATCAATTCCGCCAGCATCCGATAAACCTTCAGCGTCTCTTCCGGCTCGGCATCGCCGGTATCGCTAATGTAGCCTTCGTCGCGCAGGGTCAGCACCAGGGTACTGAACACCGCTTTGTCGAAGAACTCCGGCGCGTTAATGCCATGCAGCACCGACAGACGCTGGGCCACGGTACGACTCTCTTTTTCCAGCGAACTGCGGTTGATCGACGGGTTGGCGCTCAGCAGCCAGAAGGTAATGGCATAGCGCTGCAGCGTCTCGCGCGCGCCAGCGGCCAGCAGTTGCAGGGAGCGAGAGTGCGACGGATTGAGGCTCATCACATCGCCATCAACGACGATCAGCTCCTGACGCAGCATCTCGGCAATCAACGCATCCACCACCCCGGCCAGCTCTGCTTTCTCCCAGCGCAGGAACAGCTCGGCCTTGAGGAACGGATACAGCGTTTCGACATGGCGCAGCACTTCGGTGCGGCTGAGTTGACGATGCTGAGTCACCAGGGCGGCTAACAGCGACGGAATCACCAGCATATGGGCGATGTTGTTGCGATAGTAGGTCATCAGCACCGCCTGCTCGCGCGGCAGGATGATGATATCGCCGATGGTGTCCTTCTCCACTTCGAACTTGTTCATCTGCAGCGCGTGGTCGATAAGCTCGCTGGCCGAAGCGGAAGGGGCGGTCGCATCTGGCGAATAGGGCACATTGCGCAGCAGTGCGAGGTAGCACTCCAGCTGTTGGGTCAGCTGCTCACGGGTGAGCGAACGCTGGCGCGAGGCCAGCAGCGCCGTGCAGCACAGGTTCATGGCGTTGGCCGCGCCGGCGTTGTTGATGCGCACCATCAGGTCTGCGGCGATGTTATTCACCGTTGGCGTCAGCCAGGAAGGGCGGATGGCTTCGATTGGGTCGATGGCTTCCCGCCACTCCGGCACATGGTGGTTGAGGTAGGTCATCAGCGGCAACGGTTCGCCGAAGTTGACATAGCCCTGGCCAAGGTTGCGCAGCTTACTCAAGCCGCGCACCATCTGCGGCAGGCTCTCTTTCTCTTTGGTGGCGCCGCGCAGCTCTTTGGCGTAGGTTCCTACTTCCATCACGTGCTCATAGCCGATGTAGATAGGCACCAGAGTGATAGGCCGGGTACCGCCACGCAGCATCGCCTGGATGGTCATCGACAGCGTACCGGTCTTCGGATCGAGCAGACGGCCGGTACGGGAGCGGCCGCCTTCGACGAAATACTCGACGGAATAGCCGCGGCTGAACAGTTCGCCAAGATATTCGCGGAACACCGTGGAATAGAGCTTGTTGCCCTTAAAGGTGCGGCGAATAAAGAACGCGCCCAGGCGGCGGAAGATTGGCCCGGCTGGCCAGAAGTTGAGGTTGATGCCCGCCGCGATATGCGGTGGCACCAGGCCCTGATGATACAGAACGTAGGAGAGCAGCAGATAGTCCATGTGGCTGCGGTGGCAGGGGACATAGACAATCTCATGGCCGTCGTGAGCCAGCTGACGAACGCGCTCGGCGTTATGCACGTTGATCCCCTGGTACAGGCGGTTCCAGGTGAAGCCGAGAATGCGGTCGGTCAGGCGGATCATCTCGTACGAGAAGTTCGCGGCAATCTCTTCCATCAGCGCGATAGCGTTCTGCTGAGCCTTCTCGTGAGAAATTTTCTTGCTGCGCGCTTCGTCTTCCACCGCGCGGGCAATCGCTTTCGAGGCCAGCAGTTTATTAAACAGATCCTGACGGGCCGGCAGACGCGGGCCGACGGCGGCCAGGCGCTGGCGGGCAAAGTGCATCCGGGCGACGCGAGCCAGCTTCTGCGCGATGATCTTATCGGTGCCGTGTTCATCCGCCATGCGGCGCAGCGACACGGAAGGCGAAAAGCGCACAAAGCTGTCGCGGCCGAGCCAGGAGACGGCGAAAAATTTCTGGATACCGTTAAGCATCCGCAGCGGTGGATTGACTTCCCCTTTCTCACGGCCCGGCGAGCGGCCGAACATCACCGAGACCGGCACCATTTGCACATCGAGATCCGGATGGTTGCGGTGCAGATCGAGGTAGTCGTGGAACAGCTTGATGGACTCTTCTTTTGGCGTGTAATAGGTAAATACGCGCGGCCCACCGTGGATGAATACGTAACGCGGCAGCAGCGCGCCGTCGATCTCCAGCGGTTCAAGCGGATCGGGTAAATCATGCGCCAGGCATTGGGCGCGCAGCGTCAGCAGGTCCGCCTTGGAGTTATAGGGCAGGACGTACATGACCGGACGCGAGGTATCGAGTCCTAATTCCTGAGCAGGCTCTGCCGGAATAGACTTGCTTTTTACCAGCACCCGTAATGGTAAATTCAGTAATTTATAGTAAATTCGTTGCCAGCCGGACATAAACGATGTGAAGCCTCTGGTTAATCATGCAAATGCGCGGCAAGAATAACAGAAAGTGGGCAAAATTTCCGTTACCACGCGGCAAACGCGTACACTCATCGACGTCATTTACGTAAAAAGGTTTTGTGATGGCCAATAATACCACCGGGTTAACCCGAATCATTAAGGCGGCAGGTTACTCCTGGAAAGGATTTCGCGCGGCGTGGATCAACGAGGCCGCGTTTCGTCAGGAAGGCGTCGCCGCCATCGTGGCCGTCGCGATAGCCTGCTGGCTGGACGTCGACGCCATCACCCGCGTATTGCTGATCGGGTCGGTCCTGCTAGTGATGATAGTCGAAATTCTCAACAGCGCGATTGAGGCGGTCGTGGACCGTATAGGCTCGGATTATCATGAGCTTTCAGGGCGCGCCAAAGACATGGGGTCGGCAGCGGTCCTGCTGGCGATTATCATCGCGCTGATCACCTGGGGAACGCTGCTGTGGAGCCATTATCACTAACGTTCTTCGCTAAGCCTCGCAAAATATAAACAATCTACCGATTTTTGTGTGCCATGTGGTTCCAAAATCACCGTTAGCTGTATATACTCACAGCATAACTGTATATACACCCAGGGGGCGGAATGAAAGCGTTAACGACCAGGCAGCAAGAGGTGTTTGATCTCATTCGGGATCATATCAGCCAGACGGGCATGCCGCCGACGCGTGCGGAAATTGCTCAGCGCTTGGGGTTCCGTTCCCCAAACGCGGCGGAAGAACACCTGAAAGCGCTGGCGCGTAAAGGCGCGATCGAGATCGTCTCCGGCGCATCTCGCGGTATCCGCCTGCTGACGGAAGAAGAACACGGCCTGCCGCTGATCGGCCGCGTCGCCGCTGGCGAGCCGCTGCTGGCGCAGCAGCACATTGAGGGCCACTATCAGGTCGACCCGTCGATGTTTAAACCCAACGCGGATTTCCTGCTGCGCGTCAGCGGCATGTCGATGAAAGACATCGGTATCCTTGATGGCGATCTGCTGGCGGTACACAAAACCCAGGACGTGCGTAACGGCCAGGTGGTCGTGGCGCGCATTGACGACGAAGTGACGGTGAAGCGCCTGAAAAAGCAGGGCAACGTCGTCGAGCTGTTGCCGGAAAACAGCGAGTTTTCCCCTATCGTTGTCGATCTGCGCCAGCAGAGTTTTACCATTGAGGGTCTGGCCGTTGGCGTGATCCGTAACGGAGAATGGCTGTAGCGCCTGCCCCTGCGCAGCGTCATCGGATGCATGACGCTGCGACGTTTTTCCTCAATCAGGTCCCCCATCATGCTGCTCAACGCTGCCGATAAAGCGCTGTGGCGCCTTGCTATCCCGATGATCTTCTCCAACATCACCGTCCCGCTGCTGGGGCTGGTAGATACGGCGGTGATCGGCCACCTTGACAGCCCGGTATACCTCGGCGGCGTCGCGGTCGGGGCGACGGCCACCAGTTTTCTTTTCATGTTGCTGCTGTTTTTGCGCATGAGCACCACCGGGCTCACCGCTCAGGCCTGGGGTGCCAAAGATCCGCTGCGTCTTGCGCGCGCGCTGGTGCAGCCGCTGGCCCTGGCGCTGGGCGCCGGGGTTCTCATCATCCTGTTTCGCCTGCCGCTGATTAATCTCGCTCTGCATATTGTCGGCGGCAGTGAGGCGGTGCTTGAGCAGGCACGGCGGTTCCTTGAAATTCGCTGGCTCAGCGCTCCCGCTTCGCTGGCCAACCTGGTGCTGCTCGGCTGGTTGCTGGGGGTTCAGTACGCCCGGGCGCCGGTGATTCTGCTGGTGGTCGGCAATCTGCTCAATATTGTGCTCGACCTGTGGCTGGTGATGGGCCTGCGGATGAACGTCCAGGGGGCGGCGCTGGCCACGGTTACCGCGGAGTACGCAACCTTGATTATCGGCCTGATGATGGCGAAGCGGGTGCTGACGCTGCGCGGCGTGTCGCTGAGCATGTTGAAAAACGCCTGGCGCGGGGATCTGCGCCGTCTGCTGGCGTTGAATCGGGACATCATGCTGCGTTCCCTGCTGCTGCAGCTGTGCTTTGGCGCGCTGACCGTGTACGGCGCGCGTCTGGGCAGCGACATTGTGGCGGTCAATGCGGTACTGATGACTATGCTGACCTTTACCGCCTACGCGCTGGATGGCTTTGCCTATGCCGTGGAGGCCCACTCCGGCCAGGCCTACGGCGCGCGCGACGGCAGCCAGCTTCTTGAAATCTGGCGGGCGGCCTGCCGCCAGTCTGGCATGGTGGCGCTGGCATTTGCCCTGATTTACAGCCTGGCGGGGGAGTACATCATCGCGTTGTTAACCTCGCTACCTTCCCTGCAGCAGCTGGCCGATCGCTATCTGATCTGGCAGACCATCCTGCCGGTGGTGGGCGTCTGGTGCTACCTGCTGGACGGCATGTTCATCGGCGCGACGCGCGGCGCGGAGATGCGTAACAGCATGGCGGTCGCCGCGGCGGGGTTTGCCGTGACGCTGCTTTCGGTCCCGGTGCTCGGCAACCACGGACTGTGGCTGGCGCTGGCGGTGTTCCTCGCCCTGCGCGGCCTGTCGCTGGCGCTGATCTGGCGTCGCCACTGGCGACACGGCACCTGGTTTAGCTAGTCATTGCCGTTCATCACGGCCATCCATGAATTCCCACGGTTGCGCACCGCTTACCGGGGCAGCTCAGTAGCCCGGCTCAGCGCAGCGCAAGCCGGGAAAATCGCCTCAGCCTTACCCATCGGTATGATGGTTAAAAATTCCGAATAACGAATCGGTGCCAGCATTCTCATCTATAGTTAATACCATGTCCGGTACAAAACGGGCTGTAAACCCACCGAATGATGAGGACGTTATCATGAATAAAGACGAAATCGGCGGTAACTGGAAACAGTTGAAAGGTAAAGCCAAGGAACAGTGGGGCAAACTTACCGATGATGATATGACCGTGATCGAAGGTAAGCGCGATCAGCTGGTCGGTAAAATTCAGGAACGGTACGGCTATGCGAAGGATCAGGCTGAGAAAGAAGTCTCAGACTGGGAGCATAAGAACGACTACCGCTGGTAGCGTTCCGTGGCTCAAAGAATAAAACATTTGTGTTAGTGCCTGTCTGAATGGCGTAAGGACGCGCCGTTAACCCTGTTTCCCGCTGCGGCTGACGCTCAGCGGGCTTTCTTTTTCAGCTGAATCGTATGGTCGTGCTGGCAGTGTCCCGGTGTGCTGCAGGCTTCGACTTCAACGCAGTCTGCACAAAGGCCGTGGGCTTCAATCACGTTATGGCGCAGGGCAAAGCCCATTCTGGCCGCTAACGTATGCATGATATCTTCCACCCCTTCCGCCGCTTCTTCCTTCACCACGCCACAGCGGTCACAGATAAACATGGCTGAGCTATGGGTCGGCTGGTCAAAGAGATGGCACAGCACATAGCTGTTGGTTGACTCCACCTTGTGAACAAAACCCTGCTCGAGTAAAAACTCCAGCGCACGGTAAACCGTCGGTGGTTTAGCCTGCGGCTCTTTGTCACGCAGGAGATCCAGCAGGTCGTAGGCGCTGATCGCCCCTTGTTGCAGGCTCATCAGGCGCAACACCTCCAGACGCTGTGGGGTCAGGCGTACGCCGCGCTGCGCACATAGCTTTTCAGCATGCGCTAACATCTCTTGCGAAGGGGTCTTATCCATGAGCATCCTCGGGTTGCGTGAATTTGAATCTGTTACTTTATCACGTTCCTCAGAAAACACCGAGAGCCGGCGGGTGATACGGGTCATACTTCAGATTGTCGGCACCTGCGCCAGCTCCGGGTGCTGGCCGCTGACTTTCGTACAGACCACGCCTTAGTCGATCGCTAAAACCGTCCTGCCCGATTTAATCGCAACACGCCTGACCCAGGGTATGCTATATCTGAAGTGTCTCATTTTCGGGAGAAAACGATGAAACGACCTGATTGCATTCGCCACTGGCGCGAACTGGAAGGGCCCGACGATGCCACTTATCCCGACAGCCCGGAGCGTTTTTCGATTGGCGCGCCGCTGGGGCGCGGTTTACGGCTCAACCGGCTGGGGATCCATCACGAGCGACTGCCTCCGGGACGACGCACCTCGTACCCGCACGCCGAGAGCGATGAGGAAGAGTTCATCTATGTGCTGGAGGGCTATCCGGAGGTATGGATAAACGGCTATCTCTGGAAGCTGGAGCCGGGCGACAGCGTGGGTTTTCCCGCGGGTACCGGCATCTGCCACACTTTTCTCAATAACACCGAGCAGGAGGTTCGTCTGCTGGTGGTGGGTGAGTCCAACAAAAAATACAACCGCATCTATTACCCGCTTAATCCCGGCTATGCCGCGACGCGCCAGGATCGCTGGGTTGACCATCCGCCGCAGTTCTTTGGTCCACACGACGGCAAACCGCGGAAAAAGTAATCGACCTGGGGGAGGGTGACGCTCGCCGCACTATGCGCCAGTGGTTTATCTTTATGCTATAGTAGCGCCCCTTTTTACCCGGATGCTTATTTATTCGCCATGATGCCTGAATCAACGTCACCTGTTTTCCCTGCTCACCGCTTCTCCATCGCGCCGATGCTCGACTGGACTGACCGACACTGCCGCTATTTCCTGCGGCTGCTGTCGCGGCATACGCTGCTGTATACCGAAATGGTGACCACCGGGGCGATTATTCACGGCAAAGGTGACTATCTGGCCTATAGCGAAGAAGAGCACCCGGTTGCTCTGCAGCTTGGCGGCAGCGATCCGCAGGCCCTGGCGCAGTGCGCGAAGCTGGCTGAAGCGCGCGGCTACGATGAGATCAATCTCAACGTCGGTTGCCCCTCCGATCGCGTGCAGAACGGGATGTTTGGCGCCTGCCTGATGGGCAATGCGCCACTGGTGGCCGACTGTATCAAGGCGATGCGCGATGTGGTGTCGATTCCGGTCACGGTGAAAACCCGTATCGGGATTGACGATCAGGATAGCTATGAGTTTCTGTGCGATTTCATTGAGACGGTCTCCGGCAAGGGCGAGTGTGAGATGTTTATTATTCACGCCCGCAAAGCCTGGCTCTCCGGCCTGAGCCCAAAAGAGAACCGCGAGATCCCGCCGCTGGATTACCCCCGCGTCTGGCAGCTGAAGCGCGACTTCCCCCATCTGACGATGGCGATCAACGGCGGGATCAAATCGCTGGACGAAGCCAGACTGCAGCTTGAACATATGGATGGGGTAATGGTCGGGCGTGAGGCCTACCAGAACCCGGGCATTCTGGCCTCGGTCGACCGCGAAATTTTCGGCATCGCAGGCGCGGATGCCGATCCGGTGGCGGTGGTGCGAGCCATGTACCCGTATATTGAGCGCGAGCTCAGCAATGGCACCTATCTGGGCCATATCACCCGCCATATGCTGGGGCTATTTCAGGGGATCCCCGGCGCTCGCCAGTGGCGTCGCTATCTGAGCGAGAACGCGCATAAAGCCGGCGCCGATATTGCGGTGCTGGAGCATGCTCTGCAGCTGGTGGCCGATAAACGTTAATTTCTGACGAAAACTTGGTGAAATTGACCACGCCTCGCGCACTGACGCGGGGCGTTTTCTTTTAAAGTCAAATGCTTATGTTTGGCATGCTTTTTGTAATACCTGCAGAGTGAAGTATTCATTCGTTGGGGAGAGAACCATGCTGGAACTGCTATTTGTCATTGGATTTTTTGTCATGCTGTTGGTGACCGGCGTATCGCTGCTGGGGATTATCGCGGCTATCGTGGTCGCTACCGCGCTGATGTTCGTCGGCGGGTTGTTTGCCTTGATGATCAAATTACTGCCGTGGTTGCTGCTGGCCGTGGTGGTGGTGTGGATTATTCGGGCGCTGAAATCCCCGAACGGAAACGCTTTTCGCGACAATAACCGTTGGCGTTACTAAGGTATTGAGGGGTCTGTCACAACCTGAACAATTTTGCAGACAACCGCGTAGGCATTACTGAGCAAATCTGTCACTATTAGCGCGTTAACGAATTCATCGCGCTGTACCCTACATACAGCCGAACTAAAAAAAAGTAAGGGCTTCCCAGGTGGAAGCCCTAAACTTTTGTCCCTTTGTCCGCTTACGGCAGCAGCAGACTCGACCCCTGAGTTACCCGGCTTTCCAGAACTTCATGCGCCCGACGGGCCTCGGTCAGCGGATAGGTCTGACCCTCAGGCACGTCCACTTTAATTACCCCACTGGCGATCAGCGAAAACAGTTCACTGCAGGCTTCCTCCAGCTCTTCCCGGTTGGTGATATAGCCCTGCAGAGATGGTCGGGTGACATACAGAGAACCTTTCTGATTCAGGATCCCCAGATTGACGCCGGTCACCGGGCCGGAGGAGTTGCCAAAGCTGACCATCAGACCGCGTCGCTGCAGGCAGTCCAGAGAGGCTTCCCAGGTATCTTTCCCCACCGAGTCGTAGACCACGGCCACTTTCTTACCGTCGGTAAGCGCCTTGAGTCGCTCCACGATTTGCTCTTCGCGATAGTTAATCACCTGCCAGGCACCAGCCTCTTTGGCACGCTGCGCTTTCTGCGCGCTGCCGACGGTGCCGATAAGTTTCGCGCCCAGCGCTTTCGCCCACTGACAGGCAATCAGCCCCACGCCGCCGGCGGCCGCGTGAAACAGGAACACTTCATTAGGCTTAATTTCATAGGTTTTGCGCAGCAGATACCAGACCGTCAATCCTTTCAGGAACGATGCCGCGGCCTGTTCGAAAGAGATGGCGTCCGGCAGAACCGCGGCTTTGTCGGCCAGCACATTGTGTACCGTGCTGTAGGCGCCGAGCGCCGACTGGGCGTACACCACCCGATCGCCTACCTTAATGTGCGTCACCCCGTGGCCGACTTTACTGACGATGCCGGCTGCCTCGGTGCCCAGACCGCTCGGCAGCGACGGCGGCGGATAGAGGCCGCTACGAACATAGGTGTCGATATAGTTGATACCGATGGCTTTATTTTCGACCTGAATTTCATGCTCTGCGGGATCGCGGGGCGTGAACTCAACCGCCTGAAGCACCTCCGGCCCGCCGTGTTTTGAAAATTCGATGCGTGTTGCCATGTTCGCTCCTGTGTTGTTCTGAGATTATCCAGTAAGCTTAACAGCCTGCGGCGGCGGTGACGGATTTTCTTATCCGCCTCAGGCCTGCCACGCTTAATGGGTTCTTTAGCGGCAATGGCTTTCTCGCTATACTGTCACGCTCTTTTCCGTATCGGTGAAATGTTAGGCTATGGCAGGAAATAAACCCTTCAACAAACCACAGACAGAAACCCGCGAACGCGATCCGCAGCTCGCCGGGCTGAAAGTCCCGCCGCACTCGATTGAAGCGGAGCAGTCGGTGTTGGGCGGTTTAATGCTGGATAACGAGCGCTGGGACGACGTCGCCGAACGCGTGGTGTCGGAAGATTTCTATACTCGTCCGCATCGTCATATCTTTACCGAGATGGCGCGTCTGCAGGAGTCAGGTAGCCCGATTGACCTGATCACCCTTGCGGAGTCGCTGGAGCGTCAGGGGCAGCTGGACAGCGTCGGCGGCTTCGCCTACCTGGCTGAACTGTCTAAAAACACGCCCAGCGCGGCGAACATCAGCGCCTATGCTGACATCGTGCGCGAACGCGCGGTGGTGCGCGAGATGATTTCGGTGGCCAACGAGATCGCCGAAGCCGGCTTCGACCCGCAGGGGCGAACCAGCGAAGATTTGCTCGATCTCGCCGAGTCCCGGGTTTTCAAAATCGCCGAAAGCCGGGCCAATAAAGACGAAGGGCCGAAAAACATCGCCGATGTGCTCGATGCCACCGTCGCCCGTATCGAACAGCTGTTCCAGCAGCCGCATGACGGCGTCACCGGGGTGAATACCGGCTACGACGACCTCAACAAAAAGACCGCTGGCCTGCAGCCGTCGGATCTGATTATCGTCGCCGCCCGTCCGTCGATGGGTAAAACGACCTTCGCGATGAACCTCGTGGAAAACGCGGCAATGCTGCAGGATAAGCCGGTATTAATCTTCAGTCTCGAGATGCCCTCGGAACAGATCATGATGCGTTCTCTGGCCTCGCTGTCGCGCGTCGATCAGACCCGCATTCGTACCGGTCAACTGGACGACGAAGACTGGGCGCGGATCTCCGGCACCATGGGCATCCTGCTGGAAAAACGTAACATCTACATCGATGACTCCTCCGGCCTGACGCCGACGGAAGTGCGTTCCCGCGCCCGGCGTATCGCCCGCGAGCACGGCGGCATCGGGCTTATCATGATCGACTACCTGCAGCTGATGCGCGTGCCGTCGCTCTCCGACAACCGTACGCTTGAGATCGCCGAAATCTCCCGCTCGCTGAAGGCGCTGGCGAAAGAGCTGCAGGTGCCGGTGGTGGCGCTGTCGCAGCTGAACCGCTCGCTGGAACAGCGCGCCGATAAACGCCCGGTCAACTCCGACCTGCGTGAGTCCGGCTCTATCGAACAGGATGCCGACTTAATCATGTTCATTTACCGTGATGAGGTTTATCACGAGAACAGCGATCTTAAAGGCATCGCGGAAATTATCATTGGTAAACAACGTAACGGCCCGATCGGCACCGTGCGACTGACCTTTAACGGCCAGTGGTCGCGTTTCGATAATTATGCCGGCCCTCAGTATGACGATGAGTAAACCTCTGTTTGTCTTTTTTTAAGGAATTCAAATGCAAGCGGCAACTGTAGTTATCAACCGCCGCGCTCTGCGACACAACCTGCAACGTCTGCGTGACCTGGCGCCTGCCAGCAAACTGGTTGCGGTGGTGAAAGCGAACGCCTACGGACACGGTCTTCTCGAGACCGCGCGAACGCTGACCGACGCCGACGCCTTTGGCGTCGCCCGCCTGGAAGAGGCGCTGCGCCTGCGAGCAGGAGGCATCGCCCAGCCGATCCTCCTGCTGGAAGGCTTTTTTGCTGCGGAAGACCTGGCGGTGATCGCCGCCCAGCGCCTGCATACGGCGGTGCATAGCCCCGAACAGCTGGCGGCGCTGGAGCAAGCCGATCTCCCCGAGCCGGTAACCGTGTGGATGAAGCTGGATACCGGCATGCATCGCTTAGGGGTGCGCCCGGAGGAAGCCGAGGCGTTTTATCAGCGTCTGAGCCAGTGTAAAAACGTCCGCCAGCCGGTGAACGTGGTGAGCCATTTCGCCCGCGCCGATGAGCCGACCTGCGGCGCCACCGAACGCCAGCTGGATATCTTCACCACCTTTACCGAAGGCAAGCCGGGGCTGCGCTCTATCGCCGCCTCGGGCGGCATTCTGCTGTGGCCGCAATCGCATTACGACTGGGTGCGTCCCGGGATTATCCTGTATGGCGTGTCGCCGCTGGACGATCGCTCCACCGGGAAAGATTTTGGCTGCCAGCCAGTGATGACCCTGACGTCCAGCCTGATTGCGGTGCGCGAGCATAAAGCAGGGGAGCCCGTCGGCTACGGCGGCACCTGGGTCAGCGAACGCGATACCCGTCTCGGCGTGGTGGCGATGGGCTATGGCGACGGTTATCCGCGCGCCGCGCCGTCGGGCACGCCGGTGCTGGTCAATGGCCGCGAAGTGCCGATTGTCGGCCGGGTGGCGATGGATATGATCTGCGTTGACCTCGGACCGCAGGCCCAGGATAAAGCCGGCGACGCGGTAGTGCTGTGGGGAGAGGGGCTCCCGGTAGAGCGCATCGCAGAGATTACGAAAGTGAGTGCTTACGAACTTATTACGCGACTGACCTCCCGCGTCGCCATGAAATACCTCGACTAAGCACCAGCCGTACCGGATAACCCTGATGATTATCCGGTACGCCATCGGCATAGCCGCGAGCGAAAAAGCGGTTTATGCCACCTCGCGGTCATTTTCCCCTCAACATCCTCTCGACCTGCCGTCATATCCGGTTTATTGTGTAAGAACCTGCCCTATGTAAACCTGGAGATACATCGCGTGTTTCAAAAAGTTGACGCCTACGCCGGCGACCCTATTCTTTCTCTGATGGAACGCTTCAAAGAAGATCCGCGAAGCGACAAAGTCAACCTGAGTATCGGGCTGTACTACAACGATGACGGTATCATTCCGCAACTGCAGGCGGTGGCGGAAGCGGAAGCGCGCCTGAACGCCGAGCCGCATGGCGCCTCGCTGTATCTGCCGATGGAAGGGTTGAGCGGCTACCGTCAGGCGATTGCGCCGCTGCTGTTTGGCGCAGAGCATACCGCGCTTAAGCAAAATCGCATTGCCTCCATTCAGACGGTCGGCGGTTCGGGCGCGCTGAAGGTCGGGGCCGACTTCCTCAAACGCTACTTTCCTGAGTCTCATGTCTGGGTCAGCGATCCGACCTGGGAAAACCACATCGCCATTTTTGAAGGGGCTGGCTTCGAAGTAAGTACTTACCCCTGGTTTGATAAAGCCACCAACGGCGTGCGCTTTGAAGACCTGCTGGCCACGCTGCAAACGCTGCCGGCGCGCGATATTGTGCTGCTGCACCCTTGCTGCCACAACCCGACCGGCGCCGACCTGACGCCAGCCCAGTGGGACCGCGTGGTTGAGGTGTTACAAGCTCGTCAGCTGATCCCCTTCCTCGACATCGCCTACCAGGGCTTTGGCGGGGGGCTGGAAGAGGATGCTTACGCCATTCGCGCCATCGCCAGCGCCGGGATGCCGATGCTGGTCAGCAACTCGTTCTCCAAGATTTTCTCCCTGTACGGGGAGCGCGTCGGCGGCCTGTCAGTGGTCTGTGAAGACAGCGAAACCGCAGGCCGCGTGCTGGGCCAGCTGAAGGCCACCGTGCGCCGCAACTACTCCAGCCCGCCAAGCTTTGGCGCGCAGGTGGTGGCGACGGTGCTGAACGATGCAGCTCTGAAAGCCTCCTGGCAGGCGGAAGTGGACGCCATGCGCGCGCATATCCTGACCATGCGTCAGGCGCTGGTCGACGCGCTGCAGCAGGTTGCCCCGGGCAGCAAGGTGGATTACCTGCTTAAGCAGCGCGGGATGTTCAGCTACACCGGCTTCAGCGCGGCGCAGGTTGATCGTCTGCGCGACGAGTTTGGCGTCTACCTGATTGCCAGCGGTCGTATGTGCGTGGCAGGGTTAAACTCACGTAATGTTCAGCAGGTGGCGAAAGCCTTTGCTGCGGTGATGTAAGCCGCTCCCCAGTGGGTTGCCGCTGCCGGTCAACGGGCAGCGGCAACCTCCTCTCTGATTGTGATCATCCTCTTTTTCTATGACATCTACGCGAAAAAGGCTTTTCATCCACGCGATCGGCGGGTAAGGTCGGGGCGTTGCTAAGCATGCACATTATTAAAAATAATAATGATTGATAGATTTAGGGATAAATATGCGCAAACTTACTCTCGCCTTTGCGGCGGCTTCTCTTTTGTTCACGCTGAACAGCGCCGTTGTGGCGCGCGCCTCTACGCCACAGCCGCTGTGGGTGGGCACCAATGTGGCCCAGCTGGCCGAGCAGGCGCCGATCCACTGGGTTTCGGTGGCGCAAATCGAGAACAGCCTGCTGGGGCGGCCGCCGATGGCCGTCGGCTTTGATATCGATGACACCGTCCTCTTCTCCAGTCCGGGCTTCTGGCGCGGGCAAAAAACCTTCTCTCCCGGCAGTGAGGATTACCTGAAAAACCCGCAGTTCTGGGAAAAAATGAACAACGGCTGGGATGAATTCAGTATGCCGAAAGAGGTGGCGCGCCAGCTGATCGCGATGCATGTGAAGCGTGGGGACAGCATCTGGTTCGTCACCGGCCGCAGCCAGACCAAAACAGAAACCGTTTCTAAAACCCTGCAGGATGATTTTCTTATTCCGGCCGCCAATATGAATCCGGTGATTTTCGCCGGTGATAAGCCTGGCCAGAACACCAAGACCCAGTGGCTGCAGGCGAAGCAGATAAAGGTTTTCTACGGCGATTCGGATAACGACATCACCGCTGCCCGTGAGGCCGGCGCCCGTGGGATCCGCGTGCTGCGGGCCGCCAACTCCTCCTATAAGCCGCTGCCGATGGCCGGGGCGCTGGGCGAAGAAGTGATCGTCAATTCCGAATACTGACGATCGCCTGAACGCGATAAACGGCAGCGGTAGCGCTGCCGTTTTTTTATGCAAAATCAGGGGTGGAAGGTTTTACCTTTTCACGTATTGCTGCACACTTAGAAGGATTCATTCGCAAAAGGAGTCGATGATGTGGTATCAGCAAACCCTGACGCTTGGGCCAAAATCCCGCGGTTTTCATCTGGTCACCGATGAGGTCCTCGGCCAGATCCGCGGGCTGTCCGGGGTGAAGGTTGGCCTGCTGCACCTCCTGCTCCAGCATACTTCCGCTTCCCTGACGCTCAACGAAAACTGCGATCCCACCGTCCGCTATGACATGGAGCAGTATTTTCTCAACGCCGTGCCGGACAATGCGCCGTACGAACATGATTATGAAGGTCCTGACGATATGCCTTCGCACATCAAATCATCGATGCTTGGCGTGTCGCTGATGCTGCCGGTCGAGGACGGGCGCGTCAGGCTGGGAACCTGGCAGGGCATCTGGCTGGGGGAGCATCGGATACACGGCGGTTCGCGGCACATCGTTGCGACGCTCATGGGGGAATAAAAGATGACAATTTCGGAGTTATTGCAGTACTGCATGGCGAAACCGGGAGCGGAGCAGAGCGTCCATAGCGACTGGAAAGCCACGCAGATCAAGGTCTCGGACGTGCTGTTTGCCATGGTGAAGGAAGTAGAGGACCAGCGGCCAGCGGTCGCGCTGAAAGCGAGCCCGGAACTGGCGGAGCTGCTGCGAGAGCAGCATCGCGATGTCCGGCCCAGCAAGCATCTCAATAAAGCGCACTGGAGCACCGTCTTTCTGGATGGTTCGCTGCCGGATTCGCAAATCTACTACCTGGTCGATGCATCTTACCAGCAGGCGGTGAAAATGCTGCCGGAGCCAGTCCGGCAGCAGCTATCCCGCTAATTATTTCAGCATCGGTTTCAGGAAGCGCGCGGTGTGCGAGGCTTCGCACTCGGCGACGGTCTCAGGCGTACCGGAGACCAGTATTTCGCCGCCGCCGCTGCCGCCTTCCGGACCCAGATCGACAATCCAGTCGGCAGTTTTAATCACATCGAGGTTATGCTCAATCACCACGATGGTATTGCCCTGATCGCGCAGCTGATGCAGCACTTCCAGCAACTGCTGAATATCGGCGAAGTGCAGACCCGTGGTCGGCTCATCGAGAATATACAGCGTCTGGCCGGTACCGCGTTTGGAGAGTTCGCGCGCCAGCTTCACGCGCTGCGCCTCGCCGCCGGACAGCGTTGTCGCCGACTGGCCGAGACGGATATAGGTCAGGCCGACGTCCATCAGGGTTTGCAACTTACGCGCCAGCGCCGGTACGGCATCAAAGAATTCACGCGCCTCTTCAATGGTCATATCCAGCACTTCGTGGATGGTCTTACCCTTGTACTTAATCTCCAGCGTTTCACGGTTATAGCGTTTGCCTTTGCACTGGTCGCACGGTACGTAGATATCCGGCAGGAAGTGCATTTCGACCTTGATCACCCCGTCGCCCTGGCAGGCTTCACAACGACCGCCGCGGACGTTAAAACTAAAGCGCCCCGGCGTATAGCCACGTGAACGTGATTCCGGCACCCCGGCGAACAGCTCGCGCACCGGCGTAAACACCCCGGTATAGGTCGCCGGGTTGGAGCGCGGCGTGCGGCCGATTGGGCTCTGGTCGATATCAATCACTTTATCGAAGTGCTCCAGCCCCTGGATATCGCGATACGGCGCCGGTTCGGCGATGGTCGCGCCGTTAAGCTGGCGCTGAGCAATCGGGAACAGGGTGTCGTTAATCAGCGTCGATTTACCCGAGCCGGAAACGCCAGTAATGCAGGTAAACAGACCGACCGGCAGGGTCAGCGTTACATCCTTCAGATTGTTGCCGCGCGCGCCGGTCAGCTTCAGCACTTTTTCCGGATTGGCGGGCACGCGCTGTTTCGGCACTTCGATTTTGCGCTTACCACTCATGAACTGCCCGGTGAGGGATTCTGGTACCGCCATAATGGCGTCCAGTGGCCCTTCGGCCACCACCTGGCCGCCGTGAACCCCGGCGCCAGGACCGATATCGATCACATGGTCGGCGGCGCGAATCGCGTCTTCGTCATGCTCAACGACGATCACCGTGTTGCCTAAATTACGCAGATGGATCAGGGTACCCAGCAGGCGTTCGTTATCGCGCTGGTGCAGGCCGATGGAGGGCTCATCCAGCACGTACATCACGCCAACCAGCCCGGCGCCAATCTGGCTCGCCAGACGGATACGCTGGGCTTCACCGCCGGAGAGGGTTTCTGCCGAGCGGGAAAGCGTGAGGTAGTTCAGGCCGACGTTGACGAGGAACTTCAGGCGATCGCCGATCTCTTTCAGCACTTTTTCAGCGATTTGCGCCCGCTGGCCGGAGAGCTTCAGGTTGTTGAAGAAGTCCATCGCGTGGCCGATGCTCATATCGGAAATGGTCGGCAGCGGCGTGTTCTCTACAAACACATGGCGCGCTTCGCGGCGCAGACGCGTACCGTCGCAGCTGGCGCATGGACGGTTGCTGATGAATTTCGCGAGTTCTTCACGTACGGCGCTGGATTCGGTCTCTTTATAGCGACGCTCCATGTTGTGCAGCACGCCTTCGAACGGATGGCGGCGCACTGAAGTATCGCCGCGATCGTTCATATATTTGAATTCAATGTTCTCTTTGCCGGAACCGTACAGCACGACTTTCTGCACATTAGCACTGAGGGTGCCCCATGGCGCTTCGACATCAAACTTATAGTGCTCCGCCAGCGACTTCAGCATCTGGAAGTAGTAGAAGTTGCGGCGATCCCAGCCGCGGATAGCACCGCCCGCCAGCGATAGCTCCGGATTCTGCACCACGCGGTCGGGATCGAAATATTGCTGAACGCCGAGACCGTCGCAGGTCGGGCAGGCGCCCGCCGGGTTGTTGAAGGAGAACAGGCGCGGCTCCAGCTCGCGCATGCTATAGCCGCAGATCGGGCAGGCGAAGTTAGCGGAAAACAGCAGTTCTTCCGCTTTTTCATCATCCATATTGGCCACAATGGCGGTACCGCCGGAGAGCTCCAGCGCGGTTTCGAACGACTCGGCCAGGCGCTGCGCCAGATCGTCGCGCACCTTAAAGCGGTCGATGACCACCTCGATGGTGTGCTTCTTCTGCAGCTCCAGCTTCGGCGGATCCGAGAGATCGCAGACTTCGCCGTCGATCCGTGCGCGGATGTAGCCCTGGCTGGCGAGGTTTTCCAGGGTTTTGGTGTGCTCGCCTTTGCGCTCTTTAATAATGGGCGCCAGCAGCATCAGGCGCAGGCCTTCCGGCTGGGCGAGGACGTTATCGACCATCTGGCTGACGGTTTGCGCCGCCAGCGGCACATCATGATCCGGACAGCGCGGTTCACCGACGCGGGCGTACAGCAGGCGCAGGTAGTCGTGAATTTCGGTAATGGTACCCACCGTCGAGCGGGGGTTGTGAGAGGTTGATTTCTGTTCGATGGAAATCGCCGGCGACAGCCCTTCGATATGGTCGACGTCCGGCTTCTCCATCAGCGACAGGAACTGTCGCGCATAGGCGGAGAGCGATTCGACGTAGCGACGCTGGCCTTCGGCATACAGGGTGTCGAAAGCGAGTGAAGATTTGCCAGACCCGGAAAGCCCGGTGACGACAATGAGTTTGTCGCGCGGGATAACGAGGTTGATGTTTTTGAGATTATGGGTGCGGGCGCCCCGAACTTCGATCTTATCCATTCACCTTTCCCGGTAGGTAGATACACGGATTGCCTGGTTTGCTTGAAGGACAAACGGCAGAAACGGCTAATTATGACACAATTTAACCTGAATGAATATACAGTATCGGAATGCAAATTCAGGGGGAGTGTGCAACAATGTCTTGTACGAGTGCTATCTCTGGAATCAGCCTCGCAGCTATCAAAATGCTACGTGGAAATGGTACACTCGCGCGTTTACACTATTAAGAAACGTATTCAGGAGACACGAACATGGCCAGCAGAGGCGTAAACAAGGTGATTCTCGTCGGTAATCTGGGGCAGGACCCGGAAGTACGCTACATGCCAAGTGGCGGCGCTGTCGCCAACTTCACGCTGGCAACTTCCGAATCCTGGCGTGACAAGCAGACCGGCGAAATGAAAGAGCAGACCGAGTGGCACCGCGTTGTGCTGTTCGGCAAACTGGCCGAAGTCGCTGGCGAGTATCTGCGCAAAGGTTCGCAGGTGTATATCGAAGGCCAGCTGCGTACCCGCAAGTGGACCGATCAATCCGGTCAGGAGAAATACACCACCGAAGTCGTGGTTAACGTTGGCGGCACCATGCAGATGCTGGGCGGCCGTCAGGGCGGCGGCGCACCGGCAGGCGGCGGCCAGCAGCAGGGTGGTTGGGGTCAGCCTCAGCAGCCGCAGGGCGGCAACCAGTTCAGCGGCGGCGCACAGTCCCGTCCGCAGCAGCAGGCTCCGGCAGCGCCTTCTTCTAACGAACCGCCGATGGACTTCGACGACGACATCCCGTTCTAAGGCTTGCCTTAAACGCGTTGCCTGCGCAGTAAAAAAACAGAAAGCCCCGGTTTCGCCGGGGCTTTTTCTTTATCCTTTCAGCCTCATCCTTTCAGCATCATTTCTGCACCACCGTCTCAGAACCGGTTTTTAACCTGTGGCGACGAGCGTTTCAGGCAGAGGGCGCCTGAGCGGTCTCCGGCGTCGCCACGCTGGGCTGCGGTTTGGTTGGCTCTGCCGCTGGCTCCTGTCGCGGCGCGGCCGTCGCTTTCTGTTTGCGGGCCATGTCATCGACGATCAGCCGATAGGCAATGTAATACTTATAGATATTACTGACGTAGGTGACCGTCTCGGCGCCAATTTTTTCTGCTGCCAGATTTTCGACGTTACCGAACCAGACGTTCGGGTCAAACCCGCGCTGTTTGGTCATGGTGCGCAGGCGGGCGATACGCGCCGGACCCGCGTTATAGGAGGCAAAGGCAAACAGCGCCTTATCGAGCCGGGTCATGGGCTCATCAGCATAGTAGCGATCTATCATCCAGCGCATGTATTTCACGCCAGCATGGATGTTGGGATCCAGCTGTTTAATATCGCCCACTTTCAGCTCTTTTCCGGTGCTGGGCATCACCTGCATCACCCCGACGGCGCCGACGTGGCTTCGCACCGACTGGTTCAGTCGCGATTCCTGGTACCCCTGGGCCGCCATCAGCAGCCAGTCGACATCGTAGCGATCGCCATATTTGCGGAAGACTTCCACCATGGCGAGGAACTTGCGCCGTTCCTTACTCGCGGCGGCATTTTTGACATATTTGGCATTTTTCAGGTAACGCAGCAGGAGGGTATTACCCAGCGTGGTGCCCTGACGATTCTTTTTGACGAAGTTGTTCAGCACCGCCAGCAGTTGCGGGCTGTCTTTGCGTACCGCCCACGCAATGTTGCCGCCGTCACGCAGCACCACGTTGTCATGGACCTGAATTTTCGGAAACACTTGTTTCCAGAAAACGGCTTTGTGTTGATCGACGACGATCAGCGGAATCAGCCCGGCGTTGAGCATTTCCAGCAGATCTTCATCCTCCAGCGCCTCCGGCGCTGCCTCCAGGGTAACCGGCGGCCGCGACTCACTGGCAAATCGGGCATTCAGCGCCTGCAGACTCTCGTAATAGCTGGAGGAGCGGCGAACAAAGACGGTTTGACCAGAGAGCTGCTCCAGGCTGTCGACCTTCGGCGATGCCGGGCCGGAGATCAGTAATTCTTTCACGTTGCTGTAGAGCGGTTGGGCGAAATCGACCTGGGCTTCCCGCGAGGGCGTGATGGTCAGATTGGCAGCCGCAATATCGCCTTTACCTTCATTAAGCGCGGTGAAGAGATTATCCCGACTGACCGGCACAAAAACGATATGCAGCTTCAGGTGGCGCTGTTTGAGCTTTTTATCCTTCGCCAGCTGTTTATTCAGATCGTTTTCCAGCGCCATAAAGATATCGTGCGTTGCGCCACGCTGGGTGCCTTTATCAATAAAAAAGAAGGTTTTGCTGTAGGTGGTTAATACCCGAATGGTGCGCCGGTCGGTCATGCCGGGCAGATCGCCTTTCCACGGCTGCAGCATATCGTCGATGTGGATCGACAGCGTATTGTCTTCGCTTGCGACTGGCGGCGCTTTTTCCGCCTCCGCCGCAAGCAGGAAAGGGGCGAATAACAGCGTCGCGAGGCAGGAGAGCCAGGCGATAAACAGGCGTGATAGCAAGTTGGCGTTCATGGAGGAACACTCCGCAGGGGGATGTGATTATTTTAGCAGAACGGCTGTCGTTAGCCGGGCACGACAAGGGCGTAAAAAACATAACGATGCCGACAAATAGTCTTCTCCCATTTTATCGCTTGCTATTAATGTGCTTTTATCTTTACTTTAACTATGGGGATAATATGGCGGAAATGTGTGTTTTTAATGATAAATAGAAAATGATGATGATATTTTTATTTTATTCTTCTCCATTTGTTTTGCTGTAACCTTTTGATTATTTGTATTTATTTTATTTTTATCCGATATTGATTATTATCATCTTGATAATGAATCTCATTTTTATTACCGTAGCACAGCACATTACTCTTATTATTCGCTGTCTGGATTACGCTATCAAAGAATAGCGCGCAGCGCTTTTTCTCTAATGATGAAACAGGGCACTTAATTTTATTATGCCTCATGCTGTTTTCTTATTCCCATGACTATCGGGAAGGGGCTGACCTACGCCAAAATCTGGCGAGGCGCAGAGGCGAGTATTTTATCCCATTGTTTTTTCAATTGGGGAAGGCGTTATGCCCGACAGCAACAGAAAACAGGGCATTTTCTATGAAATACACGTCTCACTTCCCGCTGGGGATCGTCATTCCTTTGCTCGCCTGTAGCGTGCCGCTGCAGGCGGCGGAGAACGTGACCGAACAATCGACGCCTGAAGAGAGCGCCGGCACTGCCGAAAACCACGAGGAGACGATGGTCATAACCGCCGCCAGGCAGAATCTGCAGGCGCCGGGCGTGTCGACCATTACCGCAGAGGAGATTCGCAAACATCCCCCCGCCCGCGATGTATCGGAGTTAATTCGTACGCAACCTGGGGTAAACCTGACCGGCAACTCCACCAGTGGTCAACGCGGCAACAACCGGCAAATTGATATCCGTGGTATGGGGCCTGAGAATACGCTGGTGCTGGTCGATGGTAAACCGGTGACCAGCCGTAACTCGGTGCGGTATGGCTGGCGCGGCGATCGTGACTCCCGCGGCGATACCAGTTGGGTACCAGCGGAGATGATCGATCATATCGATGTGATCCGCGGCCCGGCGGCGGCGCGCTATGGTAATGGCGCGATGGGCGGGGTCGTCAACATCGTGACCAAACCGACCACGCCTGAATGGCACGGGTCGTGGAATACCTATATGAATGCTCCACAGCACCGTAAAGAAGGGGCGACGAAACGTACCAACTTTAGCCTCAATGGTCCGCTGTCGGACAGTGTCAGCTTCAATCTCTGGGGTAATCTGAGTAAAACCCAGGCCGATGCTCAGGACATTAACGCCGGGCATGAAGCTGAACGTACCGGTTCCTACGCCGGTTCTTATCCCGCCGGACGTGAAGGGGTGGTGAACAAAGATATTCACAGTAAGCTGCGCTGGGAGTTCGCCCCGATGCAGGCCCTGGAGTTTGAGGCCGGCTACAGCCGCCAGGGCAACCTCTATGCCGGCGACACGCAAAACACCAATACCAGTACGCTGGTGAAGAGTATGTACGGGAAAGAGACCAACCGTCTCTACCGGCAAACTTACGGCGTCACATGGACCGGCGGCTGGGATAATGGCGTGACCAGCAACAGCTATGCCCAGTACGAACATACCCGTAACTCGCGAATGAATGAAGGGCTGGCGGGCGGTACGGAAGGGATCTTCTCCAGTAGCGAGTTTTCAGATATCGATCTGGCCGATGTCCTGCTACATAGCGAAGTGAATATTCCGTTTACGCTGGGGGTCGATCAGAATCTGACGCTGGGCACCGAATGGAATCAGCAGCGGATGAAAGATGGCGTATCGACAACCCAGGCGCTCTCATACGGGACTATCGACGGTGTGTCGGCTACCGGTCGTAGCCCGTACTCCAGCGCCGAGATCTTCTCGCTGTTTACCGAAGATAACATGGCGCTAACGGACAGTACCATGCTGACACCCGCTCTGCGCTTCGATCACCACAGCATCGTCGGCAATAACTGGAGCCCCTCACTGAACCTCTCCCAGGCGTTGACGGATGACTGGACGCTGAAGCTGGGCATTGCCCGCGCTTACAAGGCACCTAACCTCTACCAGTTGAACCCGAACTATATTCTCTACAGCAACGGCCAGGGCTGTTACGCCAGTAGTTCCGCCTGCTATCTGATGGGGAATAGCGACCTGAAAGCGGAGACCAGCGTTAATAAAGAGATTGGTCTTGAGTACAAGCATGATGGCTATCAGGCGGGAATCACCTGGTTCCGTAACGACTATCACAACAAGATTGAGTCAGGGTACGCGGCGGTGGGCACCGCCAGCAACGGCACCACCAATATCTATCAGTGGGAAAACGTACCAAAGGCGTTAGTGGAAGGCCTGGAAGGAACGCTGAATCTTCCGGTGGGGGAGACGGTTAACTGGAGCAATAACCTGACATGGATGCTGCAGAGCAAGAATAAGACGACAGGCGACCGGCTGTCAGTGATCCCGCAGTTTACCCTGAACTCGACTTTGAGCTGGCAGGTCCGTGAAGATCTCTCTCTGCAGAGCACCTTTACCTGGTATGGCCGACAGAAACCAAAACGCTTTAATTATAAGGGCGAGGCGGTCAGCGGCAGCGAATTAAACGAAGTCAGCCCATACAGTATTGTCGGTCTCAGTGCGACCTGGGATGTGAACAAAAACCTAAGCTTCACCAGCGGGATAGATAACCTGTTTGATATCCGTCACTACCGGGCAGGGAATGCGCAAACGACCGGCAACGCGACGACGGGGGCTTATCTGTATGGCGCGGGTGCGGAGACCTATAACGAGTCGGGGCGGACCTTCTTTATGAGCGTTAATACTCATTTCTGATGATCCTGATGAGGAGTAAACCGGGTGCAGCGCGACCCGGTTTTTTTATTTCAGATGAGAGCTGAGGAGGCGGTTATAAATCGTGACAAAATCTTCACGCCCTCTACATTATTAGCTCAAAATATCCTTTTATACTGATTTCCGTCGCGCAAGGTCGTTGATCCCGACCGGGTTCGATAATAGCATCCTGCTATTTCCCTTCTGTAATATCCCCTGTCCCCCTTCCATTCCCAACCGCAGCGATGCGGAGGAGGGGGACCTCCTTATTTTTGCCGCGTGACCTGATAGCGATACTGAGTGGGTGTGAGCGCATGATATTTTTTGAAGGTACGATTAAACGCACTGAGATCGTCATAACCGACCATCATACAAATATCGACGATTCGGTAACCTGGCGTCGTCAGCAATAAACGGCAACACAGCGACATGCGCTGCTGGCGGATATATTCCATGGGCGAACGATCAAAATAATGGCGGAAGAGTCGAAATAAATGCCAGGGGGAATAACCAGAGATATCGCTCAGATCGTCGACGGTCAGTTTCTTATCCAGATTATTATCGATCCACAGGAGCAGGTCGTTTAATACCGATTGCTGGAGCGTTTTGCTACGCATGATTGCGGCTAATCCCATAACGAATGGCTCCTCAGCGAGGAGCCTTGGGGTTTATTGAACAGTGAGTTCGCCGTGGCGAACCTGATAATTTTTTTGATTATCAGGGCCAATATAGTCGCTGGCGGGTTTTGCCAGCTGCAGATGACCAAACGCGGTTGATTGCTCTGCATGATAATTTTCGCCGTCATTCACGTCGCCGTGCCCGTTATAACGGGCAATGGCCGGAAAGGGGTACGCCGGGCGAGTCGCGATAACGGCTGGGGCGGCGTCAGCGAAAGGCTGACTGACTTTCTGCACGCCGTGAAACTGCGTTTGGGCATCTGGTTTTTCTGTCATCGGCGGCAGGCTGGTGGCGGCTGGCGCCCGTTTTCCGGCCATGATCTCTTGCGGCGCGATGCCTTCCTCGGTCCAGCGCATCAGCGGGGTAAGGAGATCAATTTGATCGTAACCTTCGCCATTACCGCAATGGGCTACCCCAGGCAGCAGGAATAACCGCAGGAAGGTATCCGTTGCGGCATGGCCCATCTCTGCTTCTACGCCGCGGTAATAGGCGATAGAAAAGGCTGGGCTGACGGAGTCATCGGCCAGACCGTGCCACAGGATAAGCTTGCCGCCGCGCTGTTGATAGGCATGAAGATTGGTATTTGCCGCGTTATAGAGCGGTGCCAGTTGAGCGACGGCGTCAAAATTCTGCTGGTTCAGTGGGAAATCCCGCATCGATTGGATCTTCTGTTTCCCTCCCGGCAGGAGCACGGATTGCAGAGCCGGCAGTACCATCATTTCCGACATCGAGTGGCCGGTCGGGGTCTCGGGCACCGGCCAGCGTAGCTCGGAGCCCAGCGGCAGACCGCCAGCGACAAACTGGGCGCCGTGGCGGTCGTAAGCGCCGCGGTAGAGCTTTTTCACCACCTCGATCTCTTCCTGCGTCAGGCAGGTAGAACGGTCCTGAGCATCGGCAGGACAGCGGGGGAGCCATGACTCAGAGAACTGACAGGCATAGGGATTTTGCAGGATACCATCCTGCACGCCGGAAAGCGTCGGGCAGTGAGCCAGCACGGCCTGGTGAATCAGAGGAAGGCGATCTTTCAGCAGGATAGCGGTACCGTCCGGACGCTGATTGGCGGCCACATTCCAGCCGTGGAAGAAGGAATTCTGAAACTGGAAAAAGGCCGCAGGCGCGCCAGCGCTGATACCGTCAAAATCTTGCGGAAAGCGCTGTGCTTCCATCAATGCTTCGCGACCGCCGTCTGAGCAGCCCATAAAGTACGCGTACTTTGGTTGCTGGCGGTAAAGCGTCTGAATCACCGCTTTGGTCAGCACGGCGGTCAGGTGGTTGGCGCGCCAGGCAAAATCGATGCGCTTTTGCGGATCCTCGGCCCATGAAGCATCCATCATACTGCCATGGTGCCCCATATCGGTTGCTGCCACCACAAACTCGCCGTTCATTGCCGGCAGGCAGCCGCTGGCATTCGACAGACTCAGGTTAATACTCCCGCACAGTCCGCCGCAGCCGACCTGCAAGAAACGTTGACTCCAGCGTTGGGTCGGCAGGGCAATCTGCACGCCAATCTGGGGGGCGATAGTGGCGCTCACCTTGCACCAGCTTCCCTGTGCGGAGGTCTGCATTTCAGTGTGGTTGATAGTGACCTTTGCGCCAACGGCGGCGCTGAAGTCGGTCGCGCTCAGCGCATCGCATGTTAGCGCGGGGAGAACCATCGGCAGACTGGCGGCAGCCTGCGTGGGTGAAGCGAACGATAACCCAAAGAGGGTGCAGAGGATGACGGGTAAGATCGTCTTGAGTAAGCGTGTCATACGCAGTTCCCTGTTGCTAATGATGGGAGGCGGCAGGATGGCGAAGCCTATGCCTCACCTTCCCTGGCGAGGCGCCACTGCTTGGCTATTGTAGATAACGATAGACTTTCCTTGATGCCTTGATAAGGCGACCCTACTGTATTCTGCTATTTTGAGGAAAATATGGAGATGTTCGTTAACGGCCTTTGGCAGTGTATACGGGGTAGAATGTTGTGATATCAGTTGCATAATTTATTCAATTTCTCTTCATTATATCTGCTGGGTTTCAGGATATTTTTCTCCCTGTTCCTGGTGATCCCAGAGAGCATCATTCCTAACGAGAATTTTCCCCCTTTCCATTAACAAGAAAGGGGGCTTTTTTAATAAAAACGTTCAGATAAATCTAAATATAGCTCTGGTGTTGGCCATTAGAACCACGGCGTTCAGGAAAAGTTCCATCATTAAATATATTTTTAAAGATGATTTAACATCCTTTTTTTCTCCATTTTGTCGCCATAATTGCATGTAATTCTGCGCCTCGCTCAGGTTATTTTCTGTCGCATATTTTAGAGATGCATCCTGAACAAATAAGCTCAACGCCAGCAGAACACTGCTATTGCTCATTATCTCGTAGACGACACATTCATGTTAAAAAAGACTCATATCATCAGCGGATTATTGATCGCCCCTTTAACGTTATATGCCGCAACATCATATCAAGTTGATGATATCCGTTTTGAAGGGCTGCAGCGCGTGACCGTCGGGGCGGCGCTATTAAGTATGCCGTTGCACGCAGGAGATGCGGTGACGCCAGAAGATGTCAGCGAGGCTGTGCGCGCGCTGTATGCGAGCGGCAATTTCGAGAATGTGCAGATCCTGCGCGATGGGAAAACGCTGGTGGTGCAGGTTAAGGAACGGCCCACTATTGCCAGCGTCAGTTTTTCCGGGAATAAGTCAGTGAAGGATGATGCGCTAAAGGAAAATCTCACCGCGTCCGGTATTTCTGCAGGTAGCGCACTGGACAGAAATTCGCTTAGCGAAATAGAAAAAGGGTTACAGGATTTCTATTACAGTGCGGGGAAATACAGTGCGCAGGTTCACGCGGTGGTGACCCCGTTACCGCGTAATCGCGTTGACTTAACGTTCGTCTTTCAGGAAGGCATCTCGGCGAAAATCGCACAAATAAACATTATCGGTAATCAGGCGTTTCGGGAAGAGACGCTCCTGGACCAGCTTCAGCTACGCGATAATGTGCCGTGGTGGAACGTGGTAGCCGATAAAAAATACCAGAAGCAGAAGCTGGAAGCCGATCTGGAAACGCTGCGCAGTTTTTATCTCGATCGCGGCTATGCGCGCTTTGCTATCGAGTCCACGCAGGTCAGTATGACGCCAGATAAAAAATCCCTGTATATCACTATCGCCCTCAATGAAGGCGAACGTTATCGGGTCGACCGAACTCAGGTGACAGGCGACCTGGCGCAGCATGGACCGGAGATCGAGGCCCTTGCCCAGCCGCTGGCGGGAGCATGGTATAGCGGGGCGCAAGTCACCACGGTTGAAAATGAGATCAAAAAGCGTTTCGGTAAGTATGGTTATGCCTGGCCGCAGGTGACGACCACGCCGGAAATCGATGATGCGCATCACCGCGTGACGCTGCATATTCAGGTCAACGCAGGCCGCCGCTACTCGGTACGCCAGATCCGCTTTTCCGGTAACGACACCTCCCGGGACGCGGTGCTGCGTCGTGAAATGCGCCAAATGGAAGGGGCGTGGCTCAACAACGAAAAAGTCGAACAAGGGAAAGTACGTCTTGACCGAACGGGTTTTTTTGAGAACGTTGAACAGCAGATCGTTCCGGTCAGTGGGACGGCAGATCAGGTCGATGTGGTCTACAAGGTGAAGGAGCGCAACACCGGCTCATTTAACGTGGGCCTGGGATTTGGTACGGACAGCGGCGTGAGCTATCAGCTTGGCGTGACTCAGGATAACTGGCTGGGAACGGGTAATAGCGTTAGCTTCAACGGGACGCGCAACAGCTACCAGTCTTATCTTGAACTGGGGGCGACGAACCCGTGGTTTACCGTCGATGGCATCAGCCTGGGCGGAAAGATTTTTTATAACAGCTATGATGCTTCCGATGCGGATGCCGGGAGCTATAACCAGCAGAGCTATGGCTTAGGCAGTACGCTGGGGTTTCCTATTAGCGAAAATAACTCCCTGAACCTGGGACTGGATTATGTTCATAATCGCCTGACCAATATGGATCCGGAGCTGACGACCTGGCGCTACCTCAGCTCCCGGGGAATCGAGCCCAGCGTGGTGACGAAAGATGGCGACAGCGGTGCGAAATATAGCGCCAACGATTATTTTGTGAGTCTTGGATGGGGATATAACGATCTCGATCGCGGCTTCTTCCCGCGTGCGGGAAACAAGAGCAGTCTTAGCGGTAAAGTGACCCTCCCCGGTTCGGATAATAGCTACTACAAGCTCTCATTTGACACCGCCCAGTATCTGCCGCTGAGCGAGAATAAGCGCTGGGTCTGGATGGAACGTTTGCGTGCAGGCTATGCCGGTGGGTTAGACGGCAAAAGTGTACCGTTCTACGATAACTTTTACGCCGGCGGCTCGTCGTCAGTGCGCGGCTTCTCTTCTAACACCATTGGGCCTAAAGCGGCCTATTACCGCTGCAATGGTAGCGAAAGCAGCTATAGCGCCTGCCCGCTGGACGCTTCATCTGATGCGGTCGGCGGGAATGCCATGGCGGTGCTGAACAGCGAATTTATCATTCCAACCCCCTTTGTGAATGATAAGTACGCCGATAGCTTGCGAACCTCGCTGTTTGTTGATGCCGGGACGGTCTGGAGCACATCCTGGCAGAACACCGCGCAGACGCTGGCGGCAGGGATCCCTGATTACGGCGATCCGGGTCATATTCGTCTCTCCGCGGGGATTGCCGTGCAGTGGATGTCTCCCCTCGGTCCACTGGTCTTCTCCTGGGCAGAGCCGTTTAAAAAGTATGATGGCGATAAAGCAGAACAGTTTCAGTTTAATATTGGCAAAACCTGGTAAAAACGCAGGCAGGTCCAACGGGCCTGCCTGCCGTGTGGATCAGGGTTGCACCACTTTCCAGATGGTATATTTCTCTTCTCCCGGTTTAACCGCCTGAGCGAAGTGTTGGTTTAAATGGCTGGCGGTGAACATTACCGCGCCATCCGGGCCGATAGTCGGCGTATCGGGCCAGTACACGCGGTCGTCAGCGGCCAGCAGGGTGAACCGCCCGCTCTGCGGGCGATAACGGACAATACCGTTATGGGTCACATCGGTGATATAGAGTGCGCCATGCTTATCGACCACGATCCCATCGCTATTCCCGCCGACCTCACCCGCGGTACGGATGGCCGCGGCGAGCTGGCGTTCGTTCATCGCGGGATCGCGCAGCGCGGCGGTGGCGATGGTCCGCGCCGTGGTACCGGTGGTGACCGTCCAGTAGAGGGTTTCCTGGTCCGGTGACAGCGCAATACCATTGATACCAAGCATAATGGGGTTGCCCGGCCAGACCGTTTCCCCATGTGAAACCACCTGCAGGCTGGCAACCGGCATCAGCGCCGGGTGCTGGTTCAGTACCCGGCGGACCGTCCCGCGGTTAGCATCCACGACGATCAGTCCGGCCTGATTGTCCGGCGCGCTGCGCAGGCCGCTGTCGGCGATATATGCCACCCGGCGCGCCTCATCGACCACAATATCGTTGAGGAAGCTTCCTTCCCGGTCGGCGACGCTGTCGAGCGGAATGCGCTGCACCAGATGACCGTCGCTGAGCGCATAGATCATGATTTTTTGCGCCCCCGGCGGCGCCGTCTTTTCCCCTGCGACAAAGCCCTGATCTAACGCCCATAGCCAGCCGTTGCGGTTATCGACGTAAAAGCCCAGCACATTGCGCAGGTGCGTGCGGGGATCGGCGCTGATGCTGTTGGCCGCGGTGGACGGAAAGGCGGTGAGTCGTGCCGGGCCGCTCAGGGACTTGGTATCGAGCAGGCTGAGCGTGGCGGGCGCCTGGGTCGAAATCAGACGTGGGGTGCTAACAAATGCCCGACCGGCGGCGTCAAAGTGCAATCCTGCGATGGGCGCATTGACGGAATGCGCATCGACGCGCTGCTGCCAGGTGACCCCGGTATAACTGCGCCATAGCGCCAGATGGGCAGGGGCGTCAGGCCCGGCCGCCAGTGCGGTCTGCCCCAGGGACAGCAGGCCGAGAACGAAGAGTGAAAAACGATGCATCATGGTCTCCAGAAAGCAGTAAAAAAGAGGGGCAGATGGCCCGGTTAAGCCTCGGTAAACGATTTTATTAAATCCCTTCGGGAAGATAAGATGCCTGGAATGACAATCATTTGTTCTCTGGAGAACCAAATGGCCCGGCGGTTTGATTATCTTGCGGATGTAGAAGTCTTTCTGGCGGTGGCCGAGCGCGGGTCGTTTACCGCCGGCGCGGTGGCGCTGTCGTCGACGCCGTCGGTGTTAAGCCGGGCCGTCACCCGTCTTGAAACGCGTCTGGGGTGCCAGCTGCTGCGCCGCTCCACCCGGCGGATCAGCCTGACCGAGGCCGGAAGCGCCTATCTGAGTCAGGTCCGCCAGGCGTTTGAGGTGCTGGATAATGCCGAACGGGAGACGCAGGGGCAAAAAGGGGCGTTATCCGGGCGCGTTAAATTGAGCGCCCCCACCACCTGGGGACACTATCGTTTGCCCGCCCGGCTGGCGTTGTACCGTCAGTTGCACCCCGACGTACAGATTGAGCTGAATATTACCAACCGTAATGTCGATATTATCGCTGAGGGCTTCGATCTGGTGGTGCGCCAGGGACATTTACCCGACAGCGGCCTGGTGGCAAAAAAGCTGGAAGATGCGGCGCTATGTCTGGTGGCCTCGCCGGCCTATTTACGCTCGACAGCGAGACCGCTGAGTAAAATAGCCGATTTGCGCCATCATTCATGCCTGACATTTATTATGCCGGCAACGGGAAAAGTCGCCGAATGGGTATTTCGTGAGGATGGCCGGGATATCAGCTGGCTGCCGACGTCATCTCTGCATGTCTCCGATGATGTGCTCGGGGTGGTCTCGCTGGCCCTGCAGGGGGCGGGGATCTGTCAGAGCTATGCGTTTATTGTGCAGGAGGCGATCGCGCGCGGGGAGCTGGTTCCTGTTCTTCCGGCGTTCGCCGGACGTTCACGGCCTTTCTCGGTGCTTTACCCGCCGCATAAAAGCCAGTCAGCCGCTGCCCGGGCATTAATTACTCTGCTGACCATGCCTGCCGAGGCGCTGGCGACGCTGTGCGCGACATTACCTGATGCCTATGGCTGAGGGCTCATCCACAAGGACTAAGACGTTTTGTCAATTATGTTTATATTATCTTATTTTTTATTATATTTTCTTTTCTGTGGTTAATTTATTTCTTTTTTTATAGAGGTTAACCATTAATCTCTTGATGAAAAATTAAGGTTACCGATAATGGGTTATGTTGTTAGGAATTGTCTTAAGTCACATAATTGTCAAGTGTTCTTGCAGTTTATAATAATGGATGCTATCACTATATAAGGTAATAATTTGTAGCATCTTTTATAAGGAAGGAATATGAAATGGACTATTCTTAATACTCTCATCTGCCCGCAATCCGGCATCGCCTTTTCGGCAATATCCAGCCTGCGTTTCTTAAAATTTATTATGTGGTACGAGGCCGATGTGATACTGCTGCCCGGCGAGTCGATGAAGCTCTATTCCTCGAGAGTTTTAATTAATGACCAGTATCATTCATTAAAAATCTACAATATTGCGGTGTATGACGAGGCGCAGTGGGAGAAATTACGCGAACGGCCATCATGCCCGTATCAGGCTGGCGGCAAGCAGTCTGACTCCTGTTTTTTCCAGTCCTTTTGCGCAATTAAGCGCTGCCCGAATAATATTCCCCGCGGTGAACCCTGGCGTTAGCCCGAGAAAGCCGCCGGTCGGCTACCGGCGGCGCGATGTTATTTGACCAGCAGGGCGGCCATTCGCGGCTGGACGCTTGCACAGCCGGCGAGGACGAGGTTGCCTTGCCGCAGCCCTTCATTGGCGAGAAAGGCATTGCACGTTCCCCCCGCCTCCTCAATCAACAGCATACCCGCCAGCGCGTCCCAGCTGTTCATATGCGCTTCATAATAGCCATGGATCTGACCGGCAGCGACATGCGCCAGCATCAGGGCGCCCGCGCCAAAACGGCGATACTCCAGTCCGGCGTCGAGCAGCGTGTCGATGGCCCGGGCATAGTCGCTGGCCGGGGCGCGGCTGGAGCGCCCCATGCCGATCACCACCGCGTCGGGATCCGGCTCGCGCAGCGTCAGGCGACGACCGTTGAGAAACGCCCCTTCGCCGCGGCCGGCGAAGAAAAACTCATCGCGATCGGGAGCGTAGATGATGCCGAGCGAGAGTTCGCCCTGGCACACTCTCGCCAGTGAGATACACCAGTAATCCATGCCAAGGATAAAGTTGGTGGTGCCATCCACGGGGTCAAGCACCCAGACGGTGTGCTCATCGCCTTCGAAACCGCTCTCTTCACCGAGGAAACCCTCCTGCGGAAAGTGCGCCTTCAGCCACCCTTTAATCTCCTGTTCTACCGCGAGATCCGCTTGCGACACAAAGTCCTGGCGCGATTTTTTATCGACCTGCAATCCCGCATCGCGCAGCGCCTGGGCGTGGGCGCCTGCCTGGCGAATCAAGGCGCATAATGACTCTCGTTGTGCTTCCGTCATGGTCCTGCTCTCAGATAACAAAGGGCGACGTGCGCCGGTGAATTAACGTCACCTCCACCCAGGTGGTGCGTGAAGGTTGTAAAGGGTCGACGGTGCGCTCCTGCAGCCGGGCGAGCGCCTGGCGGGAGATCGCCGCCACATCCTGATGTAGCGTGGTGAGCTGGTAGCTATATTGCGCGGTCGGCGGCGTGTTATCAAAACCAATTAGCTGGTAATCCTCAGGCGCCTGTTTGCCGCGCTGGCGCATTCCATCGAGAAAGCCGCAGGCAATCTGGGCGTTAGCGCAGAAGATCCCCTCCAGCGCCTCGTCGGCGAGCGCCGCGGCCTGAAACCCGCCCGTATAGCCCTCTTCCGGGCAGGCGAGGATCGCCAGATTGCGTTCGACGTCCACTCCGCGCGCCTGCAGTGCCCGGCTGAATGCTTCCCCACGCATGCGCCCGGCCCAGGTGGAAGGTGAGTGGTTGAGCCAGCCAAACCGCCGGCAGCCGCTGCGCAGCAGCTGGTCGGCCGCCAGTTCGGCTCCCGCGACGTTGTCAGAGCAGACGTAATCCACCCCGGGGATCGTCGGCTGGCGGTTTATGCCCACTACCGGGATATGCTGCTGGACGCACTCATTCACCAACGCCTCCGGCGGCTGGCCGGAGGTGACGATAACGCCTGAGACGCGAAACTGCGTGAAACGGCGCAGGGTGTGCGCCAGGTCCTGCTCGCTGTGGATCTCGCTCACCAGCGCCTGAAAGCCCTGGCGCTGGATCTCGTTGAGCAGGGCATCAAGCAGGGCGCTGCGAAAAGGATCGCTGATGCGTGAGACGATCACGCCGATTAAGTGGCTGCGCTGGCGATTGAGCCCCTGGGCAAGGAAGTTAACCTGGTACCCCAGCTCTTCGGCGGCGCGCAGCACCCGCGCCCGGGCGTCGGGAGAGATGCTGCCGTTGCGGCTCAGCGCGCGTGACACCACCGCCCGGGAGACGCCGGCCAGTCTGGCCACATCCTGGGCGGTGACGCTGGGTTTACGTGGGCTCATAGGGCATGCGCCTCATCGGCGAATGCGGGACGCGGCAGCGTAAAGTGGTCCCCATCCTGCGACACAAATAATCCCTGCCACGGCTGACAGGCCTGCTTCAGCGCCGGCAGGGCGGCGTCCTCGCAGTGATAGAGCCCCAGCGCCGGGAGCTGCAGCGTTCTGAACAGCATCAGGCAGGAGGGGAAATCGCCATGAGAGGCATCGTCGTCAAGGGCCGCCACTGAGGCACACTCCTGAAACGCCAGCCCGGCGCCGGCCATCAGGGCTATCGAGTCGGCGGTCGGCCGGCCATCGCCGCTGTAAAACAGCGTCTGCCCGGCAATGGTGATGCGGATGGCGCGATTACTCAGCTCATGCTGGGTGGCAGCGGTGCGGATCTGCCAGTCCTGCCACGTCCAGGCTTCACGGCATTCCTGCCAGTCGATGGTGAAACCAGGGTCCGCCTGAGGCCAGTTCGCCAGCGCGGCCAACTGCATGAGCACCGGCTGCTGCGCTGGCTGGCAGTAGATAATCAGCGGCTTCTGGCGGGCGTTACTTTTCCAGTAATTCAGCAGCGCCGTCAGACCGGTGCAGTGATCCGGATGGACGTGGGTGAAGTAGATCGCGTCAATATCATTGACCCCGCCGCCGCGCTGCCAGAGTGCGCGGGGAACGGTGGGGCCGCAGTCGATTAACCACTGTTTGTTGTCCGCATCGATCACCCGCAGCGCGGAGGTATTTTGCGTGCAGGAAAAGGCGCTCCCGCAGCCAAGCACATCTATTTTCATTGACCCTCGCCAAAATTTTTTGCCGCTTAATTAAATTGTCATAAATACCCGACAAAGTAGGCTCACATCATGTCGAGTTAACGTTGCATTTTTTTTACAGCCAAATGAACACGTGTTCACCTTGCTAAAAAAAATGCCGCAGCAGCGCTTTCAGGTAGCGAATATGAGTTATTTACAGATCACCGGCCTTAAAATTAGTTATGGCGATAACGTGGTTTTACATAATATCGATCTGGCGGTCGAGCAAGGGGAAATGATTGCCCTGCTGGGCCCATCGGGATGCGGAAAAACCACGCTGCTGAACGCGCTCTGCGGCTTTATTCCGGTGCAAAGCGGCGAGATGACTATTGCCAGTCGAACGATCACCCATCTTGCGCCGGAGCAGCGCAATATCACCATGGTGTTTCAAAGCTACGCCCTGTGGCCGCACCTGACGGTAGCGCGCAATATCGGCTATGGCCTGAAGCTGCGCAAGTGGCGCGGGGCGGATATCGCGCGGCGGGTGGCAGAGCTGCTGCGAATAGTCAATCTCGAAGGGCTTGGCGAGGTGAAAGTGACTGAACTGTCGGGTGGCCAGCGGCAGCGGGTGGCGCTGGCGAGAGCCCTGGCCATAGAGCCCCAGGTGCTGGTGCTGGATGAGCCGTTATCTAATCTGGATGCCAAAGTGCGCCTGAATGTGCGCCATGAAATTAAATCTCTGCAAAAGAGATTGGGTTTCACGTCATTAATTGTCACCCACGATCAGCAGGAAGCCTTAGTGATGGCGGACCGCATTGCGGTATTAAATCAGGGGCGTATTGAACAAACTGGCACCCCGGAGCAAATATATCAACATCCCGCGACGCCCTTCGTCGCTGATTTTATGGGCGCCGATAATAAAATAACCTCCGGTGAATTATCCGCTGCCGCAATATCCGGTTTATCCGCCGCTCAGCAGGGTGAAAAAGTTATTTATTTTCGCAGCGCCGATGCCGCGCTCGGTGAATTAACGCAGCCTGCGCCGCAGGAGGGACTTGCTCTGGAGGGCGTGGTGGAGCAAAGCGCGTTTCTGGGCAATCTGTATCGCCACAGCGTGCGCTGCCATGACCGCCTGCTACTGGCCGATGCCGCGCAATGCTGGCCGACGAAAAGCCGCGTCCGACTCCATGTGCCAACGCCGGCTCTGCATATTTTTCCTTTACCACTATCACAGTGATATCAGCGTGTTCATTCTGGGGACAATCCATGTTGACTAAGACGAAAGCAGCGATCGTAACGACCCTCTTCCTGAGCGTTGGCGCACAGGCCGACACCATTCTTAACGTCGCCACCGCGGGCGATCAGAATATGGTGGATTATGTAAAAACCTGGCTGGGGCCAAAATTTGAAGCCGCTCATCCCGGCGTCAAGGTGCGGGTGATCGGTACCGGCCCCGGCGACGCCGGGTCGAATAAAATCAGCGAGAAGCTGGCGGCCCAGCAGGAGAGCGGCGCGCAGCAGTGGGATATCGACGTCGCGGTGGTGCACCAGAAGGCGGGCGGTGAGCAGGTGGAAAAGGGATTACTGCAAAAATACCGTCAGGATATTCAGACCGGCGGCATGGTGAGTTCGCCGAGCGCCACTCAGGCGCTGGGCGTTAACGTCGACGGATACGTCATGCCGATGTTCTTAAGCCAGACCGCTATCGCCTGGAACAGCGATCTGGTCAGTACCCCACCGGCGTCGTATGACGAGCTGGTGGCCTGGACGCAGAAACATCCGCAGGCTTTTGGCTATAACGGCATCAAAAACGGCATGTCCGGCGTCAGCTTTGTGGTGGGCTGGATCTACGCCTACGGGACCGACGCCCAGCGTCTCTCCGCCGGGCCCTATGATAAAAGCGTCGAAAAAGGCTGGCAGCAGGCCTATGAGAAGCTGAAGGCGTTCAATAAAAACGTGACTTTCACTCCGGGCAACGCCGGGACGCTCGACATGCTGAGCCGGGGGGAAATCGCCATGGGCCCGGTGTGGGTCGATATGTTCTATAGCTGGAAAGATCAGGGCAAGCTGCCGCCCTCGATCAAGCTTGCTTTACTGGCGCCGGGTATGCCGGGTCAGCCGATGTATTACGTCATCCCGGCGAAGGCGGCGAATCCGCAGCTGGCGCGCGACTTTATCGCGCTGGCCACCAGTCCGGAAGTGCAAGCGCAGGGGATCGTTAAGCAGTTTAACTGGTATCCGGGCATCGACGCCGGGCAGGTGAAGCCGAAGCTGGATACGGCGACCTGGCAAAAGCTGTTTGCCGAAATCTCGCCGGAAGCGCTGGCAAAGTATGGCAAAAGCTTCCCGATCGCTCCCTATTTTGACGACATCAAAGAGGGTTACGAAAGCCAGGTGGCCAACTAACGCCTTCTCCCGCCCGGGTTGTCGGCCCGGGCGCTTTCTTGTGCTGACGTCAGGTGCATTATGTCCAGTTCATTAAAATATCTGCTGCTGGTTGCTCCGGCGGCGCTGATGATCGCGATCCTGTTTTTGTATCCGCTGGGGTTTTCGCTGGTCTCGGCGTTTACCGCGCCGGGACAGCCGTTCACACTCGATCACTTCCGCAAGGTCTATGCGCTTTACGCCAGTGATGTGCTCTTTTCGCTGATTATCGTACTGGTCTCAGTGGCGCTGTTAGCGCTGATCGCCATTACCCTGTCGGCAGTGATTGCGCTGTCACCGTGCCGACCCGTTGTTCGTCTGCTGGGTTTTTTGTATCGCTTACCGTTGTTTATTCCGTTTATTGTCGTCGCCCAGATGATGCGCACTTTTCTCGCCAAAAATGGCCTGATGAACAATGCGCTGGTGGCGGCCGACCTGGTCACGCCGCTGGAGACGCTCTCCTGGCTAGGATGGAAAGGGATAGTGATCACCTTTGTCTGGAAGCAACTGGCCTTTGCCACACTGCTGATCTGCGGGGCGATGGCGGCGCTGGAGTCGTCGCAGATCCTTGCTGCACGTAACCTTGGCGCCTCCCGGCCGCGGATCCTGTTCGATATCATGCTGCCGCAGGTCCTGCCGACCATCGGCGTGGCGCTGGTGCTGTCGACGGTGACCATGATGTCGGTGCTGTCGGTACCGTTGATGATCGGCGTAGGGACGCCGACGATGCTGACGGTGGATATGGCGTTTCGCGTGAATTCCTATGGCGATTACGCGGTGGCGAATGCGCTTGGCGTAGTGTCGCTGGCGATCTGCGGCGCGCTGTCGTGGTTTTACCTGCGCCACAGCCTGCAGCAAAAAGGAGGGGAATCATGAAAGCGCTGACCCTCGCCTCATCCCCGACATGGTGGGTAAAAGGGCGCCGTAAAGTGCGCGCCAGCCTGGCGCTGCAGACCCTGCTGCTGCTGTTTATGCTGCTGGCGATGTTTGGCCCGCTGCTGAACCTGTTGATCTGGACCGTAGCGGAAAGCTGGTATTTTCCCCATTCGCTGCCCAGTCAGTGGGGGCTGAAGTACTGGTATCAGGTTTTCAACCCATACAGCGATGTGTCCGGTTCGCTGTTAACCAGCGTGTTGATCGCCCTGTTGTCGGTGGGGGTCTGTTTGCTGATTTCCGTACCCGCCGGCTATGCACTTTCCCGGCGGAAAATGCCGCTGCGGGTGCTGTTTATGCTGCTGTTTCTCATCCCGCAGGCCTTTCCCAACCTGACGGTATACATGAATGTTGCCCGATTGTTTTATCAGTGGGGATTGAACGGCAGTATCGCGGGGGTGGTGCTGGTGCATAGCGTCCACGGCCTGATGTATTCGGTGTGGATCTGTGTGGCAGCCTTCTCATCCATCGACCCGCTGCTGGCGCGGGCGTCGCGTAACCTTGGCGCCGGACCGGTGTATACCTTCTGGCACATTGTGCTGCCGCAGGCGGCGCCGGGGATCGTTGCCGCCAGCATCTTCGTTTTTCTGGAATCGCTGGATGAATTTACCGGCACCTTCTTTGTCGGCGCGCCGGATATCACCACGCTGCCGCTACTGCTCTATAACGCCAGCATGTCGGGTAACCATCAGGTCTCGTCGATTACGGCGCTGATTTTGCTGGTGCCATCGCTGCTCTTTATGGTGGTGATCCATAAATTTATGCGTCCGGAGATGATGGCGAAACTGGGGAAATAAGGACGGTAGAAAACAAAAAAGCTTCCCGGTGGGAAGCTTTTTAACATCAGGTCATCATCATTGGCCATTCTGGCGGGGTCTGACTCATGACCTCAATCATCACATCTTTGATGTTGCCCCAGATTTTGGCGATATCGATCAGGGTGATGCCCAGCAAACCGGTGGCGAACCAGCAGGCGGCGACAAGGCCGAGGCAGCTGCAGATCACCGCCAGACCGGCATAATCACTTTTCCGTAGCTGGATATTCAACGAGCTGGCGAGAAACATCAGTACCGCGCTCACCAGGGGCCAGCGCAACAAAACGACACTGGTAGTAATGGCCATTAACCTATCCTCAAAGAAAGTCGGGGAGCCATAGATGACCTGGCGCGACTGACGATGGCATAGCGCTCTGGTCTCGACTGGCAAACTAGAGAGTGATGAAACGTCATTTCTGTTTCATCAACTTGTGTGAACTATATCACACTTGGCGCTTTATTCACCAGTCAAAAAATGAGCTTTCGCTGCGCTTAATAAGCCTGATATTTATGTGGATATAGGTGAGCGATGGTCATTAGTTATTTTCATTCTGCGGCTAATGATTATTATTCTGCGGGTTTTATTACCTGTTCTTGTTTATTACACGGAGAAACCGAGTCAGATGCACGTCTATTCTTAATCTGACGAGAATATCTTTCGAATACCTGATAAATAAGTATTATTCAACACTACCCGCTGGAATGATGGCGCCTGTGAAGGGCCTGCCACTTACTGCGGGTGTCTATCGCAGTCGCGATTGCTAACGTGTTCGGGCTACCTTAATTAAGGCATATCGCATGGATGAAAGCGTAAATGGGTGACAGTGCGCCGCATAAGGCGCTCAGACTCGTCGGGATCGGTGTCGTTATTTTATTGCCGGTGGTGTTGGCATTGTGGTTTGCCCAGCTGCGGGCCAAAGCCGAAACTATTGATCAATTACACTCATTTTCGCAGCTGGCGCTGCAAAAAACGGAAATGGTTATCCGCGAAGCGGAACAGGCTCGGGCGAAAGCTAGCCAGTATCGCGGGGAACTGTGCTCAGCGGAGCACCAGCGTTATTTACTGCATATTGTTCGCGGTCTGCTGTATGTGGAAGATATGATCTACGCTCAGGGCCAGCGCTTTATCTGTTCAACGTCTGTCCATCCCGCGACCGGCTGGCGGATGCCGGCGGCGAATTATACTAAAAAGCCGGATGTGGCGATTTACTACTACCGGGATACGCCGTTTTACCCGGGCTTTGCCATGAATTATATGCAGAAGGGACCCTATGTGGTGGTGGTCAACCCCTACTCGTTCAGCTCGGTGATTGCCAGCGATCGCGATTTAGCCTATGGCGTTTTCGATACCAAAACTCACCTCTTTTTCTCGCTGAGTGATAATGTCGAACCCGCGGAACTCCAGGCGTTAATTCGCGAAGGCGATGCTTTTTTTAATCAGAATGGCCGGGTATATACGATAGCCCGCTCCGCTATCCGCCCGATCGCCGTGATCATGTCGACCTCGCGGGCCAGCTACTACCACAACTTCTGTAACCAGGCCAGCCTGACCCTGCCGCTGGGGCTGATTTGCAGTATTTTACTGATGCTGGTGTGGACACGAACCCGTCGGCAGTATCATTCGCCGCGCAATATGCTGCAACGAGCCCTCAGCTGCCGCCAGCTGCGGCTGCACTACCAGCCGATTATTGATATTAAAAATAACCGCTGCGTTGGGGCGGAAGCGCTACTGCGCTGGCCGGGATTTGACGGCCCGGTGATGAATCCGGCGGAGTTTATTCCGCTGGCGGAAAATGAAGGCATGATTGCCCAGATCACGGACTACGTGGTGGACGAGCTGTTTTATGAAATGGGTGAGTTTCTTGCCAGCCATCCACAGCTGTATGTGGCGATCAATCTCTCTGCGTCCGATTTCCACTCGGCGCGGCTTATTTCCCAGATCAGCGAGAAAGCGCACAGCTATGCGGTCTGCATCGGGCAGATCAAAATCGAAGTGACCGAACGCGGGTTTATCGACGTGGCGAAAACGACGCCGGTGATCCAGGCGTTCCGCGAAGCAGGCTATGAGATTGCGATCGATGATTTCGGTACCGGCTACTCGAATCTGCATAATCTGCACGCGCTGAACGTCGATATCCTCAAAATCGATAAAACCTTCGTTGATACGCTAACCACCAACAACACCAGCCATCTGATCGCTGAGCACATCATCGAGATGGCGCGCGGGCTGCGTTTAAAAACTATCGCGGAAGGGGTGGAGACCCCGGAGCAGGTCAGCTGGCTCTACAAGCGCGGCGTGCAATTTTGTCAGGGTTGGCTGTTTGCGAAAGCCATGCCGGCGCGGGAGTTTATGCAGTGGTTAGCGAATGCTCCCACGCCGATAAGCAGGCCTCAGCCGCCGCGTCACGCGGAGATCTGATGGCGGTAGTCGCTGGGAGTGCGGTCGAACTCGCGGCGGAACACCCGGGAGAAGGTTTGCTGCGAGACGTAGCCCAGATCCATCGCGATATCAAAGATAGGTCGCTGAGTGGTTCGCAACGCTTCCGCCGCCAGCAGCAGGCGGCGCTGACGAATATAATCACCCAGCGTCTGATGCATTACGGTACGGAACATCCGCTGCAGATACCATTTCGAGTATCCTGACTTTCTGGCGACTATATCAATGTTAAGTGGTTGATCGATATGTTCATCAATCCATTCAATCAGTGTTTGAATAATATCCTGATGGGACATAAAGCGGCCTCTCTCAATTCTCGATTCGTCGTTTTGTCTGCGGGCGAGTATAATTCCTCAAGTTAACTTGAGGTAAAGCGCTTTATGGAAAAGAAATCACCCCGCATCAAAATGCTGCTGACGCCCGGGGAAGTGGCAAAACGAACCGGCGTGGCGGTCTCGGCCCTTCATTTTTATGAGAGTAAGGGTTTGATCCACAGCCAGCGGAATGCCGGCAACCAGCGGCGTTACCGGCGCGATGTCCTGCGCGCGGTGGCGATAATCAAAATTGCGCAACGCATCGGCATCCCGCTGGCGACCATCGGCGACGCGTTTGGCGTACTGCCGGAAGGGCACAATCTCAGCGCAAAAGAGTGGAAGATGCTGTCATCGCAGTGGCGTGAGGAGCTGGACCGGCGTATTCATACCCTGACGGCGTTGCGCGACCAGCTCGACGGCTGCATCGGTTGCGGCTGTTTATCACGGCGCGACTGCCCGCTGCGCAACCCAGGCGATAAGCTGGGGGAAGAGGGGACTGGCGCCCGGCTGCTGGAAGAGGAGTAATAAAACTAAAGCGCCACAACTGGGCGCTTTAGTTGTTTTCCGGTCTTTGTCTTTCGCATTATCTCGCTGGTTCACGAGAGGGTTTCCCCCGACATCGACGTCCCTCAGTATTGCGCAATCTGTTGATGGAGGTTCCGGTTTGCGTCGACACTTTAACTATGGCATCTGCCGCCATTTTTTCCTCACTATTTTGCCGAAATTTTCCCGGCAATGAGCGCCAGTTCCTATAGTTAATTCGAACAAACCACGGGAGAGGCCCATGCTGACAGTACACCATCTTAATCAATCACGATCGCAACGCGTACTGTGGGCACTGGAAGAGCTGCAGCTGCCTTATCAGATAGTCCGCTATCAGCGGGAAAGGTCGATGCTGGCGCCGGCGGCGCTGAAGAAAGTCCATCCGTTGGGGAAATCGCCGGTGCTGGAAGACAACGGCTATGTGCTGGCGGAGTCTGGGGCCATTCTCGAGTATTTGCAGGAGACCTGGGACAGCGGCGGGCTGCTGAAGCCGCAGGCGATAGAGGACAAACTGCAATACCGCTTCTGGCTGCACTATGCCGAAGGCTCGCTGATGCCGCTGCTGTTAATGAAGCTGGTGTTCGCCAGCCTGGGTAAACCCCCTGTGCCCTTTGGCGTCCGCTCGCTGGGCGCCCTGCTGGGCAAGGGCATTCAAAAAGCGTGGCTGGATCCCCAGCTGGCCACCCATGCGCGGTTTATTGACGACCATCTTGCCACGCGGCCATGGTTTGCCGGCGAGCGTCTGAGTATGGCCGATATTCAGATGAGCTTCCCGGTGATGGCGCTGTTGGCGCGCGGTGGCGTGCATGACCTTGTCCATATCGAGGCCTGGCGACAGCGGGTGGAGCAGCGTCCGGCCTGGCAGCGGGCCATCGAGCGCGGTGGCCCCTTCACTTTACCCGGCGCCTGAGGTATCAGCGGATCCGATGACGCTGATAAATGAAAGCAACTCACTAAAAATTTGTTAGCGGATTGCGCATAGACGATAACGTTTGCGCATCGTCTGGTTATTTTCTGCTCGTCATAAGCGAAATTTAGCGAAATACGATAAACATCGGTTGAAAAGGGTTATCTAAAGGCCGGATAATCGTTTGCCTTTCTGTTTTGCTCCCTCTTTTTTCTGCTATCCAGGGGGAGGAGATAAGGTTGACACACCGTAGTGTATGCGCGGAGTTAAACGTTTGCTTTTTTGCAGCCCCCCTGGCGCTGCGATTCGGTACAAGGAGATCGCGTTTAACTGGCAGTGGAGGGTCCACCACGCATATCAACGAACAATAAAAATTTTCAGGGGAAGTTTTCTATGTCTACGCCTTCAGCGCGTACCGGCGGTTCATTAGACGCCTGGTTTAAAATTTCGGCGCGCGGTAGCACCGTGCGTCAGGAGATTGTTGCAGGTCTTACTACCTTTCTGGCGATGGTGTACTCCGTCATCGTGGTGCCGGGCATGCTCGGTAAAGCGGGCTTCCCGCCGGCCGCGGTGTTTGTCTCTACCTGTCTGGTGGCGGGCGTTGGCTCGCTGGTGATGGGGTTATGGGCAAATCTGCCGATGGCGATCGGTTGCGCCATCTCGCTGACCGCCTTCACCGCCTTCAGCCTGGTGCTGGGGCAGCAGATCAGTATTCCGGTGGCCCTCGGCGCGGTATTCCTGATGGGTGTCCTGTTTACGGTGATCTCGGCGACCGGCATCCGCAGCTGGATCTTGCGCAACCTGCCGCAGGGCGTGGCGCACGGTACCGGGATCGGGATTGGCCTGTTTCTGCTGCTGATTGCCGCCAACGGCGTTGGCCTGGTGATCAAAAACCCGCTGGACGGTCTGCCGGTGGCGCTGGGCAAATTTGACAGCTTCCCGGTAGTGATGTCGCTGATTGGCCTTGCGGTGATCATTGGTCTGGAAAAAATGAAGGTGCCGGGCGGCATTCTGCTGACCATTATTGGCGTGTCGATTGTGGGGCTTATTTTCGATCCGAACGTCCATTTCTCCGGTATTTTCGCCATGCCATCCCTGAGTGATGATAAAGGCAACTCGCTGATTGGCAGCCTCGACATCGTCGGCGCGCTGAACCCGGTCGTGCTGCCCAGCGTGCTGGCGCTGGTGATGACGGCGGTGTTTGACGCCACCGGTACTATCCGCGCGGTGGCCGGCCAGGCGAACCTGCTGGACAAAGACGGGCAGATCATCAACGGCGGTAAAGCGTTGACCACCGACTCCCTGAGCAGCGTCTTCTCCGGTTTAGTCGGGGCGGCGCCGGCGGCGGTGTATATTGAATCGGCGGCGGGTACCGCGGCCGGCGGTAAAACCGGTCTGACCGCGGTGACGGTCGGTGTCCTGTTCCTGCTGATCCTGTTCCTCTCTCCGCTCTCTTATCTGGTTCCGGCCTACGCGACCGCGCCGGCGCTGATGTACGTCGGCCTGCTGATGCTGAGCAACGTGGCGAAAATCGATTTCAACGACTTCGTTGACGCGATGGCTGGCCTGATCACCGCGGTGTTTATCGTGCTGACCTGTAACATCGTGACCGGCATCATGATCGGTTTCGCTACCCTGGTGATTGGCCGTCTGGTCTCTGGCGAGTGGCGCAAGCTGAACATCGGTACGGTGATTATCGCCGTGGCGCTGGTGGCGTTCTACGCGGGCGGTTGGGCGATTTAAACCCTTCGTGCTCCTCACGGGCGGCTCAGGCCGCCCGTTTTATTTTTAAGCCACATCCTGTTTCCATTTGCGTTAATCTGGGTGGCGTATGATTCACAGGCACGACGCCTCACAGGTATAAAAGAAAACGCAGCAAACAGGGAACACATGGAAATATTCTTTACCATCCTCATCATGACCCTCGTGGTCTCACTGTCCGGGGTAGTGACACGTGTACTGCCCTTTCAGGTTCCACTCCCACTGATGCAAATCGCCATTGGCGCGCTTCTGGCATGGCCGACCTTCGGTTTGCACGTTGAATTTGATCCAGAGCTGTTTCTGGTCCTGTTTATCCCGCCGCTGCTGTTCGCCGACGGCTGGAAAACGCCGACCCGTGAATTTATTGAACACGGGCGGGAGATCCTTGGCCTGGCGCTGGCGCTGGTGGTCGTGACGGTAGTCGGCATCGGCTTTCTGATCTACTGGATTGTGCCTGGCATTCCGCTGATCCCGGCGTTCGCGCTGGCGGCTGTGCTCTCGCCGACCGATGCCGTGGCGCTCTCCGGCATCGTCGGGGAAGGGCGGATACCGAAAAAAATCATGGGCATTCTGCAGGGCGAGGCGTTAATGAACGATGCCTCTGGCCTGGTCTCACTCAAGTTTGCCGTCGCGGTGGCGATGGGCACCATGGTCTTTACCGTTGGCGGCGCGACCGTAGAGTTTCTGAAGGTGGCGATCGGCGGCGTGCTGGCCGGGTTTGTGGTGAGCTGGTCGTATGGCCGTTCGATGCGTTTCCTCAGCCGCTGGGGCGGGGATGAACCCGCCACGCAGATTGTCCTGCTGTTCCTGCTGCCGTTTGCCTCCTATCTGATTGCCGAACATATCGGTGTCTCCGGCATCCTGGCGGCGGTGGCGGCGGGGATGACCATCACCCGTTCCGGCGTGATGCGTACCGCGCCGTTGGCCATGCGCCTGCGCGCCAACAGCACCTGGGCGATGCTGGAGTTTGTCTTTAACGGCATGGTCTTCCTGCTGTTGGGCCTGCAGCTGCCGGATATCCTCTCCAGCTCGCTGGTGGCGGCGGAAGCTGACCCCAACGTCGAGACCTGGATGCTGTTTACCGACATTATCCTGATCTATGCCGCGCTGATGCTGGTGCGTTTTGGCTGGCTGTGGTCGATGCGTAAGCTTAGCCAGCGCTTCCTGAAGAAGAAACCGATGGAGTTTGGCTCCTGGACCACCCGCGAGCTGCTGATCTCCTCTGTGGCCGGGGTGCGTGGGGCGATTACCCTCGCCGGTGTGCTCTCGATCCCGCTGCTGCTGCCGGACGGGAATGTTTTCCCGGCGCGCTATGAGCTGATTTTCCTCGCCGCTGGGGTGATCCTGTTCTCGCTGTTCGTCGGGGTGATTGCGCTGCCGATCCTGCTGCGCCACATTGAATCGAGTGACAACGTGCAGCAGCGGAAAGAGGAACGACTGGCGCGCGCAGCGACGGCAGACGTGGCGATTGTGGCGATCCAGAAGATGGAAGAGCGGCTGGCGGCAGATACCAAAGAGAATATCGATAACCAGCTGTTGACCGAAGTCAGTTCGCGGGTGATCGGTAACCTGCGCCGCCGCGTCGATGGTCGTAACGACGTGGAGACCTCTATGCTGGAGGAGAGCCTGGAGCGACGCTTCCGCCTGGCTGCGCTGCGCTCTGAGCGCGGAGAGCTGTATCATCTGCGCGCCACCCGGCAGATCAGTAACGAGACGCTGCAGAAGCTGCTGCACGATCTCGACCTGCTGGAAGCGCTGTTAATCGAAGATCAATAATCTGTAATCCGGATAGCACGACGCTTATTCGGGCTACTGGCGAGACTGCAGTAAATGTGTCGCCCCGGTAAGCGTTAGCGCGACCGGGGGAAACCCGGGCAGCGGCGCAAGCGCCTGACCCGGGCTACCCATTCCTCTGCGAAACGCGTTGTCACCAGGGAATTATTCCAGCCAGAACGCTTTACTGCACGCCAGCCAGGCCTCAGCGCTGCGCGACATATACACGCCCTCCCGCCAAATCATCCCCAGCTCCCAGCGCAGCTCGCTTTGCAATGGGATCCAGCAAAAGTTCTGCGGGTCGAGACGCTGGCAAATCGGCTCTGGCAGGATCGCCACGCCAATGCCGGCCTGCACCATCGCGGCGAGAAAATCCCACTGACCGCTGCGCACCGCGATACGCGGCTTCACGTCATGCTCGGTAAACAGGCGCATCAGCTGCTGGCTGAGGGCAAATTCTTCGTTGTAGATGACCAGCGGATATGCCGCCAGCTCTGCCGGCGAGAGGGCGGTTACGCCCTCCCACGGCGCGGTTCTTGGCGTCAGGACGCACAGCGGGTGGTTGAACAACGGCAGCGTGGTGAGATGGCTACCCTCTTCGATGGGCAGGGCGGTCATTGCCATATCGAGCTCGCCGTTGCTGACCGCCTGCTGGACCGTCAGGCCGCCAAACTCGGCGATTTTCAGCTCGACGCCCGGGTAGCGCTCGCGGAAGCGGCTGATCGGCTCCGCCATCAGCATTCCGACCATCGGTGGAATGCCAAGCCGCAGCACCCCTTTATGCAGGTGGTTGATATCGCTCAGTTCTGACTCCAGCTGGCTGAACTCGCCAAGGATCGCCTGGCCGCGTTCAAAAACGACGCGCCCGGTATCGGTGAGCAGCAGTTTACGACCATCGCGGATCAACAGCGTGCAGTTCAGTTCATCTTCGAGATTTTTGAGCATCTTGCTGATGGTGGGCTGTGTGACGAACAGCTTTTCCGCCGCGCGAGTAAAACTCTGCTGACGAACCACTTCAACGAAATAGCGCAGCGTTCGGATATCCATAATTATTCCCTGAGACTATACCTGCGATGATTTTAATTCATTTCTGTCCGCTTCGGCGGCTCTCTATACTGCATGCCTGACTTCTTTTTTCAGGAATCTCGCTCATGGCCTTCGCGCCAGCTCGCGTTGCCCCCGCCGTGGCGCAGCGACTTCAGATCCCGGCGCAGGTGCTCCTCTATGTCGGGTTATTTATTTTTGCGCAATATCTGGTGAATACGTGGCAGGTGCCGTTGCCGGCTAATTTGGTCGGTATGGTGATGCTCCTGCTGCTGATCGTCTGCCGGGTGATCCCCCTGAACTGGGTTCGCGCCGGCGCCCGCTGGTTGCTGGCGGAGATGCTGCTGTTTTTCGTCCCGGCGGTGGTCGCGGTGGTCAACTATGCGCAGCTGCTGATGGTTGATGGCTGGCGGATTTTCCTGGTGATTGCCTTAAGCACGCTGATGGTGCTGGGCGCCACGGCCTGGGTCGTCGACAGGGTTTACCGTTACGAAGTGAGCCGGCTAAAAAAATGAATGATGTCATGCTGAGCATTCTGTGTCTGGTGGCGACGCTGGGTCTCTATTACGCCAATAAAAGACTGTATCGCCGTTTTCATAAACTGCCGCTGATGCCGCTGGTGTTCACGCCGATCCTGCTGGTGCTGATCCTGGTGCTGGGCCATATCTCTTATCAGAGCTATATGGGAGAGACCCACTGGCTGCTGTGGCTGCTGGGCCCGGCGACTATCGCCTTTGCCGTCCCGGTCTATGAAAATGTCGCGGTGATCAAACGCCACTGGATGTCGCTCAGCGCCGGGGTGGTGACGGCGGTGGTGGTGGCGGTGACCAGCTCCGTATGGCTGGCGCGCGGATTGATGTTGTCTGATGAAATCCAGCGCAGCCTGGCGGTGCGCTCGGTGACCACGCCCTTTGCGCTGGCGGCGGCGAAACCGCTCGGTGGTCAGCCCGATCTGGTGGCACTGTTTGTGGTGATCACCGGCGTCTTTGGCATGGCGGTAGGGGATATGCTGTTTTTACGCCTGGCTATCCGGGAAGGGATGGCTAAAGGGGCCGGGTTTGGCGCGGCGTCCCACGGGGCGGGGACCGCGCGATCCTATGAGCTGGGCCAGCAGGAGGGCGTGGTGGCCAGCCTGGTGATGATGCTGTCTGGCGTAGTGGTGGTGCTGGCGGCGCCGTTAGTGCGCTGGCTGCTGTTTTAGCGTTCTCGTGTAACCGGTTGTTATGAAATATTGAGGGGAGGAATAGTTGTGAACTATTTTCGCCCCTTTTTGTTTATGCCGGTTATTGGTCATCAGAAAAGATTAAGTCAATTCTTATTACCACCCTCTCTTTGTAACTAAATATTACACAGCCAGTGGTGATCTAATTACATTACGAATGATGTATAGATTTTTTATTATCTCCGCGAATTTTATAAGTTTGTATCTCAATGATTTTAAAGGCGGTTTATTTTATTTCTCTAATTCTTTAAGGTGATTTGTTAAAAAATCAATTTTTACATTAATAATTGAGCTTTTACCCTCTGTTCGTTATTCTTTTTACGCGGGCTTGTATTATTGAATGGATTCAAATGCTGGTCGTTTATTTATGTATAATATTAATTATCATAAATCATATGTCACATAAATGTGTATGTGACGCCGCGCGGATGCAAATTCATTCTCTAATATATCTGCATAAAACAATTGACGGACTGATTGTCTTTTATAATGGATATGGGAATAAATATGAAGATGAGTAAAAAATTTCTGGCGGGTGCTCTGATTTTCTCTGCCTGCAGCGCGCTGTCTACTGTTGCCCAGGCCGATAACACCATTACTTTTAATGGGATCGTTTCAGATACCACCTGTACGGCGACCATTGATGGCGGTGTGACTACCATTGATATGGGCACCACCTCAGTAGCGGATCTGAAAGCATATGAATTCGGTGCAGCCAAGAACTTCTCCTTTAGCTTAGCCGATTGCCCGACCACGGAAAACGGTGGCAACAGCATCGCCCGCGTCACTTTTGGTGGCGTTTCGGATACCGCGAATAGCGATTACTTTAAAAACCAGGCGACAGTTGACGCGGCAACGGGGGTTGCTGTGGCGCTTTATGACGAAGCTGGCAGCCTGATGAAGAATAACGAAGAAGGTTCGGATGTCGATATTTCTTCCGGTGCCGCAACTATCCCGTTCACCGTTAAAATGGTAAAAGCGGGTTCTGAAGACCCGACGAAAGGTACCGTTCAGACAACTGTGACTTATAACGTGACCTATTATTAATTCGGCGTTTTGTTGAATGGAGAAAGGGGAATCGTCTGTTATTCCCCTTTAATTAAACGTATGAGATATCCTTTTTTTGTGGTCGGTTTATTGCTGTCCTCCTCTATTGCGCAAGCCAGCGTGGTCGTGGGCGGCACGCGTCTGGTATTTGATGGTGCGAAAAACAACGCCGTCATCACGGTTGAGAATAAAGATCAGAGCAGCAATATCGTACAGTCCTGGCTCTCGGTGGTGGATGCCGCTTCGCCAGCCAAAGACGCGTTTATTATTACGCCGCCGCTGTTCCGTCTCAAAGCCGGAGAGAAAGGATTCGTGCGCGTTGTCCGCTCAGGAAAAAAACTACCCGACGATCGCGAGTCGATGTTTTGGCTCAATATCAAAGGGATCCCGGCAACGGAATATGTCCCGGATAAAAATGTGGTGCAGTTTGCCATCAACTCGAAAATAAAATTGATTTATCGACCTGCCGCGTTAAAAGGCAATACACCGGAATCGTATGCCGAAAAATTACAGTGGAGAAAAGAGGGGGCGTCGGTGACGGTTAAAAACAACTCACCGCTGTATATGAATTTTTCCCAGGTTAGCCTTAACGGAAAAAATATTTCTGGCGCATGGTTTGCTGCCCCCTTTTCTACCTTAAAAATACCCGTGCAGAGTAACCTGTCCGCGACAGGGAAAAAAGAGATCACATGGAGCGTGATTAATGATTATGGTATGTCAGGGAAGAAATATACCGCTATCATTCAGTAGCGTTGAGCTGCTATTTTCAGCCAAAAGTATCTGCGTCGTTATTGTTTTGTGCCTGAGTACCTTGCCTTCTCGCGCTGAGGCCGGCGAATATTTCAACCCGAATTTACTTGAAGTCGCCGAAAATCCTGCGGCTTCGGTTGATCTGTCCTATTTTTCACAAGATGGCGTACCGCCGGGCACCTATCACCTGGATGTGTACATCAATGATAAGTACGTCAGTTCAGAATCGCTGACCTTTCAGGTAGTTGGCCATGATGCAGGCGCGACCGCTTCCCCCTGTCTTTCCGCGGAGTATCTGAATTCGTGGTTGATTAATACCACCGCCTATCCGCAGCTATTTGAGGCAGGGGAAACCTGCGCCCGGCTGTCGGCGATCCCCGGGATGACGTTCTCGGTGTCTCTTGCCCAGCAGCGAATCGATTTTACCGTTCCGCAGGCCGCGATGCTGAACCGCCCAAGAGACTATATACCGGAGAGCCAGTGGCAGCAGGGGATTAACGCCGGTCTTCTCAACTATAGTGTCACCGGGCAGCGCAATGCCCCGCGGCATAATGGCGCTACCGTAGACAGCCAGTTTGTTAGCCTGCAGCCTGGGGTGAATCTGGGGCCATGGCGTCTGCGCAACTACAGCACCTATAGCCACAGCGACAACAACAGCCGCTGGGAGTCGGTTTACTCGTACCTTGCTCGCGATATCCATACCCTGCGCAGCCAGATGGTGGTGGGTAGTACTTATACGTCGTCCGGCATCTTCGACAGTTTGAGCTTTACCGGTCTGCAGCTCAGTTCGGATAAAGAGATGCTGCCGGATAGCCTGCATGGCTTTGCGCCGACGATTCGAGGGATCGCGCGCACCACCGCGGAGGTCTCGGTTTATCAGAATGGTTACAGCATTTATAAAACCACCGTCGCCCCCGGCGCTTTTGAGATTAACGATCTGTATGCCACCGGTAGCGCTGGCGATCTGTATGTCACCGTTAAAGAGTCTGACGGCAGCGAGCAAAACTTTGTGGTGCCTTTTGCCTCGCTGGCGGTCCTGCAGCGCGAGGGCCAGCTGGATTATGCGCTGAGCAGCGGCAGGACGCGCTCAGGCAGCTCCGACGATAAAGAATACAACTTTATTCAGTCTTCCCTGGCCTATGGCGCCACCAGTAACTTCACCCTCTATACCGGCTTCCAGCAGGCGGAAGATAAATACACCAACCTGCTGTTAGGCGCCGGCTTTAACCTTGGCACCATCGGCGCGCTGTCATTCGATGGCTCTCAGTCGTGGGCCGACGTGAAAACCAGCGATACGGCCTCGTCAACCCGCAAAGAACAGGGGCAATCGTATCGCGTCCGCTTCAGTAAAAGCTTTCTGCAGACGGGCACCAACTTTTCCGTGGCCGGCTATCGCTATTCCACCTCGGGATACTATTCGTTTCAGGATTTTGTCGATAACGCCTCCACGCAGCGCGACTGCTGTACGCAGAGCGGCAGGACAAAAGGCCGGTTTGACGCTTCGCTGTCGCAGACGCTGTTCGGCTATGGTTCGCTCTCGCTTTCGCTGGTCAATGAAACCTATTGGGACAGCTCGCGCATGGAGTCGGTAGGCGTGGGCTATAGCGGGTCGATTGGCAAGGCCTCCTACTTTATTAACTATTCCTATAACCGCAATGTGCAAAGTACCGATGACAGCGGCAATAACCGGCCGGCCAGCGATACCATCGTCTCCCTGACGCTAAGCATCCCGCTTGGCGAGACGCTCTCGGCGAATTACAGCATGAACCATGGCCGCCATAACGACACCACGCACAGCGTGGGGCTCAACGGCTCGGCGTTCGAGGATCGTTCCCTCAACTGGAGCCTCCAGGAGGGTTACAACACCCAGGATAAGAGCACCTCCGGTAACCTCAGCGTCAATTACCAGGGATCAAAAGGCGATGTCGCCGGCGGCTATGGCTACGACCACTACAGCAATCACTACAATTATTCGCTGCGTGGCGGCATGGTCGCCCATGCGGGCGGACTCACGCTGTCACGCTTTCTGGGCGAGAGTTCTGCGCTGGTTGAAACGCCCGGCGTCAGCGATGTGAGGGTTCAGGGCCAGACCAACGTGACAACGGATGGCGCCGGATATGCGGTGGTGCCTTACGTCCGCCCTTACCATCGCAACAGTCTGGCGCTGGATGAACAGCAGGTGGCTGGCGCCGAGGTCGATAACGTCGCCAGAACGGTGGTCCCAACGCGCAACGCGATCGTCAAAGTGCAGTATGACACCCGAATCGGCTACAAGGCGATGCTCACCCTGCGTACCCGCAGCGGTGTGGTGCCTTTCGGCGCGTTGGTGACCCTTGATAATGATCGCGCCAGCGCGGCGCGCAGCAACATTGTCGGCGATGAGGGGCAGGTGTATCTCACAGGGCTGCAGAAAAAAGGCCAGCTATTAGCGCGCTGGGGGGAGAAAAGCAGTGAGCAGTGTACCGTTCATTATGACTTCTCCAGCATGGCTCTTGGCGACGATATCCTGTTTTATCAGGCTGAATGCCGGTAATGGACGCACGTTTTCAACATGGAAGAAGGGGCTGATATGAATATGAGAGACAGCAGCACAGGGGGCATCCTGGTGGCCAGCCTTTTGCTGCTCTCCCTTCCGGCGCTGGCTTATGAAGGCAGCAGCACGGTCAATTTTAACATCACGGGCACCATCGAAGCGCCTTCCTGCGAGGTGGCCGTGGAACCGTCGAACAGTATCGATTTAGGCACCGTCTCCTCGCAGACGTTCTCCGGTAATGCCGGGTCGAGCGGAGCCAGCGTGCCGGTTAAACTGGTCTTTTCCAGCTGTTCCGCCGATGCGTCGGCGGTCACCATCGTATTTAGCGGTACCAGCTTCGATAGCACCCACGCTTCGATCTATAAAAACTTCCAGACAGGCAGTAGCGGGGCCAGCGGTGTTGGTTTGCAACTATTGAGTATGGCCGATCAGCAGTCCCTCGGCCCCGGTGATCAGTATCTCTATACCTTTGGTGATGATGCAGATGTTCATAACTTCAACATGATAGCACGCATGTTTTCGCCCTATGGCCAGGTGAGCCCCGGTATCGTCGGCTTCACTGCCACGTTTGATGTGGCTTACAAATAACGTTTCGACAGGGATGGATATGAAAAAATGGATCTTATTGCTCATATTGGCATTGTGTCCCGTCTATAGCTGGGCGGCCTGCAGTGGCACCAACTATGGCGATGTCTCGATGACCAACCTGCCGGAAAAGATTCTGATCAATGCCGGGAGCTATACCGCAGGGACAGTACTGTATGACTCGGGGAAGATTACCCGCTCGCAAACGGAATTGCTTAACTGTGAGGGGAGCACCTACGCGGTGTTTGCCTGGTCCTCAAACAATGCCGGGTCATTGATAGGGGATAATATCTATGCCACCTCGGTACAGGGGATCGGTATTCGCGTCAAGGTGTGGCTCAATATCACTGGCGAATATGATGGTGATACCGATGATTTCAGCCCCGACTCGCAGGTGCATTATATTGGTGATGTGAATTATTACCTCGGTAAGCCGACAGGCTTTTTGGACTCTTTCGCGTCGACTTATTATACCCCGGCGTATCAGCTGCAGCTGGTGGCCACCGGCGGCGCCATCGCCAGCAATAGTCAATTATCGTTCAGCGATCCAGTGGCGACGGTATCGGCGAAGGATAAGTGGGGAACGCTCTCTATTTCGCGGCTGCACATCAGCGGCACCACCAGCATCCAGATGATCCCGATGGGGTGTATCGTCAGTAGCAATAGTCTCAGTTTTGCCATGGGTAGCATCAATGCCAGCGAGTTTAACACCGCGACGAAGGTGGGGAGTGCGCAACAGCCCCTGACCCTCTCCTGCGAGCCGGGGACCAATGTTTTAATGCGGGTGGTGGCGACGCAAGCGAGCGGCAATAATCCTGGCAACACGGTGATGGCCTTAACGGCAGAGGAGAATGTTGCCACCGGGGTGGGGGTTCAGTTAAATATGGATGGCAAAGCGATGCCGTTGAATACTGACCTCAGTCTCTATTCCTCGGGCCGCACCACGGTGACCAACAGCGGCGCGGATGCCAGCTACAGCTATTTTACTAATCCCGACAGTCCTGGTGGCGCAGCGGCCATGCAAACGCTCACTTTTACCACCAACTATTACAAAACAGGCAGCGCGGTGACCGCCGGTTCGGCAAACGCCACCGGGGTGATCACATTTACCTATAACTGAGCCGGTCAGAATAACCCCCTTCCCCGGACGATGTCGGGGAAGGGGGAGGCGACGCTTAGTGCGCCTGGCCGCGTTCGATACCGATCCCGGTTTGCGAACGGATAAACTGGGCGCGGAACTGCTCGCGCTCGCGCATCCCTTCCGGTGAGTTATCGGTGGCGGAGAAGACCCAGATACCGATGAACGCGATGGCAATGGAGAACAGCGCCGGATATTCATACGGGAACAGCGCTTTCTCATGGCCGAGGATCTGCACCCAAATGGTCGGACCGAGGATCATCAGAATGACCGCGGTCAGCAGGCCCAGCCAGCCGCCGATCATCGCGCCGCGGGTGGTCAGTTTCGACCAGTACATCGACAGCAAAATAATCGGGAAGTTACAGCTGGCGGCAATGGAGAAGGCCAGACCAACCATAAAGGCGATGTTCTGATTTTCGAACAGAATACCCAGCAGAATCGCCACTACCCCAAGGACCAGCACGGTAATCTTCGACACCTTCAGCTCCTGGCGCTCGGTCGCGCCCTTGCGGAAGACGTTGGCGTACAGGTCGTGCGACACCGCTGAGGCGCCGGCGAGCGTCAGGCCTGCCACCACCGCCAGAATCGTGGCGAAAGCGACGGCGGAGATAAAGCCGAGGAACAGATTCCCCCCCACGGCATCCGCCAGATGCACCGCCGCCATGTTATTGCCGCCGATAAGCTGTCCGGCTGCGTCTTTGAACGCCGGGTTCGCGCCCACCAGCATGATGGCGCCGAAGCCGATGATAAAGGTCAGAATATAGAAATAGCCCATAAAACCGGTGGCGTAGAAGACGCTTTTACGCGCTTCTTTGGCGTCGCTCACGGTGAAGAAGCGCATCAGGATGTGCGGCAGACCGGCGGTGCCGAACATCAGACCCAGACCCAGAGAGAGCGCCGATATCGGATCTTTCACCAGCCCGCCGGGACTCATAATCGCCGCCCCTTTCGGGTGGACGGCCATCGCCTCGGTAAACAGGTTATTGAAGCTGAAGCCGACGTGCTTCATCACCATAAAGGCCATAAAGCTGGCGCCGCACAGCAGCAGAACCGCTTTAATAATCTGCACCCAGGTGGTCGCCAGCATGCCGCCGAACAGGACATAGAGCACCATCAGCACGCCAACCAGCACCACGGCGACATGGTAATTGAGACCGAACAGCAGCTGGATTAACTTGCCGGCGCCCACCATCTGGGCAATCAGATACAGGGCCACCACCACCAGCGAACCGCAGGCGGAGAGAGTGCGAATCGGCCCCTGCTTCAGACGGTACGAGGCGACGTCGGCAAAGGTATAGCGGCCAAGGTTGCGCAGACGTTCGGCGATCAGAAACAGGATAATCGGCCAGCCGACGAGAAAGCCCAGCGAGTAGATCAGTCCGTCGTAGCCGGAGGTATACACCAGCGCGGAGATACCGAGGAAAGAAGCCGCTGACATAAAGTCACCGGCAATCGCCAGCCCGTTCTGGAAGCCGGTGATATTGCCGCCAGCGGTGTAGTAATCGCTGCGCGAACGTACCCGTTTTGACGCCCAATAAGTGATGTATAAGGTGAGGGCGACGAAAATCAGGAACATGATAATCGCCTGCCAGTTGGTCGGCTGGCGCTGTACCGCGCCGGTAATGGCGTCTGCGGCGTGAGCGCCAAGGGGCAGCAGCGTGGCGGCGAGCGCCGTCAGTACTCTCTTGCTCATGCTTTCACCTCGTTCAGAACGCTTTTGGTCAAACGGTCGAATTCACCGTTGGCCCGCCAGACATAAATACCGGTCAGGACAAACGAAATGACGATCACGCCAATGCCCAGCGGGATCCCGCGGGTGACGCTGGTCCCGGCGTGCAGAGGAGTACCGAGCCAGCCGGGCGCGAAGGCGATAAGCAAAATAAAGCCCACATAGATCACTAACATAATCAGTGACAGAATGGCGGCAAACCGTTGCCGTGATGCAACTAACTCCCTGAAATGCGCACTATTTTCTATCCGCTGACAAAGTTGTTCATTCATCTTAGCGTCTCCAGAGGTCTCCCTTTCGTCATCCACTCAGCGGACGCTGGCGACAGCAACCCCTCCGGCGATGGAGCCGGGATACGGTTTACTGACGGCGTTCCTGCGAGTGAAATCCTGGGGGAGGGACTTATTTTTATCCTCTCCCCGGCGGGGGAGAGGGTGTAGGGAATCGGTCCTTGCTTACGATGGCATCGTTATGGCCTGCTTCTCTTCGAGCAGTTTTTCCACAACGCCAGGATCGGCGAGGGTCGAGGTATCGCCGAGGTTGCTGGTGTCGCCTGCGGCAATCTTACGCAGAATGCGGCGCATGATTTTGCCCGAGCGGGTTTTCGGCAGCGAATCGGTCCAGTGCAGCACATCCGGCGTCGCCAGCGGGCCGATCTCTTTGCGCACCCAGTTACGTACTTCCGCATACAGCTCCGGAGTCGGTTCTTCGCCGTGATTGAGCGTTACGTAGGCGTAGATGGCCTGGCCTTTGATGTTGTGCGGGATCCCCACCACCGCCGCTTCGGCGATTTTCGGGTGCGACACCAGCGCCGATTCGATCTCGGCGGTACCCAGACGGTGGCCGGAGACGTTCAGGACGTCATCCACGCGGCCGGTGATCCAGTAGTAACCATCTTCATCACGGCGTGCGCCATCGCCGCTAAAGTACATATTTTTGAAGGTGGAGAAGTAGGTTTGCTCAAAGCGCTCATGGTCGCCGAACAGGGTACGCGCCTGGCCAGGCCAGGAGTCGGCGATAGCAAGATTGCCCTCGGTCGCGCCATCCAGCGGCAGGCCTTCGTTATCCACCAGCACTGGCTGGACACCGAAGAACGGACGCGTCGCGGAGCCGGCCTTCAATTCGATCGCGCCCGGCAGCGGGGTGATCATAAAGCCGCCGGTTTCGGTCTGCCACCAGGTGTCCATCACCGGGCACTTCTCGTTACCGATCTTCTTCCAGTACCACTCCCAGGCTTCCGGGTTAATTGGTTCGCCGACCGAGCCGAGAATACGCAGTGAGGAACGGTCTGTGCCTTCGATCGCCTTGTCGCCTTCCGCCATCAGGGCGCGGATAGCCGTCGGGGCGGTATAGAGAATGCTGACCTTGTGCTTATCGACGACCTGGCACATACGTGCCGGGGTTGGCCAGTTTGGCACCCCTTCGAACATCAGGGTGGTGGCACCGCAGGCCAGCGGACCATACAGCAGATAGCTGTGGCCGGTGACCCAGCCCACATCGGCGGTGCACCAGTAAATATCGCCAGGATGGTAGTCGAAAACGTATTTGAAGGTGGTGGCCGCGTAGACCAGGTAGCCGCCGGTGGTGTGCAGCACCCCTTTCGGTTTACCGGTAGAGCCAGAGGTATAGAGGATGAACAGCGGATCTTCGGCGTTCATCTCGACGGGCCGGTGTTCGGCGCTGGCATTCGCCATCAGGTCGCTCCACCACAGATCGCGGCCTTCCTGCCAGTCGATGTTGCCGCCGGTACGTTTCAGGACCACGACGTGCTCAATGCTTTTGACGTTCGGGTTTTTCAGCGCGTCATCGACGTTTTTCTTCAGCGGGATGGCGCGACCAGCGCGCAGCCCTTCGTCAGCGGTGATCACCAGGCGCGAGCTGGAGTCGATAATGCGTCCGGCCACCGCCTCCGGCGAGAAGCCGCCGAAAATCACTGAGTGGATGGCGCCGATGCGGGCGCAGGCCAGCATCGCCACCGCGGCTTCCGGCACCATCGGCATATAAATGGCGACCACATCGCCTTTTTTAATCCCAAGGTCGAGCAGCGCATTGGCGAAGCGGCACACGTCCGCATGCAGTTCACGGTAGGTGATGTGCTTGCTCTGGCTGGCGTCGTCGCCTTCCCAGATGATGGCGGTTTGATCGCCGCGCTCGGCGAGATGGCGGTCGAGGCAGTTGGCGGCGAGGTTCAGGGTGCCATCTTCATACCATTTGATGGAAATGTTACCCGGCGCGAAAGAGGTGTTCTTCACGCGGGTATACGGGCGCATCCAGTCAAGGATTTTGCCCTGCTCGCCCCAAAATGTATCAGGGTCGGTTATGGATTGTTGGTACTGCGCCTTGTACTGTTCCGGGTTAATCAGGCAACGTTCCGCGATATTAGCGGGAATAGGGTGTTTGTGTATTTGGCTCATGGCTTTTTTTCTCCTTTGAACTTGTTAAATATATGTCAAACAAACGTTAATAGTAGGGGTTTTGACAGCTTTGTTTGTTAATTGGGGGGCAGATCACGCAATGATTCAACTGAATGAAATTTCATCAAATGAAACTTTGAAGTGAAATAGTTACGTAAATGAATTTATAGAAACGGAAGGTATGAAATATTTTTTATTACAAATACTTATGCATTGTAACTGGGGGAAATTCGTGACTTTATGCAGAAAACCAGAAGAAAGCCCTATTCTTAAAGGCTTGCGCAGCATGCCGTGCAAATGATACTGATATTGCGCGTTAAATAACCCCACAAAGCAACGCAACACAATTCATACCCCCTGCAGTGGGTACCATGACGAAAAGGAATGGTGCCTTTCATTGAGGAAGTCAGTAGTGAAGAAAACGAAAAAAGTCAGTCTGGCCTGGCAAATCTTGCTAGCCCTGGTGCTGGGTATCCTTCTGGGCAGTTATCTGCATTACCACGCCGAAAGTCGCGATTGGTTGATTAGCAATTTGCTGACGCCGGCGGGCGATATCTTTATCCATCTGATTAAAATGATCGTGGTCCCGATTGTCATTTCGACCCTGGTGGTTGGGATTGCCGGCGTGGGCGATGCCAAGCAGTTAGGCCGGATCGGCGCCAAAACCATTATCTATTTCGAAGTGATCACCACGGTGGCGATCGTGCTGGGTATCACCCTGGCCAACGTCTTTCAGCCGGGGACCGGCATTGATATGTCGCAACTGGCGGCGGTTGATATTTCGAAATATCAGAGCACGACTGCCGAGGTGCAGAGCCATGCGCATGGCCTGATGGGCACTATCCTGTCGCTGGTGCCGACCAACATCGTGGCGTCGATGGCGAAAGGCGATATGCTGCCGATTATCTTCTTCTCGGTGCTGTTTGGTCTGGGGCTCTCCTCGCTGCCGGCGACCCACCGTGAGCCGCTGGTAACGGTCTTCCGCTCCATCTCCGAGACCATGTTTAAAGTCACCCATATGGTAATGCGCTATGCGCCGATCGGGGTATTCGCCCTGATTTCGGTGACTGTCGCCACCTTTGGTTTCGCCTCGCTGTGGCCGCTGGCCAAGCTGGTGCTGCTGGTTTACTTCGCGATCCTGTTCTTCGCGCTGGTGGTGCTGGGGATTGTCGCGCGTCTGTGTGGCCTGAGCATCTGGATCCTGATCCGCATCCTGAAAGATGAACTGATTCTGGCCTACTCCACCGCCAGCTCCGAAAGCGTGCTGCCGCGCATTATCGAGAAGATGGAAGCCTATGGCGCGCCGGCGTCGATCACCAGCTTCGTGGTGCCGACCGGTTACTCCTTCAACCTCGATGGCTCAACGCTGTATCAGAGCATCGCGGCGATCTTTATCGCCCAGCTGTACGGTATCGACCTCTCTATCTGGCAGGAGATCACCCTGGTGCTGACCTTAATGGTGACCTCGAAAGGGATCGCTGGCGTGCCGGGCGTCTCCTTCGTGGTGCTGCTGGCAACCCTGGGTAGCGTGGGGATCCCGCTGGAAGGCCTTGCCTTTATCGCCGGTGTCGACCGTATTCTCGACATGGCGCGTACCGCGCTGAACGTGGTGGGCAATGCGCTGGCGGTGCTGGTTATTGCCAAATGGGAGCATAAGTTCGACCGCAAAAAAGCGCTGGCGTATGAACGCGAAGTGCTGGGCAAGTTTGATAAAACCGCCCGATAAAACACAAAGCCCGGCGCTCGCGCCGGGCTTTTTCTTATCCTTTACTGATCCGATCAAACTCTTCGCAGCCGGTATCAAACCCCTCCAGGCAGCTGACGTTGAGCCAGTGCAGCGCCTTCTGTTTATTCGGTTCGATAAAACCTTTCTCTCCCAGCTGGAACATCATGCCGGCCCAGTATTCGGCATAGCCGGTCCGTGAGAGCGCCGAGCTGCCTTTAAAGTATTCGCTCGCTTTCACATCATCCTCCGGGCCATCCACGCCGCTGGCGTAGATCAACCCCAGCAGCATCTGGGCGTCCACCGCTGCATCGCTTTCGCTATCCTTAGCGGCATCCTGCAGGAGTTTGATGGCGTGCGGCACGTCGGTGGGGCCGGCCTGACGGTTGACCAGCACCCGCGCCAGAACGATCTCCCCGGATTTACTGCCCGCCTCGACGGCTTTTTCCGCCAGCTGGCGGGCCTGCGGATAGTCCGCCTGTTGGGAGTTGCGAATTTTGAGCTGCGCCAACAATGCCAGCGCGTCGCCATCGCCCTGTGCCGCGGCTTTCTGCGCCCAGTATTCGGCTTTCTGATAATCGCCGGAGCTGACCCAGGTATCGGCAAGGTAATATTGCGCGCGTCGATCGCCGGCTTCCGCCTGCTGTTGATACTGGCTGCCGGGTTCGGTGGCGACCGCTGCGCCGCTGGTGAAAACCAGTAAAAATAAAAAGAGGTATTTCATTTGTATTTATTATCAGCAAGGAACATAGCGCGCAGTATAAAGGGAGGCGAAAAAGAAGAAAATGGCAGGAATTAGCGGTGTGAATACCCGGAAAAGGCGCAACGCACCGCCTCCGGGGAAAATCCCCGGTAGCGCTACCGCTTACCGGGGCTACAGCGTTGTGCGATTTGGTAGCCTGGAGAAGGCGCAACGCACCGCCTCCGGGGAAAATCCCCGGTAGCGCTATCGCTTACCGGGGCTACTCGATGGTACAAAGGTTCGAACCTTAACCCATCGCGCTTTCGCGCAGGCGGGCTTTCAGCTTGTTGTACTCATCGATCACGTACTGTTCCGCCGCGCGCTGATCGGCAATCCGCTCAACGTTGACCGCGCAGTACTTGTACTCCGGCGTTTTGGTTATCGGACTCAGGTTCTCCGACACCAGCTCGTTACAGGCACCGATCCACCACTGGTAGGTCATGTATACCGCGCCTTTATTCGGCCGATCGCTGACCTGCGCGCGGGTGATGATCCGACCCTTACGCGAATTCACCCACACCAGCGCTTCATCTTCGATGCCTAACCGTTCGGCGTCGGCGGTGTTGATTTGCGCATAGCCCGGTTCATCCGCCAGTGCCGCCAGCGCCGCGCAGTTGCCGGTCATCGAACGGCACGAGTAGTGGCCGACTTCGCGCACTGTCGACAGCACCATTGGGTACTCGTCGGTGAGCTTATCGATCGGCGCGACCCAGTCGCAGGTGAAGAACTGTGCCAGCCCGTTCGGGGTATCGAACTTCTCTTTAAACAGATACGACGTCCCCTGGTCGGCGTCGGACTCATCGCGGCATGGCCACATGACATAGCCGAGTTCACCCATTTTCTCATAGGTGGCGCCATAGAAGTCCGGGCACAGATGCCGCAACTCGTCCCAGATCTCCTGGGTGTTGTTGTAGTGCATCTTGTAACCCATCCGGGTGGCGATTTCGCTGATGATCTGCCAGTCGGTTTTCAGGTCCCACTTCGGCTCCACCGCTTTAAAGAAGCGCTGGAAGCCGCGGTCCGCTGCGGTATACACGCCTTCGTGCTCGCCCCACGAGGTGGACGGCAGGATGACGTCGGCCGCGGAGGCGGTTTTGGTCATGAAAATGTCCTGGACGATAACCAGTTCCAGATCGTCGAACGCTTTGCGGACCGCAGAGAGTTCGGCATCGGTCTGCAACGGATCCTCACCCATGATGTACGCCGCCCGCACTTCGCCGTGCGCCGCGCGATGCGGCAGCTCGCTGATGCGATAGCCGGTATGTTCCGGCAGGCTGTCGACGCCCCAGGCTTTGGCGAACTTCTCGCGGTTCTCCGGGAACTTGACGTACTGATAGCCCGGATAGGTATCTGGCAGCGCGCCCATATCGCAGGCCCCCTGGACGTTGTTCTGCCCGCGCACCGGGTTGACGCCGACGCTCGGCTTGCCGAGGTTGCCGGTGAGGATCGCGAGGCTGGTCAGCGACCGTACTGTCTCCACGCCCTGATAGAACTGGGTGACACCCATGCCCCACAGGATGGCGGCAGATTTTGCGCTGGCGTACATCCGGGCGCAGGCGCGGATCTCCTGGGCGCTAACCCCGGTGATCGCTTCCACCGACTCCGGCGTATAACCTTCGACGATCTTGCGATACTCCTCGAAGCCTTCGGAACGGCTGGCGACGAAGGATTTATCGTACAGATCCTCTTCAATAATGACGTGGCCAATGGCGTTGAGCAGCGCGATATTCGAGCCGTTCTTCAGCGCAATGTGCATGTCGGCGATGCGCGCGGTTTCAATTTTGCGCGGGTCGCAGACGATGATTTTCGCCCCGTTGCGTTTGGCGTTAATGACGTGATTCGCCACGATAGGGTGGGAATCCGCCGGGTTGTAACCGAAGATAAACACCAGATCGGTGTTATCAATCTCCGTGATGGCATTACTCATGGCGCCGTTACCGACCGACTGGTGCAGACCTGCAACCGAAGGGCCGTGTCAGACGCGAGCGCAGCAGTCGACGTTATTGGTACCAATAACGGCGCGCGCGAATTTTTGCATCACATAGTTGGTTTCATTACCGGTGCCGCGGGAGGAGCCGGTGGTTTGGATCGCATCCGGGCCATATTTGGCTTTAATGGCGCTGAGGCGAGTGGCGACGTAATCCAGCGCCTCATCCCAGGAGACAGCTTCCAGCTTGCCGCCGCGTTGACGACGGATCATGGGGTTTTTCAGGCGCGGCGTCAGGATCTGGGTATCGTTAATAAAGTCCCAGCCATAATAGCCCTTCAGGCACAGGGTTCCCTGGTTGGTTTTCCCCTGCGCCGCTTCAGCCCGAACGATTTTGCCGTTATCGACCACCAGGTTGATTTTGCAACCTGATGCGCAATACGGGCAAACCGTGACGACTTTTTTCATCGGTCTTGCTCCAGTTATTCAATGGGCGCGTTTGCGCTATCGCGCCGTCACTATGCATCTTCTATGCCATATTTTCATTGTGGATATTCCTTGATGATACGCGGCTTTTTTGGGCGAAATGCTGACGAAAAACAGCCTGTCGACAGATTTGACGTGTCGATACGCTGGAGATGTGACGGCGCTTGAAAAAATGTCACCGGGAGAGGAATTTGTCGGCGCAGGCTTGCAGAATCGATCAGACTGACACTAATTCCCCGCGGGCAGAGGCAAAGATGAAACCAGTCATTTTGGTGGTGGATGACGACATAGCGATGGGCGAACTGCTCAGCGATGTGCTTGGCGCGCACGCGTTTGAAGTATTGGTCTGCCAGACCGGCGGCGACGCGCTGGCGATGGTGGCGCAGCGGGCAGACATCGCGCTGGTTTTGCTGGATATGATCCTGCCGGATACCCATGGTTTGCAGGTGCTTCAGCAGCTGCAGCGCACGCGGCCTGAGTTGCCGGTGGTGATGCTGTCTGGTCTGGGCAGTGAGTCTGATGTGGTGGTGGGCCTGGAGATGGGCGCCGATGATTACATCGCCAAACCTTTCAGCTCGCGGGTGGTGGTCGCCCGAGTGAAAGCGGTACTGCGGCGCAGCGGGGCGCTGGCCGGCGAGACGTCGGGCGTCGGCAGCGGCCTGACGTTTAACGGCTGGCGGCTGGATACCACGCGCTGTGAACTGTATAACCCACAGCAGCAGGCCGTTCCTCTGACTCAGGGAGAATATGGCCTGCTGCTGGCGCTGGCGCAGAACGCGCGCCGGGTATTGAATCGCGAACAACTGCTGGCGCTGACTCATAATGAAAGCACTGAGGTGTTCGACCGGACCATCGACGTGCTGATCATGCGCCTGCGCCGCAAAATCGAGTTAAACCCGCATCAGCCGACGTTGATTAAAACCCTGCGCGGTCTGGGCTATGTCTTTTCCGCCGATGTGACCCACAGCGAGAAGGCGGCGTAGGGCGGGTTTGCTGTCTGACCGGCCCGCCCGGCGCTGGAGGATCTAACCATTCTGCAACTGAATAAACGCCTGCAGCTCAGGGAGCGTTTTGGCGCCGTCGATCGCATTGGCGGCCTGCAGGCTGGCGCGGGCGCAGGCGTGGGCCAGCTGCAGACTGTCGGTTAACGGCCAGCGTTCGTGACTGCCATACAGCAGGCCCGCACAGAAGGCATCCCCCGCGCCGACGCTGCCGATAATCTCCTCCGGCGGCAGCCGCCATGACGGTACCCAGCGCCCGGCTTCCGTGCGGGATACACCCCATGCCCCCTCCGGACAATGGATCACCACCCGCTGGCGCACGCCGGCGTCAAGTAATGCGCTGGCGGCGCGGGCGATATTAGCGACGTGCGGCTCGCCGTTGGGCAGACGGATTTCCAGCCCGCTAAACTCACTGGCCTCCAGCTCATTGATGGTCAGGTAGTCGAGATGCGCCAGCGCCGGCAGGACCCGCGGGCGGTAGTGCGGATCGCCTTTGCGCGACACCAGGTCGAGGGACACTTCATAGCCTCGATCGCGCATCTGCGCCAGCAGTCGCGCGCTGCGGGTGCCGAACGCCTCGTCGGGCCGATCAAGGCTTTCGAGCAGCAGCAGATAGCCGAGATGGAAAATCTTCAGCGGCGCATCCAGCGGCTCAAAGGCCGGGAGGTCAAGCAGTCGGTTGGCGCCGGGAGAGTGAAAGAAGGTGCGCTGGCCGTCGGCGTCGGTCATCACCTGGGTCATCGAGGTGGGGGCGGAGCTGGTGCGCTGCACGAGCTGGCGATTGATATGGTACTGATCGAGCATGGCGGTAATGTAATCGCCGTCGTTATCCTCGCCAATCAGGCCAACCGCCTGCAGCGGCAGTCCGGCATGCATTTTAGCCAGAGTCAGCAGGACATTCAGCGGGGCGCCGCCGGTGGCGCGTTCGCTATGGACAATTTCCACCAGCCAGCCGCGCTCCGGCCACTGCCTGATCTGATGGACATGATCGACCAGCATGTTGCCTGCGGCAATAATCCCTTTACGTTCCATGATCGCTACTCCGCGCCGTCATACTCGTTAAGCGTAGCGCACAATCGGCGGAACGATTGTGCGCCGGGTTGCGCTTATTTCACGGTCCAGCCTTTGTAAGAGCTGACGTTGTTTTTGTCGATCATCGTCACCGGGATTAGCACTGGCGCGGTCGGCGCCGGTTTGCCCTGCAGGATGTCGTAGCCAATCTCCACCGCCTTCGCCGCCATGACCTGCGGATCCTGCGCCGGCGTCGCGACGAACAGCGAGTTCTTACGCTTCAGCGCCTCTTCGCCGTCCGGGCTGCCGTCGACGCCCACGATGAAGAACTCGTTACGCTGCGCCTGTTTCGCCGCCAGATCGGCGCCAATCGCCGTCGGATCGTTGATCGCGAACACGCCGTCAATCTTCGGATTGGCCGCCAGCAGGGAGGTCATCACCTCCAGGCCGCCTTCCCGGCTGCCTTTGGCGTTCTGGTTGGAGGAGAGGATTTTTATATCCGGATGTTTTTTAAACTCCGTTTCGCAGCCTTCGACGCGGTTTTGTACGGCGGAGACCGGCGGCCCGTTGATGATCACCACGTTGCCTTTGTTGTTCAGGCGGTCGCTAATGTATTTACAGGCCAGCTCGCCCGCCTGGGTGTTATCGGAGGTGATGGTGGCGTCGGCGCCTTCGGCGGCAACGTCAACCGCTACCACCACGATCCCGGCCTCTTTGGCCCGCTTCACCGCCGGGCCAATGCCCTTCGAATCGGCGGCGTTGAGGATGATCATATCGACTTTGGCGGCGATAAAGTTATCGATCTGCGCCACCTGCTGGCCCAAATCGTAGCCGCTGGAGACCAGCGTCACTTTGACATTATCTCCCGCCAGCTTGCGGGCCTCCAGCTCCGCCCCTTTGGTGATCTGCACAAAGAACGGGTTGGCAAGGTCGCCCACCGTCACGCCAATCGCTTTCAGTTCTTTGGCCGACGCAAAGGGGGAGGCGGCCAGCAGCGCGCCAGCACACAGCGCGGTCACTATCGGTTTTAAACGCATTCGCTTTTCCTCGCAGGTAAGATGGTGTTGTTATGCACTTTGATGGTGTCGGGTACGGTATTTGTCGATCAGCACCGCAATGATGATCACCGCCCCTTTGATCACCAGTTGCCAGAAGTAGGAGACCCCCATCAGGGTCATGCCGTTATTGAGGGTGGCGATAATCAGCGCCCCCACCAGCGTACCGGTGATGGTGCCGATACCACCGACGAAGCTGGTGCCGCCGAGAATGACCGCGGCGATGGCATCCAGTTCGTAGCCGACGCCGAGGTTGCCGTTGGCGCTGTATAACCGCGAGGCGCTCATCACCCCGCCAAGACCGGAGAGCAGGCCGCTCATGCCGTAGACAAACAGCAGCACCAGCCAGACTTTGATGCCGGTCAGCCGCGCCGCCTGCATGTTGCCGCCCACCGCGTAGATATGCACCCCAAGGGTAGTGCGGCGCAGGATAAACCAGCACACCGCGATAACCGCCAGGGCGATGACCACCAGCCACGGCACCGGGCCGAGATAGTCATTGCCGATCCACTCAAAGCTGATATCGGAGTTGATCACCGTGGTGCCGTCAGCCAGCAGATAGGCGGCGCCGCGCAGCGCCGTGTAGGTGCCGAGGGTGACGATAAACGGCGGTAACCCGGCGAAGGCGACCAGCGCGCCGTTGAACAGCCCAAGCAGCAGGCCGAGCATCAGCGCCGCCGGAATCGACAGCAACGTAAACGCCGGGATCAGCGACACCACCATTGCCGCCACCGCGGTGGTGCCGAGAATGGAGCCGACGGAGAGGTCAATGCCGCCGGTGAGGATGATGAAGGTCATTCCCGCCGCCAGTACAATGTTGATCGAGGCCTGGCGGGTGATATTCAGCAGATTGCTTTCCGTGAAGAAGTTGGGGGCGATAAAGCCGAACACGGCGACGATCAGGATGAGGATCGGCAGAATGCCGACGGTCTGCATCAGGTCGCCCATCAACATTTTTTTCGCCGAAGCGGATTTCGCGACCGGCGCGGAGGTCTCTTTCGGTATGCTCATAGTTGCCCTGCCTTAAGGTGAGAATCGTTCACGCCGGTGGCCAGCGTCATGATGCTTTCCTGGCTGATATCGCCGGCCTGCAGCTCGCCGGCGATAGTGCCCTCGCGCATCACATAGACCCGGTCGCTCATGCCCACCACTTCGGGCAGCTCGCTGGAGATCATCAGAATGGCGACGCCCTGGCGCGCCATGTCGTTCATGATGCGGTAAATCTCGCTTTTCGCGCCGACGTCGACGCCGCGGGTGGGTTCATCGAGGATCAGAATGCGCGGGCCAATCGCCACCCAGCGTGAAATCAATAATTTCTGCTGGTTGCCGCCGGACAGCCCGCCGGCGCGCACCTGGGCGTGCGGCACGCGGATGTTAAGCAACTGGATGGCGTCATCGGAGATGGTTTGCGCCTTCCGGCGGTTGAGCATCCCCCAGTTCGCGTCGCGTTCCAGCGTCGCCATGGTGATGTTTTCCTGGGCTGCCAGTTCGAGAAACAACCCCTGTTCTTTGCGGTTTTCGGTCAGAAAGCCGATCCCGAGGTCGATGGCTTCGCGCGGCGAGTGGATCACCACCGGCTCGCCGTCGATCTCAATCACCCCACCGGTGGCTTTGCGCACGCCGAAAATCAGCTGCGCCAGTTCGGACCGTCCGGCGCCGACCAGTCCGGCGAGGCCGACGATTTCGCCAGCATGCACTACTAGGCTGCTGGGCTTCACCTTGCCGCCATCGGTCAGATCCTCGACCCGCAGGCGCGGCTGGCCGCGGGGAATATCGCGCGCTTTATTGAACAGATCGCTGAGCGGACGACCGACCATCATGCGCACCAGCTCCGCCGCGTTGAGCTTGTCGCGCACCAGGCTGCCGACATACTGCCCATCGCGCAGGACGCTGACGCGGTCGGAAAGCTCATATACTTCCGCCATGCGATGGCTGATATAGATAATCGCCATCCCCTCATCGCGCAGGCGCAGGATGAGATCGAACAGGCGCTGGGTTTCCCGCGAGGAGAGGGCGGCGGTGGGTTCATCCATCACCAGAATGCGGCTTTGACGGTGCAGCGCGCGGGCGATCTCCACCTGCTGCTGTTCGGCGATGGTCAGGGTCATCACCCGGTCGCTGGCTTTGAACTGAGCGCCGAGGCGGTCGATCACCGCCTGCGCCTGGCTGAGCATCGCTTTACGCTGCACCAGACCACCGCGCGCCAGCTCGCTGCCGAGGAAAATGTTTTCCGCGACGGTGAGGTTCGGCGCCAGCTGCATCTCCTGGTAGATCAGCGTGATCCCAGCGGCCAGCGCGTCCTTGGGGCCCCGGATGGTTTGCGGTTTACCGTCGATCAGGATCTCGCCGCTGGTGGCGGTATAGGCGCCGGCAAGGATCTTCATCAGCGTGCTTTTTCCGGCGCCGTTTTCTCCCATCAGGGCATGGATCTCCCCTGGCCAGACCGTCAGGTCTACGCCTTTCAGCGCGTAGAATTTGCCAAAGACTTTGGCAATATGGCGCATTTCCAGTACCGGGGTGGCGGTCATCGCGGCGCTCCTGTCTGTGAGAACAATAGCTGCAGTCCACCACCGGAAAATAAATGCAGAATGTCAGAATCCATTCATATTTGTCATAGTGATAAATAGTTAACCGCGATCACAGTTACGCGGCGTCATTTTCTGCACCGTCACGCTTATCTGCCGACCGATCCTTCACTGGAGTTGCTATGACCGCTCGCCGACACCCGTTTTTCACCAGCGCCCGTGGCCGCCTGCTCTCCTTTAATCTGCTGATGGGCGTGGTCACCCTGCTGGTCAGCGGCGTGGCGGTGTTTGGCTTTCACCACGCCAGCCAGCTGCAGGAGCAGGTGCAGCGCCAGACTCTCAACGACATGCGCGGCAGTATGGATCTGGCGCGGGACACGGCGAATGTCGCCACGGCGGCGGTGCGCCTGTCGCAGGTGGTGGGGGCGCTGGAGTACAAAAGCGAAGCGGAACGGCTGCTGGCGACGCAGCAGGCGCTGAAGCACTCGCTGGCCCAGCTGGCGGCGGCCCCGCTGGCGCAGCAGGAACAGGCGCGGGTGGCCAATATTATTCGCCGCAGCAACGCGCTGCAGCAGAGTGTGGCGGAGATGCTGGAGCGCGGCCAGCGCCGCCATCTGCAGCGCAATGCGCTGCTGAGTTCGCTTTACCAGAATCAGAGCAACCTGCGCCATCTCGCCGATCTTAACGATCGCGGCGGGGATAAGGCGATCGATCCGCGCCGCCTGGCCGAGATGGACCGGCTGATCGTGGCCGCGATCCATACCGTTACGCCGCGGTCGATCGTCCTGCAGCTCGACCAGCTGCGCGGAGACCTGCCGGCAGGCAGCGCCGATCCCGCGCTGGCGTTTTTTCTTCCCGACGTCACCGGTGAGCTGGCGAAGCTGGCCCCGCTGTCGGCCCAGCTGGAGGAGAGTGACCTGACGATCAGCTGGTACATGTACCACATCAAAGCGCTGGTCGCGTTGCTTAACGAGGATATCAATCAGTACGTGAGCCGGGTGGCGGAAGCCTCAGAGCAGCGGGCGGCGCAGAGCCATCGGGAGCTGCGCTCCATCAGCATGTTTATTCTGCTTTCCGCGCTGCTGGCGCTGGCGATCACCGGCTGCGCCGGGTGGTATATCTACCGTAACCTCGGCTCGAACCTGACCGCCATCTCCCTTGCGATGTCGCGGCTGGCTCAGGGGGAGCCGAACGTCTCGGTGCCGGCCCTGCAGCGGCGTGATGAGCTGGGCGAGCTGGCGCGGGCCTTTAACGTTTTCGCCCGCAATACGGCATCGCTGGAGCACACCACCCGGCTGCTGAAAGAGAAGACCACCCAGATGGAGATCGATCGAATTAAGCGCCAGGAGCTGGAAGAGGCGCTGCTGCACAGCCAGAAGATGAAAGCCGTCGGCCAGTTGACCGGGGGGCTGGCGCATGACTTTAACAACCTGTTGGCGGTGATCATCGGCAGCCTCGAGCTGGTGGAACCGGACGCACGCGATGCGCCGCGACTCTCCAGGGCGCTGAAGGCGGCGGAGCGTGGGGCGCTTCTGACCCAGCGGCTGCTGGCCTTTTCGCGCAAACAGGCGCTGCATCCCCAGGCGGTGGCGATGGCGCCGCTGCTGGAGAACCTCAGCGAGCTGATGCGTCACTCCCTGCCGGCGACCTTAAGCCTGGAGATTGAGGCGCAGTCGCCGGCGTGGCCGGCATGGATAGACGTTGGCCAGCTGGAAAACGCCCTGATCAATCTGGTGATGAACGCCCGCGACGCCATGGCCGGGCGCGACGGGGTTATCAAAATACGCACCTGGAATCAGCGGGTCACCCGCAGCAGCGGCCAGCGGCAGGATATGGTGGCGCTGGAGGTGATCGATCATGGCAGCGGGATGTCGCAGGCGGTAAAAGCCCGGGTGTTTGAACCGTTCTTCACCACTAAAGCCACCGGCAGCGGCAGCGGTCTGGGGCTGTCGATGGTGTATGGTTTTGTGCGCCAGTCGGGCGGCCGGGTGGCGCTGGAGAGCGCGCCGGGGCAGGGGACGACGGTGCGGCTGCAGCTGCCGCGGGCGATGACCGAGGTTGAGACGACGGTGGCGCCAGCGGAGGACGAGCCGCTGCCGGCGGGAGAACGGCTGGCGCTGGTGCTGGAAGATGAAGAAGATGTGCGCCAGACGCTGTGTGAACAGCTGCATCAGCTGGGCTGGCTGACGCTGGAGACGCCGAGTGGCGAAGAGGCGCTGCAGCTGCTGGAGGCGTCGCCGGATATTGCGCTGTTGATTAGCGATCTGATGCTGCCCGGCGCGCTGAGCGGTGCCGACGTGATCCATACCGCCCGACGCCGCTTTCCGGCGCTGCCGGTGCTGCTGATCAGCGGCCAGGATTTGCGTCCGGCGCAGAACCCGGCCCTGCCGGAAGTGGAGTGGCTGCGTAAGCCGTTTACCCGCGCCCAGCTGGCGCAGGCGCTGAGCGCGGCGTACGCGAGGATTTGAGATTCCTCCGCTACTCGGGTGGCGTTCGCTTAATTAAGGTAGCGGCAGGACTCTGACGAGATTGGCCCCGATGAAACGTTACGCAACCGCACTGCTCTTTTGCACCCTGTCGCTGACCAGCCTGGCCGCTCGCGCCGATATTATCGATGACGCGATCGGCAATATTCAGCAAGCCATTAACGACGCCTATAACCCGGGCAGCAGCCGTTCCAGTGACGACGACGGGCGCTACGATGACGGTAGCTATCAGGGGAGCCGTCAGCAGAGCCGCGACAGCCAGCGTCAGTATGACGATCGACAACGGCAACTGGACGATCGCCGCCGCCAGCTTGATGAACGCCAGCGCCAGCTCGATCAGGATCGTCGCCAGTTAGAAAGCGACCAGCGTCGTCTGGATGATAGCTACTGATCGCCCTGCGGCAGACCCGCGCTTAATCCAGCACGATTTCCATCCCGTCATATCCCGCTTCGAAACCTGTCGGCAGCGGGTTATCCATCATCCAGACATCTAACTGGTGGCTGATATGGGTGAGGATCACTCGCGGACAGCCGATCACCTGGTTAAGGTGGCGGACGGTGTTTAGATCGTTGTGGTTACGCGGGGTCTGCGCGCGCGGCTCATGACTGCAATCGATGATCATCGCCTGCGGGCGGTTGTTGAGTAAAAACTTCAGCGTCTTGTCCGGCAGTCCGGCGGTATCCGAGAGCCAGGCCACCCGGCTGTGGGCCGACTCCAGCAGATAACCGAAGGTGAGCTTCGAGTGGTTGAGCGGCAGGGGCGTCACCCGCAGCCCCTGCAGTTCAAACACCACAAATGGTGTGACAGTATGGCTAAAATCGAGCAGGCCGGGGTGCTTGAGCAGATCGTCGCAGCCGGCGTCGTCCGGCGGGCCATAGACCGGGATCGGCGCGCCGACTCCCCAGCGCAGCGGAAACAGCCCCTGCACATGATCCAGATGATAGTGGGTCAGCAGCACCTGCTGAAAACTACCAGCGGGATGATGTTCCATCAGTTCCGGCCGCCCGGCATCCAGCAACGTCACGGCGTTGTTGAACGTCACCACTCCGCTACAGGGGCGGCGGCGGTGATTTTCCTCGCGGCGGGCGCGGCGGCAGGCCGCGCAGTCGCAACCGAAGACGGGTACCAGTTGGGCGCCGCCGGTGCCGGTTAAGCGGATTGTCAGGCTCATCGTGTCACCTTTCACTCATACCGGTTGATTCTCTCCGCGTGCCACGTGGCTGCGCAACAGGCGGAAGAAATCGTCAACCGATTGTCTGAGACTCCCGTCATTATTCAACGTCAGGCAATTGTCTGGCTTATAGCGCGCGGCGCGATCCAGACGCTGGGCGATTTCTACTGCATTTTCCCGGCCGCGCTGCTCCAGCCGCTGGCGCAGCACCGGCGGCGAGACGGCGAGACAGATCGGCACCAATACCTCACCGTAGCGTTCCCGCGCCAGCGCCAGATGGGCGCGGGAGCCGTTGGCCACCACGTCGAAGCCGGCGTGCAGCCACAGGTCGATCTCCACGCCAATGCCATAGTAAGTATTGTTGGCGTGCCAGCTGAGAGCAAAAAGATGCTGCTCGGCGCGGGTAAAAAATTCATGTTCGCTGAGGGCGATATGATTCTCGCTGCCCGCGTTAAACGGACGGGTAATGTAACGATGGGCCACCAGCAGCTGCGGGTGCTCGCGTTCGCGCAGTGCCGCCAGCAGGCTGTCTTTACCGGAGCCGGAGGGGCCCACCAGCCAAATCAGTTTTCCCGGCATTAAAAGACCCTCGTTCCCTGGCGCCAGACATGGTCGATATGCACATGATCGCCGCGACGGTGCGCCAGCACCAGGTCGGCGCGTTTCCCCTCGGCGATGACGCCGCGATCGTCGAGGCCCAGCGCCTGCGCCGGATGCTTGCTGACCAGACGGATCGCCTGTGCCAGGGTGAAGGCGTTATCCTCGGCGTCGGCGATGCGGAACGCCGCATCGAGCAGGCTGGCCGGATAGTAGTCAGACGAGAGAATATCCAGCAAACCACTGCTCGCCAGCTGGTGCGCCGCGATGTTGCCGGAGTGCGAACCGCCGCGCACGATATTGGGCGCCCCCATCAGGACGTGGAGGCCGTGCTGGCGGGAGGCCCGGGCGGCGGCCAGCGTAGTGGGAAACTCGGCGATCACGCTCCCCAGCTGATGGGATTCGGCCACGTGCTCCTCGGTGGCGTCGTCGTGGCTGGCAAGGGCGATATGGCGTGAGCGGCACATGGCGGCGATGGTCTGGCGATTCGGCTGCGACCAGGTGGCGGCCAGCGCCATCTGCTCGGCTTCAAAACGGTCCATCTCGTCATGCGTCAGATGATATTTGCCCTGATAATAATCGCGGTACTTGCTGCGATCGGCGTACTGACGCTGGCCTGGCGAGTGGTCCATCAGAGAGACCATGCTCACTGACTCGCGATCAATCAGCTTTTCGAACAGCGGTAGCGTGGTGTGATGCGGCAGCTCGCAGCGCAGGTGCAGGCGGTGCTCGGCGCGGTTGAGGCCGCGCTTTTGCGTCTCTTCCACCGCATTGACCATCTTCTCCAGATTCTCAAGACGATCGCCGCCATCGCGCACGTCGCCAATCGCCACGGCGTCCAGTACGGTGGTAATGCCGCTGGCGACCATCATGGCGTCATGGCTGCTCATCGCCGAGTGGGCTGGCCAGTCCACTTTCGGCCGCGGCGTAAAGAACTTGTCGAGATTATCGGTATGCAGCTCGATAAGGCCCGGCAGCAGCCAGCCGCCTTCTCCATCCAGCGCCTGTGGCAGCCGGCTCTGGCTTTCGGCAAAGGCGAGGATGCGACCGTGCTGGACTTCCAGTGAGCCGTGGACCACGTCGTGGTCGAGAACCAGTTTTACGTTATTGATAATCATGCTGTCATTCCCATGGAGTGCAGTCGGTCGGCGACCTGATGGCGCACTCCTTCGTCATGGAAAATCCCCACGATGGCCGCGCCGCGCGCTTTGGCATCGTGGATCAGGTTGACCACGGCAGCACTGTTTTTGGCATCCAGTGAGGCGGTGGGCTCATCAAGGAGCAGAATCGGATAGTCGACCGCAAAGCCGCGGGCGATGTTGACCCGCTGCTGCTCGCCGCCGGAAAAGGTCGACGGCGCAAGGTGCCACAGGCGTTCCGGAACGTTGAGGCGGGTCAGGAGCTGTGCGGCTTTCGCGGCGCTCGCTTCACGCGGCGTCCCGAGGTCGAGCAGCGGCTGCATCACCACCTCCAGGGCTGAAATGCGCGGGATCACCCGCAGAAACTGGCTGACCCAGCCGATGGTGGTTTTGCGCACTTCCAGTACCTTGCGTGGGGTGGCGGTGACCAGATCCACCCATTCCTCGCCGTGGCGGATGTGGATATGGCCGCTGTCCGGCAGATAATTGGCATATAGCGAACGCAGCAACGTCGATTTGCCGCTGCCGGAGTGACCGTGGAGTACCACGCACTCCCCGGCGTTAACGGTCAGCGAGGCGTCGGCCAGCACCGGCAGGCGCACGCCGTGCTGCTGGTGCAGAACAAAGGTTTTATGGATGTTTTCAACGCGGATCATGTTAGCCCTCGCGGGGTTGGGTTGCCGGGTGGCGCTTCGCTTACCCGGCCAACGAATAACGCACCTGTAGGCCGGGTAAGGCGCAGCCGCCACCCGGCAAAACAGCATCAATTCTGCAACACCGACGACACCAGCAGCTGGGTGTAAGGGTGGTGCGGATCGTCGAGTACCCGGTCGGTTAAGCCACTCTCGACTACCTGGCCCTGCTTCATCACCAGCAGACGGTTCGCCAGCAGGCGGGCAACGCCGAGATCGTGGGTAACAATCACCACCGCCAGGTTCAGCTCCACCGCCAGGCCGCGCAGCAGGTCAAGCAGCCGCGCCTGCACGGACACATCCAGCCCGCCGGTGGGTTCATCCATAAACACCAGCTTCGGCTGGGTGACGAGGTTGCGGGCGATCTGCAGACGCTGCTGCATGCCGCCGGAAAAGGTGGTGGGCAGGTCGTCGATGCGCGAGGGCGGGATCTCCACCTCCTGCAGCCACTTTTCGGCGGTGGCGCGAATGTTGCCGTAGTGGCGGGCGCCGGTGGCCATCAGCCGTTCGCCGATGTTGCCCCCGGCGGAGACCTGGCGACGCAGGCCGTCCATCGGGTGCTGATGCACCACGCCCCATTCGGTACGTAGCAGGCGGCGGCGTTCGGCTTCGCTCATGGCATACAGCGAGCGCTGCTGGTACAGCACCTCGCCCTGCTGCGGCGTCAGACGGGCGGAGATCGCCTTCAGCAGGGTGGTTTTACCGGAGCCGGATTCCCCGACGATGCCGAGCACTTCTCCCGGCCACAGTTCGAAAGAGACATCGCGAAAACCTTTGTCCGGGGCGTAGAGATGGGTCAGGTTATTTACAGCAAGTAATGGCTGGCTCATTTTTTCTGCCCCTCGCTCTGCTGGCGGCAATAGTCGGTATCGGAGCAGACAAACATCCGCTGGCCGCTGTCATCCAGTACCACTTCGTCGAGGTAGCTGTGGCGCGAGCCGCAGATGGCGCAGGGCTCATCCCACTCCTGCACGGTAAATGGATGGTCGTCGAAATCGAGACTTTCCACCGGGGTATAGGGCGGCACCGCGTAGATCCGCTTTTCGCGCCCGGCGCCGAACAGCTGCAGCGCCGGCATCATGTGCATTTTCGGGTTATCGAATTTCGGGATTGGCGAAGGGTCCATCACGTAGCGGCCATTGACCTTCACCGGGTAGGCGTAGGTGGTGGCGATATGGCCGAAGCGGGCGATATCTTCATACAGTTTCACCTGCATGACGCCGTACTCTTCCAGCGCGTGCATGGTGCGGGTTTCGGTTTCGCGCGGCTCGATAAAGCGCAGCGGCTCCGGGATCGGCACTTGATAGATCAGGATCTGATCCTCCACCAGCGGCGTCTCCGGGATCCGGTGGCGGGTCTGGATCAGGGTGGCGTCTTCGGTACGCTCGGTGGTGGCGACACCGGTGACGCGCTTAAAGAACTGACGAATCGACACCGCGTTGGTGGTGTCATCCGCGCCCTGGTCAATCACCTTCAGCACGTCGTTCTCGCCGATGACGCTGGCGGTCAGCTGGATGCCGCCGGTGCCCCAGCCGTAGGGCATTGGCATTTCGCGACCGCCGAACGGCACCTGGTAGCCGGGAATCGCTACCGCTTTGAGGATCGCCCGGCGGATCATGCGCTTGGTTTGCTCGTCGAGATAAGCAAAGTTATAGCCAGTCAGTGGGTTAGCCACGTTCGTTCTCCCGTTGCAGGCGTTTCAACAGCGCCAGTTCGGCCTGGAAATCGACATAGTGCGGTAGTTTCAGATGCGAGACGAAGCCGGCCGCTTCGACGTTATCGGCATGGGCCAGCACAAACTCTTCATCCTGAGCCGGGCCAGCAATCTCTTCATCGTAGTCCGGCGCCTGCAGGGCGCGGTCGACGAGGGCCATCGCCATTGCTTTGCGCTCGCTCATGCCGAAGGTCAGACCGTAGCCGCGGGTGAAGTGCGGCGGCTCATCCTGTGGGGCGACGAAGCCGTTGACCATCTCACACTCGGTCAGCAGCAGCTCGCCAATATTGACGCTAAAGCCCAGCTCTTCCGGCACGATTTCCACCTGCACGTAACCGCTGCGGATCTCGCCGGCAAACGGATGGTTGCGGCCATAGCCGCGCTGGGTCGAGTAGGCCAGCGCCAGCAGGTAGCCTTCATCGCCGCGCATCAGCTGCTGCAGACGCGAGGAACGCGAACAGGGGTAGACCGGTGGGGTGCGGGTAATATCGTCGGGCGGCGTGCCGTGGTCCTGCTCCGCTTTTGCCAGCCGCTGCTGCGCCAGCAGGTGGAAGACGTGCGGCGTCGGCTCTGCTTCGCCATCGGCTTGCTGCACAGACGGCGCTTCGCCGTTGGCCAGCAGGGTAAAATCGAGCAGGCGATGGGTGTAGTCGTAGGTGGGGCCCAGCAGCTGGCCGCCGGGAATGTCTTTGTACACTGCGGAGATGCGGCGTTCGAGGCGCATCTCCGCAGTGTTAATCGGTTCGCTGACCGCCAGCCGCGGCAGGGTGGTGCGGTAGGCGCGCAGCAGGAAGATCGCTTCGACGTTATCACCGCTGGCCTGCTTGAGCGCCAGTGCCGCCAGTTCGCGGTCGGCGATGCCGCCCTCGGTCATCACCCGGTCCACCGCCAGGTTGAGCTGGTCGCCTATCTGATCAACGCTCAGTTCGGGAAGCCGTCCATCGCCCCGCCGTTTCTGTTCCTGTAAGGCGTGAGCGGCGAGGATCGCCTTCTCGCCGCCCTTGACGGCTACATACATTTAGCAAACCTCCACGTGGGTGGTGCGCGGGATCGCCAGCAGGCGCTCGCCGCAGGTGAGGATCAGATCGATGCCCAGCGGGAACGGGTGCGGGCGTTCGGTTAATTCGTCGATGATGCAGTCCGGCAGCTGCGGCGCAATCATTCGCTCTTCGGCAATGCCTGCCCCGGTCAGGCGCAGCATGCGTCCGCCGCTGAGGCTGGCGAGCTGAACAATCAGCGTGACGCCGGTTTCCGGAGCAGTGACGGTGCCAGCGGAAAGGACGTTGAGCTGCTCGGCGCTGATGCCGTCATTGGCGACGGCAAAAACCGCCTGCTGCGGCTGGTCCACCAGCGGCGCGCCGGTATGAAAGCGCAGATTCTGTCCCACCAGATCGTTATGCAGAGCGCTGGCGAGCCAGACCGGCGTTTCATGATCGGCAAGGGTCAACAGCAGGCTGGTGGAGGCCACGTTCAATGGCTGCCAGCCGTGCTGAAGCTGCTGCAGGGAGACAATCACCCCCGGCTCGCTCATCGCTTTCAGCAGGCGACGAAAACTGTGTTGGGCATCCTGCACAGCCAGGGTAAAAGCGGGTTGTAAGGTCATGCGTTATCTCCGCGAACCAGGGTAAAGAAGTCGACCCGGCTGGCGTTGACTTCGGCGCGTCGGGCTTCAATGCGCGCGCTGCGTAGCGCTTCCAGCGGGGTTATCAGGGTTTCCATTAAATTGTGAAAATGGCGAGGCGACTGCAGCAGGGCGTCGATGGCCGCGCAGCGTTCGGCGTGCGGGCGGTCACGGCCTAAGATCCAGCTGTAACCGAGCGTCCCGTCGGCCAGACGTACCGCCGCGCGGGTAAGCGTGGCGTCGCCGGCAAAGAAACGGTCGCCGATACCACCCATGCGGGCCTGGAGCTGTACCAGCCCGGTTTCCGGGGTGCGAATCAATTCATACGCCGGCGCCAGCTGCAGGGACTGCATGCGCGCCAGAAGATCTTGCGGTTCACTGTGGGCCAGGATGGACATCCAGCGCTGGCGGGTGGCGGTATCGAAGTGCATTCAGTGCTCCATGGTAAATTCAATCATGTCGGCGCGGGTCAGGCTGACGGAGTATTCGATGGGGGTCTGCTCGCCCTGGCGGCTGTTAAGGGTGCGCACGCAGAGCAGCGGCGCCATGTTGGGGATCTCCAGCAGCTTGCTCTCTTTTGCCTGCGCGCGGCGGGCGCTGATTTTGGTGCGCGCCCGGGTCAGTTCGACGGCGAGCCGATCGCGCAACAGGTCGTGCAGCGAGCCGTGGCTGAAGGTTTGCAATACCGGCCAGAAGCGCAGGTCGGCGAAGTAGTGGTCGATCAGGCACAGGGCGACGCCATTGACCCGGCGCAGGGTGCGCAGGTGGATGATGTTCTCGCCCTCATTGATGCCAAAGGCCTCGGCAACATGCGCGCTGGCGGGTCGCAGCACCGACAGCAGCTTTTCGCTGGTGGGATCGCTGCCCTGTTCCAGCAGGTTCTGACTGAAACGCGCCTGGGCATTGAGCGGGTAATCGATGGGTCGCATCAGCACCAGCACGCCCACGCCCTGACGGCGCTGGACCCAGCCACGTTCAACCAACTGGTCAATGGCCCGGCGCAGAGTATGGCGATTGACATCAAAGCGCGTCGCCAGCTGCTGCTCGGCGGGCAGATAGTCGCCGCAGCGATAGTGGTGGCGCAGCTCCTGCTCAAGTCGGGCGGCAATTTCCTGATAGCGCGTGGGGTAACTGGTCGGATGTCTGGACAGGTGCATAGTCATCAAGCCTCACACAGCATAGGCGAGGAAGTCCCTCGCGTTGTGGGCCGATCGTGACCGGTTTATGTTGCATTTCGGTTAAGTGATGATGACTAAAGGATGAAGAGTTGGTGCCAGAAGGATGACAGGGCGGCAGGACCGCCCTGTCGGGGTCAGCCCTGTTTGACCACGTTGATCATCCAGGGGACGCCAAAGCGGTCGACGACTTTGCCAAAGCCGTGGGCCCAGAATGTTTCCTGCCAGGCCATCTCAATGCGCCCGCCGACGGCCAGCGCGTCGAACCAGCGCTGGCCTTCAGCGACATCGCTGGGATCGAGGACGAGGGTGAAGCCGGCGTAATGCACATCGGGCCCGAAGGCGCTGTCGCTCAGCATCAGCTCGCCGTTGTTGATGCGCAGGCTGGCGTGGGCGATGGCATCATCTGCCATCTTCTGGCCAGACGGGCAGCCGTCTGACGCTTCTTGCGCCGGGGGCGGCATTTCGCCAAAGGTCATTTTAAACATCAGCTCCGCGCCCAGCGTCTGCTGATAGAAGGCGATTGCCTCGGCGCAGTTGCCTGCAAAGGCAAGGTAGGGACTTAAGGACATGGTGAATACCTCAGTGACCGTAACCCGTAAAGCGTAGTCGCCTGGGACGCTGTTGAGCCAGACGGCAGCGCGAAAATGTGTAGCGGCATAGCGGCGAAATGGTCAGTGAAAATAGCGGGGACTGAGGCGGAAAATAACAGGTTGCACAGGGAGCGGGTGGGGCACGATGATATCGGGAGCGGCGACGGTGGTGCAGGAAAATAATGATGCCGCCCTCCCGGAAATAAATCAGTTCTTTTTGACGAATTCCGACTTGAGCTTCATCGGACCAAAACCATCAATTTTGCAGTCAATATTGTGATCGCCTTCGACCAGACGGATATTCTTCACTTTGGTGCCGATTTTCAGCATCGAAGAGCTGCCTTTTACCTTCAGATCTTTCACGACGGTAACGCTATCGCCATCGGCCAGTAAATTGCCATTGGCATCTTTAACGATCAGAACGTCGCTCTCTTCTGTCGCCTCGGCAGGGTTCCACTCATGGGCACATTCCGGGCAGATGTACATGCCGTTATCTTCATAAGTGTAAGTCGAATCGCATTTTGGGCAGTGTGGCAGTTGCATGACGTTCCTCGTGATGTCGTCGGAAAACAGGACGTTGGTCCTCTAAACAGCGGCTGATAGCCGAAAGTGTGGCTGATTATAGCGCAATCACCCACTTTTGTCGGGTGTTTTTTTAGTAAAAATTACCCATCATACTATTCGGGTGAAAGCAGAATAACCGCCAAAATTATCCGCCAGAGGATAAGGGGGAGTGAGGAAATAATTTTTGCGAGCAGCCAGGAAAATGAACTTATTTATTTTCGGACACTCTGTAATAGGGCGGTAAATTTATGTGAAGTTGATCGCAGATATAAACGCTGTTAGGGTAAAAAAGGGGAGCAGGTCAATTTCATCGGGTATCACGATCGGCCGCTCTATTTATTCACCAGTAGCCAGAGCAGGCGTCAACAGGTTCGGTTGTACATTCTGTCAGCAGACAGTGCAGGCAAACCTGCTACGCTTGAAATGAGGAGCACAGCAATTCACCGCTCCTGACGCACGATGCGAATGGCATTGCCATTCGGCGATGATGCGTGTACTCAAGGCGGAGTAGCAGAGGAAAAATATGCTTAAAAGGAAAAAAATAAAGCCCATCACCCTTAAGGATGTGACCATCATCGATGATGGTAAACTGAAAAAGGCGATCACCGCGGCCTCCCTGGGTAACGCGATGGAGTGGTTCGATTTCGGCGTCTATGGCTTTGTGGCCTACGCCTTAGGTAAAGTCTTCTTCCCCGATGCCAACCCAAGCGTGCAGATGATTGCCGCACTCGGTACCTTCTCCGTTCCATTTTTAATTCGTCCGTTAGGCGGCCTGTTTTTCGGGATGCTGGGCGATAAATATGGTCGGCAGAAAATCCTCGCAATAACCATCGTGATCATGTCGATAAGTACTTTCTGTATCGGCCTGATTCCGTCGTATGCCACGATAGGCATCTGGGCGCCGATCCTGCTGCTGCTGTGTAAAATGGCGCAAGGCTTCTCGGTCGGCGGTGAATATACCGGGGCATCGATCTTCGTCGCGGAATATTCTCCTGACCGTAAACGCGGCTTTATGGGCAGCTGGCTGGACTTTGGCTCCATCGCCGGGTTTGTGATGGGGGCCGGCGTGGTGGTTCTCATCTCCAGCGTGGTGGGGGAACAGAACTTTCTCGACTGGGGTTGGCGTATCCCGTTCTTCCTGGCGCTGCCGTTAGGCATCATCGGTCTCTATCTGCGCCATGCGCTGGAAGAGACCCCGGCGTTCCAGCAGCATGTGGACACCATGGAGCAGGGCGACCGTGAAGGACTGCAGGACGGGCCGAAGGTCTCTTTTAAAGAGATTGCCACCAAGCACTGGCGTAGCCTGCTGACCTGTATTGGTCTGGTGATTTCCACCAACGTGACCTATTACATGCTGCTGACCTATATGCCGAGCTACCTGTCGCATAACCTGCACTACTCGGAAGATCATGGGGTGCTGATCATCATCGCCATCATGGTCGGGATGCTGTTTGTGCAGCCGGTTATCGGTATGCTCAGCGACCGCTTTGGCCGTCGTCCGTTCATCCTGATTGGTAGCGTGGCGCTGTTTGCCCTGGCGATCCCGGCCTTCATTATGATTAACAGCAACGTGATTGGCCTGATTTTCGCTGGTCTGCTGCTGCTGGCGGTCGTGCTGAACTGCTTTATCGGGGTGATGGCCTCCTCGTTGCCGGCGATGTTCCCGACGCACATCCGCTTCAGCGCCCTGGCCAGCGCCTTTAACATCTCGGTGCTGGTTGCTGGTCTGACGCCAACCCTGGCGGCGTGGCTGGTGGAAACCACTCAGAACCTGATGATGCCGGCGTACTACCTGATGGTCATCGCGGTGGTGGGGATGGCGACGGGTCTGTCGATGAAAGAGACGGCTAACCGCCCGCTGAAAGGGGCGACCCCGGCAGCGTCGGATATCCAGGAAGCGAAAGAAATCCTTGGCGAGCACTACGATAACATCGAACAAAAAATCGAAGATATCGATCAGGAGATCGCCGATCTGCAGGCAAAACGGTCGCGTCTGGTGCAGCAGCATCCGCGTATCAACGACTAACCGTTTTCACTGTTAATCATGCCGCCTGGGGAGACCCCGGCGGCATTTTTTATGCCTCCGGCAAGGCCAGCCCGTGACGTCGCTGCTGGCTAAGTTTACGGTACTGCTGCGGCGGCATGCCCACGTAGCGGGTAAAGGTGCTGTAGAAGCGGCTGCTGGAACGGAAACCGGCGGTGAGGGCAATATCCAGGATGGTCTTGTCGGTATCGCTCAGCAGCGCCCGCACGTGATTGATACGCATAGCGGTAATGTACTGCTTCATGGTCTGCTGCATCACCCGCTGAAAGACCCCCATCGCGTAGTTCGGGTTGAGCTTAACGTGCTCGGCGACGGCGTCGACGGTCAGCGCCTGGTCGTAGTGGGCGGCGATAAACTCCAGCATCTGGCTGACATAAAACTGGGCGTGGCGCGAGACGCTGTTCTTGTGGGTGCGCGAGGTTTTGTTGACCAGAATCGGCTGCCAGCCGGAGAGGCTCAGCCGCTTGAGCATCAGGGCGATTTCATCGATCGCCAGCTGGCGAATCTGTTCATTGTCGTGGTTCAGCTCCTGCTGCCAGCGGCGCACTTCAAAGGCGCTTAACTGCTGCGCGGTGAGGGACTTAATCACCATCCCATGGGTGACGTGGTTGATCAGTTCGCGGTCCAGCGGCCATGAGAGAAACAGATGCATCGGCAGGTTGAATATCGCCATCTGCTGGCAATCGCCAGGGCGGGTCAGCTGATGCGGCGTACAGGCCCAAAACAGGGTGATATAGCCTTTTTCAATACGCACCACTTCGTTATTAATCAAATACTCTACATCGCCGTCGAATGGCACGTTGACCTCCACCTGGCCGTGCCAGTGGCTGGTGGGCATGGCGTGCGGCGGGCGCAGTTCGATATCCATACGCTGATACTCGGAGTAGAGCGCCAGCGGACTGCGGCTCTGCTTTTCGTCGCTGCTGCACATGAAGGGATCGGGGGGCAGGGAAGTAAAGCGGTGTTCCATCATTAACGTGTTCCTGGATTGTCAGAGTGGCTGCATTTTTCACCAAAACTGACGACAGCTTAGCCGAATAACTGGCCCGTTTTCTCTCCTTTTAAGTCGATCTATTCCCAAAAGCTCAGATTTTGTGGCGCTTAATGGCCGATCTGAGTTTCCGGGAATGCTCCGGCGCGAACAGGGCAGCGCAGCGGGGAGCGGCGTGCCACTCTGAAAGCGTTCAATGATCTGATGGAGAGAGTGCAATGTCTGCCCCAAAAATTACTTTTATCGGCGCCGGTTCGACGGTGTTCGTCAAAAATATTCTCGGTGATGTTTTCCAGCGCCCGGCGCTGAAGTCGGCGCATATCGCGCTGATGGATATCGATGAAACCCGGCTGGAAGAGTCGCATATCGTGGTGCGCAAGCTGATGGATTCGGTGGGCGCGAACGGCGAAATCAGCTGCCATCGCGATCGTAAAACCGCCCTGCAAGGCGCCGATTTTGTCGTCGTCGCTTTCCAGATTGGCGGCTATGAGCCCTGTACCGTCACCGATTTTGAAGTCTGCAAGCGCCACGGCCTGGAGCAAACCATCGCCGATACGCTGGGGCCGGGGGGCATTATGCGCGCGCTGCGGACCATTCCCCACCTGTGGGCTATCTGCGACGATATGACAGAGGTCTGCCCGGACGCCACCCTGCTTAACTACGTCAACCCGATGGCGATGAACACCTGGGCCATGTACGCCCGCTACCCGCATATCAAGCAGGTTGGCCTGTGCCATTCGGTACAGGGGACAGCGGAAGAGCTGGCGCGCGATCTCGATCTCGATCCGGCGGATTTACGCTACCGCTGCGCGGGAATTAACCATATGGCGTTCTATCTGTCGCTGGAGAAAAAGCTCGCTGACGGCAGCTACGTCAGTCTCTATCCCGACCTGCTGCAGGCCTACGCCGAGGGCCGGGCGCCGAAGCCGAACCTGCACGGCAACCCGCGCTGCGAAAACATCGTCCGCTATGAGATGTTCAAAAAGCTGGGCTACTTTGTCACCGAATCGTCGGAGCATTTCGCGGAATATACGCCATGGTTTATCAAGCCGGGCCGCGATGATCTTATCGCCCGCTATAAAGTGCCGCTGGATGAATACCCTAAACGTTGCGTCGAGCAACTGGCCAACTGGCATAAAGAGCTGGAGAGCTATAAGCGCGGTGAGCGCATCGACGTTAAACCATCGCGCGAGTATGCCAGCACCATCATGAACGCCATCTGGACCGGCGAGCCAAGCGTGGTGTACGGCAATGTGCGCAACGATAATCTCATCGACAACCTGCCGCAGGGCTGCTGTGTGGAAGTGGCTTGCCTGGTGGACGCCAACGGTATTCAACCGACGAAAGTGGGCGCGCTGCCGGCGCATCTGGCGGCGCTGATGCAGACCAACATCAACGTGCAGACGCTGCTAACGGAGGCCATTCTGACGGAAAATCGCGACTATGTTTATTACGCCACGATGATGGATCCGCACACCGCCGCGGTGCTGGGGATCGAAGAGATCTACGCGCTGGTGGACGATCTGATCGCCAGCCACGGCGACTGGCTGCCGGCCTGGCTGCACCGTTAATCCTCTCATGCCGCCGGGGGATCTGGCCCGGCGGCGCCTGCCATGCTCTATCAAACACTGAAGGAGGCGCTGGCGACAGCGACCTGTACCCTATGAGTATTTCAATGACAACAAAGCTCAGCTACGGATTTGGTGCCTTTGGTAAAGATTTCGCTATCGGTATCGTCTACATGTACCTGATGTATTACTACACCGATATTGTCGGGTTATCGGTTGGGGTGGTCGGCACCTTATTCCTGGTGGCGCGGATCCTCGATGCGATAGCCGATCCAATCATGGGATGGATCGTCAACTGCACGCGATCGCGATGGGGGAAGTTCAAACCGTGGATCCTGATCGGCACGATAACCAACTCGGCGGTGCTGTATATGCTGTTCAGCGCCCATCACTTCAGCGGCGGGGCGCTACTGGCGTGGGTATGGCTGACCTATCTACTGTGGGGCTTCACCTACACCATCATGGATGTGCCGTTCTGGTCGCTGGTGCCGACCATTACCCTCGATAAACGCGAACGCGAACAACTGGTGCCTTACCCGCGCTTTTTCGCCAGTCTTGCCGGGTTTGTTACGGCCGGCGTCACGCTGCCGTTTGTCAGCGCTGTCGGCGGCGCCGACCGCGGTTTTGGTTTCCAGATGTTCACTCTGGTGCTGATCGCCTTCTTTGTGGTTTCCACCCTCGTCACCCTGCGCAACGTCCATGAGGTTTACTCCTCCGACAGCGGCGTGAGCGAGGATTCCAGCCATCTTTCACTGCGCCAGATGGTGGCGCTTATCTATAAAAACGATCAGCTGGCCTGTCTGTTAGGCATGGCGCTGGCCTATAACACGGCGGCGAATATTATCGCTGGCTTTGCGATTTACTACTTTACCTACGTCATTGGCAGCGCGGAGATGTTTCCGTATTACATGTCCTACGCGGGGGCGGCGAATTTGCTGACGCTGATCCTGTTCCCACGGCTGGTAAAAGGGCTGTCGCGGCGCATTCTGTGGGCGGGGGCATCGATCATGCCGGTGCTGGGCTGCGGCGTGCTGTTGCTGATGGCGCTGAGCGGCGTTTACAACATCGCGCTGATTTCGCTGGCCGGGGTGCTGTTGAATATCGGCACCGCGCTGTTCTGGGTGCTGCAGGTCATTATGGTGGCCGATACCGTCGACTACGGCGAATATACGATGAATATCCGCTGCGAAAGCATCGCCTACTCGGTACAGACGCTGGTGGTGAAAGCGGGCTCGGCGTTTGCGGCCTGGTTTATTGCTGTGGTGCTGAGTATCATCGGCTACGTGCCGAATGTTGTTCAATCTGCACAGACGAAACTGGGGATGCAGGCGATTATGATTGCGCTGCCGACGCTCTTTTTTGCCCTGACGCTGTTTCTCTATTTTCGTTATTACAAACTGAATGGCGATATGCTGCGTCGTATTCAGATTCACCTGCTGGATAAATATCGCCGGGTACCGGAAAATGTCGTCGAGCCGGAACGGCCGATTGTAGTACCCAATCAGGTGTAAAAGCGTGCGAAAACCGCTGACGAAAGAGGGGAGGGATGCTCTCTTTTTGTACAAAAAACAGCGTCTGAAACAGACAGAGAAAGGAAACTGTAATTCTCTATTTTGTCTCAATAATTTCTCTTTCTGGGTTCATGGAGTTGTCTTTTTCTCCCGATGTTCTCAAATAAAACTCGGAATTGTCTCTTTTTCGTGCTCTTGCGCTGCTTTTTAACTCTTGCTACTCTTTTTGGGTCTTACATTTTTCTCTTATTTGTCTCAGTGATGGAGCAATGCGATGCGCATTTTTATCGATGATGGTTCAACCAATATCAAAATGCTGTGGGAGCAAGATGGCGAAACTTTCACCCATATCAGCCCCAACAGTTTCAAGCGAGGCTGGTCTGCCACCTTCGGTTCCGGGAAGCCATTTAACTACACCGTGGATGATGAAAAGTACTCTTTCGACCTGATCACCCCCGATGCGCTGCCGACCAATAACATTGACTGGCAATATAGCCCGTTGAATTCCATCGCCGTCCATCACGCGCTGCTGACCAGTGGTCTGGAGCCGCAGGATGTTGAAATTGTGGTCACCCTGCCGCTGACCGAATTTTATGACGAAGATGCGCAATATCGCCTCGACAACATTGAGCGTAAGAAAAAGAGCCTGCTGCGCGACGTTAAACTGAATAAAGGCGTGGTGTTCAATATCACCAAAGTCACCGTGCGTCCGGAATCCATTCCGGCGGGTATTAGCCTGTGTGATGAACTGAAACCGTCGCATTCGGTGCTCATTGTCGACCTTGGCGGCACCACACTGGATATTTCGATGGTCGCCGGGCAGATGACCTCGGTTTCGCGTATTTACGGCGACCCGAAGCTGGGCGTATCGCTGGTGACCGACGCCGTTAAGCTGGCGCTGGCGCGGGCGAATACCGACACTTCCAGCTATAACGTCGACCAGATAATTATCAACCGCCACGACGAAGAATACCTGACCGACAACATCAACGATCCGGATGCGGTTTCTGAGGTGAAAAAGGTCATCGCGAACAGTATTGAACGCCTGACCACCCGCGTCCTGACAGCCATCGATAGCTTTAAAGGCTATTCGCACGCCATCGTGATTGGCGGCGGCGCGCCGCTGGTGGCCGATGCGATTCGTGAACGTATGGGCCTGCGCGAAGATCGTTTCGTGGTGGCTGAAGAGCCGCAGTTCGCCCTTGTGCGTGGTCTGAAAATTATTGGCTAAGGAGCGTCTATGACTCTGGATCGCAGAAAGGTTCTGATATACCTGCGCCCGGATATCAGCGCCAGCGAGCGCTTTGCGGACGCGAAAATTGAGGCCCATCACCGCGGCGACCGCGGCGATATGTCGCGTACGGCGCTGCTGGCGGGGCTGGCGTTAGGGGAAGTCGATAGCCGCCTGCCGTCGATGCTGGCGGCGCTGCTGGCGGAAGATACTAAACCGGAAACGCTGCGTAAGATGCTGGCTTCGTTCCTTGAAATCCAGCCGGCCTCTTCCGCCCCGGCGTCCGCGCCAGCGGCCGCGCCGGTTAAAGCGCCGGAGCCGCCAGCCCCGGTGAGCGAGAGCGTCTCCGCGCGTAATCTCGCCGGTTCGTTACCGGATTAAGCGCTGTTCCCGGTTTGCGCTATCCGGGAAACTCCCCGGCTTGCGCTGCGCTTAGCCGGGCTACTGTTTGCACTGTCCGGTAGCTCGGGTAAGGCGGAACGCCGCGACCCGGGAAATTCCGCTTAGTTTGTAGGCCGGGTAAGGCGTAGCCGCCACCCGGCATACAGGCGGCTCCTTGGCTGTGGCCATGCCCGGCGGCGCTACGCTTGCGCGAGCCTACGGATCCAGTGCAATGGTGGGCCCAGTGCAGTTTGTAGGCCGGGTAAGGCGTAGCCGCCACCCGGCATACAGGCGGCTCCTTGGCTGTGGCCATGCCCGGCGGCGCTACGCTTGCGCGAGCCTACGGATCCAGTGCAATGGTGGGCCCAGTGCCGTTTGTAGGCCGGATAAGGCGTAGCTGCCACCCGGCACGAAGACGGAACGCTGCCACCCGGGATGTCGCCCCTATCCGTGGGCGAGGAAGCGGGCCAGGCGCTGCTGCAGCAGGCGATTTTCGCGGGTCAGCCGCGCGTTCTCATCCAGCAGCGTCAGCGCCACTGCAATCCCCGGCCAGTCCAGCTCCAGCTCATTACGCAGGCGCACCGCGCGATGGACAATCGTCACCGCGCTGTCGTCGAACAGCCAGGTTTCCGCCTGCGGCTGGTGCGGTTCAATCATCCCTAAGCCGACGATCTCCGCCAGCTCCTCTTCCGATACCCCGGTACGCAGGCACAATTCGGTAATGGTAAACGTCACTGTTACTGTAGCCATCAGGCTTTCCCCCATGTCTTACGCGGATCGAAGCTGGCTTCGGCGGCGGCCAATTGTTGCCAGAGCTCACGCGCTTTTTCATCTGGTTTTGGCGGCATGACAATTTTGATGACGGCGAACAAATCGCCAGTGTGGGTTTTGCTCACCAGCCCTTTACCCTTGATGCGCAGGCGCTGTCCTGCCTGACTGCCCGGCGGCACCGTTAGCAGGATGCTCTCTTTCAGGGTGGGCACCGTCACTTTCGCGCCCAGCGCGGCCTCCCATGGCGACAGCGGCAGGACGATCTCCAGGTTATGGCCCACGATGTCGAACAGCGGATGCGGGGCGATGTGGATAACCAGCCACAGATCGCCGTTCGGGCCGCCGTTTTCGCCCGGCGTCCCCTGGCCTTTCAGGCGGATACGCTGACCATCGACTACCCCGGCGGGGATCTTCACATTCAGCGTTTTCGGCGTTTCACTTTCGATCATGCCAAACACGTTGTACACCGGCAGGTTATAGCTGATGGTGCGGGTCTGCTCGGCCAGCGTCTCTTCAAGGAACACCGCCACTTCGATCTCCAGATCGTGGCCGCGTGCGGCATGCTGACGGCGACGCTGATGCGCCTGCTGGCCAAACATGGAGGAGAAGATGTCGTCGAAATCTTGCTGGCTGTAGCTCTGCTCGTGTGTCTGCTGCTGGCGACCGAAGCCGGGATCGTTGCGATGCTGCCAGAGCTGATCGTATTCGGCGCGTCGCTGCTCATCTTTCAAGACTTCCCAGGCTTCGGCGAGATCCTTGAATTTGGCTTCGGCATCGCTTTCTTTACTGACGTCGGGGTGGTATTTGCGTGCCAGGCGGCGGTAGGCGGTCTTGATGGTTTTCAGATCGTCGGTTGGTTGCACCCCGAGAATGGCATAATAATCCTTCAATTCCATGATTTTATCTCATCTATGCTCAGTGCGGTGGTTACATATTCCCTGGAACAGGCGTCAGTATAAAGCGTAGGGCAAATGCGCCCTGAAGGGGAAGAAAAGTGGCGGAAACTTGACGCCGTCGGGGTCAACGGCGTCATGGGCGAGGCTAGTCTTTCGCCTGCGGGCGTGGGCGACGGCGCCATCCTTCAAACAGCACCAGCAGCGCGCCGACGGCGCCGGCCACGCGTGCGGTGCCGTCTCCGACGTCGGGAAACAGCTGCTGAATGGTGGGATCGCTGACCAGCATCGACCCGGCAATCCAGCCGATGAGCATTCCGCCCAACAGCACCACGGCGGGAAAGCGGGTGAGCAGGACCAGGACCAGTTTGCTGCCAGCGACGATAATCGGAATGCTGATCGCCACGCCGAGGGCGACCAGCGCAATGTGCCCTTTCCCCGCCGCAGCGACCGCCAGCACGTTATCCAGCGACATGATCACATCGGCGACGGTGATGGTGATCGCGGTGCGCCACAGGCTCGCGGAGCTGCCGACCTCGCTCTCTTCCTCCTCATTACTCACCAGCTTCATGCCAATCCACAGCAGGAGCAACGCGCCGACTATTTTCAGCCACGGTAGCGACAGAAGATACAGGGCGATCGCCAGCAATAGCACGCGCGCCAGGATCGCCCCCACGGTACCGATGATGATCGCTTTGGTACGTTTTTGTGGCGGCAGTTTGCGGCAGGCCATGGCTATCACCACGGCGTTATCGCCGCCCAGCAGTAAATCGATGGCGACAATCTGCAGCATAATCACCGCCATGTCCCATTGTTGGAGTAATGCATTCATTTCGAGAGAAACCACCTGAAAAAGAGCAAGAAAAACCGCTGCGCAGGGTACTCCGCCTGGGGCGCATTGACCACTGACGCAGACCCGCGCCGTCGCGCGGGAAAAGCGAGCCTGAAAAATAAAGTTACGAATCAACGCGCCGTTGGGCAAGGCTTCGGCGAAAAAGGGTGATATTTTGTCACCCAGACTCACCTGCCGTTCACTTATCGCAAGGATCCCCACTATGTCTGGCCACAAGAAATACCTCTCTGTCGCCCTGCTGAGCGCTGTCTTACTGCCGGCGATGGCCTCTGCCGCTGACGCGCCGGCGACCTTCACCCCGGAACAGGAGGCGAAAATCGGCAAAATCGCCGCCGACTACCTGGTCGCCCACCCGGAAGTCCTCCTGCAGGCGAGCCAGAAATTGCAGCAAATACAGGCTGAACAGCAGGCCAGCGCGGCCACCCAGGCGGTGCTGAAAAACGCGGCTGTATTGACCCAGGATAAAAATACCCCGACCTACGGCCCGGCCAATGGCAAAGTCACGGTGATCGAATTCTTCGACTACCAGTGCGTCTACTGCAGCCGTCTGGCGCCGGTGATGGAGCAGGTGATTAAAGCGCACCCGCAGACCCGCTTCGCCTTTAAAGAGTGGCCGATTTTCGGCGGCCGCTGGGAAAGCTCGCTGGAGGCGGCAAAAACCGGCCTGCAGATCTATCAGCAGAAAGGGGCGGATGCCTATCTGGCCTACCATAACGGGATTTACGCTACCGGCCATAACGAAGGTAAGCTGACGACGGCGGATATCCAGCAGCAGGCGAAGAAAGCCGGCTTTGATGCGAAGAAGGCCACCGACGTCGAACCGGTGCTGCAGAGCATTAACGACCTGGCGCAGGAGATTGGTCTGAGTGGCACGCCGGGCGTGATCGTGATGCCGACCACCGGCGCCACGGAAGCCAGCATCACCGTCTTCCCGGGGCTGGCGGATCAGGCCTCGCTGGAAGCCGCCATCAAAAAAGCCGGCGGCTGATCCCCGACGTCGTTACCTATCCAGGCCGCCGACGGCGGCCTTGCTCTCATGCGCGCTCGCTCTCTTCCTGCGGCGGCGGTAACGCGTGGCTTTTTAAATCAATAATCTGCCCGATTTGATCGTGGTAAACGGTGAGCAAATTATAGCGGCTCATCTCCGAGATAATTTGCGGCGCAACGTTAAAGCTGCTCGCCAGCTCATCATGTCGCAGGGTGAGCACCGCGGTATGATGCCGGGTGCGGGCGCGGCGCCGGTTGTAGTGGTACCAGAGGATCAACAGCCAGCCGTTCAGCGCGGCAATCAGCAGATACACCAGCGCCGTATTCAGTGAAGCCATCAGCGACTCCCAGCGCGGAGAGGGCGGCGCGATGAACTGCATCAGCAAATTGGCGTACAGAAAGAACAGAAAACCAAGCCAGGCCAGCAGCGTTAAACCGGCGTCGACCAGCCGGGGCAGCACACGGTGTTCGGTTAAGATGAGCGTATTTTCATTCATCACAGGCTTCCTTTTCCCCGGTCCGGACTCACCCAGCGCGCGCGGGAACGTTGACGTTTCACCATCACTTTTGGAAAAGCGACCAGCGTGGTCAGCAGGCCGATCATCCAGTAAACCATCGGGAACCAGATCACCCAGAACAGCGATTTGGCGACCTTTTTCTCGTAGCGTCGCTCGATATACAGACTGGCGACGAACTGCAGCAGGCACATCACGCCAAGCAGCATGCCGGTGAACTCCGGCGGAAACAGGCTGTGCACCGCCAGATTGTCAGGCAGCGGCATCAGGCGGCTGAGGATAAACAGCAGAATGGTAACCGCGTAGGCAAAGGCCCACAGCGTGGAGCAGGCATACTCCAGAAACAGCGGCCACATCCGATGATGCTCCCAGTGAAACAGACGACGGAGGTTAACCAGGAAAACCTCCGCGCCTCCCTGCGCCCAGCGCAGACGCTGCTTCCATAACCCTTTAAGGGTCTCCGGCATCAGGATCCAGCACAGCGCCCGCGGCTCGAAAAAGATGTCCCAGTGGCGGAGCTGAAGCTTCCAGCTGATATCAATATCTTCGGTGATCATATCCGGGCTCCAGTAGCCGACGTCCGCCAGCGCCTGGCGCCGGAAGGCGGCAATCACACCGGAGACGGTAAAGACCCGGCCATAGATCCGCTGCGTCCGCTTGATAAGCCCAATGATCGACGAGAATTCTCCCACCTGAATGCGACCGATCAGCGTGGATCGGGTGCGGATCCGCGGGTTGCCGGTGACCGCCCCGACGTGCGGATAGTGGATCAACGGCGCGACCAGCCAGGCCGCGGTATCCCGGTCCAGCAGGGCGTCGCCATCGATGCAGACCAGCAGATCGCCGCGGGCGGCGGCGGCGCCTGCTTTGAGCGCCACCGCTTTTCCCTGATTGGCGGCCAGGTGGATCACCCGCAGCTTCGGCTCCTCCTGCGCCAGCTGCTGGAGCACCTGGGCGGTGTTGTCCGAAGAGCCGTCGTTAATGGCGATCACTTCGAGATTGGCGTAACGCTGGGCCAGCGCCGCGCTGATGGTTTCCCGGGCGTTTTTCTCCTCGTTAAAACAAGGGATCAGGATCGAAATCAGCGGATTGCCCGGCAGCGTCGGCGGCGGGGTATCCTCCCCCCATGGCCAGTGGCGTTCCAGCTGAAACCAGAAGTAAAGGCCCCCGGTGATCCACAGCACTGACATAAACAGCGGCCAGAAAAAGACAAAGTCGAGGATGAGCTCGCCGGTAAATACCGCTGCGACACCTAACGGCAGCCCGAATACGAGGCATAAAATGCACAATGCGATGATGCGATCAGTCATGGTCAGGGTACCACCAGGAAGAAAATTGCGGCCTGATACGGGAGATATCAGGCTGGTTGTTAATAAAATCGTCAGGGTAGTAGCCGTAATTTTTGACGCCGTTCAGCCGCAGCAAACGCATCCAGTCCGCTAGCTGCTGGTCGGGAATGGCGTTTTGCTGGCGTCGGTTCCAGTCTCTGGCCTGCAGTTCAAAGATGGTTTTCTTCAGCGCGCCCGGGTGGCTGGCGACGGCCTGGACCAGCCGCGTCAGCCAGGCCTGGCTGGCGTCAATCGGTACGGACTCCATCAGCGGCATCGCCATGGGTACCGTCCAGTCATAGGCGGCAAGAAAGTCATCCAGATTCTGCGCGAACCAGGCTTCGCTCTGCGGCTCCAGGATCGGCAGGGCGAAGAGATTACGCGCCGTTTTCACCTGCGGGCCGCGGATGGCCTGCACCGCCTGGCGTAGATCCAGAGTGAAGCGGGTCAGGGTTTGGCTTTTGAAACGCATCCATGCCTGGCGCTCTTGCGGACTTTGGGGCACCGGGCCGGCATCGTGTCCCAGACCCGTCTGCCGCCAGGCGGCGACCGCCTCCGGGCTCACGTCTTCAAAATCGGTCAGCACGGCGTCATCGTGAAACAGAATCCCGCTGAAGCTGGCGTGCCGGGCCAGATCTTCATAGATGTCGGTGATCTGCTGGCGAACCCGGGGATCCCAGGGCGACAGGCGAACGTACGGCTGGCGGGCAAGTAATGCCTTGCCGGTTTGCGGATCCCAGCGCTGAACGCGCGGCAGATCGGACGAGAGATCGAAGGCCAGCACCGGCATCCAGGCATACACCTTCACACCGCCGCGGGTCTGCAACTGCCAGGAGACGAAGTTAAACAGGTCGGCGCGCATCGGCAGCCAGCGGTTAGGGAAATAGAGCGACTTGACCGTGCCGTCGCCCTGCGGGTCGGAAAAGGCCTGCAGAAAGACATGGCTGATTTTCATGTCATAGACGCGCTGCACCAGCTTATCGATATTCTTCGCCTGCTGGACGGGATTGGGATCATAGACATAGTCCAGATCCACATGCATCACCCGAACAGGATCGGCTTCCTGGATCTGGGTTACGGCGTTGGCAAACGCCTTGATCGACGGATTCCCGGCGATCAGCAGGCGCGGAATATTGTCCAGGTCCTTCACGTTGCCCAGGCCGTCGTTCAGCGTAAACGCCAGCTGATAGCCCTGCTGTTTGGCGATAGCCAGGGTACTGCCGCTGGCGGCGCCATAGGGCCACACCCAGGCGCGCGGTGCTTTCCCGGCGACCTCGTGGATTTTCGCCGTCACTTTCTGCACGTCATCGGCCATGCGCCGGGTAAACTGCGCGTCGCTTTCATAACGACCGGTGGTTTTATCCCAGCCGCGGTTGGCGGCGGCGGGCTCGCGGCTGCCCTGCGGATTGGCCGGTAGGCCGTAGTGAGAGGCCCAGGTGTGCGAGCCGATTTCCACCAGCGGCGAGCGGCTAAGCTCGCGCACCATCTCCCAGGTGGCGAAGCGATCGCGCGGTGTCATCAGGCCGCCAAAATTAACGGGCTGCCCGGCGGGAGTGTCCACCCAGCTGCCCACCGGCGCCCAGAGCGCCGGAACATTCCAGGCTTTAAGCAGCGGCCAGACGCGGGTGTAAAAGCTGCTATAGCCATCGTCGAAGCTGAGAAGAAAAGCCCTGGCCGGCAGCGGCTTAACGCCATGGTGCGCGTCAAGAATGTCCTGGACGCTCACCGCATGGTAGCCGTGATGCAGCAGCCAGGCGATCTGCTCGTTGAGCGCGCTGGTGCGCACTGAAAGATAACGCTGGTCGGCGGCGTCGTCTTCGACATCATGGTAGGCCAGCACCAGAAAGCGATCCGCCGGCCAGGGTTGATTGGCCTCCAGTTGGGGGCGCTGCTGCGGGGCGAGGAAGGGGACTTCCTCAGCACGCACGCTGAAGATAAGGCACAGCCAGACGAGAAGCATCAGGCCGTTGCGCAGGGTCGTGTTCAGCATGGTCATCCTTAAAACCGTATATTTGCATCAAGAGTGATGGCGAGGTTGTTTTCGCGTTTACCGTCGTAGGGGCGTTTGTCCCAGTTCAGCATCACCCCGGTGTCGACGACGTTGTTCCAGCGCAGGCGCTGCCCGTAGCCCAGCACCGTGATCGCGCCGGCGGCGTGATTTTTTTGCCAGTAGCTGCCGCCGCCGGCGAGTAGCTGCTGGCTCCAGACGGTGTCATAGCGCTGGTAAAGCGTGTGATCGACGGCCAGCGCCGCGGTGGCGGCGAGGTCCCGTGCCGGACTGTAGTAGGCGGTGTCGGTGCGGCTATTGGTGCTGGCCGACAGACCGGGCTGCAGATCCAGCGTTAACCACGGCGTCTGCCAGAGGCGTTCTTTACCGGAGAGGGTGTACTCCTGGCGGCGGTTGTGGTCGGTAAACCGGCTGGCGGCCACGCTGACGCGGTACTCCCGGCGTTCGTTTTGATACCAGCGCAGCCAGCCTTCGCCGCGGTTGGCGCTGACGCCGTTGCGTAACGCGCGCAGCGGGGTCTGCTGCGAAATCCGCTCCAGTTCGCCGCCCAGCTGCCAGCGATCGCTGACGTCATGCGCGGCGGAAAGGCGGACGCCGGGTTTGTTCTCGCCGTGAAAATTGACGCTGGAGAGTTCAAGCTCGCCCCAGTAGTCGCGCGGGCGCCATTCAACGCCGGCGAACAGCTGGCGACGGCTGCCTTTTCCCTCTTCAAAATTGCCTTCAGCGAAGCGGTGCCCGCCGAACAATCGCCAGCTGTCGGCTAGCGGCGGACTGTAGATCGCCGTCTCAAAACTGAGGTCGTGGGTACCGCTGACCGGGTTGTCGGAGTGCAATCCTTTGCCAACACTCAGGCGAAGTTCGGAAAGATGATGGACCTCGCGGGCTCTGGCTAAGCGTTGGGTATTCAGATCTCGTGGCGAGCGGGCGATGACATCGTCAGTCAGCAGTTCCATTTGCCGCCACTCCTGCAGATCGAGGGCGACCCAGGCCTGCTGGCGCTCCAGCTGCAGGCTGGTGGGATCCATAGATTCCGCTGCTTTTAGCTGGCGTTCGGCGGCTCGCGGTAGCCCTCTGTCCTGCAGAAGGGCGGCATAATCTATCTGCAGGCCCTGATTGCCGGGGGCCGTTGCCGCCAGGCGCTGCATCCGGGCTTCGGCCTGCGGCAGGGCGTTGGTGGCCGCTAAATAGTGCACGTTAAGCGACTGTGCGGTGAGCCAGTCGTCATTCGGCTGCGGCGTCGGCGAACCGTAGAGACGACGGATGTAGGGTGCATTCCGGGTGAGGCGGGCGACATACTGTTGCGCCGCCGGGTACTGACCGGTGTCCAGCAGGGCGTAGAAAAGCTCGTGTTCCTCATTCTGTTGGCTTGTCAGCCACGAGGGATGCTGGTGAATAAGCGTCAGCGCAGGCTCAATTTGCTTAAGGGCGATATAAGAGGAGATGACCCAGCCGATGGCCCAGTCGGGAACGGTCTGCTGCTGCGCGATGAGATTTTGGTATTCGCGGATGACCTGCGCGTAATCTGCATTGGCGTACAGGGCGCCAAGACGATCAATGCGCGCCCGGATGATGTCGGGCGCAGCCTGGGGATCGGGGTGCCAGGCGGCGATCATCGCGTCATACTGCGTGAGCGCCGTGCGGGCCAGCGCGTAACGCGCGTTTTCTTCGCGGGAAGGCGTATCAGCAAGGCGCACCAGTTCGGCAGCGGCGTTCAACTGCAGATTGCGCTTTTCCGCAGGCGTCAGTTCAACACTATCCGCCAGGCCGAGAGCAGGGGAATCGATCCGGTTGCGGGTCAGGGTCGCCATCAGGCTGGTCAGCGCAGCTTTGTTTTGCGGCTCACGATCGAGGATCTGCGTGTCCACCAGCAGCTGGTCCCAGCTTTTGCCAAGCCGCAGGTAGACATATGAGAGCGTTTGCAGGTGCGCGGTGCTCGCCTGCTCCGCCACCAGGCGACGCGCTTCACTGAGTGCCTCGCCGTCCTTGCGGGCATCGGCCAGCGTTTTGATATAGCCGATACGATAATCGTCGTCGGGTGCCTGGCTTAGGGCTTGCTGCCAGAGGGTGAGCGAGGCTTGCCACTGTTTCTGGTTGCGCAGGGCCTGCGCCGCCGCCGCGGTGCCGCGTGCGGGAAGCGGCATATAGACCTGGTAGCGTCGCCAGACTTTCACCACTTCATCGTCCTGACCAGCCCAGAGGGCTACCTGCAGCCAGTCCGCCACCTGAGAAGGGGTTAAGGCATGCCGCAGCTGGTACTGCTGAAGATAAGAGAGAAAGGGGGCATACTGGCCTTGACGCGCTTGCAGGATCTGCTGGTCATAGAGCGAATCTGCTCCCTGAACCAGCGCCGGGAAGAGCAAAAGTAAGCCGATTGACAGCGAGAGTTTCGTGTTGCGATTAAACAATAACGTATTTGAATAAGGTGATCTTTCCATTTCTATTTGCCATATGTTCATCAAGAATCCATTGCACAACACGACCGTCCTTTGACGGTGAGTTAAAGGATGAGGATGGTCCCATTTAGCTGACTGGCACTGCGGGTGAATGACTTATTGCAAAGTAATAAACATATCTCCTGTCGATAATTGGATGGATAATTTATACCCGATATGGCAGCGGATAAATATGGGTAAATGATGAACTGCGTTTTAAGATAAATCTGTAAAATCGGCTTTGATTGAACACTGGCGTTGAGAGGCTGTTCTTTAACTAACTGAAATAAATAAAAAAGAGCGGCAGATGAAATTTTGTTTCAAAAATGAACAATAAGATATATTGGCGAGTATGTGATGATTTTTTGTGGATATTTAAGATGATTTCTGACAAAAATTCTCAATAGCAGAAAAAGCATCTTTTCTGTGGGATTTTTTTATTTATAATTAATCTGTTTATTTCCCGTCAGAACGCAAGGAGGTTTTTCACAGCCAGATTTAGATGCCGCGCTAATGATAAATCACAGGTCTCGTTATTTTTACCGCCATGCGAAGCGTTTCACAGGGGAGGGAAAACGTCTGGTTGACGAGAATTTGTTGATTAAATGTTAAAGGGACGATTTGTGGCAACTTCAATGATATTGGTTACCCAGGATTACTATCTCTTTCAAGGTGTTAAGAATTTCTTTCCTGATATCATTCAGTTAGATTCTAGCGGAAAAGCGATTTTAGATAATGAGGTTGATGAGGTCTCTCTGCTGGTTGATAGCCGTTCGCCGCTTTGTCATTACGATTACCTGGTGATGGAGGCGGCACAATCCAGAAAGCGAATATGTTGTATTGTCCTCGACATGCGCCATCGGGAAGAGCATTTACTGAGTCTGAAATCGTTTTTAAACATGTCATTATCACCCGCCGATATGGCGACATTATTTGGGCTTTTTCTGGAGATGAAGAGCAAGCGGCTGACCAAAGAGTGGTTTGACGATCTGCGCTTAAGTTTGACTGAACAGTTAATGCTTCGTTTGCTTGGGGCGGGTATGACCATGGAGGAGGTGGCGGTGAATCTGAATACCTCGGTAAAAGGCCTTTACCGGAAGCGCACTGCGCTTTATGAGCGACTGGGGTTAGATAATTTCAATGAGGCTTGCTTATTTATCTTTAGAAATAAACTGCTGGAGCACGCCGGTAGCTCGCCATGAGGCTTCGCTGTACAGAGAGTGGATAACATCGCAAGGTATTGGATAACGGAAATATAATAAATTAAATAGCTATTGATAGGTACAACCGTCGATACCATCCGGTATCTATGGCGGCATTCGACATATAATTCCGGAGCTCTTTGGAAGTAATTACCGCGAATGCGGTTTGCTATGCACAGCGATTATTATAATGAATATATTCCTTGCGCTGCACTGGAATAGTTTTGTCATAAATTAACTCTACCATGGTATTCCGGCTCAGGTGTCGGAATACCATGGGATATCGTGAAAGCATCAGAGGAGCGAGGTGGATGAGAATAAGGGACAGTATTGCTGAACGGTTAGAGGCGTGTGGGCTCTACCGTCGGGCGGCATCCAGGTGGATTGAGGTGATGCAGCGCTGCCTGAACGATGATGACAGAGAGTGGATCCGTCACCATCGTAATCAGTGTCTGAAAAAGGCGCAACGTCCGCCAGCGCCGAAAGAGGAGTTTGCCGACCTCCACCAGGCGGCCAAAGAGACGCAGTATCGCATGGGTATCGCGAAGCCCTATGGCGAAGCGTTCAGGCTACCCGGCAAAGGGAAAACGGCCGCCGAGTAATCCCTTTCTTCATGGCGTTTGCCTGACGGCCTACGGGTCTCTCGCAGGTTCAAACAGCGTAGGCCCGCGCAAGCGCAGCGCCGCCGGGCGATACACATCAAACACCGTACCCGTGGTTGTGCCGGATGGCGGCATAAATGCCTTATCTGGCCTACGGGTCCCCCTGCAGGCTCAAACAGCGCAGATCCGCGCAAGCGCAGCGCCGCCGGGCGATACACATCAGACACCGTACCCGCGGTTGTGCCGGATGGCGGCATAAATGCCTTATCCGGCCTACGGGTCCCCCTGCAGGCTCAAACAGCGTAGGCCCACGCAAGCGCAGCGCCGCCGGGCAGGGGATCATAGAGTGGAGTTCGATGGAGAGTCCGGATACAGAAAAGCAAAAACCCGCCTTTTGGGCGGGTTCTTTAAATAGTGGTGCCCGGACTCGGACTAACGCCGCAGGCGTTGAACAGCGCGCTTGTCGCGCTGGCCCCGAAGGGGTGAGCCGCTGTGCGGCGAATAATCGAACAGAGTTCGATGAAGAGTCCGGATGCAGAAAAGCAAAAACCCAGCCATAGGCTGGGTTCTCTGAATAAGTGGTGCCCGGACTCGGAATCGAACCAAGGACACGGGGATTTTCAATCCCCTGCTCTACCGACTGAGCTATCCGGGCAACGGGGCGCATTAAACCGTAATCCGCCCAGCCCGTCAACCAAATTTCTTAAATTACGTATCGATTGCTTATCTTTGCGGCAATTCTGCGTTCAAAGGCGCGTTTTGGCTTAACTTCACTGCATGCCGTTATCGCCCTCGCGGGTTTTCCAGCCGCTGGTAATAGCGATAACGTGGCGCAACCCGGAGATAATATAATCGCCAATGACCTCTTCATCCTCACGCGGCGAGCTCAGCGTAATTTCCGCATCCACGCCGTGACGATAGGCGCCATGGTGGCTGAAAATAGTGCCGATATAACACTTCCCGTTCAGCCAGACCGGAATATAGGCCACTGTCTCATAGATATAGTTGACGGCGACGCCGCTGTAGTAGTTATCCGCCTCGTCGGCGGAGGTGCCCGGTGGGATGGGGCAGATCGGCGCGTCGTTGTCGCTGGCGGGTTTGTCTTTCAGCAGGCTGCCCTGCATGACCTCCAGCGAACGCAGCAGGTCCGCTTTATCGCCGTCGCTGAGGGGTGGGGTTAACGGCTGGTCTTTCTCCGGGGAGCGTATGCTGTTCAGCGTATAGCGATAGCGAACCGTCACCACGGGCGTCTGGCTCGCGGTGCTGAACGGGCGCAGCAGGTAGAGATTATCTTCGCCAAACTGGCCGTTGTACCACAGGGCATACACCTGGCCGTTGATTTTGACCCAGTGGTTCCACTGGTTAGCCCCGCGGCCATTGATGGAAAAGAGGGCGCCGGGCACCCCGGCATCGAAATCATCGCCGTTATCACTGTCGCTGCCATCGACGGCGGCAAAGTCATTATCGCCGCGCCGGAGCACCCCGGTGTAGCTGAAGAGCCCGGTGCCGCCCACGTAGCTGTCGATGATCAGATCGCGTTTGCCGTCGCCATCGAGATCGATCAGGGTAAAGCTGACTTTACCGTTTTCTGAATCTGCGCTGATCGAGGAGCGCAGAAACGCCTGCCATTCGTCATCGCTGATATCCGGGGAAGGTTTGCTGGTCGAAACCAGGGTGTCATCGGCGTAAGTGAGCGTGAAGTCGGTAATATGGCCGGTTAACGGAAACTGCTCGGCGACCTTATTCAACGCCAGTTCTGGATCGCTTTTTTGCGCTTTCAGCACTGCGTTATACAGCGTTCGCAGGGCGAGGTTATCCGCCTCTTTCTGCTGCCTGGGGATCACCTGGCTGACAAAGGTCGGCAGCATCCAGGTGCCGCCGGGGGTGATTTCCCGACACATACCGGTGCTGTACTTTAGGCTGGGGGTAAAGGTTTTACCCTCCCAGACGCGCGTTTCGCCGGTTAGGCAGTCGGCAATGCCCCGTTCTTTGCGCAAAAAGATGATAGTACCGTTGGCGTAGCTGGAGGCCTCGGTGGTCAGCAACCGTGGCTTGTTCAGCTGGGCGTTATCGACCAGCCACAGCGCATAGCCATCGTTATAGGGCGCTCGCCAGCAGAGCGCCTGCACCAGAGAATGGGTTTTATCCAGCGCGGTGAGCGTGATCTGGCGCTCTGCCGCCGGGATGGCTGGGTTCTGCCAGTCGTCACAGCGCTGGTTCAGCAGCGGCGTCAGGGAGGGCAGCAGCTTCTGGCGCTGGAGTATGCTCAGCGCCACCGGCTGCGCGTTATGGATCACCGGGGCGGCGATAATCTCCGGGGCGGGAGTGGCTGGCAAAATGGCATCGTCGCCGGCATCGCCTTTATCCAGCAGCGCGTCGGCGGTGCCGGTGCGTCGCTGAAACGCATCCATTTTACCCAGCACCTCGCGGCTGCCGGCGCTGGAAAGCGGCAGGTGCTGGCCGTTAAGGGTGAATTCGATTTTGCGCTGATTCGTCAATGCCTGTAGCAGGGCGGTAGTCTGATCGCTGTCCAGACGGAAATGGCTGTCGTCCTGGGCGTCCAGCGCGCCGAGATCCCGATCGTCGATCAGCAAGCTGGCGGTGGAGTCGGCGGGGATATCGTGCTCGATTTGCGCAAAGGTGGCCGTGGCGGCGAGGCGCTGTTCACTGCCCGCATTGCGGGTTAACAGCACGCTGACCTCGCCCATGCGGACGCCATAGCCCGCCGCCCGGCAGGTGCCGGTGTTATCGCAGGCGAGCTCCCAGTCCTTTTGCGCAAAGGAAAAACCTTGCAGGGGAGCCGCCAGCAATGACGTAGAGCAGAGGCCCAGCCAGGCAACCCAGAAGAACGCGCGCATATCAATCCCTGTCAGCAATCAGTGAGGGGGAAATTATAGGCGCGCCGTGGCGGTTAGGATATCAGAATCAGGTTAAGGCGCCGCCCATACGGCACTGAGCGAAGCGCAGAATATCTTCAGCCAGTCGCCGGGCGGTATCCACATCCGTCTGGCTACGCTTGATCAGCAGGCGGCTCAGGCAGCCCTCGACAATCAGCTCCATCTGTTTGGCGACCATTTCCGGATCATCCACCTCTAACTGCGTCAGCAGCTCGTGAGTGTAGGCCAGCGAAGCCTGCTTCTGCTGTTCCGCCAGCTGGTGAATCGGGTGCTGGGGATCGGGGTAGAAGGTGCAGGCGGCGATAAACAGACAGCCGGGGTAGCGGTGGTTGCTGACGCAGGTGGTGAGCGCCGCATAGCGTGCCAGCAGCTTTTGCTCTGCGCCTAAGGTGTCGTCGAGCAGGAGCTGACGACGCCAGGCATCCACCTGCTGGCTCAGATAGCGAAGCGCATCGTACAGCAGCGCTTCGCGATCGGGCCAGAAGCGTTTCAGGTCGCTCGTGGGACAGGACACGCGCTCAGCGACCATCTCCAGCGACGTGTTGGCGATACCTTCAATTTCAAGAATTTTAATGGCTTCTGCCAGGACGTCTTCACGTAGCACGGTGTTCTCCTCCATCTTTCCTCCTAAAGTGTCGCTCACGCTTGCCAATCGCGCAAATGGGCGCTGAATGCCGCGGCATCCATAAAGCCGGTGACTCGCCGGTCAGGCTGTTCCTGACCCTCAGCGTTGAAGAACAGGATCGTCGGCAGACCGAGCACCTGCAGGTGTTTCAGCAGCGCGACGTCTTGCGGGCTGTTCTTCGTCACATCAACCTGTAATAACACGATGCCTTTCAGTGCCTGCTGCACGTCAGGTGAACTAAAGGTGTATTTTTCAAACTCTTTGCACGCCACGCACCAGTCGGCGTAGAGATCGAGCATCACCGGCTGGCCTTTTGCCTGGACCAGCGCCTGGTCAAGCTCGGCCACCGAGCTGACGCGGGTGAAGGCCAGATGCGCCTGCTGCTCGACTGCCGGGGCGCCAAATGCCCAGTCCTGCAGGGGCCGCGCGCTGACCAGCGCGGCAGCAAGCAGGATTATTTGCACCAACCGCATCCACGGCCGGGTAGCGCCCAGCGAGGTGATAAACGCCCAGCAGAAGAAGGCGACACCGAGCATTGACCACAGACGCAATCCCCACGGGTCGCCGACAATGCGCTCCAGCAGGAAAACGGGCAGGGCAAGGATCACAAACCCGAAGGCAGTCTTCACATGGCTCATCCACGGGCCGCTCTTCGGCAGCAGACGGTTGCCAAACACGGTGACGAGGATCAATGGCAGACCCATGCCCAGCGCGTAAAGGTACAGCGTGCCGCCGCCCAGCCACAGATTACCGCTCTGGGCGATATACAACAGGATGGCGCTCAGCGGCGCGGTGGTGCAAGGGGAGCAGATCAGCCCGGCAATGGCGCCCATCGCAAAGACCCCGCCGGGCGAGCCGCCCTGACGCTTATTGCTCAGCAGCGCCAGCCGCGTCTGCAGCGACGAGGGCAGCTGGAGCGTGAACAGGCCGAACATGGAAAGCGCCAGCAGAATAAACACCGCTGACAGTCCTGCCAGGACATACGGGTGCTGCAGGGCCGCCTGGAACTGCAGACCGGCGGCGGCCACCACCAGCCCCAGCGCGGTGTAGGTTAAGGCCATCCCCTGGACGTAAATAAAGGCCAGCAACAGGGCGCGCGCGGTGGAAAGCCGCTGCTTTCCGCCCAGCACAATGCCGGAAATCAGCGGGTACATCGGCAGCACGCAGGGGGTGAAGGCGATACCAATACCAATCAGCAGCGCCCACAGCGCCGTAAAGGGCAGGCGGGCAGGGGCGTCCGCTGGTGGCGCGGTGGCTGGCGCAGACGATGTGGCGATCTCCGGGGCCGGTCGTGGCTCAACCGGCAGCGGCGGGTTGAACGCTGGACGGCTGCTCGCCGATGGTGTGGGCTCGATGGCGGTTGCTTGACCGTCGGATGAAGCCGCCAGCACGGCGCTCAGCGGGACCACCTTCGTTTCCGGTGGATAACAGAATCCAGCATCGGCGCAGCCCTGCCAGGTGACGGTGAGGGTGGCGCCTTTCTCCGCCTGCTTCACTGAGATCGGCACGGTCAGGCGCTGGCGGAAAATCTCGCTTTTGCCGTAAAACTCATCTTGATGCCACTCTCCCGCCGGGAGCGCCGGTTCGTCGATCGTCGCCCCGGCGGCGCGGAAGGTAAACTGTTGACGATAAAGATAGTAACCATCCTTGATTTGCCAGCTCAGGTTGACATCGTGCTGTTGCTGCTGAAAGTCAAAGGCGAAGGCCTGGTCAGCAGGCACGAAGTTCGAGCGCCCCGGCGCGTCGAATAACCCGGCGGTGGCTGACGTGCTGCACAGCAGCAGGATCAGCGTAATGATGCGGTAAGCCATGAGAGGTAATCGTTGTCTCCATGAATGACGGGTAGAACCAGCAGTTCAGGGGTTTGATACGGGTGGTGAGTCTTCAGGCAATCCAGCAGCGCCTGCTGATGGGCAAGGTCGGTTTTGAGCAGCATCTGAACTTCATACTCCTGCTCGAGTTTCCCTTCCCAGTAATAGAGCGAGGTGGCGCCCGGCAGCAGCGTGGCACAGGCGGCCAGCTTGTCCGCAAGGGCTTTTGCCGCCAGATCCTGGGCGGTCGCTTCATCCGGCGCGGTACAGAGCACAACAACAGCATCAGGCGTAGTCATCATGAACCTCGTATCAGCGAAAAGAGGCACTATAGCACGCAAGATGCGGGGATATTAGCGTCACGATCGGGGTAGGGGAGGGAAACGGGCAGCGGGCCCGCGCTGGGCCCGCCGCCAGCGGTATTTACAGCATAATCCCGCCAAAGATAAAGCCCAGGATTACGCACAGCGTGATAGCGATAACGCCAGGGATCAGGAAGGCGTGGTTAAAGACGTATTTGCCGATGCGCGTCGAGCCGGTGTCGTCCATCTCCACCGCCGCCAGCAGGGTCGGATAGGTTGGCAGGACGAACAGCGCCGAGACGGCGGCAAACGAGGCGATCGCCGTCAGCGGGCTGACGCCGAGCAGCAGCGCAGCGGGCATCAGCGCCTTGGTGGTGGCGGCCTGCGAGTAGAGCAGCGTGGCGGCGAAGAACAGCACCACCGCCAGCAGCCACGGGTAATTGTGCAGCAGGTCGCCGGCCACGGCCTGAATGTCGCTGATGTGCGCTTTAACGAAGGTATCGCCCAGCCAGGCGACACCGAGCACGCAGACGCAGGCGCTCATCCCGGACTTAAAGGTGCTGGCGTTGAGCACTTCGCCGGTGTCGATTTTACAGGTGATGCTAATCAGGGTGGCGATGGTCAGCATAAACACCACGATCGCTTCGTTACGCGGTAGCACCGGGTTCTTGATCAGGCCGACGGTATCGCTGATGGCCGTGGCGTAGAACATCACCGCCACGATGCCGATCAGAAACAGCAGAACGGAACGTTTGGCGTGCGGCTTCAGCTCAAACACCTGGCTGCCGCGCAGTCTGACTTCACCCTTGGCCAGCCGCTCCTGATAAATGGGGTCGTCTTTTAGTTCACAGCCGAGGAAGTTGCAAACGATAGCAGTAAGCATCACCGCCAGCAGGGTAACCGGAATACAGATGGCCAGCAGCGTCAGGTAGCTAACGCCCAGCGGCTCAAGGATCCCGGCAAAGAACACCACCGCGGCGGAGATAGGTGAGGCGGTGATCGCTATCTGAGAGGCCACGACCGCAATCGACAGCGGACGAGATGGGCGAATGCCTTGCTCTTTGGCCACTTCGGTGATCACCGGCAGCGTGGAGAAAGCGGTATGGCCGGTGCCGGCGAGTACGGTCATAAACCAGGTCACCAGCGGGGCAAGGAAGGTAATGTACTTCGGGTGGCGGCGCAGCATCCGTTCGGCGAGGCTGACCAGGTAATCCATCCCGCCTGCGACCTGCATGGCGGCGATAGCGGCGATGACCGCCATGATGATTTCAATAACGTCGAAGGGTATCGCACCCGGTTTGATTTGAAAAATAAGCGTCAGGACAAGGACGCCAAGGCCACCGGCAAAGCCGATACCAATGCCGCCGAGCCTGGCGCCGAGATAAATCGCCAGCAGGACAATAACCAGTTCTGCACCAAACATATATGCCTTCCTTGTTTTTTTAACAAGTTGATATTGGATTGTTGTATTTTAGTAAAACTAAAAAGCAAAAAGGCATGTCATCGCTGACATGCCTTTCAATGACTAACCGGAAAGATTACTGTTCGCTTTCATCGGTATAACGCTTCGCTTTATAAGCAGGATGCATCAGGTTTTGTGCGGAGAAAATGTCATCCAGCTCTGCCGCCGTTAGCAGCCCGCGCTCCAGCACCACTTCCCGCACGCTCTTGCCGGTTTCGGCGCAGATCTTGCCGACGATATCGCCATTGTGGTGGCCGATAAACGGGTTGAGGTAGGTGACGATGCCGATGGAGTTGTAGACGTAGCCTTCACATACCGCTTTATTGGCGGTGATGCCGTTAACGCATTTCTCCAGCAGGTTGTAGCAGGCGTTGGTCAGGATATGTATGGATTCGAACATCGCCTGGCCGATCACCGGCTCCATCACGTTCAGCTGCAGCTGCCCGGCTTCGGAGGCCATGGTCACCGTGGTGTCGTTGCCGATCACTTTAAAGCAGACCTGGTTGACCACCTCCGGCACTACCGGGTTAACCTTCGCCGGCATAATAGAGGAACCCGCCTGCAGCTCCGGCAGGTTGATTTCGTTGAGGCCCGCGCGTGGACCGGAAGAGAGCAGGCGCAGATCGTTACAGATCTTGGACAGTTTCACCGCCAGACGCTTGAGCGAGCTGTGGACCATAACGTACGCCCCGCAGTCCGAGGTGGCTTCAATCAGATCTTCCGCCGGGACGACCGGTAAGTTGCTCACTTCCGCCAGCTTCTGCACCGCCAGCTGTTGATAGCCGTCCGGGGTGTTGAGGCGTGTACCGATGGCGGTGGCGCCGAGGTTCACCTCCAGCAGCAGCTCCGCGGTGCGCAGAATGCTTTTGGTCTCTTCATTAAGCAGCACATTGAAGGCATGGAACTCCTGGCCGAGGGTCATCGGCACCGCGTCCTGCAGCTGGGTGCGCCCCATTTTGAGGATGTCCTGGAACTCCACGGCTTTCGCCTGGAAGCCTTCACCCAGCTGTTTAATCGCATCGATTAACTTCAGGATGGAGGCATACACCGCGATGCGGAACCCGGTCGGGTAGGCATCGTTGGTGGACTGGCATTTGTTGACGTGATCGTTTGGGTTCAGGTACTGGTATTCGCCTTTCTGATGGCCCATCAGCTCAAGGCCGATGTTCGCCAGGACTTCGTTGGTGTTCATGTTTACGGAGGTGCCGGCCCCGCCCTGGAAGACATCGACCGGGAACTGGTCCATGCATTTGCCGTTATTCAGGACTTCGTCACAGGCGGCGATAATCGCATTTGCCGCGCTTTTGGGAATGGTCTGCAGCTCCTTGTTCGCCAGCGCGGCGGCTTTCTTCACCATCACCATGCCGCGCACGAATTCTGGTATGTCGCTGATTTTGCTGTTGCTAATGTAGAAGTTTTCAATCGCTCGCAGAGTATGAACGCCGTAGTAAGCGTCCGCGGGAACTTCCCTGGTGCCCAACAGATCTTCTTCGATACGAATGTTGTTTAACATGTGAACCTTCTTTTCAAGCTGCCAATGAATTCACCAAATACACAGAATATCCAGGATTCAGTATATTTTCTGGCCGACGATTATTTCCTTAACCGGCCTGGTGCCCAAGATCATATGCTGATGATAGCGAATATCAGTAAGCTTGATCACTTATTACGTCGTGGGCGGGATAAGATTTATTAATCTGTGAAATGGGTCACCGCTTTCCCATTCCTGAGAAAAATAAGCATTTCCGCTGATTGAAAAGCCGCGCAGCATCCCCATCTTAGTGGGATGCGATCAGCAAATTGATGACTACGGGCGCTGAACTCAGCGCCCGTTGATGAAGGAGACGCCGGTGCGTTGGATTCCGTTTATTGCCTTTTTTCTTTACGTTTACATTGAGATATCGATCTTTATCCAGGTAGCGCACGTGCTGGGCGTCTTTATGACGCTGATCCTGGTGATCTTTAGCTCGGTGGTGGGGATGTCGCTGGTGCGTAACCAGGGCTTCAAAAACTTCCTGCTGATGCAGCAGAAGATGGCCGCGGGCGAGAGCCCGGCGGCGGAGATGATCAAGAGCGTTTCACTGATTATCGCCGGTCTGCTGCTGTTGCTCCCGGGGTTCTTTACCGACTTCCTCGGCCTGCTGCTGTTGCTGCCTCCAGTGCAGAAGCACCTGACGATGAAGCTGATGCCGCATCTGCGCTTCAGCCGGATGCCGGGCGGCGGCTTTAGCGCCGGAACTGGCGCTGGAGAGACCTTCGAAGGGGAATTCCAGCGCAAGGATGAACAGCGCGACCGTCTGGACCATAAGGACGATCGCCGCGATTAACTTCTGATGGCCCGGTCAGCAGATGCGACCGGGCCGCTTTCTTTCCAGGCTTACACGCTGCCTGTCGCCAGCTTGCGCCTGGGTAAAAACAGCCACAGCCCCGCCAGCATCACCAGCGCGTACAGACTCTTCCAGCCGACCATCGCCAGCAGCAGCAGACAAAGAATGCTGCCCACCACCGCCAATAGCCGATAGCGCCCGCGCAGCAAACGACATCCCGCCAGCATGCACAGCAGATAGATCATGATGAAAATGCCGTTGGCATAGACGATCAGCGCGTCCAGATTGATATCGAGCAAATAGATACACAAGGTGCTGACTACGCAGGAGCCCAGCACGGTGTTGAGGGCGTTGCGCGGGATCTGCCGCGGCGACAGCCGTGCGAGGTAGCTCTGTGGCTTATGCTGCGCCTGCGACCAGACCAGGCGGGCGAAGCTTTGAATATAGATGTTGAGGCTGGCGAAACAGGCGAGATAGCCGATGACGCAGGCCACCCACAGTGCTTCGACGCCGAACAGACGGACAACGATGTTCGGTAGTGACGCGGCCGCCGCCATCTCCTCGCCAAAGGCGTGGAAGTGCAACACCAGCACGGTACAGGCCCAGTAGACCGAGCCGGCAAGCAGCAGGCCTATCATCAGCGCGCGGGGAAAATCGCGCTCGGGATGCTTGAATTCCGAGGCCAGGTGGGCAAAAGCTTCCAGACCGACGAAGCACCAGAACATGACCGACAGCGCGGAGAAGAGCTGGCCGCGGTCGATCTCCGTCAGGGCGGGGAAGGGGATCTGCGCCGGACTTATTCCACCGCGCCACCAGACGGCGGCGATCAGCGCCACTATCAGTATGGCAACCAGCGTCTGCAGGTTGGCGCTGGAGCTGGCGCCACGCGAACCAACCCACCAGACAATGGCCAGGGTGCCCAGCTCCGCCAGCAGTAGTTGGGCGTCATGCCAGCCGAACAGCGCCTGGCCAAAGCCGGTGGCGATGTGTAGCGCGGCGGGGAGCCCGACCGGGATAACCGATAAAAACAACCAACCGGTCACGCTGGCCAGACGTGGGCCAAACGCCATATCGACAAAATGGGCCACGCCGCCCGCGCTGGGAAAATGACGGCCCAGCAGGGCAAAGACGATGGCAATCGGGAAAACAAGGAGAATGAGGAGCGGCCATGCCCACAGACTGTTATCGCCAGCGACCAGCGCCGCCAGCGCCGGAACGGCGAAGACGCCGGTGCCCAGCAATGAGGTAGAAAGCAACCCGACTCCCTGTCCCAGCCCCAACTCCTGTTTTAAACCACTCATGATTCCATCCTGCGCCAGTGAAAAAAAAGAGAGTATCACAATCGCTTTTCCTTATGACGCGTTGGCCGATAGCGCCGCTTTTTGCGCGCTAGCGCAAAGGAAAAAATTTTTTTTGATTTTGCCCTTGAAGCGGGAAATGGCCACCCCCATCTCTCTCAGCACTAGCCGGTAAACCGCGTTCGGCCCGGCGTCACCCATAACTGATAATGACTTTCTCGAAGGAGAGCTATCAATGAGTATTCGTCCGTTACATGATCGTGTGATCGTCAAACGTAAAGAAGTTGAAACCAAATCTGCAGGCGGCATCGTTCTGACCGGTTCTGCGGCAGCTAAATCAACTCGTGGCGAAATCATCGCTGTCGGTAAAGGCCGCATCCTGGAAAACGGAACTGTGCAGCCGCTGGACGTTAAAGTTGGTGACATCGTGATTTTCAACGATGGCTACGGCGTGAAGTCTGAGAAGATCGACAACGAAGAAGTGCTGATCATGTCCGAAAGCGACATCCTGGCAATTGTTGAAGCGTAATTCGCACGACCCTGAACGAATTTGAGGAATAAAAGAAATGGCAGCAAAAGACGTAAAATTCGGTAACGACGCTCGTGTAAAAATGCTGCGCGGCGTAAACGTACTGGCAGATGCAGTTAAAGTGACCCTGGGCCCGAAAGGCCGTAACGTGGTTCTGGACAAATCCTTCGGCGCGCCGACCATCACTAAAGATGGCGTTTCCGTTGCTCGTGAAATCGAACTGGAAGACAAGTTCGAAAACATGGGCGCACAGATGGTGAAAGAAGTTGCCTCTAAAGCGAACGACGCGGCAGGCGACGGTACCACCACCGCGACCGTACTGGCTCAGGCTATCATCGCAGAAGGCCTGAAAGCCGTTGCGGCGGGCATGAACCCGATGGATCTGAAACGTGGTATCGACAAAGCTGTCGTTGCCGCCGTTGAAGAACTGAAAGCGCTGTCCGTACCGTGCTCTGACTCTAAAGCCATTGCTCAGGTTGGTACCATCTCCGCTAACTCCGACGAAACCGTAGGTAAACTGATCGCTGAAGCGATGGATAAAGTTGGTAAAGAAGGCGTTATCACCGTTGAAGACGGTACCGGTCTGGAAGACGAACTGGACGTGGTTGAAGGTATGCAGTTCGACCGCGGCTACCTGTCTCCGTACTTCATCAACAAACCGGACACCGGTGCTGTTGAGCTGGAAAGCCCGTTCATCCTGCTGGCTGACAAAAAAATCTCCAACATCCGCGAAATGCTGCCGGTTCTGGAAGCCGTAGCGAAAGCTGGCAAACCGCTGGTTATCATCGCTGAAGACGTTGAAGGTGAAGCGCTGGCGACTCTGGTGGTTAACACCATGCGCGGTATCGTTAAAGTGGCTGCGGTGAAAGCACCGGGCTTCGGCGACCGTCGTAAAGCTATGCTGCAAGACATCGCGACGCTGACTGGCGGTACCGTTATCTCTGAAGAGATCGGTATGGAGCTGGAAAAAGCGACTCTGGAAGACCTGGGTCAGGCAAAACGCGTGGTTATCAACAAAGACACCACCACCATCATCGATGGCGTTGGCGAAGAATCCGCAATTCAGGGCCGCGTAGCTCAGATCCGTAAGCAGATCGAAGAAGCAACCTCCGATTACGACCGTGAAAAACTGCAGGAGCGCGTAGCTAAACTGGCTGGCGGCGTGGCAGTAATCAAAGTCGGTGCGGCTACCGAAGTTGAAATGAAAGAGAAAAAAGCACGCGTTGACGACGCCCTGCACGCGACCCGTGCTGCGGTTGAAGAAGGCGTGGTGGCTGGTGGTGGCGTAGCGCTGGTTCGCGTTGCGGCTAAACTGGCTGGCCTGACTGCTCAGAACGAAGATCAGAACGTCGGTATCAAAGTTGCGCTGCGCGCAATGGAAGCACCGCTGCGTCAGATCGTGTCCAACGCCGGTGAAGAGCCGTCTGTTGTAGCTAACAAAGTGAAAGCAGGCGACGGTAACTATGGTTACAACGCGGCAACTGAAGAATACGGCAACATGATCGACTTCGGTATCCTGGACCCAACCAAAGTGACCCGTTCTGCTCTGCAGTACGCAGCTTCCGTGGCTGGTCTGATGATCACCACCGAGTGCATGGTGACCGACCTGCCGAAAGGCGACGCGCCTGACTTAGGTGCTGCTGGCGGCATGGGCGGCATGGGCGGTATGGGCGGCATGATGTAATCGTGCGCTCTACGGCTTAAAAAAGCAGAAACCCCTGGCCAGCAATGGCTGGGGGTTTTTCTTTTGGCGCGCTTTTTAGTATAAGGCTTATACATAAAAATCATTTAAGCTGCATCAGAGCGGCAAGCACCTCCGTTTCGGGCGTGAACTGACAAGCGCGACCGGGGAGGGAATGAACGCGGCTCATGCCGACGCAGTTTGAAGGATGACAGGTTTACATCCGGGCCAGTGCGTCCAGCTCATCGATCATGGGGAATAACATGCAGGTAAAATATTTAGCAGGGATTGTCGGCGCAGCCTTACTGTTGGCAGGTTGCAGTTCCAGCAATGAATTAACCTCTGCCGGCCAGAATGTGCGTTTCGTGCAGGAGAAACCGGGCGCAGAGTGTCAGCTGTTAGGGACCGCGACGGGTAAACAGAGCAACTGGCTCTCCGGCCAGAATGGCGATGAGGGTGGTTCCATGCGCGGTGCGGCGAACGCTCTGCGTAACCAGGCAGCAGCAATGGGTGGCAACGTGATTTACGGCGTCAGCAGCCCGACGCAAAACCTGCTGTCGAGCTTTGTGCCTACCGACAGCGAAATGAACGGCCAGGTTTATAAGTGCCCGAACTGATGCGTTACGCCTCTCTCTGCGAGCGCAGAGAGAGGCGTAGTATTATTCAATCCCTAAAGATGCTTTAGTTTCCAGATAGTAATTTTGCAGGAACTTTAAGCCCTGTTCAGCCGATAACGTCTGGTAGTCTTCGGCGGAGATGTCATGCATAAAAGTCCGCTTTATCTTGTGTTTGTCGTTATATCCTCGAAATTTAGGGATAAGATGCATTATACGTAATGCAACATTTTGAATTTGCTGATCTTTGGCAGTGAGATACGTTTTTACGATACATCCACACAGCAGCTTCTCGCCATCGTCGGTATGGTAACTGAACAGAATGGCGACATGATTGGGAAATAAAGCCTTACGCCATTCATCATGAGTATAGTGTTGATAATTCATGGTTGCGCTTTCATCAAGTTCGCAGTCGTATAGCATAATAAAATCCAGAGTTCCACTGAAATGAAGTATCGCTTCTTTATCACCGGAGTTCTGTAGCGCCTGGAGTATTGCCCGCATGATAAACTCAGACTGACCATTGCTAAAGCGTAGAGTAATAATTTGCTCACTTTGTAATGCACAGATGATAGTGAATGTTTCGCTATCTTTTTTTAAAGCGATTGACATGATGCGTTTTGCAGGGTCAGGGCATTCGACATCTTCTTGTTGCATAGTTGGAATATTGCTAATAAGCTCTTGGTTTTCAGCGATCAGCACAGCTTTATATTTATCACCGTCTATTTGTAACTTCTCCATCACCGCCATTAATCTATTCTGTATGATTAATAAAAAATCACGAATGACAGTATGCTGCATAGTATAAGCTTCATCAATACCATCTCTATTGCGAACCTTGATGACAATTGCAAGCAAGTTTTCTTCATGCATGATAGTTCCGGTATTAATACCTCTAATTATATTACTCATTTTTCTCCTTCCTTGAGATTAACAATTATTTATTAATGTTCTTGCTAGAGAGATCGATGATTCTATCTGCAGAAGCAATAGTTGATGGCCTGTGTGCTACAATAATACGCGTAATGCTTAATGATGATATTGACTGGTTAATATATGATTCGTTAGCTAAATCTAAATGACTTGTGGCCTCATCCATAAATAAAATATTAGGCTTACGATAAAGTGCGCGGGCGATAAGCAGACGTTGTTTCTGTCCACCAGATATCCCCAAACCTAATTCCCCAACAAGTGTTTCGTACCCCATTGGCATCTTCATAATCTCATCATGAATGTTGCTGAGTTTGGCACAGTGCATAACAAAATCCATATCAGGGTTATCTTCAAAACTACAAATGTTATCCGCAATAGAGCCAGAAAACAGGCGATCTTCCTGCAATACACAAGCTGTACTCATACGATAGTTATTTAAACCAATTTTTGATATATCTAAACCTTCAACAACGACTTCCCCATGAGTTGGGGTCAGAAGACCACACATCACTTTCAAAAGCGTCGTTTTACCAATACCTGAGGGACCGACCAGCGCAATTGATTCGCCCGGGAGAACATTTATATTAAGATCGCTGAAGATTGGTTTCGTAAACGGATCATATTGATAGCTCAAGTTTTGAACGTTGAGGGCGACACCTCGATTCTCCTCAAATATACGGCGGGCCGGGAGTTCTTTTTCAGGCTCGGTAAAAACGATTTCAGAAAGACGTTCATTATGTAAAGAGAGCATGCGTAACTGCATACTTAAGTCCACCAGGCTTGAAGCCCGTTGTGAAAACTGGCCACGGAAGGCATTAAATGCCATGAACATCCCAAGCGTCATTTCGTTATCGATAACCATAACTGCTCCTAACCACAGGATAACAACCTGGTCTATTGATGTGATTAGGGTGTTTATCCCGCCGAATAGCATATCGAAGCGTGTTTGTTTAATACCCGCATTACAGGCTTCAATATTTATATTGAGCCAATGTTCCGAACGTCGACCTTTTAGATCGAGAGCCTTGATCGTTGATATGCCATATAATGATTCCATAAAATGCGAGCTGGAACGCGCGCCTTTTACAACCTGCTCTTCCGCCACTCGGCGATAGAACTGATAAGTCGCCAGACGCATGATGGCGTAACACAGAGTAAACCCGATCACTACCCAGACCAACCATCCGCCATACAGCGTCAGCATGATGATTAAGCCGATTGTCATAATCAGGTCTATCAAGCCAGAGATGATGCTATTAGTAAACGTTGAGCGAATCGTATCCAGTGATGAAAAACGTGATTGAATATCACCCAGGTGCCGCTTTTCAAAGAAAGAGAGTGGCAGACTCATTAAATGATCAAACAGCGTCGTTTTCCATTGGATACTGGTTAAGGTATTTAGTGTTAAAGATGTCCATGCACGCAGCATACTGATGAATGTACGAAATAGCGTGAACATGACTAAACCGATACAGATGACAGCCAAAAGGCTCTCATCGTGAGCAATAATCACATGGTCAGTCACCAGCTGGGTACCAATAGGTAATAGCAGGTTGATAGCCTCAACGACTATTGAATAAGCAAAAATTTTCAGTAAAGCATTTTTTAGCCCGCTGATATTTTTCATCAAGTCAATAAGCCGTAAACGACTTTTGGCTTTTTCCTGCTGAAAGTTATTATCGGGCCATAATTCAAGTGCAACACCGGTAAAATGATTTGACATTTCTTTCATGCCAATAACACGTTTACCCATCGCCGGATCGTGAATAATAAAACTGTTTTTTTTGCGTTTTATTAGTACTACGTAATGATTTAAATCCCAATGCAAAATACAGGGTAGTTTTAGTTGTTGAATCTCATCAAGATCGAGTGACAATGCTCGACTTTTGAGTTGCGCTTGCTCAGCTGTTTTGCTAAGGGATAGCAGTGTAGCACCTTGTGAGGCGCTACCGAAGCGATGACGGAAGTTAAATAAATCAATTTCCAGGCCATGATAGCCACATATCATCGCCAGACAGGCTATGCCACATTCTGAACCTTCAGATTGCAATATAATCGGGACCTTACGACGTAACGAAAAATTTACGCGAGAAGTTATTTTATTAAATATTTCGTTAATCATTGAGCGGCCCATTTACACTGTGAGAGATTTTATAGAAAGGAGTAAACATCCACATATAAAGCGGTCGTTCCTCAAGAAAAACTGTTGCCTCAGCTTTAAGCCCATTAGAAAGAGTTAATACTTTATCATTGTAAACAAATGAGCTGTCTTCTATAGAAACCAGCGCTTTATATAAAGTAATATCTTGCTGATTAGCTGAATTAACAACATTCGTATATTCTTGCAACTCTTGACGCGAGGCAGGAACCGTTGAAATAGTCGCCACTTTACCCGGAAACTGTCCAAATTTGTCTGAAGGGAATGCTTCATAACGTATATTTATGGTATCCCCAACCTTGATGTAGGGAATGCTATTGTTAGGTAACCAAAGCATTAGATAATACTCAACATTCCCAATGGGCTTAATTTGTGCCAGGCTGCTGCCACGATCAACCATTTGACCGCGAGTCACTGCTAATGATTCTATTTTTCCGTCGGCAGTTGCTTTAATGATAGCATTGTCGTTTGCGCTAGACTCGACACGTTGGTTTTTATAATCATTGATTTGGTTTTTTTGACTGGAAATCTGATTATCAAAATCAGCGGATTTAGTTACCATATCACTTTTAAGCTGTGTTAACTGCGTCTCAAGTTGCATCTTTTGGCTGGTAAGAGATTGATACGAACTCTGCTGCTGGAAATAAAGGTTATGCTGATAGTTATATTGATCTTTGGTAATTAATCCCTTACTTAGATAATCATCATAACTGGAAAGGTTGGTGCGCATTTTTTTCAGACCAGACTGAGTATTTGCCAGCATGCGTACAGTTTCATGTAGTGAGGACTCGACGCTAGCAAGTTGTTCAGTGAGCGCATCTACTGTTTCTTTTTTATTCTCAGTAATTTTTTGGATGATCTCTTTAGCATTACTAATTTTTTCGTCTATCACTTCCACCATAGCCAGGCTAACATTTCCACTCGTGGTATGCCTGGAGACGTCAAGTTCATACAATGGCGTCCCTTTCTTGACAACATCACCAATGTTCACAAATTGTTTAACAACAAAACCCTGCTGGGGAGCAAATACGTTGATGGAGTGTGGTAATGTGACAACTTCACCATAAACATTAATTCTCTGGGTATAATTAAAAAAAACCAGCATGAAAACCAGAACGATTAAAAATGTGCAACCTAGCAGGGTAATAAGCCAGGCAGGCATCCCTGCCAACAGGAGTGCTTTGCCTTTCCAATGATATTTTTTATATTCGATCGCTTCCTTGCGATAAATATTTTGGGCCATGTGCGTCTACTTTTTCAGTGAGGAGAGAAAAGGCCCGCAAACGGGCCTTAATAGTGTTTATTAGTTCAGACTTACCAGAACACAAGTGTGCCGTTGAAGCCCGCATACAGCACGTCTTCAGCAATCTGAGCAACGGTATCAAAACCGCCAAAGAAGCCCGCGGTCAGGCCGCCAATCAGGCCTGCAATGCCGCCGACGATGGCACCACCCAGGGCACCAAGCAGGCCGAAGCCGAGATTGCCGCCGGTATTACCACCGATAGCAGCCCCGGCCGCTATGCCGCCGAGCGTTCCACCCACGCCGCCAACGATCAGACCGGCAATAGCCTGCCATCCATTGTTGGCGATAGTGGCAAGGGTGCTTTCAACAGAGCTGAAATCCCAGTGATAGCCGGTGCCCCATCCCGGGGTGTCCGCAGCCCCGGAGACGTAATCCATTTCGATAATTGATAATTCTTTCATTGCGATTTCCTTTGCACTAAGAGTGTTGCGAAGCTTTAAGTAATGCTTTACTTACCAGAATACAAGTGTGCCGTTGAAGGCCGCATACAGTACGTCTTCGGCAATCTGAGCAACGGTATCAAAACCGCCAAAGAAGCCCGCGGTCAGGCCGCCAATCAGGCCTGCAATGCCGCCGACGATGGCACCACCCAGGGCACCAAGCAGGCCGAAGCCGAGATTGCCGCCGGTATTACCACCGATAGCAGCCCCGGCCGCTATGCCGCCGAGCGTTCCACCCACGCCGCCAGCGATCAGACCGGCAATAGCCTGCCATCCATTGTTGGCGATAGTGGCAAGGGTGCTTTCAACAGAGCTGAAATCCCAGTGATAGCCGGTGCCCCATCCCGGGGTGTCCGCAGCCCCGGAGACGTAATCCATTTCGATAATTGATAATTCTTTCATTTTTATTTCCTTTAAAATTTAAAATTGATATCTCCATTTTAGAGAGCTGGAGAAATGCTCCTTACAGCTATAGCTAATATAAATATTATTTGAACAATAATACGAATATTCGCGACTGGTAAGATCATAGCGACAACTTGTATCATGGTTCGGAAAAACCCGCATAAAACTAAAGGATGTTGTATTATCATGCAATGTGAATTAATACTTCACACTCAAAATTCATCGAAAATAAAACCCTCAGCAATAGATGAGGGTTTTATTATTAGGGTTGTATATCAATCCTGATCGATGGTAACCGTCATTCCGGTATTTGCCGTGCCTGGGCCAATGTTACCGACGGTGGTTGCAGCCTTATACCTGGCAGTCATTGGAAGCGTGAGTTCTTTGTTACTAACACTGGAACTCGTGTAGGTGTAATCCGAAGAAAATTTCAGCAAGGTGTTATTGTTATCACGCACCTCAACGCCTACGTTCTGGGCTGCATTGGCGACTGTTGAATCAACATCCATAAAACCATCAGTTGCACCAGATGTCATTCGCTCGAAGGAAATTTTCACCGGCGCATCGGTAGGGATGCCATCGGGGCAGTTAATCACCAGCTTGAAATTTTTTACAGGACCGTAGCCACCACTGTTAAAATCACTTTTGCTGATAGTCCCCATCTGTACTGTCTGGTTACGGTTTGAGTTACTTAAAGTACAACTTTTCGCCGTCCAGCCGCCGGAGGGCCCATTGGAGATATAGATTTCATAAAATTGCTTGGCACCAACCGGAGTTGCACGTGAGTTAACTTTGGCAGTAACCAGCGTACCTGTTTTAAATTTTCCTTTATTGGTAGCAGGGATTTCACCTGTTTTAATAATCTCTATCTTTACCGTACCAGTGGCATCGTTGCCGTCCCATTTTCCCAAAGCCGGACTCTGTGTATAGGGGGCATACTGTGAGCGATAAACAATATCCGTAACGCGGATACCGATACCAGTTAGTCCTGTTTCATAGACTCCCGAAACAGCAGATTCTGTACTAAAAGTAGAACCCATCGTTGACCCATACCACAGCGCCTGCGTTCCACAGTTAAAGGAGGCGGGATTATTTCGAGTATTTACAATCTGTACTTTTAATACGCTACCAACCGGTGCATTGGGGTCGATTTTGAGTGAATTAATGGTGACATTTGCTCGACCAGCACTGACAGAGCAATCTGCCGCCTGCGCCTTGCCGATAGTCAGAGACGTAGCCGCGAGCAACAGGCTTATATGCAATATATTGGTTCTAGTAACTCTCATGCTCAATATCCTTTTATCGCATCCGATTAGCGGCAAACCGCTTGAGACTGTGTTATCCCTGCGTTCTGCGAAGCAGTTTGTAATGAGAATGCAGCAGTACACATTTGAGTCGATTTTTTACCCCATTGCACTTTCAACGAGCCAGTCTCTTGAAGGCCAGTAAGGTATACCATGCCATTATCGTTAACAATGCTGCTATAATTTTCCTGGGCAGGGTCAGATACAGTGGCACCGAAAGGCAAAGGATTATTTAAAGTATCAACCAATCTAATGATTGCTCTAAATCCAACATTACCACTAAAGTTTGCTCTGGATATAGCACCACGGGTTGGAACAACTTTTTGAGCTGTAATGTCCATATCGACGTCATCAGCAAAAGTTTCGCTATCCAACATAATTTCATTATAACGATAAGGCGTCAGATACGGGACAATGGCATATCCGCGGAAGTCTGTTTTTACGCCGGTTTCATTTAATATCCGGGTATCAGCTACTCCTGGTGCTTTTACCAGAGCTGCAGTGTCGCCCAATTGTTGCCCAAGAGTTAAACCATTTTCATGAAGCACAAGACTGCCTGACGCGCCATAGTTGATACGTTGCGCATTGTGATCGTAGTCATAGCTACCAAAAACTTCACCATAAGTGCCACTATAATCCATGCCAGCACTGCCGCTAGCATATTGGTCGTTATCATAAGACTGTTGAACGTTCCAGCTTAAATTATTATCAGCCAAGGCCGTTCCATTCAACCCAACGCTGTTAGACGTTGAGCCCGGGTTCGCCGTGTTCATTGAATACGTTGCCCACGTGTTTGGTGACAAACTGCTAAATGGTAGACTTAATGTGAGTGAGAATAGCTTATCGCTATCATAGTGTCGATTCGAGTCGCCATTGATTTGTGAAGACCTGTTATATGAGTAATTCAGTGAATAATTAATCCATTTCCAGGTGTTATTATAGCCAACACTGAGAGAAGTGTTACGGCGATCTTCATTCCAGTAATCTTCAACCACACCATTGAGTGTTAAGGAGCCCAATGAACGACCCATATTCTGACTAATTGTCGCTTCTGTTCTATTACGAACACGGTCGTATGAATAACTTCCGCTATTGCGATAACTATTTAACACATCACCTAAAGTATTATAACCAGACGTTGAGTAACGATAACCAGCAATAGATAAGTTTGTTCCGATATCGGTTAAATTTTTACTATATCGTATACGCCAGGATTGACCTGATGTTTTATCCTGATTCTTTAATGTTGACCATGCTTGTGTGACATCGACGGATACTGCACCAAAGTCACCCATATTTTGTCCAATGCCGAGTGCAACAGACTGGTATTTTGAGGATGACTGAAAACCTCCAAACGTGGTAGCACCATATGGTAAACCATAGCTGGCTGTGGCTTGTGTAAATGGTGTTTCGTCAACGGCACCATCGTAGGGGCGATATTGCCCAGAGGTGATACTGTACTTCAGGCTACCTTCGCGACGCAGAACCGGCAGAGAGGCATAGGGTACAACGAATTCTTGTCTACTACCATCTGACTCTTCTACCGTGACATAGAGGTCACCGCTACCGCCAGTGGAATACATATCTGAAATTTCAAATGCACCGGGACGAACATAAGATTGATAGATCAAATATCCGTTTTGCTTAATTAAGACTTTAGCATTCGTTCTTGCGATCCCGCGAACAACAGGAGCATATCCCTGAATGCTATCGGCATCCATTTGGTCGTCGGTGGCTAACTGAGCACCTGTATAAGGAACGCTATCAAAAATATCTGCAGTTGATGAACTTTCGCCCATCGTTAAAACGCTTTTAATTGTTGGAATATTTCGTTCTACATAGGTATAGACTGTATCCCAGTCCCCTGAGCTTGAACCGCTGTCAGACTTGTTCCATGTGGTGTAGTTCCTCAAGCGCCATGGGCCCAGGTTGAGACCTGGTTGCATATTGAGATTATAGTTCTCGGTGTCGCTGATATTGGACTGGCGTGCATAGCTGTTAGAAGCGTTGAACTGATAATTCATCAGCAAAGCTGTGATGCCATCATCAAATTGATCCGGGGACACATAACCACGAATGGCCGGGCTGAGAGCCGCCTGCGGTAAACTAAACCTTAACGTTTGCGTGCTAAAAGTAAATTCATAAGACGCTTCAGGAATAACTGAAATATCTGCGCACCCTTGTGTATTATCAATTAAGTTTGCAAATGAATCAGTTCTAATACCGAATCCACGAAAATCTTTCACACCTAAACATGGCTGAAGGGCATTGCTGTTCTTACCACTAGCTGAGTTTTTAGCAATAAACTCAACATCTCTGGTATCTATAAATACATCGTTAACAATTATATCAACACGATACTTACCCGGAGACTGTGAGTTTTCATGCTCAAATGCTGAAAGATCCGGTACTTGGTCCGAACCATTCATACCGTTCAAAAATGCCGGGTTGAAAAAGTCTCGAGCAATGGCATTTGAACTCAAGCAAGTAAGACAGGCACTCATCAACGCAAGAGAATAGGTGGTGTATCTAAATTTAAAAACCATTGCATAATCCTTTATATTAGCAAATATCGCCTTATTGTTTTTTTCCGTCTATGCACTTTTATAATGTGGTTTTATGTTCCGGACCAATACCACCTTGGTCGTTTATGATCTTCCAGATTACGGTCCCACTTGATACTCCATTGGGAAGTACATATTCAGTGCTGGAGAATGGCGCAAGTAATAGCGCATCCTTTATTAATCCATTATTAACTTTCACAGTAGAGAAGTTCATGTAATAACCCGTAGGGTTTGTGACTTTGAGTTTTCCTCCGGATACTGCCCAAGTTAATTTGTTAGTGACATTTTCTGGTGTGTCATCAGCAAGCGCCTTTGGCCGATAAAATAATTTCATCCGATTGCGCACTGCGATTTGCAGTGTATTTTGTTTCGCATCTTCATCTGTCGCCGCTGGGATGGATGTTACGTTAAAGTAAAAAAGTGACTCTCGATCTGCTGGCATTGCATTGCTTGCGTTGAAGACGCGTAAAACGCTCTTTTGCTGAGCATCAAGACGAAAGAGTGGAGGCGTGATCATAAAATAGCCAGAAGATGCTTCAATGCTTCCTTTCTCGAGGAATGTTTTTATCAAATAAGGGAAGTTTTCTTTATTCTCGACAGTAATATTTATCTCTTTTTTTCCTTCCGGGTACACAAGGCGAGTACCGCCAATCACAACTCCCGCTTGGGCATTCGTAATATGAAAAAGAACCATCATTATTGACAGGAAAAATGATAAAATAGTACGCATAATTTTCTCTGCTTATTTAAAGATGATGTGCCCCCATGTATGGGAGCACAAATTACATCTTAACTATTATTAGTAGTTAATGGTAAAGGTAGCGCTAGAGTTCGCAGTACCAGCAGAGATTGTGGCTTCGCGCTGGATATAAGCTGCTTTGAAGTTCAGCTCGGTAGAGCTACCGGTGCCTACGTTCAAGGTGAACGGCTCAGAAGCTTCACCCAGTTTCAGCGCATTGCCGCTTGGGTTAGACAGCAGGATCGCAACGCCGGATGCGGTAGAACCGCTGTCCAGTGCCAGGTAGCTGTTGTCGCCATTGTAATATGCACCATCAAACTTCAGGCTGGCTTGGGTAGGAGTGCCCGCCGGGCATTCGGTCAGGAAGATCTTCACATTAGTGGAGCCAGCGCCTTGTGCTGCAGTTGAGCCAACACCAGTGAAGCTGCTCACAGGTACAATGCCCAGATCAACGGTTTCGTTGCTGCCGCCAGTCAGGCTGCCGATATGCGTTTCGCAGGATGCATCAGTGATAGTACCAGTGAACTGAACGGTACCGTCAGCCGCCAGTGCGTTGCAGGAGATGATTGACGCAGCTACGAATGCAGCGAGAAGCTTAGCATTTTTTTTCATTTTACAAGTCCATATAAATATAAAGTTACTTAGTCCTGCATAGATACCGATAATTAGTCATTATCATGTGAATGACATATCATTCATTGATAATTTTGATAAAATGAGATGGGCTCGATATTTACCAATATAATTGTCGGCTCTATGATATCGCTTGCCATAGCGAGCCATGGGAAAGCGGGAGTAATTTAAAAGTCTGGTGCAAAAAATGCTTGTGAATTCTTTATGAAGCGCTCGTGAATTTAACATTCACTGTTTTTGATGCGAGGGCGCTTCCAACTGTGATGAATTTAATCTGAAAATGTGGTGACTAAACAAGATAATTGTCGCTTGTCTTTTTATCTGCAGTATTCTGTCCAGAGACGGTCAATGTGAACCGAGCTCGCTTCTGTTTGAAGTGATAATGTTCATTGAATGAGTTGACTGAATTAATTGAATTTTATTATAGATAATGGTTTTTCGTGGGGCAGGGATATGGATGAAACTGTGTTATTTAATGGATGTATGATTAATCATGAAGTTATCTTTAATGCCAGTATGAATGAATTACGGCCGCTTTCCGGCGATGGTGAGAGTGTTAGCCTTAACGCCCCCACCGCCAGATGCTTGCTATTGCTCCTGCAGAATAGCGGCAAAGTGATTTCGCGGGATGAGTTTTTGGCTGCCGTTTGGGAAAACCGGGGCGTAGTAGTTTCGCAAAATACGTTCTATCAAAATATCTCTTTGCTGCGAAAATCATTACTCAAAGCGGGGCTGTCGGCGGATATCATTATCACCGTAAGGCAAAAAGGGTTCAGCGTCTCACCTGATACCCTGATCATCCCTCTCTCTGATGAAGAGTGTGAAAACATGAACCGGGTAACATTAACGCATTATCAAAATAATAAGGCTGTCGAGGTTCTTCCTGATGGGAATGTTAATTATGATGATCGTTTAGTTATCCCATTAACGAGAAACGTCGCGAGTCAGCATGATAATTTGATAGAAAATAAAGTGGAAATAGCAGGAAAAGAATCGGAACGATTACAGGTGACTTTTAAAATGCCCACCTGGTTAACCACGCTGATTGTAGTGATGATTGTGATTAATATTGTGGTGCTGCTGGTGCTACACCGGTAGCTCGTCGCAAAGGGATTTATCATGTAATGTGATAGCGGATAGCCGGTTACCTAACCCCCTGGCGAGAAATGGCTCCATATGGCTTGTCTGCCAGACCGTCCTGGCAGACAAATGAATCTGACGTTTATCGCTGCTTCAGCCCTAAATCCAGCGGTGTCTTGCTGGGTTCGCCGCCGATCTCTCGCGCCAGCTTCGGCACCATATAGCCGGAGATAAGGGTCAATAGTTCACGCATGATTTCACGTGCTTCATCATCGCTAACCATGAAGTGTGCCGCCCCTTGCACCCGATCCAGCACGTGCAGGTAGTAGGGCATTACCCCGGCGTCGAACAGCGCATTGCTGAGGTCGGCCAGCGCTTGCGCGTTGTCGTTCACCCCGCGCAGCAGCACGCTCTGGTTGAGCAACGTGACCCCCGCCTGACGCAGCATGGCCATCGACGCGCGAAACTCATCGTCAATTTCATTCGCGTGATTGACGTGGTTAACCAGAATTACCTGCAGCGACGAACGCTGGAAGCGGCTGGCCAGCGTCTCAGTAATGCGCGCCGGGATCACAATCGGCAAGCGGCTGTGAATACGCAGGCGCTTAACGTGCGGAATGGCTTCCAGCTGGGTCATTAGCCAGTCGAGTTCATGATCCTTCGCCATCAGCGGGTCGCCGCCGGAGAAGATGATTTCATCGAGCTGCGGATGCTCAGCTATGTAGTTCATCGCCGTCTGCCAGTTGCGCCTGGTGCCCTGATTTTCGGCATAAGGGAAGTGGCGGCGGAAACAATAACGGCAATTGACTGCACAACCGCCTTTCACCAGCAACAGGGCCCGGTTGCGATATTTGTGCAGCAGACCGGGCACTACACTGTGCTGTTCTTCCAGCGGATCGGTGGAGTAACCGGGGGCAACGATAAATTCTTCCTCGGCGGTAAGTACCTGACGAAGCAGCGGATCGTTAGGGTTGCCTTTCTCCATGCGGGCGATAAACGCGCGCGGGACGCGCAGCGGGAACAGGCGTCTGGCCTCGCGTCCGGCCAGCAGTTTTTCATCAGCGTCTACATTTAAAAGACGCAGCAGTTCATCAGGACTGGTCACAACATTGGCAAGTTGCGTTATCCAATCTTCTCTGGATGGGGTATTTAGGGTTACAATATGCGCCATTTTGTGGCTTAGCTACCAGTTAAACAATTTCAGAGGGCCTTATGGCGACTTACTATAGCAACGATTTTCGTGCTGGTCTTAAAATCATGTTAGATGGCGAACCTTATGCGGTAGAAGCCAGCGAATTCGTTAAACCAGGTAAAGGCCAGGCGTTTGCACGCGTTAAGCTGCGCCGCCTGCTGACCGGTACCCGTGTTGAGAAAACCTTCAAATCTACCGATTCCGCAGAAGGCGCGGACGTTGTCGATATGAACCTGACTTATCTGTACAACGACGGTGAGTTCTGGCACTTCATGAACAACGAAACTTTCGAGCAGCTGTCTGCTGACGCGAAAGCAATCGGTGACAACGCTAAGTGGCTGCTGGATCAGGCTGAGTGCATCGTGACCCTGTGGAACGGCCAGCCGATCGCGGTCACCCCGCCGAACTTCGTTGAGCTGGAAATCGTGGAAACCGATCCAGGTCTGAAAGGCGACACCGCGGGTACCGGCGGTAAACCAGCGACCCTGTCCACCGGCGCGGTGGTTAAGGTTCCGCTGTTCGTTCAGATTGGCGAAGTGATCAAAGTGGATACTCGCTCTGGCGAATACGTATCCCGCGTGAAGTAATTTCGCGTCATGATGACCGGCGCAGCCTCCGTGCTGCGCCGCTCTCTCCTTACAGGTACGACGAGCACGACACATGAAGCGCAGCGTTAAACTCCTGGTGTTACTCTTTCTGAGCAGCGTCCTGCTGGCTGGCTGCAATACCGCCCGCGGTGTGGGTGAAGATATTCAGGGCCTGGGCCACGCTATCTCTCACGCTGTGAGCTAAATTTCCCTGCCGTTTCGTTAATGGCGCTTGCCTACCGATATGTCAGGCTCCTCCATTAATACTCCTTTTCTCTTAAAAAACGCAAAGATCCCTTCATCTTTGGACGGTTTGTCTATGCTTATAGGGCATGAAAACAAAACTGACACTAAGGATGACATTATGGTGAAAAAAACGATTGCAGCGTTCTTTACGGTTTTGGTCCTCTCTTCAGCACTGACTGCTTGTAACACTACGCGCGGAGTGGGTCAGGATATTTCAGAAGGCGGTAGCGCAATCTCTGGCGCGGCAACCAAAGCTCAGCAATAAACGCCGTCGACGGTACGGTTTTACGCCGTACCGTTCTTCACTTCCCCTATCCTGTTAGCTATACTCACTGCGACTTTTCATCCACCTTACGGGACGACCCGTAGGCGTTTCTCATCCGGGGACGGCCCCAGCAAAGGAGCCTTATGTCCTGGATTGTCTTGTTTATCGCTGGTCTGCTGGAAGTGGTATGGGCCGTTGGCCTGAAATATACCCATGGCTTTAGCCGGCTGGTTCCCAGCGTCATCACCATCGTGGCGATGGTCGTCAGCATGGCGCTGCTTTCGTGGGCGATGAAAACCCTGCCTGTCGGTACCGCCTACGCGGTCTGGACTGGGATCGGCGCCGTGGGCGCCGCCGTGACCGGTATTGTGCTGTTGGGTGAATCCGCCAGCGTTATGCGTATCGCCAGTCTCGCCTGCATCGTGGTCGGCATCATTGGACTGAAGATTAGCGCGCACTAGTTGTAGCGCTGATTGACCCAGATCAGTTTGCTGACATCAAAGCCCTGCCGGGTGGCAATATCCAGCATCTGCTGCCTGACCTCCGGAGCGATGGTGGGCGCCCGCGCCAGCAGCCAGAGATAATCGCGATCGGGGCCGCAGACCAGCGCGTAACGATACTCCTTATCCAGCGCAATGACGTTATAGCTGCCGTAGAAAGGGCCGAAGAAGGAAATCTTCAGCGCGGCGCGGCTGGGCTCCCCGGTAAAGTAGGCCACCCCGTCCGTTTTCTGCCACATGCCGCGGTCGGGGTTATAGCCTTTATTGGTCACGTCCAGACCGCCGTCATCACGTGGGTGCCAGGCGATCGTGACCTTTTCCAGCCCACTCTCAAAAGGGTGGTCAAAGCGGGCGATTTCATACCAGGTACCCAGATAGCGCTGAACATCGAAGGGGCTGACTACGGTGACGCCCGGCGGCGGGGTGGGCGTGCTGCAGGCGACAGACAGGAACGAGACGGCAATCGCGGTCATTATCGGCAGGATACGCATGGCATGTTCCTTGCTGGCTTTTAAGCTAAGTGTAGAGTCCAGCAGGGAAAAGGCGGCAAGATTTTTCTATGAAGCGAGCCCGGTAGCAGAAATGCAGCCGGGCTCTTGCAGGATCAGATAAACAGTACGCCAACGAGGGTGATGACGCTGAGGATTGCCGCCAGGCCGTAGAAGACCCACTTACCGTTGGGCACATGGATTTTCAGGTCGTGCATGGCGTGGTGAATACGGTGTAGACCGCACCACAGCGGCAGGACAATCATCAGAAACAGGAACGCGCGGCCGATAAAGCTTTGGGCAAAGGCCAGCACGCGTTCATAGCTGAAGGCGTCGGCCGGGGCGAGCCCCAGCGGCAGCAAGATGCCGACCAGCAGCACCATCACCGGCGCGACAATCGCGCCCCACATACCGCCAGCGCCAAACAGCCCCCAGAATACGGGTTCGTCGGAACGTTTCGGATTGGGATTAATCATCTCAGCCTCCTTACCAGAACAGAGCGACAAACAGGACTACCACGGTGACCACTGCCGTCACCACCCAGAGCCCTTTAATGACCGGCTCTGGCCCCATTTTTTCGCCTTTGATGATGACGTTGGCGGCTTTCGGCGCCAGCTCAAACCAGGTTTTGGTGTGCAGCAGCGCCGCCGCCAGAGTGATCAGATTGAGGATCACCACCACCGGGTTTTGCAGGAATCCGATATATCCCGCCCAGCTTTCGGCGCCGTGCTTGAGGGCAAACAGCCCGTAAATCAGCACAATGCTAAACCATACCGTCGGTACCGCCGTGCCTTCCCGCACCATGTAGAAGCGATAAAACGGCAGTTTTTTCCACCAGGTGGAGGTCATCGGCCGCACGTAGGGTTTGCGTTTCGTCGTCATAATGCACTCCTTAGCGTGGTTTCAGGGTCGCGATAAGAAAGTCTTTCGAGCTTTCCACCTTGCCCTGCTGGATCGCGGCCGCCGGGTCGACGTGCTTCGGACACACTTCCGAGCAGTAGCCCACGAAAGTGCAGGTCCAGACGCCGTTCTGGCCGTTAAGCTGCGCCATACGTTCCTTTTTGCCGTGGTCGCGGCTGTCTTCGTTGTAGCGGTGGGCGAGCGTGATCGCCGCCGGGCCGATGAACTCCGGGTTCAGGCCGAACTGCGGGCAGGCGGCATAGCACAGCCCGCAGTTGATGCAGCCGGAGAATTGATGGTATTTGGCCATCTGGGCTGGGGTCTGCTTGTTTGGCCCCTGGTCCGGCGTGCGGTTATTGCCGATGATATACGGCTTAATGGCCTCCAGGCTTTCGATAAAGTGGGTCATATCCACCACCAGATCGCGCTCGATTGGGAAGTTGGCCAGCGCCTCAACCTTTAAACCTTTGGTGTAATCACGCAGGAATGTTTTGCAGGCCAGCTTCGGCACCTTGTTGACCATCATGCCGCAGGAGCCGCAGATCGCCATCCGACAGGACCAGCGGTAGCTCAGGTCCGGCGCCAGGTTGTCTTTAATGTAACCCAGCGCGTCCAGCAGCGAGGTTTGCTCATCATAGGGCACGTCATAGAACGCGCTATGCGGTGCGGTGTCGACCTCCGGGTTGTAGCGCACCACTTCGACTTTCAGGGTTTTCAGCTCAGCCATGGGTGGTCTCCTTCTTCTCGGCCGCTTCCGCTTCGGCGCCATAAACACGTTTTGCCGGTGGCAGCGTGGTGATCTTCACGTCGCCATATTCCAGACGGGTGGTGCCATCGGCCTCGCGGAAGGCGAGGGTGTGCTTGAGGAAGTTGACGTCGTCGCGCTCGGTACAGCCTTCATCCAGACGCTGATGCGCACCGCGCGATTCTTTACGCGCGATGGCCGAGTGCGCCATACATTCGGCAACGTTCAGGCCGTGGCCCAGCTCAATGGTGTAAAGCAGGTCGGTGTTGAATACGCTGGAGTTGTCGGTAATGCGCACGCGCTTAAAGCGTTCCTGCAGCTCAGCCAGCTTATCGATAGTTTTCTGCATCAGCTCCGGCGTACGGTAGATGCCGCAGCCTTCCTCCATCGACAGGCCCATTTCGTCACGGATTTTCGCCCAGTTTTCGTTACCTTCCTGGTTCACGAGCGCTTTTAGACGTTGCTCCACATCCGCAGCCTGCGCATCCAGTGCGGCGCTATTCGCCTCGGTCGTCTGAGCGGCGCGCTGCATGGCCTGTTCCCCGGCCAGACGGCCGAAGACCACCAGCTCGGCCAGCGAGTTGGAACCTAGACGGTTGGCGCCGTGCAGACCGACGGACGAGCATTCGCCCACGGCAAATAGCCCTTTAATCCGGGTTTCGCATTGCTGATCGGTTTCGATACCACCCATGGTGTAGTGCGCGGTCGGTCGTACCGGAATCGGCTCTTTCACCGGGTCGACGCCGACGTAGGCTTTCGCCAGCTCACAGATAAACGGCAGACGCTCCAGCAGTTTTTTCTCGCCGAGGTGGCGGAGATCGAGGTAGACCACGTCACCGCGTGGCGTCGGGATGGTGTTTCCTTTCCGCCATTCGTGCCAGAAGGCCTGGGAAACTTTGTCGCGTGGACCCAGCTCCATATATTTGTTCTTCGGTTCGCCGAGCGGGGTTTCCGGGCCCATGCCGTAATCCTGCAGGTAGCGATAGCCGTTTTTGTTGACCAGAATCCCGCCTTCCCCGCGGCAGCCTTCGGTCATCAGGATCCCGGAGCCCGGCAGACCAGTCGGGTGATACTGAACAAATTCCATATCGCGCAGCGGCACACCATGGCCCAGCGCCATACCCATACCATCACCAGTAACGATGCCGCCGTTGGTGTTGTAGCGATAGACGCGCCCGGCACCACCGGTGGCCAGCACGACCGCGTTGGCGCGGATCTGCACCAGGGTGCCTTCCATCATATTCATCGCCACCAGGCCGCGGGCCTGCCCGTCATCGACCAGCAGGTCAAGGACGAAATGCTCATCAAAGCGTTGAATTTGGGGAAACTGAAGGGAGGTCTGGAAGAGGGTATGCAGCATGTGGAAGCCGGTTTTATCGGCGGCAAACCAGGTGCGTTCGATTTTCATACCACCGAAGCGCCGGACGTTGACGCTGCCGTCAGGGCGGCGGCTCCACGGGCATCCCCACTGTTCCAGTTGGGTCATTTCCGTCGGGCAGTGATGAACGAAATAGTCGACGACATCCTGCTCGCACAGCCAGTCGCCTCCGGCGACGGTGTCGTGAAAATGGTACTCAAAGCTATCGTGATCCTGGGCAACGGCTGCGGATCCCCCTTCTGCAGCGACCGTATGGCTGCGCATCGGATAGACTTTAGAAATCAGGGCGATTTTGGCATTGGGGTTGGCCTGTGCGGCAGCGATAGCGGCACGAAGGCCTGCTCCGCCGGCACCAATTACGGCGAGATCGGCTTGAAAAGTTTGCACGACATTCCTCCAGTTTTAGTGTATTTCGCCGCCGGGCTGGCGAAAAAGTATCACTGCTCCTTTATAGGTACAGGAGTATAGCCGTAGGGTCAGTATGGAAAATTGACGTGTTCGATTTTTTTATCGATATGTGCGGTTATTTATCAGTGATATTTATGCATTCAGGTTAACGATAGATTAATGGCATGTAATCTGCCGGGGATTGCACAAAATTTGTTTCACTCGCCGGTTGCGAGTAGACTTCGTGCCCTTGTTTGTAACCGGAGAAAGTACCATGAGCGAGACGGCAACCTGGCAGCCGAGCGCACCCATTCCCAATCTGTTGAAACGCGCGGCGGTGATGGCGGAAATCCGCCGTTTCTTTACCGATCGCGGCGTGCTGGAGGTGGAGACGCCTTGCATGAGTCAGGCGACGGTAACGGATATTCATTTGTTCCCGTTCGAAACCCGTTTCGTCGGCCCGGGCCATTCACAGGGACTCAATCTGTACTTGATGACCAGTCCGGAATACCACATGAAGCGCCTGCTGGCGGCGGGCTGCGGTCCGGTTTTCCAGTTGTGTCGCAGCTTTCGTAATGAAGAGATGGGCCGGCATCACAATCCGGAGTTCACCATGCTGGAGTGGTATCGTCCGTGCTATGACATGTATCGCCTGATCAACGAGGTGGACGACCTGCTGCAGCAGGTTCTGGAGTGTCAGCCAGCGGAAAGCCTCTCCTATCAGCAGGCGTTCCAGCGTCATCTGGATATTGATCCGCTCTCTGCTGATAAAACGCAGCTGCGTGAAGTCGCGGCGAAGCTGGATTTAAGCAATATCGCCGATACTGAAGAAGATCGCGACACGCTGCTGCAACTGTTGTTCACCATGGGCGTGGAGCCGCACATCGGCAAAGATCGGCCGACGTTTATCTATCATTTCCCGGCCACCCAGGCCTCTTTAGCGCAGATCAGCCCGGAAGATCATCGGGTCGCTGAGCGCTTCGAGGTTTACTACAAAGGTATTGAGCTGGCGAATGGTTTCCACGAGCTGACCGATGCCCGCGAACAGCGCCTGCGATTTGAGCAGGACAACCGCAAACGCGCCGCGCGCGGCCTTCCGCAGCAGCCTATCGATAACAACCTGCTGGCGGCACTGGAGGCGGGCCTGCCGGACTGCTCCGGCGTCGCGCTGGGCGTTGACCGTGTAGTGATGCTGGCGCTGGGTGCCGAAAGCATCGGTGAGGTGATCGCCTTTACGGTCGACCGCGCCTGATGGCGCTGTCACCTCCTGCCGCCTGAGAGCGGGGGAGGTGACAGACCCGCCCTGAAAACAACGCACTCACGCTGTCCCGGTTTTAGCCCGAATACCCACAATCTCCTTCCGTGCTTTTGCTACTATCCGCGCTCATTTTTTGAGGCCAGGCGTTGCCTGTTGGGCGATGCCCACGTTTGGATAGATTTATGCATCAACAATTCAAGAAGATGAGCCTGATTGGGCTGATTCTGATGATCTTCACTTCGGTGTTTGGCTTTGCCAACAGCCCGTCGGCGTTTTATCTGATGGGCTACAGTGCGATGCCGTTTTATCTTTTTTCCGCCCTCTTTTTCTTTATTCCGTTCGCGCTGATGATGGCGGAGATGGGCTCGGCTTATCGTCGCGAAGAGGGCGGGATCTATTCCTGGATGAACCACAGCGTCGGGCCGCGCTTTGCTTTCATCGGCACCTTTATGTGGTTTGCGTCGTACGTGGTGTGGATGGTGAGTACGGCGGCTAAAATTTGGGTGCCGTTATCCACCTTTTTGTTTGGCGCGGACAAAACCCAGACCTGGGCGCTGGCTAGCCTGACCCCGACGCAGACGGTGGGCATTCTGGCAGCCTGCTGGATGGGCATCGTGACCTTTATTGCCGTCAAAGGGATCAATAAAATCGCCAAAATCACCGCCGTCGGCGGTATCGCGGTGATGGGGCTTAACCTGGTGCTACTGCTGGTGAGTGGGGCGATCCTCCTGCTCAACGGCGGCCATTTCGCCCAGCCGTTAAACTTCACCCTTTCACCTAATCCCGGGTATCAGTCGGGCATGGCGATGCTGTCGTTTGTAGTATTTGCCATCTTTGCCTACGGCGGAATTGAGGCGGTCGGCGGCTTAGTGGATAAGACCGACAAGCCGGAAAAGAACTTTGCCAAAGGCATTATCATCGCGGCGATCGTTATCTCGGTCGGTTACTCGCTGGCGATTGTGTTGTGGGGCGTGAGCGCCAACTGGCAGCAGGTGCTTGGTGCGCGTTCGACCAACCTCGGCAACATCACCTATGTGCTGATGACCAGCCTCGGGACGACGCTCGGCCAGGCTCTGCACCTGACGCCAGAGTCGGCGGCCCTGACCGGAGTCTGGTTCGCCCGTATTACCGGCCTGTCGATGTTTCTCGCCTATACCGGTGCATTCTTCACCCTCAGCTATTCGCCCCTGAAAGCGATTATTCAGGGCACGCCAAAAGCGCTCTGGCCGTCGGTGATGACCCGTCTTAACGTCAACGGCATGCCCGCCGCGGCGATGTGGCTGCAGTGCCTGCTGGTCGGGGTGTTTATTGTGCTGGTGTCGTTCGGCGGGGATAGTGCTTCGGCGTTTTATAACAAGCTGACGCTGATGGCCAATGTCTCCATGACCTTGCCCTACCTGTTCCTGACCATCGCCTTCCCGTTCTTCAAGGCGAAAACGCATCTCGACCGGCCGTTCGTGATTTTCAAAAACCGACCGTCGACGCTGCTGGCGACCGGCGTGGTGTTGCTGGTGGTGACCTTCGCCAATATCTTCACCATTATCCAACCCGTCATCGACAGCGGGGACTGGAACAGCACCCTGTGGATGGTCGGTGGGCCGATCTTCTTCTCACTGCTGGCGCTGGGGATCTACGAAAGCTACCGTCGGCGCATGGCGTCCGGCGCGCTGGTGATGGAGAGTTAGAGAGCCTGCCCGGCGTTGCTGCCGGGCAGGTGATGACTTACAGTCCGCCAGCCGTACGGCGGCTGGTTTTTCCGGCCGAGGTCATGGTTTTACTGCTTTGCCTGCCGTCGATACTTTCCAGACGCATCTGGAACGGAGGGAACGGCATATCAATGCCATGTTCGCGGAAGCCCGCCAGGATCAACTGATGCATCTCATGGCGCAGCGGCATGCGGTGCCCCATCTCGGCGGCAAAAATACGCAGCTCGAAAATCTGGATCCCCTGCTGCAGGTCGACGAGAAACGCCTCTGGTGCTGGGGTATCGATGACCAGCGAGCAACGATGCGCCGCGGCGATGAGAATTTTCGTTACCTCATCGGTATCGGCGTCCACGGGGGCCGGCACCGTCAGCACCACGCGGGTGACCGAGTCCGACAGCGACCAGTTGATAAACTGTTCGGTAATGAACGCCTTGTTCGGCACGATAATCTCTTTCCGGTCCCAGTCGCTGATGGTGGTCGCACGGGTATTAATGCGGGTGACGCTGCCCGTCAGGTCGCGAATGGTGACCGTATCGCCGATACGGATCGGCTTCTCAAACAGGATAATCAGGCCGGAGATAAAGTTGGCGAAGATCTCCTGCAGGCCAAAGCCGAGACCCACACCCAGCGCGGCGACCAGCCACTGCAGCTTCGACCACTCAATACCGATCATCGAGAAGCCCACCAGCCCGCCGACGAGCATCAGCAGATACTTGGTGATGGTGGTGATGGCGTAGCCGGTGCCGGGCGTTAAATCGAGATGCTGGAGGATCGCCAGCTCCAGCAGCGCGGGCAGGTTGCGTACCAGCTGAGTGGTGATGATCAGCACCAGAATGGCAATCAACACCGCGCCAAGCGTGATCGGCTCAAGACTTTCCACCCCTTGTACCGTCGAGGTCACGTCCCACAGCGAGATATTCTCAAGGAAGCCAAACGCCGAGTGAATTTCCGACCACAGCACGATGACCGACAGCAGCGCAATCAGCATCAGCAGGGAGCGCACAAGCCGCAGCGACTGAGTACTGATGGCATCGAGGTCGACCTCGCTGATCTCCGTTTCCACCGACCCCTCCGGGCTGCTGACGTGAACGGGCTCATCTTCGCCGCGGGCACGCTGAGCGAGAATTTCCGCGCGACGGTGGCGGGCCCGGTCGAAGGCCAGCCGGCGGCGCTGGATCAGCATCCAGCGGCGGATGATGTGATAGACCACCAGCAGCAGGAACCAGATGGCGACCGAGGTTTCCAGACGCGCAAGCAGCGCCTGGGCGGTGGCGAGGTAGCCGACGGCGGCCGCCAGCATGGCCACCAGCGGGGCGCCAAGCATCAGGTTCCACAGCAGGCGGTTCACCATATTGTCGCCATTCCCCTCTTTATCCAGATAGAGCGGGATACCGGCGTGCTTAAGGCTCAGCGTGACCACCGCCAGCGCGCCGCAGATCAACAGGAAGCACAGGCGGCCCAGCGAAGCGGAGAACTCGCGGTCGTTAAGATTATCGAACATGATCAGCGCCATAATCAGCGGCACAATCAGCCCGATGCTCATCAGGTAGTAGCGCATCGCTTTCGCCACGCGGTTACGCGGCCAGCCAAAGTGGGCGATAAACAGCCCGTTTGGCCGGGCGAAGGTGGCGCAGATCATCACCACCCACAGCAAAGGCACGGTCGCCGTGACCCCATCGCCTATCGCCACCGCCAGCGGGAAGGGCCAGGCGGACTGCAGGCCATAGCCGAGCGTCATCCACAGCACCGGCAGCGGCGAGGCCACCAGTATCGACCAGAAGACCGTGCGCAGCGTCAGCCAGAAGTGATCCTGGGTGACTTTCCCCACCCGGGCGCTGGAGCGCTCAAGGAAGCGGGTGAAATGGCGCCGCGAGCTGATGCTGAAGCCAACCAGCAGCAGGGCGGCAAACAGCGGCAGCAGAGTCTCTTTGCTGGTGAGCATCATCGCGCTGGCTTTGCCCAGTTCGCTGATGGTATCCAGGGAGATCAGGCGCCGCAGATCCTGGACAATCTCCAGCGGCCAGGAGAAGCCGATAGGGCTGACGTCCGAAGTCCAGAACAGATAGCGGTGAGTCGCTTCGTTGATCTCTTTCAGCGCGTCTTCCAGCTGGCCGTTGGCGACCTTCAGCTTGGTGAGCTCCAGCATCAGGGTATCGCCGCCGCGCAGCAGCGAGTTCAGCAGCTCGTTCTGCGTGCGCAGCTGCGCCTGCAGGATTTTGTTCTGCTCGCTGGTCAGCGGTTCGCCGTCGGCCTGACGGATCTGCCGCAGCTGCGGCTGCTTACTCAGCAAATCTTCAAAGCGCAGACGCTGCACGCGTAGCTGTGCCATTTCCGTATCCAGCTGCTGTGGGCGAGGGCGCTCCGGCAGTCGCGCCACCTGGGCGCGCAGGGCTTCGCCCAGCAGGTTGGAAGAGCCCAGCCACTGCGATTGCTCGCGCAGGGTGTTTAACGCCTGGCGCACCTGCAGCGTTTGATTCGTCGCCTGCCGCTGCTGGGACGCCACCAGATCCATGCGCTGCGCCTGCTGGTTCAGCGCCTGGGAGAGCTCCCGGTTGACCTTGAACTGCGCGTTGATGTCCGGCGGCAGGTTTTCACTGTTCTCCGCCAGCAGTTCGGTGCTCTCCAGCGCCTTTTCCGCTTCCCGCTGGCGCTGGCTGTTCTGTAAATTGCGCAGCGCCTGCAGATAGGCATCCAGTTGTTCGCTCTGCTTTTGCGCCAGCTCGGAACGGGCGCGCGACAGCTCCTGGCGGTTGTTGGCGGAAAGCTGGGCGAGGTCGAGTTCATCCACCAGCGCCTTCAGGCGCGCCGATTCCGCCTGCAGGGCAAGATTTTGCGCCTGGGCGAGAGCATTGTTGCCGGTTTGCGTGCCGATGCGGCGCTCAACCTCATTGAGCTGACGACGGGCATCGGTTTGCTGTTGCGGCAGCTGGTTCAGGGAGTCGGCGATTTCACGCGCGCGATCCTGCTCCTGCTGCGCCTGGCGGCTCGATTCCAGCAGCTGGCTGCTGACCTGCAGGATCTCCTGGTTCAGCGCATCGGCGGTCAGGCCGGTTGGCACCTGGCGCGGTTCTTCGCTCAGATTGTTGAGCTGAGAGCGCAGGCTTTGAAACAGTTTGGGGAAATTATCGATAACGTCCTGATACTGACGGGCGCGCTCGAGGGACGATTTTTGCTCCTCAAGCGCGTTCAGCGCGGACTGTAGAACTTCAACGGTTTCAGGCTGGGCGGGCTTTGCCGCCTTCGCCTGTTCCAGTTCCTGGGTTATCTGTTTAGCATCCGGGGCTGTCGCAGCGTACGCCCCGAAACTGAGGCTCAAGGCCAACAGGAAAGTGTATATCAGGCGCACGGCATAACCCTTTTTGCTGAAGAATTAACCTTGGTCTTGTGTATCGTCAACCAGCGGGCTGGCGCGGTGTTCGGCGCGGATCTCTTCTTCCGGTAACGGCGCGGGTTCAGCAGCGGCGCTGGCTTCCACGGCGGTCGCCAGCGGTTGGCCGATTTTAGTCACGGACAGGCTTTGCAGCGAGTCAACCAGCTTCACCTGGCCCGGGGCGAACAGGTTGATCACGGTGGAACCCAGTTTGAAGCGGCCCATCTCCTGGCCTTTCAGCAGGGCGACGGAGCCTTCGCTGTCACCCGCGGGCCAGGTCCAGCGTTTAATAATGCCTTCGCGCGGCGGGGTCACGGTGCCGGACCACACGGTCTCGATGCTGCCGACGATAGTCGCGCCCACCAGAATTTGCGCCATCGGGCCAAACTCAGTATCAAACAGGCAGATGACGCGCTCGTTACGGGCGAACAGGTTAGGCACATTCTGCGCCGTCAGATGGTTAACCGAGAACAGGTCGCCAGGGACGTAGATCATTTCGCGCAGGATGCCGTTGCACGGCATGTGCACGCGGTGATAGTCGCGCGGCGACAGATAGGTGGTGGCGAAGCTGCCGTTACGGAACAGGTCGGCCATTTGATAGTTGCCGGCCAGCAGGGCTTCCAGGCTGTAGTCATGACCTTTGGCCTGCAGGATTTTATCGTCTTCAATGGCGCCAAGCTGGCTGATCACGCCGTCTGCCGGCATCACCAGCACGTTGGGATCGGTATTCAGCGGGCGAACGTCGTCGCGCAGCGGACGCACAAAGAAATCGTTGAAGGTGCGATAAGCCGCGGTATCCGGCTTCTGCGCCTCTTTCATATCGACCTTGTAGTATTTCACGAACAGATCGATGACCAGTTTCGTCAACCAACCTGCGCGTTTGCTCGCACCCCAGCCTGCGAGGCGGGTGAGCCACAGTTTAGGCAGAATGTATTGCAGTGAAAGTTTAAGATCGTTTAACAAAGTAGCCTCCAGGCCATGATATGTCGTTCCTGACCCCGCCCGCGGGCGGGGACCTGAAAAAAGGGGACGATTCTATACGTAAACCTCGCCAAATGGCATCCGCGTTAGTCGCAGTTTGACCGCGTCCTGGCAGAGCCTGACGTGACGCTCAGCTTAATGATCAGTCATCGGACGAGGAAAAGTTTTTACGCGTTTTTACCTGTACCTGCTCCATGCTTTCGAGGATGCGGTGGTAGTTCTCAAAACGGCTTTCGGCGATCTTGCCGTTCTCTACCGCTTCGCGAAGCGCACAGCCAGGATCGTTATCGTGTTTACAGTCGCGGTATTTGCAATGGCCTAAATAATCATGGAATTCGACAAAGCCATTGGTGATTTGTTCCGCTTCCAGATGCCAGAGGCCGAATTCACGAACGCCCGGTGAATCAATTACATCGCCGCCGTGCGGGAAGTGGTAGAGGCGCGCCGCGGTGGTGGTGTGCTGGCCTAAGCCGGAAACGTCCGAGACATCATTGGTGAGGATTTGATCCTCATTCAGCCCCAGCAGGGCGTTCAGCAGGCTCGATTTACCGACCCCGGACTGCCCGGCGAAAATGCTGATGCGGTCGGTCAGGGCCGCTTCCAGCGGCTTGAGGCCGTCCTGAGTCCGACTGGAGACCATGAGCACGCGGTAACCGATATTGCGGTAGATGTCCATTTGCTCATTGACGAAGCGCAGGCCATCGTCATCCAGCAGATCGATTTTATTCAGAACGATTAACGGCTCGATATCCTGCGCCTCGCAGGCCACCAGATAACGATCGATAATATTCAATGACAGCTCAGGCAGGATCGCGGAAACCACCACGATCTGATCGATATTGGCGGCGATAGGCTTCACGCCGTCGTAAAAATCCGGACGCGTCAGGACGGAGGCGCGCTCGTGCACCGCTTCGACGATCCCTTTGACGTTTACGCCGTCGGCGGCATCTTTACCCGGCCGCCAGACCACGCGGTCGCCAGTGACCAGCGAACGGATTGTCCGGCGAATGTTGCAGCGATGGACGCTGCCGTCAGCGGATTCGACGTCGGCATGCATGCCAAAGCGACTGATGACAATGCCTTCCGACGTTTCGCCAAACAGGTTGTCATCGTAGTCGGCCTTCTCCGCAGTGGTTTTCAGGCGGCGCTGGTGGTTGGCGTTGACGCGGCGCTGCTGGCCTTTGGAGAGTTTATTTTTACTCAATCGAACTGGCTCCTGGTCGCCCTGATGGGGCAAAACCTCTATGATACACGCTATTTTAGATGAATATAGTCACGCAAGAAGGGTGGAAAATAGCATGAGTGCAAATGAAAACAACCTCATTTGGATCGATCTGGAGATGACAGGGCTGGATCCGGAGCGCGATCGCATTATCGAAATCGCCACCCTGGTGACCGATGCCAACCTGAACATTTTGGCTGAAGGGCCGACCATCGCCGTGCATCAGTCGGATGCTCAGCTGGCATTAATGGACGAGTGGAATGTGCGGACCCATACCGACAGCGGACTGGTGGATCGCGTGAAGGCCAGCACCGTCGGCGAGCACGATGCCGAACTGGCGACCATTGAGTTTCTTAAGCAGTGGGTGCCGGCGGGCAAGTCGCCGATCTGCGGCAACAGCATCGGCCAGGATCGTCGCTTCCTGTTTAAGTACATGCCGCAACTGGAAGCCTATTTCCACTACCGCTATCTGGACGTCAGCACGCTGAAAGAGCTGGCTCGCCGCTGGAAGCCGGAAATTCTTGACGGCTTTAAAAAGCAGGGCACCCATCAGGCGATGGACGATATCCGCGAGTCGGTCGCCGAGCTGGCCTACTATCGCGAGCATTTCATTAAGCTGTAAACCACGACTGGCTGTGAAAACCGGGTCTGGTGCGGCCCGGTACATCTTTCTGATTATTTAAACCACTTTTGCTGCATCTGCTGGAAGTCAGGCGTCGCCATGACCGCGATCAGGGCATCGTTGATGGCATTCAGCAACTCCGGATCGTCTTTGCGCACCGCAATCGCATACTGCTTACCGTAATAAGCCGGGTCGGTGGCCCGCTCATCCATGATGGCGTAGTCAGGGTTCTCTTGTTGCCAGGCGTCAAGGGTGGCGAAGTCGCTCATAACGCCGGTTATTTCGCCGGCTTTCAGCGCGGCTAAAGCGCTGGCGACGTCGTCGTAAGGGATCGCCTGCACGGCCTTCTGCTTATCGCGCAGATAGTGCTGATGCAGCGTGCCTTTCACCACGCCGATTTTTTTGGCTTTCAGATCGGCAAAGGTATGGGCGACATCTTTATTGACGATCACCACCCCGGAGAGCGCCTGGCGATAGGGGCGGCTAAAGGCGACCTGCTTCTCGCGCATTGGGATCACTTCCATACCGGCAATCACCGCATCAAACTTCTTAAAGCGCAATGCCGGGATCAGGGTATCGAAACGCTGCGCCGTAAACTGGCACTGCGCCTGCATCTGCTGGCACAGGGCGTGAGCGAGATCGATATCAAAGCCGATGGGCTGATTTTTGCCGTTGGTGGTGACAAATGGTGGATTGGCTGTGGTGGTGCCAAAATGGAGCGTCTCGGCTGACGCGGTTCCAATGGCCAGCGTGCTCAGCAGCAGGATGGTGAGGACTTTTCTCATGCTAATTCCCTGTTTGGCGTCGTGGTGGCCACGTTATACGTCGCGCCACCGCAATATGATGCGAGCGATTTTGCGTCATTCAGCCGGACGGAAAAAGCAATTTTGCCCGTTATGACGCTTATTTATACAATTCAGCGGCGTAGGTGGCGAGAAAATGTCCACTTAAACAAAAAACGCAAAAAAGTGATCGTCAGGGGGTTGCAGGGGCATCGAATTCTCGTATAATGCGCCTCCCGTAACGACGCAGAAATGCAAATTACGACGCCATCAAAATATGGCAAAAAAAGCAGTAACGCGGGAATAGCTCAGTTGGTAGAGCACGACCTTGCCAAGGTCGGGGTCGCGAGTTCGAGTCTCGTTTCCCGCTCCAAAATTTGAAAGCACCATCCTGATCACAGGGTTTCAACTCGCAGATGCGAGGCGAAAGCCGAAGATTAAGCGGGAATAGCTCAGTTGGTAGAGCACGACCTTGCCAAGGTCGGGGTCGCGAGTTCGAGTCTCGTTTCCCGCTCCAAAATTTGAAAGACATACCACACCAGTCGCAGTATTCAGGTTGCTACACGGTAGCTTGAATGACGATGATTAAGCGGGAATAGCTCAGTTGGTAGAGCACGACCTTGCCAAGGTCGGGGTCGCGAGTTCGAGTCTCGTTTCCCGCTCCAAATTTTCTTCCATCTCTTATTTATCCACAGTGCAATCCAGCGCCGGGGATGATTTTCGTTTGATCTTCAGAAATACTGTGAACAGAGTTATCCACAGGTTATGGTTTCATCCATGACGGCGGGAATGCTTCGCTTTGTAAATAGTATCTTTGTATCTCTTTGAAATTTAACATTTAAATTTCATTTCAAAATGTTAATTCGATCACTTGACCTTGGTCGGCGCCTTGAAACGCAATGTGTTTTAGATTTTATTCACAGCCTGTGAATGAATCAGGCGTCGCGCGGCAAGCCTTTCTCTACCACCCTGACCAGACGTAATTTTTTCGGCAGCTGTACTTCGACGGCGTCGGCGTTCCGCTTGTTTATTTGCTTAGTGATAGCCCATTCGATGTGCTCGTCGAGAAGCGGGTGCTCACCCCGGCGACTCTCCAGCGCGCGAAGATGAGCTTCATCCCAGGGCGCGTTGCCCAGCGCGACGGCGATATTGCGCAGCCAGCGCAGATGGCCAATGCGACGAATCGCCGACCCTTCGGTTACCTTCAGAAACCACGCTTCGCTCCAGGCGAACAGCTCCACCAGCGGTGGCGCATGCAGCGCTTTGCGTGGGCTGAAATCCTCTTCATCGGTGAGCTGTGAGAAACGGTTCCACGGACAGATCAGCTGACAATCATCACAACCGTAAATACGATTGCCGATAAGCGGACGGAACTCCTCCGGGATAGCGCCTTCCAGTTCGATGGTGAGATAGGAGATGCAGCGCCGGGCGTCGACGGTGTAGGGCTCAACGATGGCGCCGGTGGGGCAGATGGTCATGCAGGCGACGCAGCGTCCGCACTCCTCCGCAACCGGGCTGTCGACCGGCAGGGGGAGGTCGATCAGCAGTTCGCCGAGGAAGAAGAATGACCCCGCGTCGCGGCTTAAGATAAGTGAGTGCTTACCTGTCCAGCCAAGGCCCGCTTTTTCTGCGATTGGCCGTTCCAGGATAGGCGCGGAATCGACAAAAGGTCTAAAATTGAGCGAAGCACACTGTTCCTGAATCTTCTCCCCCAGTTTTTTCAGGCGATTACGTAGCAGCTTATGATAATCACGCCCGAGGGCATAACGGCTGACGTAACCCAGCGCGGGATCTTTCAGGGTGCGGGCAAAGGCGGCGTTGGCGGGCAGATAGTTCATCCGCACGCTGATGACGCGTAACGTACCGGGCAGCAGTTCGTGGGGGCGGGCGCGCATCATTCCGTGACGGGCCATCCACTCCATTTCGCCATGGTATTGTTTATCCAGCCATGCCTGCAGTTTGGGTTCACTGGCGCTGAGGTCGGTATCGGCGATACCCACCTGCTGGAACCCGAGCTCTGTGCCCCATTGTTTGATTTGTTGCGCTAACTGAACGAGATCGAGGGGCTGTGACATGATGGACCATACAATGACGAAAAACCCTGACAGTATACCATACAACATTTGGCCTGCGGAGGCGCTGCGCCTGGCCGAACGAGAGGCGGCGGACAGCCTGGGGCTGACGCTGTTCGAACTGATGCAGCGCGCGGGCGAGGCGGCCTTTCAGCTGGCCAGCCGCGCTTATCCCGCCAGCGCGCACTGGCTGATCCTCTGCGGACATGGCAACAACGGCGGCGACGGATATGTCGTCGCGCGTCTGGCACAGGCCGCGGGGCGGCGGGTGACGTTGCTGGCGGTAGAGAGTGACAGCCCGCTGCCGGAAGAGGCGCAGGCGGCGCGGGAGGCGTGGCTTAACGCCGGCGGTGTGATCCATGCGGCGACTATCCCATGGCCCGACGATATCTCACTGATTATTGATGGCCTGCTCGGCACCGGTCTGCGCAGTGCGCCGCGCGATCCCGTCGCGGCGCTCATCCACCAGGCGAACCACCACCCGGCGCCGGTGGTGGCGCTGGATATCCCTTCCGGCCTGAATGCGCAGACCGGCGCGACGCCAGGTGCAGTGGTTCAGGCTGACCACACCCTGACCTTTATCGCCCTCAAACCCGGGCTGCTGACCGGCAAGGCGCGGGATGTCGTCGGGCATCTCCATCATCATGCCCTTGGGCTCGAGCGCTGGCTCGCCAGGCAAAGTACTCCCCTGACGCGGTTTTGCGCCGCCCACCTCGCCGACTGGCTGCCGCCGCGGCGGGCCACCTCCCATAAGGGTGATCACGGCAAGCTGGTGATTGTCGGCGGCGATCGCGGCACGGCAGGCGCTATCCGTATGTGCGGTGAAGCGGCCCTACGCAGCGGTGCCGGGCTGGTGCGAGTGCTTACTCACTCTGAGAACATCGCGCCCATTGTCACCGTGCGGCCGGAATTAATGGTGGATGAACTGACGCCGCAGACTCTGAAAGCCGCGCTGGAGTGGGCTGATGTGGTGGCGATTGGCCCGGGCCTGGGGCAGCGCGAATGGGGGCGCAGCGCACTGCGCACGGTGGAAAGTTTTAACAAACCGATGGTCTGGGACGCCGACGCGCTGAACCTGCTGGCATTCAATCCCGATAAACGTCACAATCGCGTGCTAACGCCGCACCCCGGCGAAGCGGCCCGTCTGCTGAATGTCAGCGTGGCAGAAATTGAAAGCGATCGCTTACTTTCTGCGCAGCGTCTGGTAAAACGGTATGGTGGCGTGGTTGTGCTGAAAGGCGCGGGCACGGTGGTGGCCAGTGAAAGCGGGGCGATGGGCATTATCGATGCCGGCAATGCCGGGATGGCCAGCGGCGGGATGGGCGATGTGCTTACCGGCATTATTGCCGCATTGTTAGGACAGCACCTGACGCCGTATGATGCAGCCTGTGCCGGGTGCGTCGCTCATGGCGACGCCGCCGACCGGCTGGCCGCCCGCGAGGGCACCCGCGGCATGCTGGCGACCGATCTCTTTTCCACGCTCAGGCGTGTTGTTAACCCGGATGTGATTGACGTAGACCATGATTAACCGAGTGATTCCTTTACCCGATGAGCAGGCCACGCTGGCCCTTGGCGACCGCATCGCGCAGGTCTGTACCGGCGCCACCGTGATTTATCTGTATGGTGATTTAGGCGCGGGGAAAACGACCTTCAGCCGCGGCTTTTTGCAGGCGCTCGGTCACCGCGGCAATGTCAAAAGCCCAACCTATACCCTGGTGGAGCCGTATACCCTCGAGAATCTGATGGTATATCACTTCGATCTCTACCGACTGGCGGATCCTGAGGAGCTCGAATTTATGGGGATCCGTGATTATTTTGCCGACGATGCCATCTGCCTGGTGGAATGGCCGCAGCAAGGCGCAGGTGTCCTGCCTGACCCGGACGTTGAAATTCACCTTGATTACCAGGCACAAGGGCGTGAGGCGCGTATTACCGCGATCTCCTCACGGGGTGAATCTTTACTGGCGCGTTTAGCCATTTAGCCTGAAGGATGACGGGATGAAGTATCGCATAACCACCTGGCTTGCCGCTGCGCTAATGCTGTCGAGTCTTCACGCCACTGCGGCGAGTTTATCCGATATCCAGGTCTCCAACGGAGACCAGCAGGCCCGTATTACCCTGAGCTTTGTCGGTGAGCCGGAGTACTCCTTTTCCCCACAGGGCAAACGTCTGGTGGCACTGGATATCAAGCAGACCGGCGTATTGCAGGGACTACCGCTGCAGTTTAGCGGTAGCAACCTGGTGAAAAGTATTCGCGCCGGTACGCCGCAGGATACGCAGACGCTGCGTCTGCTGGTGGATCTGACGGAAGATGGCAAAACGCGGGCGGTGAAGCAGCAGAACGGGGCGAATTACACGGTGGTCTTTACCATCAACGCCGACGCACCACCGCCACCGCCGCCTGTGGTGGTGAAACGGGCCGACCCGCCGCCGGTGATGCCTTCCCGGACGGCGACGGCAGGGCGTAACCCATTCAGCTCGTCGGGCCATGAACGGCAGACGGCGATGACCTCCTCTCAGCCGGCGATGACCAACAATCAGACCGTGACTCGCCCGGCGGCCCGTACGGTGTCGGCGGATGATAAGGTGATTATCGCCATCGATGCCGGACACGGCGGCCAGGATCCAGGCGCGATTGGCCCGAACGGCACCAAAGAGAAGAACGTGACTATCGCCATCGCGCGCAAGCTGCGGGCGTTACTGAACGCCGATCCGCAGTTTAAGCCGGTGCTGACCCGCGACGGAGATTACTTTATTTCGGTGATGGGGCGCTCTGACGTGGCGCGTAAGCAAAACGCCAACTTCCTCGTCTCTATCCATGCTGATGCCGCGCCAAACCGCGATGCGACCGGCGCCTCGGTGTGGGTGCTCTCGAACCGTCGCGCCAACAGCGAAATGGCCGGTTGGCTCGAGCAGCATGAGAAGCAGTCTGAACTGCTCGGCGGGGCAGGCGACGTGCTGGCGAACAGCCAGGCCGACCCCTATCTGAGCCAGGCGGTGCTGGATCTGCAGTTCGGTCATTCCCAGCGCGTCGGCTACGATGTGGCGACCAACGTGCTGAGCCAGCTGCAGCGCATTGGCAACCTGCACAAACGCCGCCCGGAGCATGCCAGCCTCGGTGTATTGCGCTCGCCGGATATCCCGTCGATCCTCGTGGAAACGGGCTTTATCAGTAACAACGGTGAAGAGCGGCTGCTGGGGAGTGAGGATTACCAGGAGCAGATCGCACAGGCGATTTACAACGGCCTGCGTAACTACTTTATGCAGCATCCGCTGCAGTCGGCGCCTCGAGGGGAGGCGGCGCAGACCGCCAGCGCCGCAGCGCCAGGCGGGATGTTGATTAACTAAGGAGCAGGGGATGCCGATTCAGGTTCTGCCGCCGCAGCTCGCCAACCAGATTGCCGCCGGCGAAGTGGTGGAGCGGCCCGCGTCGGTGGTGAAAGAGCTGGTTGAGAACAGCCTTGATGCTGGCGCTACGCGGATTGACATTGATATCGAACGCGGCGGCGCGAAGCTCATTCGTATCCGCGATAACGGCAGCGGCATCAAAAAAGACGAGCTGGCGCTGGCCCTGGCTCGTCATGCGACCAGCAAGATCGCCTCGCTTGACGATCTGGAGGCGATTATCAGCCTCGGCTTTCGCGGCGAAGCGCTGGCCAGTATCAGTTCGGTGGCGCGCTTAACGCTGACTTCGCGGACGGCGGAGCAGCAGGAAGCCTGGCAGGCTTATGCCGAAGGCCGCGATCAGGCGGTAACGGTGAAGCCGGCGGCGCACCCGGTCGGCACCACCCTGGAAGTCCTCGATCTGTTCTACAACACGCCGGCGCGGCGCAAATTTATGCGCACCGAAAAAACCGAGTTCGGCCATATTGACGAAGTGGTGCGCCGCATTGCGCTGGCGCGCTTCGACGTCACCATTAACCTCAGCCATAACGGCAAGGTGATGCGCCAGTATCGGGCAGTGGCGCAGGATGGCCAGCGGGAGCGGCGGCTGGGAACCATTTGCGGCACCGCTTTTCTCGAACATGCGCTGGCGATCGAGTGGCAGCATGGCGATCTGACCCTGCGCGGCTGGGTTGCCGATCCGCTCCATACCACCCCGGCGCTGGCGGAAATTCAGTACTGTTACGTCAACGGGCGGATGATGCGCGACCGGCTGATCAACCATGCTATCCGCCAGGCCTGCGAAGACAAGCTGGGGGCCGATCAGCAGCCGGCGTTTGTGCTGTATCTGGAGATCGATCCCCATCAGGTGGATGTGAACGTCCATCCGGCCAAGCATGAGGTGCGTTTCCATCAGTCTCGCCTGGTGCATGACTTTATCTACCAGGGCGTACTGTGCGTGCTGCAGCAACAGCTTGATGCGCCGCTGGCGGAAAAAGACGACCCGCCGACGCCGCGCCAGATGCCGGAGAATCGCATCGCCGCAGGCGGCAACCAGTTTGCTCGCCCGTCGGAAGCGCGTGAACCGGCAACCCGATTCAGCATGACATCGTCGCGTGAGCCGGCTGCCTCCGGCGGCAGTTCGGGCGGCGCGAGCTGGCCGCATGCGCAGCCGGGTTACCAGAAGCAGCAGGGGGCGCTTTATCGTCAGTTGCTCGACACGCCCGCCGCGCCGCGACCCGCGCAGCCGTCCGTCGCCCCGGCGGAACTGGCTGGTCACAGTCAGAGTTTTGGCAGAGTGCTGACGATTGTCGGCGGCGACTGCGCGCTGCTGGAGCGCGAGGGCAGTCTGGCGCTGCTGTCGTTGACCGTTGCCGAGCGCTGGCTGCGCCAGGCGCAGTTGACGCCGGGGGTGGAAGCGGTATGTGCCCAGCCGCTGCTGATCCCGTTGCGGTTAAAAGTCACGGAAGGGGAGAAGCGGGCGCTGGCCGCTGCGCAGTCGGCGCTGACGCAGCTGGGGATCGAGCTCCATACCGATGCCCTGCACGTGACGGTGCGCGCGGTCCCTTTACCCTTAAGACAACAAAATTTACAAATCTTGATTCCTGAACTGATAGGCTACCTGGCGCAGCAAAACGCATTCGACGTCGGCAACATCGCCCAATGGATGGCGCGTAATCTGACGAGCGAACAGGCGTCATGGAATATGGCGCAGGCGATTGCGCTGCTGGCGGACGTCGAACGTCTTTGCCCGCAGCTGGTGAAAACGCCGCCGGGCGGCCTGTTACAACCTGTAGATCTCCATTCGGCGATGAATGCCCTGAAAGATGAATGATGTAACCGAGGCGAGCCTGCCCAAGGCAATTTTTTTAATGGGCCCGACGGCCTCAGGTAAAACCGCGCTGGCGATAGCCTTACGTAAAGTTTTGCCAGTAGAGTTGATTAGTGTTGATTCCGCCCTCATTTATCGGGGAATGGATATTGGCACTGCCAAACCGGATGCCGCGGAGCTTAGCGCTGCGCCGCACCGGCTGCTGGATATTTTGGATCCCGCAGAAGCCTATTCCGCGGCTGATTTTCGCCGCGACGCGCTGGCGGCGATGGCCGATATTGTCGCCGCCGGGCGTATTCCGCTGTTAGTCGGCGGAACGATGTTGTATTTCAAAGCGTTGCTGGAAGGATTGTCGCCCTTACCGTCGGCTGACCCAGAGGTCAGAGCGCGGATTGAGCAGCAGGCCGCAGAGCAGGGATGGAACGCGTTACATCAGCAATTACAGGCGATCGATCCCGTAGCTGCTGCGCGTATTCATCCAAATGATCCGCAAAGGCTTTCCCGGGCACTGGAAGTTTTTTTCATTTCGGGTAAAACTTTAACGGAACTGACGCAAACGTCAGGAGACGCTCTGCCATATCAGGTGCATCAGTTCGCCATCGCCCCGGCGAGCCGTGAACTGCTCCATCAACGCATAGAACAGCGTTTTCATCAGATGTTAGCTTCAGGTTTTGAAGCAGAAGTACGGGCGCTTTTTGCCCGCGGAGATTTGCATACGGATATGCCTTCCATCCGTTGTGTTGGATACCGCCAGATGTGGTCATACCTCAATGGCGAGATCCCGTATGATGAGATGGTTTATCGAGGTGTTTGCGCCACGAGACAGTTAGCCAAACGTCAGGTCACCTGGCTGCGCGGTTGGGAAGGTGTGCACTGGTTAGACAGTGAACAACCTGAACAAGCGCTCAACAAAGTATTACAGGTTGTTGGTGCGAGCCAGAACTGAACGTGTACAATTAAACGGTATCGTGCGTAATTTTTTTTAAGAATCGTAAGGTTCTGAGTACAAAACAAGCATACATATAAGGAAAAGAGAGAATGGCTAAGGGGCAATCTTTACAAGATCCGTTCCTGAACGCTTTGCGTCGGGAACGTGTTCCGGTTTCTATTTATTTGGTGAATGGTATCAAGCTGCAAGGGCAAATTGAGTCTTTCGATCAGTTCGTGATCCTGTTGAAGAACACGGTCAGCCAGATGGTCTATAAGCACGCAATTTCTACTGTTGTCCCGTCTCGCCCGGTGTCTCACCACAGCAATAATGCTGGCGGCGGTTCCAGTAACTATCACCACGGTGGTAGCGCGCAGGGCTCTTCTGCGCCGCAACAAGACAGCGACGACGCCGAATAAGGCCAGTGCTGTTTTTCCACGCCGGGGAGCCAGGTTTTCTGCGTTCCCCGCTGGTATTTTATAAGGGGTTTACGCTTGTTTGACCGTTATGACGCCGGTGAGCAGGCGGTACTGGTACACATCTATTTTTCGCAAGACAAAGATATGGAAGATCTCCAGGAGTTTGAAACTCTGGCCTCTTCCGCCGGTGTCGAAGCAATGCAGGTGATTACCGGTAGCCGTAAAGCACCGCACCCGAAGTATTTTGTTGGTGAAGGTAAGGCAGTCGAAATTGCGGAAGCCGTTAAAGCGACCGGCGCGTCGGTCGTGCTCTTCGATCATGCCCTGAGTCCGGCACAAGAACGCAACCTGGAACGCCTGTGCGAATGCCGGGTTATCGATCGTACCGGTCTTATTTTAGATATTTTCGCCCAGCGCGCGCGCACCCATGAAGGGAAACTGCAGGTTGAGCTGGCGCAGTTGCGCCATATGGCGACCCGCCTCGTCCGCGGCTGGACCCACCTTGAAAGACAGAAGGGCGGGATTGGTTTGCGTGGCCCGGGTGAAACCCAGCTCGAAACCGACCGTCGTTTATTGCGTAACCGCATCATGCAGATCCTGTCGCGACTGGAAAAAGTTGAGAAACAGCGTGAGCAGGGGCGGCGGTCGCGCGCGAAAGCCGATATTCCAACCGTGTCGCTGGTGGGCTACACCAACGCCGGAAAATCAACGCTCTTTAACCAGATCACCGCCGCCGAGGTCTATGCCGCGAACCAGCTGTTCGCCACCCTGGACCCGACGCTGCGCCGCATTGACGTCCCTGACGTCGGCGAAACGGTGCTGGCCGATACCGTCGGCTTTATTCGCCATCTGCCGCACGATCTGGTAGCCGCGTTTAAAGCGACGTTGCAGGAGACGCGTCAGGCGACGCTGCTGCTGCATGTGATTGACGCGGCGGATGTCCGCGTGCAGGAAAACATTGATGCGGTAAATACGGTTCTCGCTGAGATTGAGGCCGATGAGATCCCAGCGCTGCTGGTGATGAACAAAATCGACATGCTTGACGATTTTGAACCGCGCATCGATCGCGACGATGAAAATAAACCGATTCGGGTCTGGCTTTCAGCGCAGACCGGGGTTGGCGTACCACTGCTTTTTCAGGCATTAACGGAACGTCTTTCCGGTGAAGTGGCCCAGCATACGCTGCGCTTACCGCCGAAAGAAGGGCGACTGAGAAGCCGTTTCTATCAGCTTCAGGCGATAGAAAAAGAGTGGATGGAGGATGACGGCAGCGTGAGTCTGCAGGTGCGCATGCCGATCGTTGACTGGCGGCGCCTCTGTAAGCAAGAGCCAACGCTTGTTGACTATGTGGTTTAACCTTGCAGCTTGCCTGAAGATATTGACCCCTGTGGGGATATCAAAAACAAATATGGAGCATATACATGGCGTGGAATCAGCCCGGTAATAACGGACAGGACCGCGACCCGTGGGGGAGCAGCAAACCTGGCGGCAACTCTGAGGGAAATGGCAACAAAGGTGGTCGCGAGCAGGGGCCGCCGGATCTGGATGATATCTTCCGCAAGTTAAGTAAAAAACTTGGCGGGCTCGGCGGCGGGAAGGGCGGACTGGGCGGTGGTAATAGCGCGCAGACGCCTCGCGGACCGATGGGCGGGCGTATTGTCGGCATCGTTGCCGCGGCGGCAGTGATTATCTGGGCGGCCAGCGGTTTTTATACCATTAAAGAAGCCGAACGCGGCGTCGTGACCCGTTTTGGTAAGTTCAGCCATCTGGTTGAGCCAGGCCTGAACTGGAAACCGACCTTTATCGATAACGTTCAGGCGGTGAACGTGGAGTCGGTACGTGAACTGGCCGCTTCCGGCGTCATGCTGACCTCTGACGAAAACGTCGTGCGCGTTGAGATGAACGTGCAGTACCGCGTCACCGATCCGGAACGCTATCTGTTTAGCGTCACCAGCGCGGATGACAGTCTGCGTCAGGCGACTGACAGTGCGCTGCGCGGCGTGATCGGCAAATACACCATGGATCGCATTCTGACCGAAGGTCGTACCGTGATCCGTAGCGATACCCAGCGCGAGCTGGAAGAGACTATCCGCCCGTACAACATGGGGATCACCCTGCTGGACGTCAACTTCCAGACGGCACGTCCGCCGGAAGAGGTGAAGGCGGCGTTTGACGATGCCATTGCCGCGCGTGAGAACGAGCAGCAGTACATCCGTGAAGCGGAAGCTTATACCAACGAAGTACAGCCGCGGGCGAATGGCCAGGCGCAGCGTATCCTTGAAGAGGCGCGTGCCTACAAGACCCAGACCGTCCTGGAAGCCCAGGGTGAAGTGGCTCGCTTTGCTAAGCTCCTGCCGGAATACAAAGCCGCACCGGAAATTACCCGTGAGCGTCTGTATATCGAAACCATGGAAAAAGTGCTGAGCCACACCCGTAAAGTGCTGGTGAACGACAGCAAAAACGGCAATCTGATGGTTCTGCCGCTTGACCAGATGCTGAAAGGCGCCGCCGCGCCGGCAGCAAAGAGTGATAGCAGTGACGCCAGCGATCTGCTGCGTCTGCCACCTGCATCCAGCACCGGCAGCGCCAGCACCTCATCAACCTCGAGCTCAACCGGGGGTAGCATTATGGACCAACGCCGCGCTAACGCGCAGCGTAACGACTACCAGCGTCAGGGGGAATAACGATGCGTAAATCTGTTATCGCGATCATTGTCGTCGTGCTGGTAGTGCTCTACATGTCAGTCTTTGTGGTGAAGGAAGGCGAGCGCGGGATTACGCTGCGCTTCGGCAAAGTCCTTCGCGACGATGAGAACAAGCCGCTGGTGTATGCGCCAGGCCTGCACTTCAAGATCCCGTTTATCGAATCAGTGAAGATGCTGGATGCGCGTATCCAGACCATGGATAACCAGGCTGACCGTTTTGTGACCAAAGAGAAGAAAGACCTGATCGTCGACTCCTATATCAAATGGCGCATCAGCGACTTCAGCCGTTACTACCTGGCAACCGGCGGCGGCGACGTCTCCCAGGCCGAGGTCCTGCTGAAGCGTAAATTCTCTGACCGTCTGCGTTCTGAAATTGGTCGTCTGGATGTGAGAGACATCGTTACCGACTCCCGTGGTCGCCTGACGCTCGAAGTGCGCGATGCGCTGAACTCGGGTTCTGCTGGCACTGAAGATGAGGTCAGCACCCCGGCGGCTGATGACGCTATCGCCAAAGCCGCTGAGCGTGTGGAAGCAGAAACCAACGGCAAAGTGCAGGTGATCAACCCGAACAGTATGGCGGCGCTGGGTATCGAAGTTGTCGACGTGCGTATCAAACAGATCAACCTGCCGGCAGAAGTGTCGGAAGCGATTTATAACCGTATGCGCGCGGAGCGTGAAGCGGTTGCTCGTCGCCACCGTTCACAGGGTCAGGAAGAAGCTGAGAAACTGCGCGCGACCGCAGACTACGAAGTCACCAAGACGCTGGCGGAAGCCGAGCGCCAGGGTCGTATCCTGCGTGGTGAAGGCGATGCGGAATCGGCAAAACTGTTTGCCGACGCGTTCAGCCAGGATCCAGGCTTCTACTCCTTTATCCGTAGCCTGCGTGCCTATGAGAAGAGCTTCCAGAGCAACCAGGATGTGATGGTCCTGAGCCCGGACAGTGATTTCTTCCGCTATATGCGTTCACCGGATTCGGCGCGTAAATAAGCCGCAGAGGGTGTAAGCCTGAAGTGCTAACGCGAAAAGGCGCCTGTTTCAGGCGCCTTTTTTCATACTGCGGGGGCGTGAATTAGTTGCCGAGCAGTTTGTTCAGCAGGCCACCGATCACCGGCAGGCTCGCCAGCGCACTTTCGATGGTGCCACCGATAGTCGACCCAACGCTTTCGCCCAGGGTTTTGCCCAGGTCTGGCGCCAGGTCGGCCAGATTGAGGGTGCCAATCAGCGGCAGGTTGATGCTCAGGGCATCGGTACCCATCGTCCATGCGGCGGCGCCGACCTTGCTGCCTAAAGAAGCCAGGCCATCCTGTAACCAGCCTGCGCCGCTCACATTTTCGATTTCAAACGCGGTTAATTCTCTCATGATAATCTTCCTGATTATGTAGACGTACCGGGTTGTAGTACGCGACGGCATAGTTACAATTTAAAAAATATGCAGCAATACAATTAGTTGTGAATTTTGTTTCACCTTGCCAGTTCATAATGAAGATGAAATACGGGACAATGTGAAATGAGTGAATGAATTCACCATGCTGGCCGATGACGCCCGCGAGGGCGACGATAATACTTTTCAATTAGGGTTGATAATGAACTCCACCATTTGGCTGGCGCTGGCGCTGGTTTTAGTACTCGAAGGGCTCGGCCCGCTGCTCTATCCTCGCGCCTGGCGCAAAATGGTCGCCAGCCTGAGCCAGTTACCGGATAATTTATTGCGCCGCTTTGGCGGCGGACTTGTGGTTGCAGGGATTGTGATCTACTACATGTTGAGGAAATCGATTGGCTGATCAAAAAGTGGTCGGATTTGCCTTATTTTGGATGCAAAAAGTGCTGTAACTCTGAAAAAGCGATGGTAGAATCCATTTTTAAGCAAACGGTGATTTTGAAAAATGGGTAACAACGTCGTCGTACTGGGCACCCAATGGGGTGACGAAGGTAAAGGGAAGATCGTCGATCTCCTGACAGAACGGGCTAAATATGTTGTGCGCTACCAGGGTGGCCATAACGCAGGCCATACTCTCGTAATCAACGGTGAAAAAACCGTCCTCCATCTTATTCCATCAGGTATTCTCCGTGAGAATGTAACCAGCATCATCGGTAACGGTGTTGTGCTGTCTCCGGCTGCGCTGATGAAAGAGATGAAAGGTCTGGAAGACCGTGGTATCCCTGTTCGTGAGCGTCTGCTGCTGTCCGAAGCCTGCCCGCTTATCCTCGACTATCACGTGGCGCTGGACGTCGCACGTGAGAAAGCACGCGGTGCGAAAGCGATCGGTACGACCGGTCGCGGTATCGGCCCGGCTTACGAAGATAAAGTTGCTCGTCGCGGTCTGCGCGTTGGCGACCTGTTTGATAAAGCCACCTTCGCTGACAAACTGAAAGAAGTGATGGAATATCACAACTTCCAGTTGGTGAACTTCTACAAAGCGGAAGCGGTTGACTACCAGAAAGTGCTGGACGATGTCATGGCGATTGCCGACATCCTCACCGGCATGGTCGTTGATGTTTCCGATCTGCTGGATCAGGCGCGTAAGCGCGGCGACTTCGTGATGTTCGAAGGCGCGCAGGGTACCCTGCTGGATATCGACCACGGTACCTATCCGTACGTAACTTCCTCCAACACCACAGCTGGTGGCGTGGCGACCGGTTCTGGCCTGGGTCCGCGTTATGTGGATTACGTACTGGGTATCATCAAAGCTTACTCGACTCGCGTAGGCGCGGGTCCGTTCCCGACCGAGCTGTTTGATGAAACTGGCGAGTTCCTCTGCAAGCAGGGTAACGAATTCGGCGCCACCACCGGTCGTCGTCGTCGTACCGGCTGGCTGGACGCGGTTGCAGTACGCCGCGCGGTGCAGATTAACTCGCTGTCCGGCTTCTGCCTGACTAAACTGGACGTCCTGGACGGCCTGAAAGAAGTGAAAATCTGCGTCGGCTACCGTATGCCGGACGGCCGTGAAGTGACCACCACTCCGCTGGCTGCCGACAACTGGGAAGGTATCGAGCCTATCTACGAAACCATGCCGGGCTGGTCCGAAACCACCTTCGGCGTGAAAGAGCGCAGCGGTCTGCCGCAGGCAGCGCTGAACTACATTCAGCGTATTGAAGAGCTGACCGGCGTGCCGGTGGATATCATTTCTACTGGTCCAGACCGTACCGAGACCATGATTCTGCGCGACCCGTTCGACGCGTAATCACTCTCAAGGGGCGCCGTTCGGGCGCCCTTGTTTTTGCTGTTCGCCCGCCCCATTTCAAATAAATTAGCGGCCTGAGCGCTGGCTGGTTTATCATCAATAATAATGATGTCGCTCGACATACCCTGTTTTCTTTTCCCTGAGGTTTATGTGCAGTTAACGAGTTTCACCGATTACGGATTACGCGCGCTGATTTATATGGCGTCGCTGCCGGAAGGACGCATGACCAGCATCTCGGAAGTGACCGAGGTCTATGGCGTCTCCCGTAATCATATGGTTAAAATAATCAATCAGTTAAGCCGCATGGGCTACGTGACTGCCGTGCGGGGGAAGAATGGGGGCATTCGCCTCGGTAAACCAGCAGGGCAGATCCGCGTGGGCGACGTGGTGCGCGACCTTGAACCCTTATCGCTGGTCAACTGCAGCAGCGAATTTTGCCACATTACACCAGCCTGTCGTCTGAAACAGGCGCTAGCTGAAGCCGCGCAGAGTTTTCTCAAGGAGCTGGATAACTATACGCTGGCTGATTTGGTTGAGAAGAATCAACCGCTTTATAAATTATTACTGGTGGAGTGACGCCACTCTGCCGGAGATGACAACGGAGGAACCGATATGTCACAAGATCCATTCCAGGAACGCGAAGCTGAGAAGTACGCGAATCCCATCCCGAGCCGGGAATTTATCCTCGAACATTTAACCAAACGGGAAAAGCCTGCCAGCCGCGATGAGCTGGCCATCGAGTTGAATATTGAGGGCGAAGAACAAATAGAAGCGCTGCGCCGCCGCCTGCGCGCGATGGAGCGCGACGGTCAGCTGGTCTTCACACGCCGCCAGTGCTATGCGCTGCCGGAGCGTCTTGATCTCCTCAAAGGTACCGTTATTGGCCACCGTGATGGCTATGGATTCCTGCGCGTTGAAGGGCGCAAGGACGATCTGTATCTGTCGTCAGAGCAGATGAAAACCTGTATTCACGGTGACCAGGTGCTGGCCCAGCCGCTGGGTGCGGACCGTAAGGGCCGCCGCGAGGCGCGCATCGTTCGTGTGCTGGTACCGAAAACCAGCCAGATTGTTGGCCGCTACTTCACCGACGCTGGCGTCGGCTTCGTCGTCCCGGACGACAGTCGCCTGAGCTTCGATATCCTGATCCCGCCTGAAGATATTATGGGCGCGCGGATGGGCTACGTGGTGGTGGTCGAACTGACCCAGCGCCCAACCCGCCGCACCAAAGCGGTCGGGAAAATCGTCGAAGTGCTGGGCGACAACATGGGCACCGGCATGGCCGTCGATATGGCGCTGCGTACCCATGAAATTCCTTACGTCTGGCCGCCGGCGGTGGAAAAACAAGTTTCCGGCCTCAAAGAGCAGGTGCCGGAAGAGGCGAAAGCCGGACGCGTCGATCTGCGCTCTCTGCCGCTGGTCACTATTGATGGCGAAGATGCCCGCGACTTCGATGACGCGGTGTACTGCGAGAAGAAACGCGGCGGCGGCTGGCGTCTGTGGGTGGCTATCGCCGACGTGAGCTACTATGTGCGCCCCGGTACGCCGCTGGACGGTGAAGCGCGTAGCCGCGGGACGTCGGTCTACTTCCCGTCGCAGGTGGTGCCGATGCTGCCGGAAGTGCTGTCGAATGGCCTGTGCTCGCTGAACCCGCAGGTAGATCGCCTGTGTATGGTGTGCGAGATGACGATTTCGTCAAAAGGCCGCCTGACCGGCTTTAAGTTCTATGAAGCGGTGATGAGTTCACATGCTCGCCTGACCTACACCAAAGTGTGGCATATGCTGCAGGGCGATCAGGAGCTGCGCGAACACTACGCGCCGCTGGTGAAGCATATTGAAGAGCTGCATAACCTCTACAAAGTGCTGGAGAGCGCCCGCGAAGAGCGCGGCGGTATCTCATTTGAAAGTGAAGAAGCTAAATTCATCTTCAATGCCGAACGCCGTATTGAGCGTATCGAACAGACTCAGCGTAACGATGCGCATAAGCTGATTGAAGAGTGTATGATCCTGGCGAACATCTCCGCCGCGCGTTTCGTTGAGAAAGCGCAGGAGCCGGCACTGTTCCGTATCCACGATAAGCCAAGCACCGAAGCGATTACCTCGTTCCGTACCGTGCTGGCTGAGCTGGGACTGGAGCTGCCGGGCGGCAACAAGCCGGAGCCGCGCGATTACGCCGAACTGTTGACCTCCATTGCCGATCGCCCGGATGCAGAAATGCTGCAAACGATGCTCCTGCGCTCCATGAAGCAGGCCGTTTACGATCCGGAAAACCGTGGCCACTTTGGCCTGGCGCTGCAGTCATACGCCCACTTCACCTCGCCGATTCGCCGCTACCCGGATCTGTCGCTGCACCGCGCCATCAAGTATCTGCTGGCAAAAGAGCAGGGACATAAAGGGAATAGCACCGAGACCGGCGGCTGGCACTACAGCATGGAAGAGATGCTGCAGCTGGGCCAGCACTGTTCGATGACCGAGCGCCGCGCCGACGAAGCGACGCGTGAAGTATCCGACTGGCTGAAGTGCGACTTCATGCAGGATCAGGTGGGCAACACCTTCTCCGGTGTCATCGCCAGCGTGACCGGCTTTGGCTTCTTTGTCCGCCTGAACGATCTGTTTATTGACGGTCTGGTGCATGTCTCCTCCCTGGATAACGACTATTACCGTTTTGACCAGGTTGGCCAGCGGCTGATCGGCGAGTCCGGCGGCCAGACTTATCGTCTGGGCGACCGTGTGGAAGTCCGCGTGGAAGCCGTCAACATGGACGAGCGTAAGATTGATTTCAGCCTGATTTCCAGCGAGCGTGCGCCGCGTAATGTTGGCAAAACTGCCCGTGAGAAAGCGAAAAAGAGCACCTCTGGCAAACCGGGTGGCCGTCGCCGCCAGGTGGGTAAACAGGTGAACTTCGAGCCGGATAGCGCGTTCCGCAAAGAAAAAGAGCAGGCTAAAGCGAAGCCCAAAGGCGAGAAGAAAGCGAAAAAACCGTCGGCGAAAACACAGAAAATCGCCGCCGCGACCAAAGCCAAGCGCGCGGCAAAGAAGAAAATCGCCGAGTGATTGACGTCCCTTCACTCCAGAAGTCTGCTGGCGCAGAACGGGGTGAAGGGGACGGATAACAGAACCTAAAACGAGTACATCAATGAGTGAAATGATTTACGGCATCCATGCGGTGCAGGCACTGCTGGAACGCGCACCTGAGCGTTTTCAGGAAGTTTATATTCTGAAAGGCCGTGAGGATAAGCGCCTGCTGCCGCTGATCCATGCCCTGGAAGCGCAGGGCGTGGTGATTCAGGTGGCCAACCGCCAGTTCCTCGATGAGAAGAGCGAAGGCGCGGTGCATCAGGGGATCATTGCTCGCGTGAAGCCCGGACGTCAGTATCAGGAGAACGATCTGCCGGATCTGCTGGCGCAGCACGATCAGCCGTTCCTGCTGATCCTCGATGGCGTAACCGATCCGCACAACCTCGGCGCCTGCCTGCGTAGCGCCGACGCCGCCGGCGTGCATGCGGTGATCGTGCCGCGAGATCGTTCCGCTCAGCTGAATGCGACGGCGAAGAAAGTGGCCTGCGGCGCGGCGGAGAACGTCCCGCTAATCCGCGTGACCAACCTGGCGCGCACTATGCGTCTGCTGCAGGAAGAAAACGTCTGGATCGTCGGGACCGCTGGCGAAGCCGACCATACGCTGTTCCAGAGCAAAATGACCGGTCCGATGGCGCTGGTGATGGGCGCTGAAGGCGAAGGTATGCGTCGTCTGACCCGCGAGCACTGCGATGAGCTAATCAGCATCCCGATGGCGGGCAGCGTCTCCTCGCTGAACGTCTCGGTGGCCACCGGCATCTGCCTGTTTGAAGCGGTACGCCAGCGCAGCTAAGCTGAACCGTCGACGAATCAAAAAAAGCCATCCTTCGGGATGGCTTTTTTGTGACCGCTTTCGCGGGCGAGAATCCCCCTTGAAAACCATACTTATGGCTATCGCCATTGATGGAGGGAGACACGATGCACTGGCAAACGCACACCGTTTTTAATCAACCGACTCCGCTGAATAACAGCAATCTTTTCCTGTCCGATACCGCCCTGCGTGAAGCGGTGGTCCGCGAAGGCGCCGGCTGGGATGGCGATCTGCTCGCCAGTATTGGCCAGCAGCTGGGGACCGCCGAATCACTGGAGCTGGGACGTCTGGCCAACAGTAACCCACCGGAGCTGCTGCGTTATGACGCCACCGGCGCCCGGCTGGACGACGTGCGCTTCCATCCCGCCTGGCACCTGCTGATGCAGGGGCTGTGTGCAAACCGGGTGCATAACCTCGCCTGGCAGGAGGATGCCCGTGAAGGCGCTTTTGTCGCCCGCGCCGCTCGCTTTCTGCTCCATGCCCAGGTGGAGGCTGGGACATTGTGCCCGATTACCATGACCTTCGCCGCGACGCCGCTGCTGCAGCACGCCCTGCCCGCGCCCTTTCGTGACTGGCTGTCGCCGCTGCTGAGCGACCGTTACGATCCCCATCTTGCGCCGGGCGGTCAGAAGCGCGGCCTGCTGATCGGCATGGGGATGACCGAGAAGCAAGGGGGCTCCGATGTGCTGAGCAATACCACCCGCGCGGAGAAAACGGCGGAAGGGTTTTACCGGCTGGTGGGACACAAGTGGTTCTTCTCGGTGCCGCAGAGCGATGCCCACCTGGTGCTGGCCCAGGCCCCCGCGGGACTGTCGTGCTTCTTTGTGCCGCGTCTGCTGCCAGACGGGCAGCGCAACGGCGTGCGTCTTGAACGCTTAAAAGAGAAGCTCGGCAACCGCTCCAACGCCAGCAGTGAAGTGGAGTTTTATGATGCCTGCGGCTGGCTGGTGGGCGAAGAGGGCGACGGCGTGCGGCAGATCCTCAGGATGGGCGGCCTGACCCGCTTTGACTGCGCGCTGGGCAGCCATGCCCTGATGCGTCGCGCCTTCTCGGTGGCGCTGTATCACGCGCTACAGCGTCAGGCGTTTGGCAAAAACCTGGTCGATCAGCCGATGATGCGCCAGCTGCTGGGGCAAATGGCGCTGCGTCTGGAGGGGCAAACCGCGTTTCTGTTTCGTCTGGCTCGCGCCTGGGACCGTCGGGATGATGCCCGGGAAAGCGCATGGGCACGCCTGTTTACGCCTGCGGCCAAGTTTGCCATCTGCAAGGCCGGTATCCCGTTTGTCGCCGAGGCGATGGAAGTGCTCGGCGGCATCGGCTACTGCGAGGAGAGCGAACTCCCGCGCCTCTACCGTGAGATGCCGGTCAACAGCATCTGGGAAGGTTCCGGAAACATTATGTGTCTCGATGTCATGCGGGTGCTCAGCAAGCAGCCGGCGGCGATGGAGCTGCTGGCGGCAGAGTGCGCGGAGGTGAAGGGACAGAATCGCCATCTCGACCGCGCGTGGCGTCAACTGCAGCAGCTGCTGAGACGGCCCGCCGAAGAGCAGGGGAGAGAGATTGCCCGGCTGGTCTATCGTCTTGGCGCAGGGGCGCAGATGCTGCGCCACGCTTCGCCGCCGCTGGCTGAAGCCTGGTGTCGGATGATGCTCGACACCCGCGGCGGCATGCGTCTTGATGCGCCGACCCTCGACGACCTGCTGCTGCGGGCCATGGGGCGCGGGCGCCAGGCGCCTCAGGCGTAGAGAATGGCCTGCACGCGCCAGCTGTCCGGCTGTTGTTCTTCGTACATCTGAATAATGCGATACCAGGAGGCGCCTTGCTCGTCCGCTTTGCGGGCAATGGCGTGCTCCACATCCTGTTGGCTGCCGGAAAGATTAGTGACGGAGATCAGACCGATTTCATTCAGGCCAGTGACGCAATCCGCGCTGGCGAATTCGGCTGACTGCGCGGAGGTATTGGCCGTCGCAGCGGTAAACAGCAGGCTGGGTAGGGTAAAAGATCGTTTCATCGTCAGCTCCATTTCACGTAGTCCCAAGGGCAGTCCGTTGCTAACGTCCTGCCAGGTGGCTGGCCGAACGTTATTATGCACAGGAGAACGTGAATGGACGCAAAGCTGTGTAAAGCAGATTTAAAGACGCCGCCTCGTCATCGACGATAGAGGATCGCCTGCGAATACCACTGGCCGGGTACCATGGTGTCATCGATCATGATGATGACGTAGTAATCGGCTTTGGCCGCTTCTGCTTTGGCCTTCAACGCCGCTTCGACATCCATTGGCGAACCGTACATCAGCACACTCACCGTGGCCATTTTCTGCAGGCCAGCCGTCTGATTACGCTGGATCTCCTGCGGATGGTCGGTGGCGGGCGGCGGGGCTTCCGGCGTCCCCTGCAGGGCACTACACCCGCTGAGCACGATAGCCAGTAACCACGGTGAAAACCTGCGCATAACCATATCTCGTTTCCTGATAGTGATAGTGTAGTGGTAGCCTTAACAGGATTTCCGGGGAATGTTCCCGAACTGTTATCTCTGACGCGATTTTCGAATGAAAATGTTGTGAAAGCGTAACCAGGTTCTCAACATTATGAATCGTAGCAAACCGGGTTGCCTGGTGAATGAATTTTCCCATGACGCCTAACCACGATAGAGAAGGGAGACGATAAATGATTGCACTAGAAATGCGCAACCTCGGCGGCGGTGAAATTTTGCATGCCTGCCCACAGGAGAGTCTGGATAAACCTTTGCCCTGTATCGTCTTTTATCATGGCTTTACCTCCTCGAAGCTGGTCTACAGCTACTTTGCGGTGGCGTTGGCCGAGGCGGGCTTCCGGGTGATCATGCCGGACGCCCCGGAGCATGGGGCGCGTTATCAGGGCGACGAGGCCGGGCGGATGCAGCGCTTCTGGCCGATCCTGCAGCAGAATTTCAGGGAGTTTCCCGCGCTGCGCGAGGCGATTATCGCCGAGGGATGGCTGGAGGGAGAGCGGCTGGCGGTGGCTGGCGCCTCGATGGGAGGGATGACGGCGCTGGGTATCATGACGCACCATCCCGAACTGAACAGCGTCGCTTGTCTGATGGGGTCGGGCTATTTTCGTTCGCTGTCGCAAACCCTGTTTCCCTCGCCTGGCTTTGATGCTGACAGTCTCCGCGAGTGGGATGTCAGCCATCAGCTGGCGTCCCTTGCCCGGCGGCCGCTGTTGCTCTGGCATGGGGACGCTGACGATGTGGTGCCGCCGGAAGAGACCTTTCGTCTTGAGCAGGCGCTGCGGCAAGGCGATCTTGCCGCCAGGCTGACCTGCGTCTGGCAAAAGGGCGTCCGCCATCGCATTACGCCAGAGGCGCTGGCCGCGACGGTCGCCTTTTTCCGCCAGCATCTTTAAACGCGGATCACGCTGACGCCCTGATCCTCAAGCTGTTTGAGGATTGCGGCATCAGCCTGTTTCCCGGTGATCACCACGTCAATTTGCCTGGCCTGGCTGAATAACATCCCGGCGCGCTCGCCGATCTTGCTGCTGTCGACCAGCACCGCCAGTTTGCCGACCACGCTGAGCATTTTCTGCTCGGCCATGGCGGTCAACATATCGGTTTTGTAGAGCCCTTCGGCGGTGAGCCCTTTGCCGCTGGTGAACATCCAGTGCCCGGCATACAGGCTGTTTTCGCTACCGTGGGGGCTGAGTGTGATGGCGTGGCTGCGGTTATACTGCCCGCCCATGATAATCACGCTGTCGTGCTCCTGATCGATCAGATAATTAGCCAGCGGCAGATAGTTGGTGATGATCTGCACCGGTTTACCGCACAGTTCCCGTCCCAGCAGAAAGGCGGTGGAGCCGCAGTTAATGACGATACTTTCCCCTGGCGCGATCAACTGCGAAGCGGCGCGTGCAATACGCACTTTTTCATCCAGATTTTGCGCCTGGTGGATGTTCATTGGCGTCCAGCGGGGGCGCTGCTCACTAATGGCTTCCGCGCCATTGCGAACCTTTTTCAGTTTGCCGCTTTCATCCAGCTTGTTGATATCACGTCGGGCGGTTGCGGGTGAGATCCCGAGCCGCGACATCACCTGCTCTACGGTAACAAACCCCGTTTGGGCGAGCAGATCCAGCAGAATTTGGTGCCTTTGCGCTTCCGTCATGAGCGAATCCGATTAAAAGTGAACGGCAAAGATGATATTTGAAATCATGTGAAAATACTAACCCTGCGGCGGGGTATTTCCGGCAGGCAGTGCCTGCCGGAGGCGGCTTACAGGAAGGATTTGAACGGCAGGTCCGGCTCAATGGTGAAGCAGTCATCGAAGCCGCGCGGGTAGTGATATTCGAAATTGTCTTTATCCAGCGGCCAGGTAAATTTGCCGCCGACCTGCCAGATAAACGGCTTGAAGCCGTACTTCAGACGATCCTTTTTCATCTCCCACAGGACGCGGATCTCCTGCGGATCGGCCTGAAAGTTTGACCAGATATCATGGTGGAACGGGATCACCACTTTGGCGTTGAGCGACTCCGCCATACGCAGGATATCGGCGCTGGTCATTTTGTCGGTGATGCCGCGCGGGTTCTCGCCATACGAGCCGAGGGCGACGTCAATTTGATGCTCGTTGCCGTGTTTCGCGTAGTAGTTGGAGTAGTGGGAATCGCCGCTGTGGTAGAGATTGCCACCCGGTGTTTTAAACAGATAGTTGACTGCGCGCTGGTCCATGCCGTCCGGCAGCACGCCGGCGGCTTTTTGATCCGCCGGGAGGGTGATCAGCGCCGTGCGATCGAACGCGTCGAGCGCGTGGATCTCAATGTCTTTGATCTTCACTACATCGCCGGGCTTCATGACGATACACCGCGCTTTCGGTACGCCCCAGCCTATCCACAGATCGACGCAGGTTTTCGGCCCAATAAAGGGCACATCGGCAGGGCAGTTCTGCATCACGGCGGCGGCGACGTTGACGTCAATATGATCGTTATGATCATGGGTCGCCAGTACGGCGTCAATTTGGCGAATGGCGAACGGATCGAGCACGAACGGCGTGGTGCGCAGGTTCGGCTGCAGTTTCTTCACCCCCGCCATCCGCTGCATTTGATGGCCGGTTTTCATCAGCGGATTGCCGTGGCTCTGTTTGCCGGTGCCGCACCAGAAATCGACGCAGACGTTAGCTCCACCCTCGGATTTTAACCAGATGCCGGTACAGCCCAGCCACCACATGGCGAAGGTGCCTGGCGCAACCTGCTCTTGTTCAATCTCTTCATTCAGCCAGCTACCCCATTCCGGAAAGGTGTTCAGGATCCATGATTCTCGGGTGATGGTTTGGACTTTACTCATCGCGGTCTTCCTCATGCATTTTCAAAAGTAATCATTATTTGATTGGTTTTGATTTATGTTGTCACTGTGTTTTCAAGATTGCAATCTTGTTTTCCTGCATTTTTGCGAGGCATCGCGCATAATTTCCGGGCTCTATCCGCTCAAATTGACGTTAGATGTTGTTTTATCTATATGATTTAAAGATATTTATTTATGTCTCTATGTACGTAATTGGTAATGACCTGAGGTAAAGTAAGGATTATTGCGGTGTACGTCACATTTAATCAAATTCAATCTTGTTGTGATTATTTTTGATTATTAGAGTGATGGCGACGACAACTGCTGAGCGACATGCGCGTTCAAAGCCTTCCTCTTCTGGAGTGTGTTATGGAGATCCTCTACAACATCTTTACCGTCTTCTTTAATCAGGTCATGACCAATGCCCCGCTGCTGCTGGGTATCGTGACCTGTCTTGGCTATATCCTGTTGCGTAAAAGCGTCAGCGTGATTATCAAAGGTACGATCAAAACCATCATTGGTTTCATGCTGTTACAAGCCGGTTCCGGCATCCTCACCAGCACCTTTAAGCCGGTGGTGGCGAAAATGTCAGAGGTCTATGGCATCAATGGCGCGATTTCCGACACTTACGCCTCGATGATGGCGACCATCGACCGGATGGGCGAGGCCTACAGCTGGGTGGGGTATGCGGTGCTCCTGGCACTGGCGCTCAACATCTGTTATGTCCTGCTGCGGCGCATTACCGGTATCCGCACCATCATGCTGACTGGCCATATCATGTTTCAGCAGGCGGGGCTGATTGCGGTCTCGTTCTTCATCTTTGGTTACGGGATGTGGACGACTATTATCTGCACTGCGGTACTGGTCTCCCTGTACTGGGGGATCACCTCCAACATGATGTTCAAGCCGACTCAGCTGGTCACCGACGGCTGCGGTTTTTCCATCGGTCACCAGCAGCAGTTTGCCTCGTGGATTGCCTACAAAGTGGCGCCGTATCTGGGGAAAAAAGAGGAGAGCGTCGAAGAGCTCAAGCTGCCCGGCTGGCTGAATATCTTCCACGACAACATCGTTTCTACCGCGATTGTGATGACCATTTTCTTTGGCGCGATCCTGCTTTCCTTCGGTATTGATGTAGTGCAGGCGATGGCGGGTAAAACCCACTGGACGGTCTATATCCTGCAGACCGGTTTCTCCTTCGCGGTGGCAATTTTCATCATTACCCAGGGCGTGCGGATGTTCGTCGCCGAACTGTCCGAAGCCTTCAACGGTATCTCGCAACGCCTGATCCCCGGCGCGGTGCTGGCGATTGACTGCGCCGCGATCTACAGCTTTGCGCCGAATGCGGTGGTGTGGGGCTTTATGTGGGGCACCATCGGCCAGCTGATTGCCGTCGGCATTCTGGTCGGCATCGGCTCTTCAATTCTGATTATTCCAGGCTTTATCCCGATGTTCTTCTCCAACGCGACGATTGGCGTTTTTGCCAACCACTTCGGCGGCTGGCGCGCGGCGCTCAAGATCTGCCTGGTGATGGGCATGATTGAAATCTTCGGCTGCGTATGGGCGGTGAAGCTCACCGGTATGAGCGCCTGGATGGGGATGGCGGACTGGTCGATTCTGGCGCCGCCGATGATGCAGGGCTTCGCCTCCATCGGGCTGGCGTTTATGGCCGTCATCATCCTGATTGCACTGGCTTATATGTTCTTCGCCGGCCGAGCACTGCGCGCCGAGGAAGACGCGGAAAAACAACTGGCAGAGGCCTCTGCCCAATAAGGAGTTCTGATTATGACCGTACGTATTCTGGCTGTGTGTGGCAACGGGCAAGGCAGTTCCATGATCATGAAAATGAAGGTGGATCAGTTCCTGACGCAATCCAACATCGACCACACGGTAAACAGCTGCGCGGTAGGTGAATACAAAAGCGAGCTGAACGGCGCGGATATCATCATCGCTTCAACCCATATCGCGGGGGAGATTACCGTCTCCGGCAATAAACACGTGGTGGGCGTACGCAATATGCTGTCGCCGGCGGATTTCGGCCCAAAACTGCTGGAGGTGATCAAAGCTCACTTCCCGCAGGACGTGAAATAAGGAGCGGCCATGAAACTCCATGACTCACTGGCGCAGAACCACTCCATTCGCCTGCAGGCGGAAGCGGAAACCTGGCAGGAGGCGGTGAAGATCGGCGTCGATTTGCTGGTGGCCGCCGACGTAGTGGAACCGCGCTACTACCAGGCGATCCTCGACGGCGTCGCGCAGCATGGCCCCTATTTTGTTATCGCGCCGGGGCTGGCGATGCCGCACGGGCGGCCGGAAGAGGGCGTCAAAAAAACCGGCTTTGCGCTGGTGACGCTAAAAAAACCGTTGATTTTCAATCACGAAGATAACGACCCGGTCGACATCCTGATCACTATGGCGGCGGTTGACGCCACCACCCACCAGGAGGTGGGCATCATGCAGATCGTTAACCTGTTTGATGATGAAGCCAATTTCGACCGTTTACGCGCCTGCCGTAGCGAGCAGGAAGTGCTGGATTTAATCAAAAACGCCACCGCGGCGGCTGTTTAAAAGGAACACCATCATGTCATTACCTATGTTACAGGTCGCTCTGGACAACCAAACGCTGGCCAGCGCCTATGAAACGACCCGCCTGATCGCCGAAGAGGTGGATATCATTGAAGTCGGCACTATTCTTTGCGTCGGCGAAGGGGTGCGTGCGGTGCGCGATCTGAAAGCGCTGTATCCGCATAAAATCGTGCTGGCGGACGCCAAAATTGCCGACGCCGGCAAGATCCTGTCGCGGATGTGCTTTGAAGCCAACGCCGACTGGGTCACGGTGATCTGCTGTGCCGATATCAATACCGCCAAAGGGGCGCTGGACGTCGCCAAAGAATATAACGGCGATGTGCAAATTGAGCTGACCGGCTTCTGGACCTGGGAGCAGGCGCAGGCATGGCGCGAGGCGGGTATTCAGCAGGTGGTCTATCACCGCAGCCGCGACGCACAGGCGGCAGGCGTGGCGTGGAGCGAGGCGGATATCAGCGCGATTAAACGTTTGTCCGATATGGGCTTCAAAGTGACTGTCACCGGCGGCCTGGCGCTGGAAGACCTGCCGCTGTTCGCCGGGATCCCTATCCACGTCTTTATTGCCGGGCGCAGCATCCGCGATGCCGCCTCGCCGGTGGAAGCGGCGCGCCAGTTTAAACGCTCAATCGCCCAGCTGTGGGGTTAAGGAGCGGTTATGTTGGCGAAATCCATTCCGCTCGGCATCTATGAAAAAGCGCTCCCCGCCGGGGAGTGCTGGCTGGAGCGGCTGCAGCTGGCGAAGGCGCTGGGTTTTGATTTTGTGGAAATGTCTCTCGATGAAACGGACGTTCGCCTTGCGCGACTGGACTGGAGCCCCGAGCAGCGTCTGGCGCTGGTCAAGGCGGTGGCTGACACCGGCGTCCGGGTACCATCGATGTGCCTTAGCGCCCATCGCCGTTTTCCGCTGGGTAGTGAAGACGACGCGGTGCGTCATCAGGGGCTGGAAATTATGCGTAAAGCCATCCAGCTGGCGCAGGATGTGGGGATCCGGGTGATCCAGCTGGCAGGCTACGACGTCTATTACCAGCAGGCGAACGATGAGACGCGCCGCCGCTTTCGCGACGGCCTGAAACAGAGCGTCGAGATGGCCAGCCGTGCCCAGGTCACGCTGGCGATGGAGATCATGGATTACCCGCTGATGAACTCGATCAGTAAGGCCTTAGGCTACGCCCATTACCTGAATAATCCGTGGTTCCAGCTTTACCCTGATATCGGCAATCTGTCAGCGTGGGATAACGACGTCCAGATGGAACTGAAGGCGGGGAGCGGGCATATCGTGGCGGTACACGTCAAAGACACGAAACCTGGCGTCTTTAAAAACGTGCCGTTCGGCGAAGGGGTGGTTGATTTTGAACGCTGCTTCGAAACGCTCAAGCAAACCGGCTACTGTGGCCCGTACCTGATTGAGATGTGGAGCGAAACTAGCACTGACCCGCTGGCGGAGGTGGCGAAGGCACGTGACTGGGTGAAGGCGCGGATGGCCCGCGCGGGCCTGATGGAGGCGGCGTAATGCAACAACTGAAACAGCAGGTGTTCGAGGCCAATATGGATCTGCCGCGCTACGGCCTGGTGACCTTCACCTGGGGCAATGTCAGCGCCATTGACCGGCAGCGCGGGCTGGTGGCGATCAAGCCCAGTGGCGTCGCCTATGAGACCATGAAGGCGGACGATATGGTTGTCGTGGATCTTGAGGGCAACGTGGTGGAAGGGCTGTATCGCCCCTCTTCCGATACCGCCACCCATCTGGCGCTCTATCGTCGTTATCCCGACCTTGGCGGGGTGGTGCATACCCACTCGACGCATGCCACCGCCTGGGCGCAGGCGGGGCTGGCGATCCCGGCGCTCGGCACCACTCATGCGGATTATTTCTTCGGTGATATCCCCTGCACCCGGGCGCTTAGCGCACAGGAGGTGGACGAGGCTTACGAGCTGAACACCGGCCTGGTGATTATCGAAACGCTGGGTGCGTCGAATCCGCTGCATACGCCAGGGATCGTCGTCTATCAGCACGGGCCGTTTGCCTGGGGCAAAGACGCCCACGAGGCGGTACACAACGCGGTGGTGATGGAAGAAGTGGCGCGCATGGCGTGGATTGCCCGCGGCATTAATCCGCAGCTGCAGCCCATCGACAGCTGGCTGATGAAAAAACATTTTCTGCGTAAACACGGGCCAAACGCCTACTACGGGCAGAAGTAAACAGCGTGCTCCGGGGCTTTCACCGTCACGGTGAAGCAACTGGTCTGGCCCCGGAGCCGTTTTTAATCCTGACGATAGGCCGATGGCATCACGCGCATGCCGATGAGCGTGACCATACAAATTATCGCTCCGGCGTAAAACGTCGAGGCGGCGCCGAAGGTTTCCCACAGTACCCCGGCGCCGGTACTGGCCAGCAGCAGCGCCAGGCCGCTCATCAGGTTGAACATGCCGAATGCCGTACCACGTAGTTCCGGCGGCGCGGTATGCGCAACCATCGCTGCCAGCAGGCCCTGGGTCATTCCCATATGAATCCCCCACAGCGCAACGCCGAGCAGCAGCGTACTCCAGTGGCCGCTGAGCGCCAGCACAATATCGGCGAGGATCAGCACCAGCAGTCCCCACTGCAGCAGTTTGCTGTGACTCATGCTGTCTGAGAGTTTACCGAACGGGTAGGCCGTGAGGCTGTAGACCAGGTTCATCGCCACCATCACCAGCGGAATGGTAAACAGCGGGATCTCCATCTGCTGGGCGCGCAGCACCAGAAAGGCTTCGCTGAAGCGGGCGAGGGTGAAGATGCTGCCGATGGCGACCACCCACCAGTAGGCGGCGGAGAGCTTTTGCAGATTTTCGCGCTTCAGCGGATTGCTGCGTTTATGGGCGATGGCGGATTTTGGCTCCTGCAGGCCAAAACCCAGCAGGAGAATGGAGAGCACGGCGGGAATGACCGCCACCCAGAAAATGGCGTGGAAATCGTTGGCCCAGATAAACATCAGTAGCACCGCCAGCAGCGGACCGAGAAACGCGCCGACGGTATCCAGCGCCTGACGTAGCCCGAAGGCGGCGCCGCGGATCTCCGGCGGCGTGACGTCAGCAACCAGCGCATCGCGCGGCGCGCCGCGAATACCTTTCCCCACGCGGTCAATCATGCGGGCGCTAAACACCACTCCGGCGGTGGGGGCGATGGCAAACAGCGGTTTGCTGAGCGCGCCCAGGCCGTATCCCAGCAGCGCCAGTCCTTTGCGCTTGCCGACATAGTCGCTGATCACGCCGGAGAAGACTTTCAGGATCAGGGCGGTGGCTTCTGCCAGCCCCTCAATAAGACCGATAATTATCACGCTGGCGCCGAGGGTGGTGGCCATAAACAGCGGTAAGAGGCTGTGGATCATCTCGGAGGAGACATCCATCAGCAGGCTGACGCCGCCGAGTACCCAAACGCCTTTGGGGATACGGCCTAAGGTGGCGAAACGCGGAACCATCAATCACTCCTGATTATCGAAAGGCGAGTGGCTGATTAAATCAGGTTGCGATGACGCTGATAAGTCGGTTTGTAAAATAATTCTCAATTGCGTTTAGGCGCAGGCCTTGCTTCGCCCCTCGCGAGGAGAGGCGAAGAATCGGGCAGGCGTTAGCGGTAAATCACCGCGCTGGCGCGAAGCGGGCCATTGGTTTCTGGTTCGTGCATCAGGATGGGCTGAAAGTATTTCGCCCCCTGCGCATCGCTCATCTGGCTAAGGGCCTGCTCGGCCTCGTGCTCAGTGGCCATATTATGATTGATATAGATAACGCCGAGGCTCTGCACGTCGTCCATGTTGCGGGCCTGTCGTTCGGTGATTTGGATAGCTGCCAGCGCGTTGGCGCTGAAGAAAAGCGCGGCCATCATGACGATGATTTTCAGTTTCATATACTACGCTCCTGACTGACAGTCCTGACGCTGACTCGGGGGATCTCCTGTGGGCATTGGGTTTCTGATTTAAGTGTAATCGCTGCGTGTCCGGCGCATGGCGACCTTTTCTGATGCAGTTGTTCAAAAAAATGCCGCTTCCGTTATTGGTTGATTTTAAATCACCCACTTAGCGCAACTTGGCGCTTAGTGCGAATTATTTGTGCAAATGCGCTTGTGTTCCTGGGGGGGCGCCATTAGAATGACGCGTCAATTTTTCAGCCGCCCTTTAACACGTTCCTTGCCTCCATGGGCCGCGGCTGACCCAGACAGGAGGCTGAATAATCCGTAAGGAGCAATTCGATGCGTCATTACGAAATCGTTTTTATGGTCCATCCTGACCAGAGCGAACAGGTTCCGGGCATGATCGAACGTTACACTGGTGCAATCACTGCAGCAGCAGGTACGATCCACCGTCTGGAAGACTGGGGCCGCCGTCAGCTGGCTTATCCGATCAACAAACTGCACAAAGCTCACTACGTTCTGCTGAACGTTGAAGCACCGCAGGAAGCGATCGATGAGCTGGAAACTAACTTCCGCTTCAACGACGCCGTTATCCGCAGCATGGTAATGCGTACTAAGCACGCTGTTACCGAAGCATCTCCGATGGTTAAAGCGAAAGACGAGCGCCGTGAGCGTCGCGAAGATTTCGCCAACGAAACCGCAGATGATTCTGAAGCTGGGGATTCTGAAGAGTAATCCTGATGACCAACCGTCTGGAGCTGTCCGGCATTATTTGCAGGACTCCACTTCGTAAGGTCAGCCCGTCAGGAATTCCTCACTGCCAGTTCGTGCTTGAGCATCGTTCAGTGCAGGAGGAAGCCGGTTTTCACCGGCAGGCATGGTGTCAAATGCCCGTTATTATTAGCGGTCACGAAAACCAGGCCATTACTCACAGTATAACGGTCGGTAGCGCAGTAACCGTTCGAGGGTTCATCTCTTGCCATAAGGCAAAGAACGGCTTGAGCAAAATGGTTCTGCATGCCGAGCAGATTGAATTGATAGATTCTGGAGACTAGCCATATGGCACGTTATTTCCGTCGTCGCAAGTTCTGCCGTTTCACCGCGGAAGGCGTTCAAGAGATCGACTATAAAGATATCGCTACGCTGAAAAACTACATCACCGAAAGCGGTAAGATTGTCCCGAGCCGTATCACCGGTACCCGTGCAAAATACCAGCGTCAGCTGGCTCGCGCTATCAAACGCGCTCGCTACCTGTCCCTGCTGCCGTACACTGATCGTCATCAGTAATCGGTCACGGTCCATTAATACGACTTTGAGAGGATAAGGTAATGCAAGTTATTCTGCTTGATAAAGTAGCAAACCTGGGTAGCCTGGGTGATCAGGTTAACGTTAAAGCGGGCTATGCTCGTAACTTCCTGGTCCCGCAGGGTAAAGCTGTTCCTGCTACCAAGAAAAACGTTGAATTCTTCGAAGCACGTCGCGCTGAACTGGAAGCCAAACTGGCTGACGTTCTGTCAGCTGCTGAAGCTCGTGCTGCGCAGATCAACGCCCTGGAATCCGTAACCATCGCGTCTAAAGCTGGCGACGAAGGTAAACTGTTCGGTTCCATCGGTACTCGCGACATCGCTGACGCTGTTACTGCAGCAGGCGTTAAAGTTGCTAAGAGCGAAGTTCGCCTGCCGAACGGCGTTCTGCGTAACGTTGGCGAGCACGAAGTGGACTTCCAGGTTCACAGCGAAGTATTCGCTAAAGTTATCATCAACGTGGTTGCTGAGTAATCGGCCTCTGACGTTCTGGTAACAACAAATCGCCGGCCTTGTGCCGGCGTTTTGCTTTTTAACGCCTTTCATTTTGTTGCGGCGGCGTAACGCTTGCTGTCGTCTTCTCCGCTATCGCGCACGCACAAAGCTGCCGTTCGACTGGCGGGTAAACAACACCTGCTGGCCGTTGCCGGTATCGATAGTGAGGCCGGTGACTACGCCGTTGGCGTTCTGCCGAATTTGTACCGTCTGTCCACTCTGCAACGTGCTTAATGGTTTGCCAGCGCCTTCAACCTGCGCCATCGCGTAGACGTCGGTGGCCGGCAGCCCATGATCGCGGAACAGCTGGGCCAGGGTTTTGCCTGACTCGATGCGATAGGTCCGCCACTGCTGCTCAATGCCCGGTGCGGACTGCTGCTGCGAGGATTGATACGGTTGGGAAGCAGGCTGCTGCGTCTGCGCCTGATCTGGCTGCTCGTCCTGAATCGGCTCCGGGGCGACGGGCGCCATCTGATCGGCATCGCTCACGGTCGGCGTATTGGTGATCGGCGGGAGCGGAACGGCCTGATTGCCGCCAGCTTGCGGCTGGGACTGCGACTGAAGATTCAGGTTCGCTTCGCGGCTGTTTGTCGCCGGGCTTTGGCTATCGTCGGAAGGAAGAAGGATACCGATAATGACCAACAGGAAGCCTGCGATGATACCCCGGCGGTGCATCGGGGGCAGCGGGTCCAGGAGGCGAAAATGATCCGGGGCGTGCCAGATCTTCGCCAGGGTAGATGTCAGTTCAAAGCGCCCGGGCATGGCTTTCCTCCTGCTCCGCATATTTTTATCCTGCATATGAGTATAGATGGCTAACGTCCTGATGACCGGAACAAAGTAAAGTTAACCTGCTGCCACCTATTGTTTCTGTTTCGCTGAGATTTGTCATCATCCGCCGACAAAGTTTTACCCATTTCGCTATGGCTGTTATGCTTTCGCACGCTTTTCTCTTGATGTTTATCACCCAAAAAGGAACAAAGATGGCAACCCCAACTTTTGACACTATCGAAGCGCAGGCAAGTTACGGTATCGGCTTGCAGGTTGGACAACAGCTGAGCGAATCCGGCCTGCAGGGGCTGCTGCCGGAAGCGCTGGTGGCGGGTATCGCTGATGCGCTGGAAGGTAACCAGCCGCAGGTGCCGGTAGAAGCCGTTCACCGCGCGCTGCGTGAAATCCACGAGCGTGCTGACGCCGTACGCCGCGAACGTTTCCAGGCTATGGCCGCCGACGGCCAGAAATACCTCGATGAAAACCGCGAGAAAGAGGGTGTGAACAGTACCGAATCTGGTCTGCAGTTCCGCGTACTGACCCAGGGCGAAGGCCCGATCCCGGCACGTACCGACCGCGTACGCGTGCACTACACCGGCAAACTGATCGACGGCACCGTCTTCGACAGCTCCGTCGCCCGTGGTGAGCCTGCTGAATTCCCGGTGACCGGCGTGATTGGCGGCTGGATTGAAGCGCTGACCCTGATGCCGGTCGGTTCTAAATGGGAACTGACGATCCCGCACAACCTGGCCTACGGCGAACGCGGCGCTGGCGCGTCGATTCCTCCGTTCAGCACCCTGATCTTCGAAGTTGAACTGCTGGATATTATCTAAACAGCAGAGGCTTCCTCTTCCTCTGAGGTGGGGGAAGCCGCAAAAATAGCGTAAAATCCTTAAGTTAAAAATTAATTAGAATTATGTTTTGCATTCATCGCATATGGGTGTATTTTTGTGAGCTATTTCGCGGTAGATGAGTGATATAACACTCACTTTAAACATAAAATTAACATTATATCTAAATCATAGTATTCATCCCTCCGATTCTTACCTAATATCGACTAGCCCTTGCTGGGGTTAATGACAGACGACGGGCCATCAGAGCCTGAACAACACAGACAGGTACAACAGGAAGAAATCACATGGTAGATCAGGTTAAAGTCGCTGCTATTGAGCAGGAGCCGACTGAACAATCGCTACGGCGAAATCTCACAAACCGACATATTCAGCTGATTGCGATTGGCGGGGCGATCGGCACTGGGTTATTTATGGGTTCTGGCAAAACTATCAGTCTTGCCGGCCCATCTATTATTTTTGTTTATATGATTATCGGTTTTATGCTGTTTTTCGTTATGCGAGCCATGGGCGAATTACTGCTGTCGAACCTCGAATATAAATCCTTCAGCGATTTTGCGGCCGATCTGCTGGGGCCGTGGGCGGGCTACTTTACCGGCTGGACCTATTGGTTCTGTTGGGTCGTCACCGGAATGGCGGACGTAGTGGCGATCACCGCCTACGCGCAGTTCTGGTTTCCCGGACTCTCCGACTGGGTTGCGTCGCTGGCGGTGATCCTGCTGCTGCTGGGCCTGAACCTTGCTACCGTCAAAATGTTTGGCGAAATGGAGTTCTGGTTCGCGATGATCAAAATCGTCGCCATCGTGGCGCTGATCGTCGTCGGCCTGGTGATGGTCATGATGCATTTCAAATCGCCGACCGGCGTCGAAGCCTCTTTCGCCCATCTGTGGAATGACGGCGGTTGGTTCCCGAAAGGGCTGAGCGGCTTCTTTGCTGGCTTCCAGATAGCGGTGTTCGCCTTCGTGGGGATTGAGCTGGTCGGTACCACCGCCGCCGAAACCAAAGACCCGGAGAAATCCCTGCCGCGGGCAATTAATTCTATTCCGCTGCGTATCATTATGTTCTACGTCTTCGCGCTGATTGTGATTATGTCGGTGACGCCGTGGAGCTCCGTGGTGCCGAGCAAGAGCCCGTTCGTCGAGCTGTTCGTGCTGGTCGGCCTGCCGGCGGCGGCGAGCCTGATTAACTTCGTGGTGCTGACTTCCGCAGCCTCCTCGGCCAACAGCGGCGTGTTCTCTACCAGCCGTATGTTGTTCGGTCTGGCGCAGGATGGTCAGGCGCCGAAGATGTTCGCCAAGCTGTCGAAGCGTGCGGTGCCGGCGAAGGGTTTAACCTTCTCCTGCATGTGCCTGCTGGGCGGTGTGGTCATGCTGATGGTCAACCCGAGCGTGATTGCTGCATTCACCATGATCACCACGGTGTCGGCGATCCTGTTTATGTTCGTCTGGACGATTATCCTCTGCTCTTATCTGGTCTACCGTAAACAGCGCCCGCAGCTGCACGAGAAGTCCAAATATAAGATGCCGCTGGGCAAATTCATGTGCTGGGTGTGTATGGCCTTCTTCGTCTTCGTACTGGTGCTGTTGACCCTGGAAGATGATACCCGTGAAGCGCTGATGGTCACCCCGCTGTGGTTTGTTCTGCTGGGCGCGGGCTGGCTGTTTGCCGGCAAAAAACGTCTGGCGAAATAAAAGAAAATGTTAACGTTGCTTGCAACGGCCCGTCATAAAAAAGGCCACCCGGAGTGGCCAAAGTAAGACGGACAATGTCGAGGGCGCCTGCGGGCGCCTTTTTCTTTATTTTCCGGCGAGGGCGCGCGGGAACAGCACGTTATTTTCCAGACTGATGTGCTCCATCAAATCGTCAATCATCTCGTTGATACCGTTATACATCGCCTTCCAGGTGGTGCACGCTTCCGGCGGCGGCGTCACGTTATGGGTGATGTGCTTAATGACTTCCAGCAGTTCACCCGCTTCATCGTGCTCACTTTCCATTACGCTGATCGGCCCCCCGGCCTGGGCGCCCATCCCCTGTTTGATCATCGGGAACAGGATCTGCTCCTCTTTCATCATGTGGCTGGAGAGTTCCTGATGCAGCATGGTCAGGTATTTGGTCAGTCCTTTCGGCACGTTTGGTTTATCGGCATGCACACGTTCAACCTTCGTCGCCTGCAGAATCAGCTCCGGCAGCTGTTCGCGGTGCCGGTCGTGATAGCGAACGATGATATGGTCGATGATCTCCGCGAGAGGTGCTGCGCGCCAGTCGCGGGAGAGAGGCTGCTCGGCCAGTTTCGCCAGCTCGGCTTCAATCACCGCGACATCCAGCGCTTTGCGCGATGCAGCGCGCGCCAGCGTCTGTTTGCCACCGCAGCAGTAATCCATATCGTATTGACGGAACAGGGCGGAGGCGCGCGGGATGGTCAGCGCCAGCTCGCCTAAAGGTTGGTCACGGAAAGCCATAGCAGTTACCTCGTCATCAGGAATATAAGATGTATTTTAAATGCATCTTTGTGGCGAGGGAATACCCCTTAAGGAGGCCTGGCTACTTTTTTTCGTCCGTCAGCGGCTGCAACATCGGTTTTTCCGGTCTGGCGCGTACGGCGGAGACCACGCCGAGCACCAGCAGCAGGATCCCACTCAGGGTTAACAGCGGCGGTAAACTTTGCCGCAGCAGAAAGGTATACAGGAGCCCGGCCAGGGTTTCGAAGACGATCAGCGGCCCGAGGATCACCGTCGGCAGCCGCTGGCTGGCAATATTCCAGCACAGCGCGCCGACCCATGAGCAGAGCACTGCGATGGCCAGCATCAGCGTAATAAACACCGTCGGGCGCGGGCCGAAGGGCAGGGGAAACCCGGCCTGCTGACCGTGCAGCCAGGCGCAGGCGGCGAGATAGCCGACCAGCGAAACCGGAAGCGTGACCAGTGCCTGAGCGGTAGCCCACATCATCGGCGGCTGATGCGGATTTTCCCGCAACCAGCGGGCGTTGCGCAGGGCATACCAGGCCCAGCAGGCCACCGATCCCAGCGCCAGCGCGATGCCGGAGCCGTAGCGCCACGGGCTAAAATCAGGCAGCCCCTGGCGCAGTTCTGCGACGTTAACGCAGATCAGGCCCACGGCGATGCAGACCAGCGCCGGAAACAGGCGCCGCCACGGCAGCTTTCCGTCGCGCTGGCTGTAGAGCAGATTGGCGAAGACCGGCAAGACCACCGGCAGCGTGCCGATAATCATGGTGGAGACCGGCGCCCCGGTGCGCTGAATGGCGCTGGCCAGGCAGGCGTAATAGATAAGATTTCCCATCATCGTCAGGCCCAGCGCAGTCCACCAGTCGTTGCGGCTCAGCTGGCGCAAACGCGCGCGCCCGAGCCACGCCAGCGGCAGGGCGATCAGGCCCAGCGCCAGATAGCGCCCCATCGACTGCAGCGTCGCCGGATATTCTGGCACCAGCAAAGGCCCGACAAAGATTAATCCCCACATCAGCCCCGCCAGCAGGGCGTACAACACACCACTAATCATCATTGCATCCGTTGTCATCACCGTTGTCTGCAGTGTAGAAGGGGGCCGGGCAGGAATATTGTATGAGATTGCGCATTAGCGCCTGGCGACCTGCTTCTGATAGCGCACCGGCGTAATACCGTAACGCAGGGTGAAGGCGCGGGTCAGGTGGGACTGGTCGGTGAGGCCGACGGCTATCGCCACTTCGGCGGCGGGCATACCGTGGGTGAGAAATGCCTTGGCGCGCCACAGACGGATGGCCATCAGCATCTGATGGGGCGTCACGTGATAGTGGGCTTTAAACTGGCGCTGAAAGTGGTACGGGCTAAGCGCCGCCACCTGCGCCAGCTCGTCGAGGGTGATGGCGCGCATATAGTTATCGTGCAGGTAGTCGCGTACGCGGTCGAAGCGATGCCCGGCCTCACCCTGCGCAGAGGCATGGTGGGCCAGAGGGCGGAAGGCGTCGATGAGGTCGAGCAGCAGTCCCTGCTGGGCCAGCGGATCGTCGCTATGCCACAGGCCATAAATCAGCTGGCCAATCTGTCGGGAACGTAGAGGATCCTCGCGGACCACCTCGCTGAACCACCAGTCGCGCACCCCGGTGATGGCTTCCAGACGGTCCGGCTCCAGATAAATCATCCGGTAGCGCCAGCCATCGGCGGTTTCCGCTTCGCCGGTGTGCAGCTCGTCGGGATTCATGGTGACAATGGCGTTTGCAGCGGCGATATGCTGGCTGCCGCGGTAGCGAAAGCGCTCAGCGCCTTGCTCAATCACGCCGATGCCGAAGGCTTCGTGGGTATGGGGTTCAAAGGCGTAGCGGGAGATATGGGCGTGGTAGAGCTCCACCCCGGGCAGCTGTTCGAGATGGCGAAAGCGCGCGCGATCTTTTTCATCACTAAATTGGGGTGGTACGCCCTGCATGCCTGCCTCCCGACGGTTATCCCTTCAATATGAGAGAGGAACCGCCGGGACGCAACCGCAAAAGCTGACAGGGGCGGTTACAGAATGCCTTTCACGCTTTCGGCAAGGGAGGTGGTCGGACGGCCGATCAGCGTACTCAGGGTGCGGCTGTCGTCAAACAGCCCGCCTTTCGACGCGCCGACGTCGGAATCCGCCAGCATATCCGCCAGACCCGCCGGCAGACCAACGCTTTTCAGCGCGGCGGCGAAATCAGCTTCGCTGAGGTTCTGGTAGACCACGTTTTTCCCGCTTTGCTTGCTCAGCTCGGTAGCCAGCTCGCTCAGCGTCCAGGCGTTATCACCCGCCAGTTCGTAAATTTTCCCTTCATGGCCTTCACCGGCGATGACGCGGGCGGCAGCGGCGGCATAATCCGCGCGGGTGGCGGAGGCAATTTTACCCTCGCCAGCGGCGCCGATAAACACGCCATGCTCCAGCGCCGGCGGCGCGCTGGCCAAATAGTTTTCGGTATACCAGCCATTGCGCAGCAGGGCGTAAGCGATACCAGAGTCGGCCAGCATCTGCTCGGTTTCAATGTGTTCACCGGCCAGGCCCAGCGGCGAGGTGTCGGCGTGCAGCAGGCTGGTGTAGGCGATAAATTTCACCCCAGCGGCTTTGGCGGCGTTGATGACGTTGCGATGCTGAACGGCGCGCTGACCGACTTCGCTGGAGGAGATTAACAGCAGTTTATCCACGCCCTGCAGCGCGGCAGTTAGCGCCGCTTCATCGCCGTACTCGGCCTGGCGGACGACAACGCCCTGCTGGCTGAGCGCCTGGGCTTTTGCCGGGTTGCGGACAATCGCCACAATCTGGCTGGCAGGAACGGTTTTTAACAGGTCTTGCAGAACGTAGTGGCCAAGCTGGCCGGTGGCACCGGTAAGGGCGATCATGGGTCTTCTCCTTCGTGTTTATTGGCAGTTGTGGTAACCTAACACCTTAACTAACTTTTAGTAAGTACGTACAAAAAGGTAAGTGTGAAAATGGCCGAACCGACGCTGAGCGAGAAACTGCGCAACGGCAACCTGTTTGCGGAACAGTGCCCGTCGCGCGATGTGCTTAAACATGTCACCAGTCGCTGGGGCGTGTTGATTCTGGTGGCGCTGCGCGAGGGGACCCATCGCTTCAGCGATCTGCGCCGCAAAATGGGTGGGGTCAGCGAAAAGATGCTGGCGCAGTCGCTGCAGTCGCTGGAACAGGATGGTTTTATCGACCGCGTCTCTTATCCGGTGGTACCGCCACACGTTGAATATAGCCTGACGCCGCTCGGCCTGCAGGTGAGCGAGAAAGTGGCGGCGCTGGCGGACTGGATCGAGAGCAATCTGCCTGCGGTGCTGGCTAACCACGGGGAGTGAAAAAGTATCACTCCCTGTAGCCCCGCCACTGGGGGGATATTCCCGGATAGCGGCTGGCGCCTTATCCGGGCTACCCGTCAGCTCCGGTTTGTAGCCCCGGTAAGCGCAGCGCCACCGGGGAGATGTATCCGGATAGCGGCTGGCGCCTTATCCGGGCTACCCGTCGGCTCCGGTTTGTAGCCCCGGTAAGCGCAGCGCCACCGGGGAGATGTACCCGGATAGCGGCTGGCGCCTTATCCGGGCCACCCGTCAGTTCCGGTTTGTAGCCCCGGTAAGCGCAGCGCCACCGGTGGATATTCCCGGATAGCGGCTGGCGCCTTATCCGGGCCACCCGTCAGCTCCGGTTTGTAGCCCCGGTAAGCGCAGCGCCACCGGGGAACAGGCATTACTTGCTCAAATCCAGCTGATAAATGGCGAAGCCGATATCATCGGTGGCCACCTGGCGCATTGGATACTGTGCTTTCTCTTTGATAAACGCCGCGGCTTTGTCGCCTGGCGAGGTCTCAAAACGAATATCCAGCGGCGTGTTGCTGTGGATCGGCGCCAGACGCCAGTTGTTATCCGCCGCCGGATGGATCGCGCCATCCTTTTTCGATTGCGCGCCTATCCACGCCGCCAGCACTGAACGGTTTTCATCCGGTGAGGCAAAGGCGATATGACTCTCACCGGTGCCGGCGAATTTGCCGCCGTAAGCGCGATAGTTATTGGTCGCGACCAGGAAAGTGGCCTGCGGATCGACCGGTTTACCGTTGAAGGTCAGGTGCTTAATACGCTCTGAGTGCGGGTGAATCATCTGACATTCGCCGTCGTAGCGGGCCGGCTGGGTGACGTCAATCTGGTAGTCCACCCCGTCAATCACGTCGAAGTTATAGGTGCGGAAGCCGTCCCAGTTGATCAGCGACTGGGGCTTGCTGCTGGCGGGATCGATCTGGTTAAACTGTCCGGCGGAGCATTCCAGCCACTCCTTGACCTCTTTCCCGCTGACCTTCATCACCACCAGGGTGTTGGGGTAGAGATAGAGGTCGGCGGCATTGCGGAAGGTGAGCTGGCCTTTCTCCACTTCGACAAAGCTCGCCGGATCGTTTTTACGCCCGCCGACTTTAAACGGCGCGGCGGCAGAGAGCACCGGCAGATTCGCCAGGTCCGGATCGCCCTGAATGTAGTGTTCGACGTAGGCCTTTTGCGCCATGTTGACCACCTGCACCGTTGGGTCGTCCTGCACCAGCGCCAGGTAGCTGTACATGTTGTCGGCGGACTTGCCGATAGGCTTACTGACGAATTCGCGGGTGGCGTCATGATCGGCTTTCAGCACCGCCGCCAGCTTGCCATCTTCCGCCGCCAGCGATTTCTTCGCCACCGCGTCATAGATTGGCCGCGCTTCCGCTTTACTCTGAGTGACCTGCCATTTGCCGCTGTCGTTGTTCAGCACCAGATCGACGACCCCGAGATGGTCGCCCCACATCCCTGGCATCACTGCCGGTACGCCGTTCAGCGTCCCTTTGGCGATATCCGCGCCTTTAATCGTGGCGAAGTCTTTGCCTGGGAACACCGCGTGGGCGTGGCCGAACATAATGGCGTCAACGCCGGGCACCTGGCTTAAGTAGTAGACCGAGTTCTCGGCCATCGCCTGATACGGGTCGGCGGAGAGGCCGGAGTGCGCGACCACCACCACCACGTCAGCGCCTTTCGACCGCATCTCCGGGATGTATTTGCGCGCGGTTTCGGTAATATCGTTGACCTTCACCTTGCCGCTAAGATTGGCTTTATCCCAGGTCATGATCTGCGGTGGCACAAAGCCGATATAGCCGATGCGCAGGGTGTGGGATTGACCGTCGCTGTCCACGACCCGGGTATCCTGAATCAGGTACGGGGTGAACATCGGTTTGCCGGTTTTGGCATCGATGATATTGGCGTTCACGTAGGGGAATTTCGCCCCGGCCAGCGCCTTGTGCAGGAAGTCGAGACCGTAGTTGAATTCATGGTTGCCCAGGTTGCCGACGGCGTAATTCAGGGTGTTCATCGCCTTATACACCGGATGCACATCACCCTCTTTGAGTCCTTTTGCCGCCATATAGTCGCCCAGTGGACTACCCTGAATAACATCGCCGTTATCCACCAGCACGCTATTTTTCGCTTCTGCCCGCGCCTGTTCGATCAGGCTGGCGGTGCGCACCAGACCGAATTTCTCCGTGGCGGCATCTTTGTAATAGTCAAAGTCCATCATATTGCTGTGCAGATCGGTGGTTTCCATGATCCGCAGGTCGACCGTCGCGGCGTTGACGCTGGCGGCGATCAGCGTGGCCAGGAGCGTTGCGCTAAACTTAATCATCAGAGGCGTCCTTTTTTATGAGCGATAGCACAGAAGAAAATGTATTTATATTCTGTTGCTTACAGAAATGTGAATCTTGCCAGAAAAGCGGGCAGAGAAACCGCCATCGTTATCACAGATAGCGGAACTCGCGGTGATGCGATATAAATAAAACAACGAGTTAACGCCACTGTAACCAGACGAGGTGGAGAATGTTAGAACAAGTATGTCAGCTTGCACGGAACGCGGGCGATGCCATCATGGAAGTCTACGATGGAAACCAGCCGATTAACGTGGCCAGCAAGAAAGATGATTCTCCGGTCACGGCGGCGGATATCGCAGCGCACAACGTCATCATCAGCGGTCTGCAAGCGCTGGATCCTGACACCCCGGTTCTCTCCGAAGAGGACCCGCCAGCGTGGGAGGTACGCCAGCACTGGCAGCGCTACTGGCTGGTCGATCCGCTGGACGGCACCAAAGAATTTATTAAGCGTAACGGCGAATTCACCGTCAATATCGCGCTGATTGAAAACGGCAAGCCGACGCTGGGCGTCGTCTATGCGCCGGTGATGAAGGTGATGTACAGCGCGGAAAAAGGTAAAGCATGGAAAGAAGAGTGCGGCGTGCGCAAGCAGATCCAGGTCCGCGATGCCCGTCCGCCGCTGGTGGTAATCAGCCGCTCTCACGGTAACGATCCGGAGCTGCAGGAGTACCTTGAGCAACTGGGCGAGCATCAAACCACTTCTATCGGATCTTCGCTGAAGTTCTGCCTGGTGGCGGAAGGCCAGGCCCAGCTCTATCCGCGCTTCGGGCCGACCAGCACCTGGGACACCGCCGCCGGCCACGCGGTCGCGGTGGCCGCCGGGGCGCATGTTCACGACTGGCAGGGCAAAACCCTCGATTACACGCCGCGTGAATCCTTCCTCAACCCCGGCTTCCGGGTCTCTATTTATTAAGCAGCTTATGCAGCAGGTCGATCACCTGCTGCACCTCCTGCTGGGTCAGCGCACCGTCTTTGGCCCACTGCACGCGCCCATCCTTATCCAGCACCACGATCGCCGAGCTCTTCTCGTCCAGCTGCCAGGCTTTACGCGCCAGCCCATTGCTGTCGACAATAAACTGCGACCACGGGAAGAGCTTTTTATTACTCTCAATGCTGCTGCGCACGAACATGCCGGTGCCCGGAATGGCATCGTCGGTGTTGACGATAGTGGTGGTCTGGTAGCGATCGTGCGGGAAGCCTGCCGCTTTAATCGCTTCGATCAGGTTGGCATTTTTCTCTTTTGCTGACGAGCGTCCGGCGATGTGCTGGATGACTCGCACTTTGCCCACCAGCTGCGAGCTATTCCAGTTTTTATAGCTAAACTGATCATTATCCAGAATGAGTTCTCCCCGATCCGCGACGCCGACCGGCGCCACACGCTGGCCGTCGACGAAGTTATGCGCTGTGGCCAGCAGCGGGAGAAGCAGTAACGAGGCGGCCAGTATGCTACGTAGGGTCATGCGCAATCCTTAATCATTTTTATGCAGGTGATCCGACCACTTGGTCTCGTTTAATCATAAGTGCGATTGGCGGCGATTACCCGCAATGAGGATGCCAGTTTGTGTGTTGACGCACAAATCAGTAGAAAAACGGCGACTTATACTTACTTCATCGTATGTCCGAAACGAAAATTCTGAATTATTGTCATCAAACGGTAAATAAACTTATACACACTGGGTCCCTCTGAGATTCTGGACTATAGTTTTAGGGCATTAAAATTTGCGCTCCCGATACGTGGGCTAACTGTGGCACCACAGGAGCGTAACCCTGGCAGGAGAGAAGAATGAAAATTTTCCAACGCTACAATCCGCTGCAAGTGGCGAAGTACGTGAAGATCCTGTTTCGTGGACGGTTGTACATCAAGGACGTTGGCGCATTTGAATTTGATAAGGGCAAAATCCTTATCCCGAAGGTAAAGGACAAGCTGCATCTGTCAGTGATGTCCGAAGTCAATCGTCAGGTGTTGCGTCTGCAAACTGAGATGGCATAACCTGAAACGTAGCAGTACGTAGTAGGTAAAAGACGGCTCCCGATGGGAGCCGTTGATGTTTTTAGCCCTTCATTTCCGCATAGCGTTTGCGATATTCGCCCGGTGGGATGCCGTTATGTTTACGAAAAAGGCGGGTGAAATAGACCGGATCGCTGTAACCCACCGATAAAGCAATTTTGTTAAGTGGGAGCGAGGTGCTCTGAATAAGCCACCTGGCGCGGTTGATGCGCTGCGTTTCCCGCCACGCATAGACCGTTTGCCCCAGTTCATTTTTGAAAAGGTGCGCCAGACGTGAAGGGGAGATAAACACCATCGCCGCCAGGGTCTCGATTTTTACCTCCTGCGCAATATGGGCGTTAAGATAGTCGCAGATGGCGTTAATCCGTGGGTCGTGGGCATGGCGGTTGCTAATGGGCTGCTGCTGAAAACAGCGGAGAATTAATCTCTCCAGCGCGTTCATTGCCAGCGCTTCTGACAGCGGTACGGACGCAGAGTGGTGGCGTATTACTTCGTAGAAAAGATCGCGCAGCTGCTGGAGCTGGTCAGGATCGTTAATGGTTGTTTTGCCGATACCGTGGGTGGTTTGGTCCCACTTTAGCCAGTCTATCCAGTAGGGGCGGGGGATAAAGTAGATCCACAGATGGTCCCAGTACTCGCTGTGTTCGTCCCTGCCGTAATGATGGGGCACGCCGGGAGGAAACAGCAACAGATCGTTTTCCCGGCACAGCAGGAAGCCATCGCCCGCTTTCGCCCGCGCCTGGCCGCGCAGGGTCAGATTAATGATGTAACCTTTCATCCCCTGCGGGCGATTAATGTAGTAGTCCAGCGTGGAGCCGCGGGTAATCGGCGTGAAGCCTGCGACGACCCAGGCATTGAAGGTAAAGGTTTTCATCAATGGCGAGAAATTGAGTAGCTCATTGATATCCAGTTCCATTCTCTCTCCCACCTGAGCGCCGCCGCGTCGTTAGCTTTCGATGATAGTAAATTCCCAGGCCCTGAGGCGCAACGGCTGGCCGACGTCTACAGCCTCCCCGCTCAGCAGCGCGGTACCCGCGGTCTCGCTGACAACATCCAGCGCCTCGCCGGAGTAATTGAACAGGAAGTGGATAGTATTTCCGGCTCGGTTACGCATCTTTTTAACCACTAACGGATAGCGATAGGCGGAAGTTCGCGAGTTCAGCGTGAGATCCGCCGTCAGGACATCAAACAGCTGGCTAATCAGGCGCTTCTGCGGCAGGAAGCCAACGTACAGGGCGCGTCCCTGACCGTAATCTGCCGCCGTTGCGGCGGCGTATTCGCCCCATGCCGGATGCTGATAGCGCAACAGTGTGCGGGTTCCGCCATCGGGCGTCAGCAACTCCATCCACAGCTCAGCCTGATTATCATTGCGGCAATCAATCTCTGCGCAGCAAGAGCTTACCGTCGCCGCTTCCGGCAGGGTGAACTGGCTGTAGCTGACGCCGCAGCTCTGGCGCAAAATCCCCGGCTGCGCGCTGTTGCGCACCTTGACATTTTCATCGCTAAAGCCTGATTTAAAGCCGATCAGCGCTCTGCCGCCCCGGGCGATATAGTCGTTAATCCGCGTTAGCAGGCCATCATCGGCGGCGTACAGACCGGGAACGAGCAGCACCCGGTAGCGCGAGGTTTCCTCGTTCACATCGTGGATGATGTCGAGGCTGATATTGTGGTCATACAGCGCATCGTGGAAGCGGCGGAAGATATCGTTATAAATGTTGCCCTCGGCATCGCCGGGACGGAAGTGATTGAGGGCGTCCATCGCCTCATTGCTTATTAGCAACGCGACGTCATTTTCGGCCTTCAGCTCCGCCAGCTGCGGCGACAGGCGGGCGAAATCGGCGCCGATGGTGGTGGCTTCCTGCCAGGTTGGGTTGCGCGAGAAGTCGTGACTGAGCAGCCCCTTCCAGTAGGTTTCGAAGGCGTTATGAATCGAATGCCAGTGCCAGTAGGAGACCATGGCGGCGCCGGAGGCGATATGGCTGAATGCCTGCAGGCGCAGCTGGCCCGGGAAGGGGGTCCACTGGGCGAAGCCCTGTGCCTGGGTTTCCAGCACGAAGTAGTTCTGGCCCGGCTTAAGCGAGCGGGTGATGGCGCCGCCAAAGGCGATTTCCCGCCCGGTCAGGTGCGCCTGACTCGGGTGATAGATATCGACACCGGCGATATCCAGCGCCTGCGCCGTCGCAAAATGGTCGACCCGCGGCTGCACGCCGTAAGAGTAACCGCGCCATTCGAAATCGAAGTTGTGGGTGACGAACTGGTGCGGCTGGGCGTATTCCCGAACGATGGCCGCCTGCCAGGCCAGATACTCGGTGACCTGCTGACGCTGATAGCGGGAGAAGGCGCAGGCGAGGCTGGCGTTGATGGTGTTTTCCACCGGCGGAAAATCCTGCCAGCGGTCAATGCGGTTGCTCCAGTAATCCAGGCCGAAATCGCGATTCAGCTGCCGGAGGTCAGGATATTTCTCCTGCAGGCTGCGCACGAAGCCCTCCTGCATATAGCGGCCAATATTGTCGTAATGCTTGGTTTCGTTATCCAGTTGCCAGCCGATAATCGCCGGATGGTGCTGCACATGGGCCATCAGCGTGCGGATAATTTTTTCGGCATAGCGGCGAAAGGTCGGATTGACGATATCCATGATCTGCCGCGGGCCATATTTTTGCTGCCCCGCGACGGTGGTGACCAGAATATCGGGATGTTTCGCCGCCAGCCAGGCCGGTACCGCATAGGTCGGCGTCCCGACGATGACCGCAATGCCGGCCTCATGCATCGCCTCCAGCACCCGGTCGATATGGTAGAAATTGTACTGGCCCTCTTCAGGCTCCAGCGTACTCCAGGTGGACTCGGCAATACGCACCACGTTAATGCCGGTTTCGCGCATTAAGGCGATATCCTTAGCCAGCCGATCTTCCGGCATATATTCATCATAATACGCCACGCCATAAAATAAATGAGACATACACACTACCTCCTGACATTAATTCGCGGGCACCGGTTGTGAAGCGAAGACACGCGCTTTATCCAGCGTAATAAAAGAAATGAGCGTGAAGCACAGAGCGATACCGCCGAGTACGATATAACTGCTGGTAAAGCCCATGCTCTGGTACATATGGCCGATACCGGTCGAGAGAAAAATAGAGCTAAAGCTTTTCGAAAACTGGAAGCCAATTAAGTAAACGGTCGCTGACAGCAGAGGGTTAAAGTTAGCGGTAATATATTTTAGCGCCGCGACGAGGAGCACCGAGCTTTCAAAGCCGTGGAGGAGTTTAATCAGGCTGATGGATACCGGGCCAATAGCCCATGCGGAGCCGATAATGCGCAAGCTCATAATCAGCCCGCAGTATAACAGCGCATTTTTCGGGCCGATTTTATTCACAAACCATGGCGCAAAGAACATCACGATGGCATCAAGGAAAATCTGACCCGTGGTTAAATAACCGAAGACTTCTGCACCCCGGGCTTTACTCTCAAAGAAATGGCTGTAATAGATAGCGAACTGCTGGTCATAGGTTTCATAGACCGCCCCGACGCCAATGACATAGAGGGCGAAGAACCAGAATTTTTTAATTTTTAACAGCGAGACGGCATCGCGGAGGGTAACCGGCGAGGCTTTGCCAGACAGCAACCCCTGCTGCGGGTGGGCGCTGATCTGCATTTTCCAGACAATGACCAGCAGGCAGACGCCTGCGCCGCTGGCCAACCAGAAAATCATATTCTGATCAATGCCGTAGAGTTTTCCTGCCGCAAAGGTGCCGATCGCGGCGCCGATGCCGCCGAACATCCGCGCCCGGCCAAATTCGAAACCGGAGGCGCGGCTGACTTTATCAATGTAGGCTTCGCAAACCCCGCAGCCTGCGCCGTAGGCCATGCCAATATAAAGGCCGCCAGCCAGCGCGCCGAGGAACACATTTATTTTTAACAGGGGAGCAAAGACATAGATCCAGTAAGGGGCGAATAACGTGATTATAATCGCCAGCATCCACATCAGATTTTTACGATATACCAGTTTATCGGAGATGAAGCCGAATAACGGCTGAACGCAGACGGCGACAATAGCGGTAAAGGAATAGACCAGACCGACGTCCGTATAATTGATGCCGATGGTCTCCGTTAACCACAGTGATAAATAGGGGTAGCAGCATCCCCAGCCTATAAAGAAGAACAGGAAAAACAGACAGCTGATAAAGTAATTTTTATTTGACATTATCATGGTAACCCTCGCTTCCTTTATTCAGGAATATGATCGTGTAGACGCGAGCAACGTTACCTTTTTGCGCGACGAGGAGTCATGAACGTTCCGCTATCGAGCAGGAGTAATCTGCTATCGGCAGAGGGTCGTGAGCCGCTTCACATTCGGGACATAAAAAAAGGGCGGATGGTTATCCGCCCTGAAAATAGAGGAAGGGTTACGCTCAGGCGTTCTGGCTTTCCGCCGCTTCCGCCTGCTTCGGCACCAGCACCGTTGGCTTGTTATCGATGCGGGTCACCAGCAGCTGGTCGATACGGTAGTTATCGATATCCACGACCTCAAACTTATACCCGGAGAACTTCACCGCGTCGGTACGTTTGGGGATTTTACGCAGCATAAACATCATAAAGCCGCCGATGGTCTCGTAATTCCCGGACTGCGGGAACTCGTCGATATCCAGCACACGCATCACGTCATCAATCGGCGTGCCGCCATCGATCAGCCACGAGTTTTCATCACGGGCGACGATCTGCTCTTCCAGCCCCTGGCCGACGAGGTCGCCCATCAGGGTGGTCATCACGTCGTTCAGCGTGATAATGCCGACGACCAGCGCATATTCATTCATGATCACCGCGAAGTCTTCCCCGGCGGCTTTGAAGCTTTCCAGCGCTTCCGACAGGGTCAGGGTGTCCGGCACGATCAGCGTGTTACGGATCTGCACGCCGCCGGTCAGCACCAGGCTCTGGTTTGCCAGCACGCGGTTGAGCAGATCTTTTGAATCGACGTAACCGATAATGTGGTCGATATCTTCATTACAGACGAGGAATTTCGAGTGCGGATGTTCGGCCACTTTATTCTTCAGGCTCTGCTCGTCTTCGTGTAAATCAAACCAAATGACGTTTTCGCGCGGGGTCATGGAGGAAGGAACGGTACGGGACTCCAGCTCGAACACGTTCTCAATCAGCTCGTGCTCCTGCTTGCGCAGCACCCCGGCCAGCGCGCCGGCTTCGACGACGGCATAGATATCGTCGGAAGTAATATCGTCTTTACGCACCATCGGCAGTTTGAAGATGCGGAAGATCATGTTGGCCATGCCGTTAAACAACCACACCAGCGGGCGGAAGACTAACAGGCAGAAGCGCATCGGGTTGATGATGCGCAGGGCCACGGTTTCGGGCGCAATCATACCGATGCGTTTCGGAGTCAGGTCAGCAAACAGGATGAACAAGCTGGTGACCAGGGTAAAAGAGATGATGAAGCTCAGCTGCTCGGAGAGCTCCGGCGACATATACCCGCTGAGCAGGCTATAAAAAGCCGGGGAGAAGGCTGCGTCGCCCACGATACCACCAAGAATAGCAACGGCGTTGAGGCCAATCTGCACGACGGTAAAGAAGGTACCTGGGTTCTCCTGCATCTTCAGCACGCGCTGTGCGTTGACGTTGCCTTCATCGGCCAGCAGTTTCAGTTTGATTTTACGTGAGGCGGCCAGTGAGATTTCCGATATCGAAAAAAAAGCACTGACGGCTATCAGACAGAGTATTACTAAAATACTGTTTAACATATCTTTTCTGACCGTAGAGGTCAGATCCTCGGAAGGGAAGTTGATAACTTAAATGTGGAATACATAAAAAACCGGTCCGAAGGCGCTGGACCGGCTGTCACACTGAGTAGTATAGCGTAAGGGAATGTAAAGCCGCCAGAGCGTTCATTAACCGCCTCGCTGTAGAGGCAGAAATCAGAATTACGCCTGAGGCGGCAGGCACACGCCGATGCCGCCGATGCCGCAATAGCCGTGCGGGTTTTTATACAGATACTGCTGATGATCGTCCTCGGCATAGTAGAACGGTTTGGCGGTAGCGATCTCGGTAGTGATGTGGCGGGTATCGTGCGCATCATTCATCGCCGCCTGGAAGCGGGCGAGACTGGCCTTTGCCGCTGCCGTTTGTTCCGGCGTCAGCGGGTAAATCGCCGAACGGTACTGGGTACCGTGGTCGTTCCCCTGTCGCATGCCTTGCGCCGGATCGTGATTTTCCCAGAACACCTGCAATAACTGCTCATAGCTAATCACCTGCGGATCGTAAACCACGCGCACCGCTTCCGCGTGGCCGGTCTGGCCGCTGCACACTTCGCGATAGGTCGGATTCGGCGTATAGCCACCGGTGTAGCCTGCGGCGGTGCTGTAAACCCCCGGCAATTGCCAGAACAGGCGTTCAACTCCCCAGAAGCAGCCCATGGCGAACAGCGCCACTTCCATCCCCGCCGGGACGTTGGTCATCGAGTGGCCGTTAACTGCGTGGAGCGTCGCCACTGGCATGGGGGTATTGCGTCCAGGCAGCGCATCCGCCTGGGCGACAAGATGCGTTTTATCAAATAGACTCACGGTTGGCCTCTCAATACAGAAATCGTCGTTAAGGTTGTAACGAAGCGTGTCTTTTAACACAATAAACACGCGTAATACGTCTAGATTAATACATAAGAATTATTTGGGTTATTGCCACTTTTTCAACCCTGGTTGTTAGGGTTTTGTTAAGCCGTGGAGCGGCGCCAGTGTTTCCTGTGGGGGGAAACAGGGATATTCAGGAGAAAATGTGCTAAAAATCCGCCAGTTATGTGTCACCAGCCTTTTGCTGGTCAGCGGGATCGCCAGCGCAGCGAATGTGCGTTTGCAGGTTGAGGGATTATCCGGGGAGCTGGAGAGAAACGTTCGCGCCCAGCTTTCCACGATCCAGAGTGATGAAGTCACGCCGGATCGTCGCTTTCGCGCGCGCGTCGATGACGCCATTCGCGAAGGTCTGAAAGCGCTGGGTTATTACGAGCCGACGATTGAATTTGATTTACGTCCGCCGCCGCAAAGGGGGCGTCAGGTGCTGATCGCCAAAGTGACCCCGGGTGAACCGGTGCGCATTGGCGGAACCGAGGTGATTCTGCGCGGCGGCGCCCGTACCGATAGCGACTATCTGGCGCTGCTAAAAACGCGTCCGGCCATCGGGACGGTGCTGAACCATGGCGATTATGACGGTTTCAAGAGCTCGTTGACCCGCGTCGCCCTGCGCAAAGGCTACTTTGACAGCGAGTTCAACAAAAGCCAGCTCGGGGTCTCCCTTGACCGCCACCAGGCGTTCTGGGATATCGATTACGACAGCGGCGAGCGCTATCGCTTTGGTCACGTCACCTTCTCCGGATCGCAAATTCGCGATGAATACCTGCAAAACCTCGTGCCGTTTAAAGAGGGCGACTACTACACCTCGCAGGATCTGGCCGAGCTAAACCGCCGCCTGGCGGCGACCGGCTGGTTCAGTTCGGTGGTGGTGGCGCCTGATTTTGCGAAATCACGGAAAACCAAGGTGCTGCCTCTGCAGGGCGTTGTTTCGCCACGCAAAGAGAACACCGTGGAAACCGGGGTTGGCTTTTCAACCGATGTCGGGCCGCGCGTGAAAGCCACGTGGAAAAAACCGTGGATGAACTCGTATGGCCACAGCCTGACCTCCAGCATCAGTCTCTCTGCCCCGGAGCAGCAGTTCGACTTTACCTACAAAGTCCCGCTGCTGAAGAGCCCGCTGGAGCAGTACTATCTGATGCAGGGCGGCTTTAAGCGCACCGATCTTAATGACACCCAGGCCGACTCCACCACGCTTGGTGTATCGCGTTTCTGGGAGATGTCGAGCGGCTGGCAGCGGGCGATCAACCTGCGCTGGAGCCTGGACCACTTTACCCAGGCGAACGTCACCAACACCACCATGCTGATTTACCCTGGGGTCTCGGTGAACCGCACCCGATCCCGCGGTGGTCTGATGCCCACCTGGGGCGATTCACAGCGCTACTCCGTGGACTACTCCAACACCATGTGGGGCTCGGACATCAACTTCATCGTGATGCAGGCCCAGGACGTCTGGATCCGTACCCTCTATGACCGCCACCGCTTTGTGGTGCGCGGCAACCTGGGCTGGATCGAAGCGGACAACTTTGACAAGGTGCCGCCGGACCTGCGCTTTTTCGCCGGGGGCGATCGCAGTATTCGCGGCTATAAATACAAATCCATCTCGCCGAAGGACGATGACGGCAAGCTAATCGGGGCCTCAAAGCTGGCGACCGGCTCGCTGGAGTATCAGTACAACGTCAGTGGTAAATGGTGGGGGGCCGTGTTTGTCGATAGCGGCGAAGCGGTCAGCGATATTCGCGAGAGCGATTTCAAAACCGGCGCCGGGGTGGGCGTGCGCTGGCAGTCGCCGGTGGGGCCGATCAAGCTGGATATCGCCCGGCCGATCGGCGACAAAGAAGAGCATGGTTTACAGTTTTACATCGGTCTGGGGCCTGAATTATGAGTTTATGGAAGAAGATAAGCCTCGGCGTCTTAATCGTGTTGGTGCTCCTGCTGGGCACCGTCGGGTTCCTGGTGGGGACGACCACCGGCTTGCATCTGGTGTTCAAAGCGGCGGATCGCTGGGTACCAGGGCTGGATATCGGCAACGTCACCGGTGGCTGGCGTGATTTAACCCTCGATAATGTTCGCTACGAGCAGCCCGGCGTGGCGGTCACCGCTGGCCAGTTTCACCTCAGCGTCCGGTTGCGCTGCCTGTGGGACAGCAGCCTGTGCGTGAACGACATCGCGCTGCGCGATATTTACGTCGCCGTCGATACCAAGAAGATGCCGCCCGCCGCGCCGGTCGAGGAAGAAGACAGCGGGCCGCTGAATCTCTCCACCCCTTATCCGATCACCCTCAGCCGCGTCGCGCTGCATAACGTCAACGTTAAAATCGACGATACCGCAGTGTCCGTGCGCGATTTTTCCACCGGCCTGAACTGGCAGGAGAAAAACCTGACCCTGACGCCGACCTCGCTGCAGGGGCTGCTGATTGCCCTGCCGAAGGTGGCGAAAGTGGCGCAGGAGCAGGTGGTCGAGCCGAAAATCGACAACCCGCAGCCGCAGGAAAAACCGCTCGGCGAGACGATGACCGACCTCTTCTCGCAGCCGGTACTGCCGGCAATGACCGATGTGCACCTGCCGCTGAACCTCAATATTCAGGCGTTCCGCGGGGAGCAGCTGCGCCTGACCGGCGATACCGACATCACCGTGTATAACCTGCTGCTGAAAGTCAGCAGTATCGACGGCCAGATGAAGCTCGACGCCCTTGATATCGACTCCGATCAGGGCAAGGTCAGCGCCTCGGGCAGCGCGCAGCTGCAGGATAACTGGCCGGTGGACATTACCCTCGCCGGAACGCTGAACGTTGACCCGATGAAAGGGGAGAAGGTGCAGCTGAAGGTGGGCGGCGAAGTACGTAAAACGCTCAAGGTCGGGGTGGACTTAAGCGGGCCGGTCGCGGCCACGCTGCGCGCGGATGCGCAGCTGGCGGAGGCCGGGCTGCCGCTCAATATGGAGCTGAAGAGTAAGCAGCTCGCCTGGCCATTCAGCGGCGAGAAGCAGTTCCAGGCCGACGATGTTCAGCTGAAGTTCAGCGGCAAAATGACCGACTACGCGCTGGCCTTCTCCACGGCGGTGAAAGGTCAGTCGCTGCCGCCGGCGAAAATCACCCTCAACGCCAAAGGCAATGAGCGGCAGATTAATCTCGACAAGCTGACGGTCAACGCCCTGGAAGGGAAAACCGAGCTGAAGGCGCTGCTCGACTGGCAGCAGGCGATCAGCTGGCGCGGCGAGCTGACCCTTGACGGGATCAACACCGCCAAAGAGGTGCCGGACTGGCCGTCGAAGCTCAACGGCATGATCAAGACCCAGGGCAGCCTGTACGGCGGCAGCTGGCAGATGTCGGTGCCGGAGCTGAAAATTACCGGCAACGTGAAGCAGAACAAAGTGGATGTTTCGGGCTCGCTGCAGGGTAACAGCTATCTGCAGTGGAAAATCCCGGGCCTGCACCTGGCGTTAGGCCCGAACAGTGCCGATATCAAAGGCGAGCTGGGGGTGAAGGATCTTAATCTCGACGCCACCATCGATGCCCCGCATCTGGATAATGCGCTGCCGGGGCTCGGCGGAACGGCGAAGGGGCTGGTGAAAGTGCGCGGCACTGTCGATGCGCCGCAGCTGCTGGCTGACATCACCGCCCGGGCGCTGCGCTGGCAGGAACTGACCATCGCCCAGGTCAACGTCAAAGGGGACGTGAAATCCACCGATCAGATTGGCGGTAACCTGGATGTGCGGGTAGATCGCATTAGCCAGCCGGGGGTCAATATCAGTCTGGTGCAGCTCAATGCCAAAGGTACTGAGAAGCAGCATGAGCTGCGGCTGCGGGTGCAGGGCGATCCGGTTTCCGGCCAGCTGACGCTGGCAGGTAGCTTCGATCGTCAGGCCGAACGCTGGAGAGGCTCCCTGAGCGATACCCGCTTCCAGACGCCGGTGGGGCCGGTAGCGCTGACGCGCAGCATTGCGCTGGACTACCGCAACCAGGAGCAGAAAATCAGCATCGGGCCACACTGCTGGAGCAACCCGAACGCCGAGCTCTGCGTCCCTGAGACCATCGACGCGGGCGCCAGCGGGCGTGCGCGAGTGAATCTCAACCGCTTCGATCTGGCGATGCTCAAGCCGTTTATGCCGGAGGCGACCCAGGCCAGCGGCGTCTTTACCGGTAATGCCGATGTGAGCTGGGACACCACCAAAGAGGGGCTGCCGCAGGGCAAAGTGACCCTCAGCGGGCGCAACGTCAAGGTGACCCAGGTGGTCAATGACGCGCCGCTGCCGGTGGCGTTCGATACGCTGAATCTCAGCGCCGACCTGCATAACAATCGCGCCGAGCTGGGCTGGCTTATCCGCCTGACCAACAATGGTCAACTGGATGGGCAGGTGCAGGTCACCGACCCGCAGGGGCGGCGTAATCTCGGCGGCAACGTCAATATCAGCAACTTCTCGCTGGCGATGATCAACCCGATTTTCGCACGCGGCGAAAAAGCTGAGGGGAGGCTCAACGCCCGTCTGCGTCTGGGCGGCAACGTGAAAAGCCCGCAGCTGTTCGGCCAGATGCAACTGAGCGGGGTGGATATCGATGGCAACTTCATGCCGTTTGATATGCAGCCGAGCCAGCTGGCGATGAACTTCAACGGCACGCGCTCGACCCTGCAGGGGACGGTGAACACCCGCCAGGGGCAAATCGCTCTCAGCGGCAACGCCGACTGGACGCAGATCGATAACTGGCGGGCACAGATTGCGGCGAAGGGCAGCCGGGTGCGGATCACGGTGCCGCCAATGGTACGTCTCGATGTGTCGCCGGACGTGGTGTTTACCGCCACGCCGAGCCTGTTCAGCCTTGATGGCAAGGTGGATGTGCCCTGGGCGCGGATCGTGGTCAACGAGGTGCCGGAGAGCGCGGTTGGCGTGTCTTCTGATGAAGTGATGCTGGATAAAAACCTCAAGCCGATTAACCAGCAGAGCGCCGGTATCCCGATCAACAGCAACCTGACGATTCACGTCGGCAACAACGTGCGTCTGGAAGCCTTTGGTCTGAAAGCGCGTCTGACCGGTGATTTGAAAGTGGCACAGGATAAACAAGGGTTGGGTCTCAACGGGCAGATCAATATTCCGGACGGCCGCTTCCACGCCTATGGTCAGGATCTGATTGTTCGCAAAGGGGAGCTGCTGTTCTCCGGTCCGCCGGATCAGCCGCTGCTGAATATCGAAGCGATTCGTAACCCGGATGCTACCGAAGACGATGTGATCGCCGGCGTTCGCGTCACCGGCTCCGCCGATCAGCCGAAAGCGGAGATCTTCTCTGACCCGGTGATGTCCCAGCAGGAAGCGCTATCTTATCTGCTGCGCGGCCAGGGTTTGAGCAGCGGACAGAGCGATAGTGCCGCGATGACCTCAATGCTTATTGGAATGGGGGTTGCACAAAGTGGTCAGGTTGTGGGTAAAATCGGCGAGACGTTTGGCGTAAGCAATTTGGCGTTGGACACCGAAGGGGTAGGCGACTCTTCCCAGGTGGTGGTCAGCGGCTATGTACTGCCGGGTCTGCAGGTAAAATATGGGGTCGGTATTTTCGATTCCCTGGCGACGCTGACTTTACGTTATCGCCTGATGCCTAGGCTATATGTGGAAGCGGTGTCTGGCATTGACCAGGCGCTCGATTTGCTCTATCAGTTTGAGTTTTAGCAATGCGAATATTTGTTTACGGCAGTTTACGACGCAAACAAGGCAACAGCCACTGGATGACCAACGCTCAGTGGCTGGGCGCTCATAGTGTCAACGATTATCAGCTGTACAGCCTGGGCCACTATCCAGGCGCGGTGCCCGGCGAAGGCACAGTACATGGTGAAGTTTATCGTATTGATGCATCGACGCTAGCCGAACTGGATGCGCTACGCACGAAGGGGGGCGAGTATGCGCGCCACCTCATTCAGACGCCTTACGGCAGCGCATGGATGTATGTGTATCAACGTTCCGTTGAGGGATGCACGTTGATAGCGAACGGCAACTGGTTGGATCGCGACCAGTACTAACCACGACAGCGCCACCTTCGGGTGGCGTTGTTTTTTATGCCCCGCACCTACCAGAGTGGCAGACGATCCTTTGCCAGCCACATCGCGGAAGCCAGCGTCGTCAGCGCGAGAAATAATAATCGTCGTGTTGGGGTGCTGAACATTACATGACCTCCTCAAGCGTGGTATGGGGGGCGATATGCCGGAGGTAACGCCGCATCGCCGAGCGCATCTTCAGCCAGTCAGCCACCCGGTGTGACAATAACCAGGCCGTTGGGCCAATCAGCTCCAGTACCGCCAGTATCCCGCCAAAGCAGAGTAACAATAGGGACAGCATGTCCAGTGAATCCTGAACCTGCCACCAGACGCTCCGGCCTGACTGACGGGCACTGATGAGTTCAACAGCGAGAAATAGCAGATACATCACCAGCGTGAGGCCGTAAAACAGGTAATAGAGCAGCGCCAGTTGTCGGCGGCCTGGATAGAGTGGATGGTTTTTTATATAAGCCGCGCCGTCGCTGGCATTGTATAGCGCGTGGATCGCACGGCTGTCGCGCTCGTACACGGCGACGAGGCGATCGCCACTGGCGATAAACGGTGGCTGACGTCGATAGAGAACGGGATGCAGCGCGAAATTGGCGCAGCCTGCCTGCCACCAGAAAGCCAGCGGTACGGAGCCGCATTGTATCCCGAGGCCGTGATATTCCCGGGTTGGGTTGCCCGCATACCACTTCTTAAAGTGGGTATCGGTGATAATTTCTGTCTTAACGGCATAGCGTTTCGGCAGGGCTTGCGTAACAGGCATCGCCGACTGGCGGACGGCCCGCGCCGTTGCAGGTAGCCGCTGGCAAAACGAAAAGTCGCGGCGGCGGGCCATTGCCATCTTCGCCAGCAGATCGCGCATGGCGGGGTGCCGTTTTAGCGCCGGGTGGAACAGTCGCTCGCAGAGTCCTGTTAACAGCGCGATGAAGGCCAGTATCGCGATAATGCCGCAGCCGAATCTTCCCCATTCTGAGGTGCTCATCAAGAGCGGGATAAGGGAGACGATGAGCGTCAGCAAGCTGATAAGCAGTAACGGACGGGCCCAGCGCTTTACGCGTTGACTGGGCTCAAGGAGCGTTTCGCCATCGCTGAGCCAGTGGATCCAGTAACTGCCGTTGTCCAGGCGGCGGGCGCCAAGATGCAGAGGCTGATTGATCTTCAGGCGGTCAAAAAGCGCGGGGTCTTTAAAATAGCGTTTATCGGTATAAAAGACATGTTCGCCAGCGATAAAGCGCAGATACCCCTGTTTTTCACAGGCGGCGGTGGTGAAACCGGTATAGTTCAGAGTGAAATAGCGAACGCTTTTCACGGGACACCCTCCATGGTGTTATCGCGGCTATCCGTGCCGCAATCAGGCAGGGCATGACCCTGCCTGAGACAGAATTACTTCTGCTTAGCGCGCTCGAAAGAGGCAACGATTTCAGCTTTCGCTGCTTCCGCGTTGTCCCAACCGTCGACTTTAACCCACTTGCCTTTTTCCAGATCTTTGTAGTGCTCAAAGAAGTGAGTGATCTGGGCTTTCAGCAGTTCCGGCAGGTCGTTCACATCGTTGATGTGATCGTATTCTTTGCTCAGCTTGGTGTGCGGTACGGCAACCAGTTTCGCATCTTCACCGGATTCGTCGGTCATCTTCAGAACGCCAACCGGACGGCAGCGGATAACTGAACCTGGTTCCAGCGGGTACGGCGTCGGGACCAGCACGTCAACCGGGTCGCCGTCCAGGGACAGGGTGTGGTTGATGTAACCGTAGTTGCACGGATAGAACATCGCCGTGGACATGAAACGGTCAACGAACAGTGCACCGCTCTCTTTGTCGACTTCGTATTTGATGGGGTCTGCGTTCGCCGGGATTTCGATCACGACGTAGATGTCTTCCGGCAGATCTTTGCCCGCAGGTACGTTGAGTAAGCTCATGTCTGTTTCCTTTAAAATGTATGGCAAACAAGTGCTCGGTATTATAGCCAACTCACATCGAAAGTCTTCGCTTCTTTTTCCCCATATCGCCGCGGAGTGCTCTGAATTTTGCGCGCAAAAATGACATGAAAATCCATAAACATAGCTACATCATGAATAAATTTATGTAAACGTTTTCATTGCATGTGATTGATTTATCAAACCGCTTAAAAAAACGTCATAAACCGCAACAGCCGCGCTCCTCGCGAAGCCTTATCGGCTCTCCGCTGGGCAAAGAGGCGAGCATTAACATTTCATTTACTTTTTTGAAGTGTGATGTAACGCATTCAGTTACATCACCGATTGTCTATAGTTTGTTCGCAGGTGAGACTTTAACCAACAATAACCCTACGAGGATACCCTTATGTGGAAGCGCTTACTTCTTGTCACAGCAGTTTCCGCAGCTATGTCGTCTATGGCGATAGCTGCCCCGCTAACCGTAGGTTTTTCGCAGGTCGGTTCTGAATCCGGCTGGCGTGCGGCGGAAACCAGCGTCGCGAAAGAGGAGGCCGCCAAGCGCGGTATCACCCTGAAGATCGCAGATGGTCAGCAAAAACAGGAAAACCAGATCAAAGCCGTGCGCTCCTTTATCGCTCAGGGGGTAGACGCGATCTTCATTGCACCGGTGGTGGCCACCGGCTGGGAACCGGTGCTGAAAGAGGCGAAAGAGGCCAAGATCCCGGTCTTCCTTCTCGACCGTTCCATTGATGTTAAAGATAAAGATCTCTACATGACCACCGTGACCGCCAACAACGTGCTGGAAGGCCAGCTGATTGGCGACTGGCTGGTGAAAACCGTCGACGGTAAGCCGTGTAACGTCGTTGAACTGCAGGGCACCGTTGGGGCCAGCGTGGCTATCGATCGTAAGAAAGGGTTCGCCGACGCGATTGCCAAAGCGTCGAATATCAAAATTATCCGCTCTCAGTCCGGCGACTTCACCCGCAGCAAAGGGAAAGAGGTTATGGAGAGCTTTATCAAAGCTGAGAATAACGGCAAAAACATCTGCATGGTCTTCGCCCATAACGATGACATGGTGATCGGCGCCATCCAGGCCATTAAAGAGGCTGGCCTGAAGCCGGGCAAAGATATCCTCACGGGCTCCATCGACGGCGTGCCGGATATCTATAAAGCCATGATCGCTGGTGAAGCCAACGCCAGCGTCGAACTGACGCCAAACATGGCCGGCCCGGCGTTTGATGCGCTGGAGAAATACAAAAAAGACGGCACCCTGCCTGAGAAGCTGACCATTACCAAATCGACGCTGTATCTGCCGGATACGGCGAAAGAAGAGTTAGAGAAGAAGAAAAATATGGGCTACTGAGTGGGGAGCCCCTCATTCCATCCCTCTCCCCAGTGGGAGAGGGTGAAAAGCAGCGTTCCAGTAACCCCGGGAAGTCCAGTGCGACCCGGGGTAACCTGACATCATTTGAAGGTGACATCGATTATGAGCGCCGAGGCACACCAGGAGATCCTTCGCACCGAAGGACTCAGTAAATTCTTCCCCGGCGTTAAGGCGCTGGATAACGTCAACTTTAGCCTGCGGCGCGGCGAAATCATGGCCCTGTTGGGCGAAAACGGCGCCGGAAAATCGACGCTGATCAAAGCGCTTACCGGTGTTTACCATGCCGATCGCGGCACCATCTGGCTGGAAGGTCAGGCTATTTCGCCCAAAAATACCGCCCATGCCCAGCAGTTGGGGATTGGCACCGTCTACCAGGAAGTGAACCTGCTGCCCAATATGTCGGTGGCGGATAACCTGTTCATCGGCCGTGAGCCACGGCGGTTTGGCCTGCTGCGACGCAAAGAGATGGAGGCCCGGGCGACGGCGCTGATGGCCTCCTACGGCTTTTCCCTCGACGTGCGCGAACCGCTGAACCGCTTTTCGGTGGCGATGCAGCAGATCGTCGCTATCTGTCGGGCCATCGACCTGTCGGCCAAAGTGCTGATCCTCGACGAGCCCACCGCCAGCCTCGATACCCAGGAGGTGGAGATGCTGTTCACTCTGATGCGCCAGCTCAGGGATAACGGCGTCAGCCTGATCTTCGTCACCCATTTTCTCGACCAGGTCTATGCGGTCAGCGATCGCATCACCGTGCTGCGTAACGGCAGTTTCGTCGGCTGCCGCGAGACCCGAGAACTGCCGCAGATTGAGCTGGTGAAAATGATGCTGGGTCGTGAACTGGACCACAATGCCCTGCAGCGGGCGGGTCGTACCCTGCTGAGCGATAAGCCGGTGGCGGCGTTTGAAGGCTACGGTAAAAAAGGCACCATCGCGCCGTTCGACCTGCAGGTCCGTCCGGGCGAAATTGTGGGTCTCGCCGGCCTGCTGGGTTCCGGACGCACGGAAACCGCCGAGGTGATCTTCGGCATTAAAACGGCGGACAGCGGGAAGGCGTGGATCAAAGGCAAACCGCAGACCCTGCGCTCTCCGCATCAGGCTTCCTGCCTCGGGATCGGCTTCTGTCCTGAAGATCGCAAAACCGACGGCATTATCGCCGCCGCTTCGGTGCGGGAAAATATCGTCCTCGCCCTGCAGGCGCAGCGCGGCTGGCTGCGGCCGATCCCCCGGCGTGAGCAGAACGAGATCGCCGAGCGCTTTATTCGCCAACTGGGGATCCGTACCCCGAGCGCGGAGCAGCCGATCGAGTTTCTCTCTGGCGGCAACCAGCAGAAGGTGCTGCTCTCCCGCTGGTTACTGACCAAACCGCAGTTCCTGATCCTCGATGAGCCGACCCGCGGCATCGACGTCGGCGCCCATGCGGAAATTATTCGCCTGATTGAAACCCTCTGCGCCGATGGTCTGGCGCTGCTGGTCATCTCCTCTGAACTGGAGGAGCTGGTGGGTTACGCCGATCGGGTCATTATCATGCGGGATCGCCGACAGGTAGCGGAGATCCCGCTCGCCGAGCTCTCTGTACCGGCGATCATGAACGCTATTGCGGCATAAGGAGTAACTCATGATGCCTCGATCTCTTTCGCAAACCGGCCCTGAGAAGCGACGCTTCAGCTGGCCGAAGGGCACCCCGCAGATCATTGCCTTGCTGCTGGTTCTGTTGGTCGACAGCCTGGTCGCGCCCCATTTTTATCAGGTGGTGCTCCAGGATGGCCGCCTGTTTGGCAGCCCGATCGATATTCTTAACCGCGCCGCGCCGGTGGCGCTGCTGGCCATCGGCATGACGCTGGTGATCGCCACCGGCGGTATCGATCTGTCGGTGGGGGCGGTGATGGCGATTGCCGGCGCGACGGCCGCCTCAATGACCGTCGCCGGGCACAGCCTGCCGGTGGTGGTGCTGGCCTCGCTGGGGGCCGGTGCGCTGGCCGGGCTGTGGAACGGTATCCTCGTGGCGATCCTTAAGATCCAACCTTTTGTGGCGACGCTGATCCTGATGGTGGCCGGACGCGGGGTGGCGCAGTTAATCACCTCGGGGCAGATCGTCACCTTTGATTCCCCGGCCCTGGCATGGCTCGGCAGCGGATCGTTTCTGCTGTTTCCGACGCCGGTGATCATCGCCGCCGCCACGCTGCTGCTGTTCTGGCTGTTTACCCGTAAAACGGCGCTGGGTATGTTTATCGAAGCGGTGGGGATCAACATTCGCGCGGCGAAAAACGCCGGCGTGAATACTCGTATTGTGGTGATGCTGGCCTATGTCCTGAGCGGCGTCTGCGCAGCGATTGCCGGGATTATCGTGGCGGCGGATATTCGCGGCGCGGATGCGAATAACGCCGGGTTGTGGCTCGAACTGGACGCCATTCTGGCGGTGGTCATCGGCGGCGCCTCGCTGATGGGCGGGCGCTTCAACCTGCTGCTGTCGGTGGTGGGGGCGCTGATTATCCAGGGAATGAATACCGGCATTTTGCTTTCTGGCTTTCCGCCGGAGCTCAACCAGGTGGTGAAAGCGGTGGTGGTGCTGTGCGTACTGATTGTCCAGTCGCCGCGCTTTATCGGTTTACTGAAAGGGGTACGCGGCCATGATAAAACGTAATTTACCGTTGATGATCACCCTTGCGGTGTTTGTGCTGGGCTACCTCTACTGCCTGACGCAATTCCCCGGCTTTGCCTCAACGCGGGTGATCTGCAATATCCTGACGGATAATGCCTTCCTTGGGATCATCGCCGTCGGCATGACATTTGTGATCCTCTCCGGCGGGATCGATCTGTCGGTGGGGTCGGTGATCGCCTTTACCGGCGTCTTCCTCGCCAAAGCGATTGGCTTTTGGGGAATATCACCGCTGGTGGCGTTTCCACTGGTGCTGGTGATGGGCTGTGCCTTCGGTGCGTTTATGGGGCTGCTTATCGACGCGCTAAAGATCCCGGCTTTTATCATCACGCTCGCCGGCATGTTCTTTCTGCGCGGCGTCAGCTATCTGGTGTCGGAGGAGTCGATTCCGATTAACCATCCGGTCTACGACACCTTGTCTGGGCTGGCATGGACCATCCCCGGCGGCGGTCGTCTCAGCGCCATGGGGCTACTGATGCTGCTGGTGGTGGTGGCCGGTATTTTTGTGGCCCATCGCACTCGCTTTGGCAACCAGGTGTATGCCATCGGCGGCAACGCCACGTCGGCGAATTTAATGGGGATTTCGACTCGCAGCGCCACGATCCGTATCTATATGCTTTCCACCGGGCTGGCGACGCTGGCCGGGATCGTCTTTTCCATTTATACCCAGGCAGGCTATGCGCTGGCGGGCGTCGGCGTGGAGCTGGACGCCATTGCCTCGGTGGTGATCGGCGGCACACTGCTCAGCGGCGGTGTTGGCACCGTGCTGGGAACGCTGTTCGGGGTGGCGATTCAGGGGTTAATTCAGACCTACATCAACTTCGACGGCACCCTCAGCTCATGGTGGACGAAAATCGCTATCGGTATTTTGCTGTTTATCTTTATCGCGCTGCAGCGTGGGCTGACCGTGCTGTGGGAAAATCGGCAGAATGCGGCGGTGACGCGGGTGAGCGGAGCGGGGAGTCGCTAACAGGGAACTCCCTTCCCGCAAGGCGGGAAGGGAGGGCAGGGATCAGGCGTCCGGGAACTCTTTAATGAAGTTCTCGACGTCTTCTACCATGTGGTTGTTACCGACGAAGAACGAGCGGCGCTGGTGCAGGCTTTCCGGGATAATATCCAGAATACGCTCTTTACCGTCGCTGGCCTTACCGCCAGCCTGTTCGGCGAGGAAGGCCATCGGGTTGCATTCATACAGCAGGCGCAGCTTGCCGTCCGGGTGGCTGGCGGTGCTCGGATACAGGTAGATGCCGCCCTTCAGCAGGTTACGGTGGAAGTCCGCCACCAGCGAGCCGATATAGCGTGAGGTATAAGGACGCTGAGTCTCTTTGTCCTCTTCCTGGCAGTACTTAATGTACTTCTTCACGCCCTGCGGGAATTTGATGTAGTTGCCTTCGTTGATGGAGTAGGTATTGCCCTTCTCCGGGAAGCGCATGCGTTCCTGACACAGACAGAAGACGCCGAGGGACGGGTCGTAGGTGAAGGCGTGGACGCCGCAGCCGGTGGTATATACCAGCATCGTCGAAGAGCCGTAGACCACATAGCCCGCGGCCACCTGCCTGTTACCCGGCTGCAGGAAGTCTTCTTCTGTCACCGGCGTGCCGACAGGCGTGACGCGGCGGTAGATAGAGAAGATCGTTCCGACAGAGACGTTAACGTCGATGTTAGAGGAGCCATCCAGAGGGTCCATCAGCACCACGTATTTGGCGTGTTCACACCCTTCGAAGACAACAATTTCATCTTCTTCTTCGGAGGCGATCCCGGCAACAATATCGCGTGCTCGCAGTGCGGCTTTTAATTTTTCATTAGCGAACAGATCGAGTTTTTGCTGAACCTCGCCCTGAACGTTTTCAGCACCGCTGGCACCCAGGATATCGACCAGACCGGCCTTGTTGATATCGCGGTGGATGATCTTGGCGCCCAACTTTATTGCTGACAACAAAGCAGTCAGCTCACCGGTGGCGTGGGAGAACTCGTGCTGCTTTTCAACAATAAACTCACCTAACGTTTTCATAACTCGTTCCCTGCATTTTTATGTTGAGTAAAACGAACGCAACAATCTTAACAAAGAATCAAAAAAGTGCGCACTGGTGAATCGCGCCAGCAAAATACAGATTCGCCTGAAATGCATTTCGCCAGGGCCCGGGATATGGGTAAAATGTGCCCCGGATAAGAGAAGGAAATGACGAATGCGCATTCATATTTTAGGAATCTGTGGCACGTTTATGGGGGGCCTGGCCATGCTGGCGCGCTCCCTCGGTCATGAGGTAACAGGGTCGGATGCTAACGTCTATCCGCCGATGAGCACCCTGCTGGAAAACCAGGGGATTGATTTAATTCAGGGTTATGACCCCAGCCAGCTGGATCCCCGGCCAGATCTGGTGATCATCGGTAACGCCATGACTCGCGGCAACCCGTGCGTTGAAGCGGTGCTGGAAAACAATATTCCGTATATGTCCGGCCCGCAGTGGCTGCACGACTTCGTGCTGCGCGATCGCTGGGTGCTGGCCGTCGCCGGGACCCACGGCAAAACCACCACTGCCGGGATGGCAACCTGGATCCTCGAAGCCTGCGGCTATAAACCGGGCTTCGTGATCGGTGGCGTACCGGGTAATTTCGAGGTCTCTGCGCGTCTGGGCGACAGCCCGTTCTTCGTCATTGAAGCGGATGAATACGACTGTGCCTTCTTCGACAAGCGCTCCAAGTTTGTTCACTACTGCCCGCGGACGCTGATCCTCAACAACCTTGAGTTCGATCACGCGGACATCTTTGACGACCTGAAGGCGATTCAGAAACAGTTCCACCATCTGGTGCGCATCGTGCCGGGCAAAGGCAAAATTATCCTGCCGGAGAACGACATCAACCTGAAGCAGGTGATGGCGATGGGCTGCTGGAGCGAGCAGGAGCTGGTGGGCGAGCAGGGCCACTGGCAGGCGAAGAAACTGAACGCCGACGCCTCTCAGTGGGAAGTGCTGCTCGACGGCGAAAAAGTCGGCGAGGTGAAGTGGGCGCTGGTCGGCGAGCATAATATGCATAACGGCCTGATGGCGATTGCCGCGGCGCGTCACGTCGGCGTGCTGCCGGCGGATGCCGCGAACGCGCTGGGCAGCTTTATCAACGCCCGCCGTCGCCTGGAGCTGCGCGGTGAAGCCAACGGCGTCACCGTGTATGACGATTTCGCCCATCATCCGACGGCGATCCTCGCCACGCTGCAGGCGCTGCGCGGCAAAGTGGGCGGCACCGCGCGTATTCTCGCCGTGCTGGAGCCGCGCTCTAACACCATGAAAATGGGCGTTTGCAAGGACGATCTGGCGCCGTCGCTTGGTCGCGCTGATGAAGTGTTTCTCCTGCAGCCGCAGCATATTCCGTGGCAGGTGGCTGAAGTGGCGGAAGCCTGCGTCCAGCCAGCCCACTGGAGCGCCGACGTCGATACCCTGGCGGACATGGTGGTCAAAACCGCCCACCCGGGCGACCATATCCTGGTGATGAGCAACGGCGGCTTCGGCGGCATTCATCAAAAGCTGCTGGATAAGCTGGCGCAAAAAGCGGCCGCGGCAGAATAAGCGCGAACGCCTCCGATCACTGCCCTCCGCGCGAGGGCAGTTTTGTTTTCGCCACCAGGGATTGTGCCATGCTGATCTGCGAAAGATTACGTTCTACCGACTCGCCCCATTTCGCCACGCTGGACGCGCTCTACGCGCGCGCCTTTCCGTGGCACGAGCAGCGCGAAAGCGACGCCAAACTTCAGGCGCTGAGCCACCCGCGCTACGCGCTGGAAGCGTGGTTCGATGAAGGCGTCTTTGTTGGCCTCAGCGGCTGCTGGCAGTTTGCCGGCTACGGTTATATCGAACATCTGGCGATCGACGATACGCTGCGCTCCCGCGGCTATGGTAAACAGCTGCTGGCGCAGATCCTGACGCGCGCGCCGCTGACCATTCTGGAAATCGATCCGCTGACCACTGCAATCGCTCATAAACGGCTGCGCTTTTATCAGTCGATGGGGTTTCATGCCAATGCGTGGGCGCATCATCACCCGAGCTATCATCAGGGCATCGCGGATCATGAGTTGCTGGTGCTGAGCTACCCGCAGCCGATCGATGAGCGACAGTACCAGCAGTTTGCCCGGGATCTCGGGCGCGAGGTGATGGGGCGGGAGTAGTCCGGAACGGGGCGTCGCCCCGCTCCGGGAATTCACTGGTTACAACCTTACTCTTTGGCGATCGGCGTCTCGTTCTCCGCGACTTTATTGTCGCCCTGAATCTGCGCGATTTTCTGCTCAACGGCGGCCACCTGAGCGCTGTCGTGCAGCAGGGTGTAGGTCAGATCAAACTGCGCGCTGGCGCCCGGCTGCAGCTGCTTCACGCGTTTTTGTTCGCGTTCAATGGTGACCGGATAGGCGTAGCTGGTGCCCGGTTCGATACCGGTGACGTAGCCCTGTTTGATGGTGTCGGTGTTTTTCCATAGCGTCAGGACCGGCAGCTGACGGGTATCAAACTGAATGGAGGCCCCTTTATCGCCCGCTTTGTTGACCACCGCGGCCAGGGTCTGGTGATTTTCATCGGCCAGCGGCTGAATATTAAATACCATCTCGTCAAAATCTTTGGTCGGTCCCTGATAGGTCTGCCAGGTTTTTAACCCGCTCTTCGCGTAATCATTGAACGGGCTGATGCTGGACATCGGGGCGAGGAAGCGCGCGCCTTCTTCCAGAATCGGGGTGCCGAAGTTGCTGTGGTAGATAATCTGATAATCATGCGGATAGTCAGCATGGTTGGTTAAGACATCATGCAGGCTGAAGCTGTTGCTGCCCGGCACGTAGCGCAGTTCGGTCAGGGTCTGCAGATCGGCTTTTTTGAAGGTGCTCTCTTTCACCAGGCCGCGGATGCGGATTTCATACGGCGCGCTGTCAGCCACCTCGACTTCTACCCGCGAGGCCGGAGTGTTGCCCGCCTTGCCGTGCAGGGTATAAATCTGCCCGTCCGCGGTCACCGGATGGCCGGTCCATTCATAGCCGCAGCGGACCATCATCTCGTTGAATCCTTCCAGCCAGCCGAGTCCATTGCGGCTTTCCAGGTTGATAAACGCCGGGTTGACGACCTCTTTAACCGGCGAATCCCAGCCCATCCGGCTGCCGAAACCCTCAATACGCAGTAAGTTCATGCCGCGTGTCGGGCTCAGGGTGATGGTCAGGCCGTCTTTACTGTGAATGGTGAGGATTTTGCTGCCTTCCTGCTTACCGCCGTGCAGGACTTTTTGCTCAATGCTGAACGCATGGTCTTTTACCTTCAGCTGATCGCTGCTGATCTGCCAGTTTCCTTTATCCATGCCCTCTTCAGCGTTCGTCAGCACCCATGTTTTTGCCGCGGCTGAGCCAGAAACCAGCAGGGCGATCGTCGTCAGAACCAATGTCTTTTTCATTTTTATTCCCTTTTTGCTGAATCGATTGTGTCATTGACGTGTGAATCTACCGGCATGGGGGTGATTAAAATGTGAAGCGCCTCACCTGGTGAGAAAGTGGCCGTTTTTATGATGTTAAATGAGATGGATGTCGTATTATTTTGCTAAGTAATGCGTATTTATCACCAGGATATGTGATCTACATTGTTTTTAGCTTTAACGATTCAGCTTGGCAACAAGGCAAAAAACAAACGTATCGTCGTGCGGATGAGGGAGCCAGGCTATGCGAAGGGAATCCCCCTGCTGGCGCAAGCCTTAGAACTGGGGTGAAGGTAGGCCGGATAAGGCGTTAGCCGCCATCCGGCACAATGACGGGAACGGAGTCTGGTACAGATTGCCCGGCGGCGCTGCGCTTGCGCGGGCCTACGAAACAGAGTAACCGGTTGATATATAGAGCTCCGTAGGCCAGATAAGGCGTAGCCGCCATCCGGCACAACGACGGGAACGGAGCATGGTACAGCTTGCCCGGCGGCGCTGCGCTTGCGCGGGCCTACGGTGTTGAGTAACCGTTTGATATATAGGATTCCGTAGGCCGGATAAGGTGTTAGCCGCCATCCGGCACAATGACGGGAACGGAGTCTGGTACAGGTTGCCCGGCGGCGCTGCGTTTTCGCGGACCTACAAAACAGAGTAACCGTTTGATATATAGGGTTCCGTAGGCCGGATAAGGCGTTAGCCGCCATCCGGCACAACGACGGGTACGGAGTCTGGTACAGATTGCCCGGCGGCGCTGCGTTTTCGCGGACCTACAAAACAGAGTAACCGTTTGATATATAGGGATTTGTAGCCCGGATAAGGCGCAGCGCGCCGCCATCCGGGAGACTATTGCGGGCAAAAACAGCGGGACTTAGCCTTCGTTTTCCGCCAGTTCGCGCAGATACTGGAAGATCAGGCGCGCCGATTTCGGCGGCTTGTTGCCTTCTTTCTCTTTCTTCGCATTGCGGATCAGCGAACGCAACTGCTGACGGTCAGCATCTGGCCACAGGTTCAGCACTTCAGCGACGGCGTCATCCCCATCGTCAATCAGTCGATCGCGGATCTGCTCCAGCTTGTGGAACAGCGCAACCTGCTGGTTGTGGCGGTTTTTCAGCTTGTCCAGCGCCTGACGAATCGGATCGACATCGCGGTTGCGCAGCATCTTACCGATAAGCTGCAGCTGGCGGCGGCGACCCTCTTTTTTGATACGCTGGGCGAGTTCGATGGCGTCACGCAGGTCAGTATCCAGCGGAATTTTATCCAGCGCGTTTTTCCCCAGGTCAACGAGTTCAGCGCCAAGACGCTTCAGTTCTTCCGCGTCGCGCTTAATTTCACTCTTACTGACCCAGATGATTTCATCATCTTCATCTTCAACGTCATCACCGGGCACGTCGTCGAGCCAGTCATCGGGCTGCTTTGTCATCTTCAGGCTCCTTAAAAAAAGAGGCTAATGTTACCAGTTAAGGCGCGCACTGAAAAACGGTTCTCTGTTAGACTTCAGTTAACTCCTTCTTACATTATGGCATTAGCAATGAAAGTCATCTCTCAAGTTGCACAGCAGCGTAAGACGCTGGAAGAAGCCGTTACCACGGCACTGGAACTGGCGGCAGGTAAATCTGACGGTGCGGAAGTCTCCGTCAGCAAAACGACGGGCATCGGCGTCAGCACCCGCTATGGCGAAGTGGAGAACGTAGAATTCAATAGCGACGGCGCGCTTGGCATCACCGTCTATCATCAAAACCGTAAAGGCAGCGCCTCCTCGACCGATCTGAGTCCGGACGCCATCGCCCGCACCGTACAGGCGGCGCTGGATATTGCGCGCTACACCTCCCCGGATCCGTTTGCCGGTGTGGCCGATAAAGAGCTGCTGGCCTTTGACGCCCCGGACCTGGACCTGTTCCACCCGGCGGAAGTCTCCCCGGACGAAGCCATCGAACTGGCCGCTCGCGCGGAGCAAGTGGCCCTGAAGGCAGATAAGCGCATCACTAACACCGAAGGCGGCAGCTTTAACAGCCACTACGGCATCAAAGTGTTCGGTAACAGTCACGGCATGCTGCAAAGTTACTGCTCGACTCGCCATTCGCTCTCCAGCTGCGTCATCGCGGAAGATGACGGCGATATGGAGCGCGACTACGCCTACACCATTGGCCGGGCGATAGAGGATCTGCAGTCACCGGAATGGGTTGGGGAAGAGTGCGCTCGCCGCACCCTGTCGCGTCTGGCGCCGCGTAAGCTGTCGACCATGAAGGCGCCAGTGATTTTCGCCAACGAAGTGGCTACCGGGCTGTTTGGTCACCTGGTGGGCGCGATTGCCGGTGGTTCGGTATACCGCAAATCCACCTTCCTGCTCGATTCGCTGGGCACACAAATTTTGCCTGAGTGGCTGACCATCGAAGAACATCCGCACCTGCTGAAAGGGCTGGCCTCCACGCCGTTCGACAGCGAAGGCGTGCGCACCGAGCGTCGTGACATCATCAAAGACGGGGTGCTGACCCAGTGGCTGCTGACCAACTACTCAGCGCGCAAGCTGGGGATGAAAAGCACCGGCCACGCCGGGGGCATCCACAACTGGCGCATCAATGGCCGCGGCCTGAGTTTTGCAAAGATGCTTAAAGAGATGGGCACCGGTCTTGTGGTTACCGAACTGATGGGGCAGGGTGTCAGTGGCGTCACTGGCGACTACTCACGCGGCGCATCTGGCTTCTGGGTAGAAAACGGCGAAATTCAATATCCTGTCAGTGAGATCACCATTGCAGGAAATCTGAAAGAAATGTGGCGTAATATCGTGACCATTGGCGATGATATTGAAACGCGCAGCAACATTCAGTGCGGTTCTGTGCTGCTGCCGGAGATGAAAATCGCCGGGCAATAACACCTGTTTGCTTAAATAATAAAAAGGAAGTGAGCAATGCGTAAAAAACTGTTAGCGATGCTGGCTGTCTCTGCTTTTGCGCTCGGTTCAGCGTCGGCCTTCGCCGACCTGGGCGAAGACATGGACACTCTGGCAGAAAACCTGCAAGTGGTACAGAAGACCTCCGACGCCGGCGAGCTGAAAGCGGCGCTGAATAAAATGCGTACCGCCGCGGTCGATGCCCAGAAAGAGACCCCGCCGAAGCTGGAAGGCAAAGCGGCCGACAGCGCTGAGATGAAAGATTACCGTCATGGTCTGGATATTCTGATCGGCCAGATCGACGGTGCGCTGAAGCTGGCGAACGAAGGCAAGGTGAAAGAGGCGCAGGCCGCCGCGGAGGAGTTTAAAACCACCCGCAACACCTACCATCAGAAGTATCGCTAATCGTCGTTTTCGGGAGGTATCAGCCGATGCCTCCCGCCTGAAAGCCTACCGATATCACATTTTCCCACTCTCTTTTTCCGGCCTTTCCGCTGCCGCAGGCGCCTTATCCACGCTCATTATTGTGATACGTCTCACGCCATAGCCGTCGTTTTTGCCTTTTCCCTGTGAATATGTGGGGTCGATCACGCCTGCCGTCTCCCTTTCCACTTCGAAGTGGAAAACAACTCGCTACAAACTCCTTCCCCCCGGCGCTACTTTGATTCCCAGAGACATCAGCGGGGTATCAGAAGTGAATAACGGAGCGGTAATACACGACGTAGGGGAGCAGGCAGCGCAGACCGAACGCCTGGCTGACAAGATGCTGCAGCAGGTTTTTGCCCTGTTAAGCCGTCACGGCATCGTCCCTAACGACGTTCAGGAGCAAATGCTGACTTCCCACGTGCGGGCGATGGCCCACCGGTCAATCAGCGGTGAACCGCTACCGGAAGTGGATGCCAGCCTGTTCGAAGAGATTTCACCAGATTCAATGACGCTGGCCCGCGAAGTGGTCGCGCAGTTCGGCAACTTGCCTGATGAAGAGGCCTGGCTGCTGTCCGTCCATTTCGAAGTCGCAAAAGAAAACCTGTAAGGAGCAAAACATGGAACAAATCACCGTTGTTATTGGCGACCGCCTCGGCAAAGGCCAAAAAGTCGCTGCAGGCGCTGAGAAAGCGGGCGCACGTGCTGTGGTCGTCCCTGGCGTTGCTGCCGATATGAAACTGGGCGACATGATGAAAGCGGAAAACGCCACCTTCGGCATCTCCTTCTGCGGCAGCGGCGGTGCGGGGGCCATCACCGCGCAGACCAAATACGGCTACAAGGCGAAATATGGCATGCGTTCCGTTGAAGAGGGCGTCACCGCCATCAACGAAGGCTGCAACGTGCTGGGCTTCGGCTTTATGGATAAAGAAGAGCTGGGCGAGCGCCTGGTTGAAGCCTGGAAAAAGAAATACGGCGCATAAGTATGAAAGAGCAATTCACCACCACGGTGAGGGTTGCCGGCAAAGGCGAAAGCAAATCACGGGCCTTCGCCGATGCCCTGAACCATGTGCAGGCTGCGGTGATGAAAACGTCATCGCACATTCTGCTGCGTATTGAGCCACAGGACGTGACGGTTGTTCATGCGCGCGAAGCGGTACGAAAAGAGGCCTTTCTGTTCTTCTTTTTGCGCCGTGAACGACGGACTTACAGCGTGGAGCTGGACGTCACCGTCAACGTGACCGCCATCGATCTCGATAAAGTGGCTTTCGTCACGCAAACCTGATTGTTAGCAAAGGGTCTAACTATGTTCCTGATAATTTTAATAAAATCGCTCATTATCGGCGGCCTGGTCGGCGTCGGCGTGGGCGCCGGAGCGGCACGCATGTTTCACGCCCCCACCACGCAGGGGATGGGGGCGTTTCGTACCCTGGGCGAGCTTAACTCCTGTGAAGGCGATCCGGCCTCTCACTTCTCCTTTGGCCTTGGCTTCTTCTTTAACGCCTGGGCCTCTTCCGTTGCAGCAGGCTCCTTCACCCAGGACGTCGACCACCGCATTATCCCTAACTGGGGCGCGGCGGCGCTGATGCTAAAAAATCGTAACGTTGGCGAAACCCTGCACGATCCGAAAAGAATGGCGATTGCCTGCGGCATCATCGGCATGATCGTCGTCGCCTTCCTTAACCTGACCGCCTCTTCCGTGCCGGAAGCGCTGCAGGTCACCGCGGTTAAGGTGCTGGTGCCGGCGGCAAATCTGCTGGTGAATACCGTGATGCCGGTGATCTTCTGGCTGGCGGCTATCGATGCCGGTAAGAAATCAGGCTTCTGGGCGACGATTTTCGGCGGCGCGGCGCAGCTGATTATGGGGAACGCCGTACCGGGTCTGGTACTGGGTATTCTGATCGGTAAAGGGGTAGAGGAGAGCGGCTGGAACCGGGTAACCAAAGTGATGATGATCGCCATTGTCGCGCTGTTTGTCCTCAGCGGCTTCTTCCGCGGTTTCGACATGAAGATGATTGAATCCTTCCATCTGACCGTGCCGAACTGGCTGGACATGATCCACAACTCACTCAGCGGCAAGTAACGGGAGCCTGATAATGGAACAGAATAAAGGTTTTTGGTATGCCGACTGGTCGTTCCCGATCTTTGTTGGCCTGCTCTCCTCCGGTGTCTTCGCCGGGACGCACATGTATTACCTGTACGGCATCGGTGCCTTCAACGAAGTGGCCTTCGTGGCCATGCTGAAGGCAGGGATTGATACTGGCGCGTACGGCGCGGTGGCGGCATTTGGTGCCAGCTTCCTGTTCGCCCGCATTATCGAAGGGTCGCTGGTGGGGATCCTCGATATCGGTGGCGCCATTCAAACCGGTATTGGCCTCGGCGTTCCGGCGCTGCTGCTCGGCGCGGGCTTTGTCTTCCCGGTGGCGAACTTCGCCGCGTCGCTGGTCACCGGCCTGGTCCTTGGTCTGGCAGTGGGTTACATCATCATTCTGGCGCGTAAGTTCACCATCAACCAGAGCGATTCCACCTACGGTGCCGACGTAATGATGGGGGCCGGTAACGCCTCTGGCCGCTTCCTTGGCCCCTTGATCATCCTCAGCGCGATGACCGCCTCGATTCCTATCGGGATTGGCTCGCTGGTTGGCGCGCTGCTGTTCTACATCTGGCAGAAACCGATCACCGGCGGCGCCATCCTCGGCGCGATGATCCTCGGCTCCATCTTCCCGGTGGCGATTAGCTAGCCGCCTGATGGCGCTGCGCTTATCAGGCCTACACGTCAGCGTGATTGGTAGGCCGATGACCTCGCCATCCGTACACTCTTTTCATCAGGAGATAGCTATGTTTGATTTACTCCTGCGCCGTGCGCGCCTCGTCGACGATACCCTGACTGATATCGCCATCCAGGACGGGAAAATCGCGGCGCTGGGCGAGATTAGCGCGCCCTCCCGCAAAGCCATCGATCTGTACGGCAACAGCTACGTTAGCGCCGGCTGGATTGACTCCCACGTTCACTGCTACCCGAATTCGCCGATTTATCACGATGAGCCGGATAGCGTGGGTATCGCCACCGGCGTCACCACCGTGATTGATGCCGGCAGCACCGGTGCCGACGACGTTGACGATTTCTATCAGCTGACCCGCAAAGCGGCGACGGAAGTTTATGCGCTGCTCAATATCTCCCGCGTCGGGCTGATTGCGCAGAACGAACTGGCCAATATGGCCAATATCGACGCCGAGGCGGTGAAGCAGGCGGTGCAGCGTCATCCTGATTTTATCGTCGGCCTGAAAGCGCGGATGAGTAGCAGCGTGGTGGGCGAAAACGGCATTACGCCGCTGGCGCGCGCCAAGACCATTCAGCAGCAAAACGGCGATCTTCCGCTGATGGTGCACATCGGCAATAACCCGCCGAACCTTGATGAAATCGCCGACCTGCTGAGCAGCGGCGACATCATTACCCACTGCTATAACGGCAAGCCGAACCGCATTCTGAATCCCGCCGGCGAACTGCGTAGCTCGATTACTCGCGCTCTGCAGCGCGGCGTGCACCTCGACGTTGGGCACGGCACCGCCAGCTTCAGCTTTGAAGTGGCGCGGCGGGCGATTGCGCTGGGCATTCTGCCGCACACCATCAGCTCCGACATTTACTGCCGCAACCGGATCGACGGCCCGGTGCGTTCGCTGGCGCTGGTGATGTCGAAATTCCTCGCCATCGGCATGACCCTGCCGCAGGTGATTGCCTGCGTGACCGTCAGCGCCGCCGAGGGGCTGCGCCTGTCGCGTAAAGGGCGGCTGGAAGTGGGCTTCGACGCCGATTTAACGCTATTTCGCCTGGAGCACCGGCCCACGCTGCTGGTGGATGCCGAAAAAGAGAGCCTCCAGGCTGACAACATTCTGGTGCCGCTGGCCGCGATCCGCGCGGGCAAAGGCTATCTGACCGAACAAGGGAGCGCGGAACATGCCTTCGATTTTTGAGAAATACCATTTAAAACAGGTGATTAATACTTCGGGCCGCATGACGGCGTTGGGCGTTTCCACGCCGCGCCCGGAAGTGGTGGAAGCCGCGATGGCCGGTATGAACCAGTACTTTGAAATGAAAGACCTGGTGAATAAAACCGGCGAGTACATTGCCAGGCTGCTGGACGTGGAAGGGGCGACCGTTGTTTCCTGCGCCTCCGCGGGTATTGCCCAGTCGGTGGCGGCGGTGCTGGTGAAAGACAGCGACTGGCTGCTGGAGAACCTGCACGTCACGCCGATAGAGAATAACGAAATCGTCATGCCGAAGGGCCACAACGTCAACTTCGGCGCGCCGGTCGGCACCATGGTGGCGCTGGGCGGCGGTAAGCTGGTGGAAGCGGGCTACGCCAACGAATGTTCTGCCCAACAGCTGGCGGCGGCAATCACCCCGCGCACCGCGGCGATCCTGTACATCAAATCCCACCACTGCGTACAGAAAAGCATGCTCAACGTCGCGCAGGCTGCGGAAGTGGCGCGCCAGCATGGCTTGCCGCTGATCGTCGATGCGGCGGCGGAAGAAGATCTGCAATGCTACTACCGCATGGGCGCCGACCTGGTGATCTACAGCGGCGCGAAAGCGATTGAAGGGCCGACCAGCGGGCTGGTGATCGGCAAAACCCAGTACGTCGAGTGGGTTAAGCGCCAGTCGATGGGGATTGGCCGGGCGATGAAAGTGGGTAAAGAGGGCATTCTCGGCCTGACCTGCGCCATTGAACACTACCTGACGGCGAGCAAAGAGAGCGGCGAGCAGATGGTGGCGAAGATGACGCCGTTTATCGAACAGCTCAACACGCTTAACGGCGTGACCGCCCGGGTGGTGTGGGATAGCGCGGGTCGCGATATCGCCCGCGCCGAAATCAAATTCAACGAAGCGGTGACCGGCGTGAAGACCGGCGATCTGGTTAACGCGCTGAAGCAGGGCGAATACGCCATCTACTTCCGCGGCTACAAAGCTAACGAAGGCATTATCGAAGCCGATGTCCGCAGCGTGAACGCGGAGCAGCTGGCGGTGGTCGCCCGCCGCATCGCGGAAGTGCTGAACAAGGAGAAACAAGCATGAAACTGACCCCAAACTTTTACCGTGATCGCGTGTGTCTGAACGTCCTGGCGGGCAGCAAAGACAACGCCCGCGAAATCTACGACGCGGCGGAAGGCCACGTCCTGGTCGGTGTGCTCTCCAAAAACTATCCGGATGTCGCCAGCGCGGTGGCCGATATGCGTGACTACGCGACGCTGATCGATAACGCGCTCTCCGTCGGGCTGGGCGCAGGCGATCCAAACCAGTCGGCGATGGTGAGCGAGATTTCGCGCCAGGTGCAGCCGCAGCACGTCAACCAGGTGTTCACCGGCGTGGCCACCAGCCGCGCGCAGCTCGGGCAGAACGAGACCGTGGTGAATGGTCTGGTCTCGCCCACCGGCACGCCGGGAATGGTGAAGATCTCAACTGGCCCGCTGAGCAGCGGCGCGGCGGATGGCATTGTGCCGCTGGAAACCGCCATCGCGCTGCTGAAAGACATGGGCGGCAGCTCCATCAAATACTTCCCGATGGGCGGCCTGAAGCACCGCGCCGAGTTCGAAGCCGTCGCCAAAGCTTGCGCTGAACACGATTTCTGGCTGGAGCCGACCGGCGGTATCGATCTGGACAACTACAGCGAGATCCTGAAAATCGCCCTCGATGCCGGGGTGAGCAAAATCATCCCGCATATTTACAGCTCGATTATCGATAAAGCCAGCGGCAACACCCGTCCGGCCGATGTGCGCCAGCTGCTGGAGATGACCAAACAGTTAGTGAAGTAGTGCCTCACCCTCTCCCCAAAAGGGGTGAGGGGAAACATCCCCCACTGAACCATCAAGGAGTTGCTATGCCTGTCGCTCGTCATCTGCTTGTCGCTTCACTGTCCCTGTTTGCCGCCGCCGCGGGCGCCGCGCAAACCCACTATGCCTGGGTAGGTACCTATAATCCCAATGGCGAAGGTCTATACCGCTTTACCGTCGATGCCAACACCGGTGCGCTGCATGACAAGGCGCTGGTGAGCGCGTTGCCAAACGTCGCGCAGCTGACCGTGTCGCGCGATGGCAAAACGCTGTATGCCGCCAGTGAAGTCGAAAAAGGCGTCGTGCAGGCGTGGCGCATTGAGAAGAATGGTGAGTTGACCGCACTCAGCCAGGTTGCCTCCGGCGGCGCCGGGCCGGTGTATCTCTCCCTGACACCGGATGGTAAACATCTGCTGGTGGCCAACTACGTCAGCGGGAGTATCGCGGTGCTACCGGTGAAAGAAGATGGTAGCCTGGGCGAGGCAGTGGACAAGCATCAGGATGAAGGCCCGGCAGGCGCCGAACGCCCGGCGGCGGCCGTCGAGGGCAGCTTCGCCATCAGCGATCACAATGGCCCGCACGCCCATATGATCGCCGCCGATCCCAGCGGGAAATTTGTTTACTCCACCGATCTGGGGCTGGATCGGATCTATCAGTACCGGCTGGATAGCGCCAGCGGTAAGCTGACGCCGAACGATCCGCCGTTCATCGCTGCTTCGTCGCCGGGCGCCGGCCCACGCCACTTCGTCTTTACGCCAAAGGGCGACGGCCTGTGGCTGATCAACGAAGAAGCGTCGACGCTGACTTTCTACCATCTGGATAAGCAAAGCGGCCTGCTGCGCGAAGGCAAAACCGTCTCCGCGCTGCCGAAAGAGTATAAGGGTACCAGCTTTGCCGCCGGCCTGGCGCTGAGCAACGACGGCAAGCAGCTGTACGTCGCCAACCGCCTGCACAACAGCATCGCCCACTTTAGCGTGCTGGCGGATGGCCGCCTGAGCCACCAGGAAGATATCTGGACGCGTGGGGATTACCCCCGTACGCTGACCCTGGATAATCAGGGGCAGTGGCTGTACGTCATGAACCAGCGTAGCGATAATATTACCCGTTTTAGCGTGGCGCCGAAGGATGGCAAATTAACCTTTGCCTCCGACTACACGCCGGTCGGTAGCCCATCGCAGATGGTGATATCCGCCCAACCCTGAGCCGTAACCACAAGGAACTGACATGCGATTTCCCAACCAACGCTTAGCGCAACTCTTCACCCTGCTGCGGAATGAAACGCTGCCGCAGGATGAGCTGGCGCAGCGGCTGTCGGTTTCCACCCGTACCGTGCGCGCCGATATTACCGCCCTGAATGCGCTACTGGCGCAGTATGGCGCGCAGTTTATCCTCAACCGCGGCAGCGGTTATCAACTGAAAATTGATAACCCGGCGAGCTTTCAGGCGCTGGAGGCGACCGCGCCTAAGACGCAGCACGTGCCGCGAACCGCCCAGGATCGCATTACGTTTCTGCTGGTGCGCTTCCTGACGTCGGCGTTCTCTATCAAACTGGAAGACCTGGCGGATGAGTGGTTCGTCAGTCGCGCGACGCTGCAAAATGATATGGTCGAGGTGCGCGAGCGCTTTCAGCGCTATCAGCTCACCCTTGAAACCCGCCCGCGCCACGGCATGAAGCTGTTCGGCAGCGAAGTGTCGATTCGCGCCTGCCTGACCGATCTGCTGTGGGAGCTGGCCCAACAGGGCGGTATCAATCCGCTGATCGGCGCCGAGGCGCTGGAGGCGGAAGTGCCTGCGCTGCTGGAGCCGATGCTGCAGGAGACGCTCACCCGGCACCATATTCGCCTCACTGATGTCGGTGAGCGCTTTATCTGCCTGTACGGCGCAGTGGTGGTGCGCCGCGTCAGCGAAGGCTATCCGCTGGCCGATTTCAGCGCCGAAGATGTGGCGCAAAACGTCCGCGACGCCGCGCGCGATTTGGCGGGAGAGCTACAGCGGCTGGCCGGAAAGCCCTTCTCGCCCGCCGAAGAAGAGTGGCTGTGCGTGCATCTCGCCGCCCGTCAGGTGCAGGACGTCGACCCGGAAACCATCAGCGCCGACGACGACGAAGCGCTGGTGAATTACATTCTGCGCTACATCAACAGCCAGTATAACTACAACCTGCTGGACGACGCCCAGCTGCACGCCGATCTGCTGACCCACATTAAGACCATGATCACCCGCGTGCGCTATCAGATAATGATCCCCAATCCGCTGCTGGATAACATCAAACAGCACTACCCGATGGCCTGGGATATGACCCTCGCCGCGGTTTCCAGCTGGGGGAAGTACACGCCTTATACCATCAGCGAAAACGAAATTGGCTTCCTGGTGCTGCATATCGGCGTCGGGCTGGAGCGCCATTACAACATCGGCTACCAGCGTCAACCGCAGGTGTTGCTGGTGTGCGATACCAGCAATGCGATGGTGCGGATGATCGAAGCGATCCTGCAGCGCAAATATCCGCAGCTGGAGATCGCCGCTACGATTTCCCAGCGCGAATACGAACAGCGGGAAGCGATTGAGGCGGATTTTGTTATCTCCACGGTGCGCATCAGCGAAAAAGACAAACCGGTGGTGACCATCGCGCCGTTTCCCACCGACTATCAGCTGGATCAGATCGGCAAGCTGGTGCTGGTGGACCGTACCCGTCCATGGATGCTGAATAAGTACTTCGATGCCGCCCACTTCCGGGTGGTCGATAAGCCGATGGATCAGCAAACGCTGTTCGCTGAGCTGTGCCAGCAGCTGCAGCAGGAAGGCTTTGTTGACGCCGAGTTTCATGCTTCGGTGGTCGAGCGTGAGGCGATTGTCAGCACCATGCTCGGAGATGGCATTGCGCTGCCGCACTCCCTGGGACTGCTGGCCAAAAAGACGGTGGTCTATACCGTTATCGCCCCGCAGGGCATCGCCTGGGGCGACGAAACCGCCCATATCATTTTTCTGCTCGCCATCAGTAAGCGCGAGTATGAAGAGGCGATGGCCATCTACGATATCTTCGTCACCTTCCTGCGCGAGCGCGCCATGAGCCGCCTCGCCGCGACCCGCAGCTTCGATGAGTTTAAAACGGTGGCGATGGAGTGCGTCAGCCGGTTTTGAGAGGCTGACGGAGGGGATTAACGCAAATGATGTACCACCTGGTTGCTGCTACCGCGCCAGATCAGCGCCGGGTCTTTTAAATCCTGCACAAACTTACCGTCGACCAGCACGTTGATCAGGTTCACCACCTGCATCTGCGCCTCATTCAGCTCATCCAGTTTATAGCCGGTCCAGACCCAGATATCTTTGCCGGGGCATTCGGCGCGCACGCGCTGAACCAGTTTGAGGATCTCCGCGATGTTTTGCGGATGCAGCGGATCGCCGCCGGAGAGTGAAATCCCCTGGCGCTTGATACGCGTATCGTTGAGGTCGGCAATGATGCGGTCGGCCATCTCGGTGGTAAACGGCATACCGGAGTTCACCCGCCAGGTGCTTTTGTTGTAGCAGCCGGGGCACTCGTGGACGCAGCCGGAAACAAACAGGGTGCAACGGGTGCCGGGGCCGTTGACAATATCTACCGGGTAGTACTGATGGTAATTCATTTTTCGCTTCTCAATTAACGCCATAGCCGCGTTGGCTGCGCTCGCTCACCCCAGTCACGTACTGAATGTACGCTCCCGGGAATTCCCTCGTTTGCCGCCTTGCTCTGACGCTAATTGCTTTGCGAAAACGAAGGAATGCGGCCATTTCCCGGGTCGCGGCGTTCCGCCTTACCCGGGCTACCGGACGGTGCAAAACAGTAGCCCGGATAAGGCGCTGCGCGCCGCTATCCGGGAAAAGCGCATTGGTCTTTAACCGATCTGCCCATTGCCCAGGTGCTTAACGCGGCGCTTCACTTCTTCCTGCTTGCCGGCGTTGAACGGACGCGCGTCCGGGCTGCCGAGATAACCGCATACCCGACGAGTAACCGACACGCGGGCAGCGTCGTGGTTACCGCATTTCGGGCAGGTAAAGCCCTTGCTGGTGCACTCGAACTCGCCGGTGAAACCGCACTCGTAGCATTCATCGATCGGCGTATTGGTGCCGTAGTACGGCACGTGTTCATAGCTGTAATCCCACACGTCTTCCAGCGCCTTCAGGTTGTGCTGGATGTTCGGGTACTCGCCGTAGCAAATGAAGCCGCCGTTGGCCAGCGGCGGGTACGGCGCTTCGAAATCGATCTTGTCGTACGGGTTGACCTTCTTCTCGACGTCAAGGTGGAAGCTGTTGGTGTAGTAACCTTTATCGGTCACGCCCTCCACCACGCCAAACTCGGCGGTGTCGAGACGGCAGAAGCGGTCGCACAGGTTTTCGCTCGGCGTGCTGTACAGGCTAAAGCCGTAGCCGGTCTCTTCCTTCCACAAATCGACGGCGTCGCGCAGGCGCTGGACGATGGCTACACCTTTCTCACGCAGCGCCTTGCTGTCGTACATATGTTGATTGCCGTACAGCGCATTGATGGTCTCATGGATACCGATATAGCCCAGTGAGATGGACGCGCGGCCGTTTTTGAAGATCTCGGAGACATCATCGTCGGCTTTCAGCCGCACGCCGCAGGCCCCTTCCATATACAGGATCGGTGCCACGCGGGCCTTCACTCCTTCCAGACGGGCAATACGGGTCATCAGCGCTTTGCGCGCCAGCTGCAGGCGCTCGTCCAGCAGCGCCCAGAAGGCGGCTTCGTCGCCTTTCGCTTCCAGGGCGATACGCGGCAGGTTGAGGCTAATCACGCCGAGATTGTTGCGGCCGTCATGCACCTGCTCGCCGTTCTCGTTTTCCCACACCCCGAGGAAGCTGCGGCAGCCCATCGGCGTTTTAAATGACCCGGTGACTTTCACCACCTGATCGTAGTTGAGGATATCCGGGTACATGCGCTTGCTGGCGCATTCCAGTGCCAGCTGTTTGATGTCGTAGTTCGGGTCACCGAACTTGTGGTTAAGACCGTCGCGAATGGCGAAGACCAGTTTCGGGAACACCGCGGTTTTGCGATTTTTACCGAGGCCGGCAATGCGGTTACGCAGAATCGACTGCTGGATCAACCGCGATTCCCAACTGGTGCCGAGGCCGAAACCAAAGGTGACAAACGGCGTCTGACCGTTGGCGGTATGCAGCGTGTTGACCTCATATTCCAGCGACTGGAAGGCGTCGTAGCACTCTTTTTCGGTACGGGCGCGGGCATAGCCTTCGGCGTCCGGGATCTGCCACTCTTCGGCGATTTTACGATGCTTTTTGAAGCTTTCGGTGACGAACGGCGCCAGCACTTCATCGATACGGTTGATGGTAGTGCCGCCATAAATATGGCTGGCGACCTGGGCGATGATCTGCGCCGTCACCGCGGTGGCGGTAGAGATAGACTTCGGCGGCTCGATCTCCGCGTTGCCCATCTTAAAGCCCTGGGTCAGCATCCCTTTCAGATCGATCAGCATGCAGTTGAACATCGGGAAGAAGGGCGAATAATCGAGGTCGTGATAGTGGATCACGCCGCGCTCGTGGGCCATCACCACATCGTGGGGCAGCAGGTGTTGCCGCGCATAGTGCTTGGCGACGATACCGGCCAGCAGGTCGCGCTGGGTCGGGATGACTTTACTGTCCTTGTTGGCATTTTCATTGAGCAGCGCGGAGTTGGTCTGCTCGACGAGGCCGCGGATCTCCTGATTGAGGCGGCCGCGCTTCTCGCGCTGGCTATCGCGGTCATGGCGATACTCAATGTAGGCGCGCGCCAGCTGCTTATAGGGGCCGGACATCAGCTGGTTTTCTACCGCAGTCTGGATCTCGTTGATGTCGACCTGGGCGCGGCCCTGCATTTGCTGGCTAACGACTTCTGCGACGGTGGCGCAATAGTCTGCGTCATCGACTCCCGCTGCTTTAGCTGCACGTAGAATTGCTTCCTGAATGCGCTCTGACTTGAACGGCACTTTACAGCCATCACGTTTCATCACATGCGGTGTCATGATCACTCCATATATAGAACAGGTTATCCACAGAGGCGGAGGTTATTCCAAAGACGCGCCACACTACGGCTAGTGCCGTTTGCCTTCAGATCCGGCCCGTTTTATCCACATCTCATCACCGCCAGACATCGACAAGATATGGTGACATAATAGACGATTAATACAACATGTAGGGCCGGGACGCATTTTAAGTTCTATATGTAGTGATTTGCATCAAAGATGTTTGCGATTTTATTGACCCAGAACAAGGTAAAAAGGTGAGAGTACGGATGATGGGCGCTGGCACGAAATGTAAATTTAGGTGCTTAAAATACAAGCAAAAATGGGGCCCGCTCACGCATGGAGCGGGCAGAATTTTCAGGCAATCAACGTATCGTTAAGCAGATCGACCAGCAGCAGCAGGGCGTAGCGGGCCTGCAACGGGTTGGCGGGGAGAGGAAGGATGATGCTGGCCATATCGGTAAGCGCGTGTTGTTCCGGCGTCAGGGCAACAATGGTCACTCCTTGCGTACGCGCCTGCAGGGTTGCGCTCTGCAACACGGTGCTGGCCTCAGCCGTGGCCAGCACCAGCAGCAGGTGATCGTCATTGAGGGTGCTGGCGGTCATCCGCATCAGCGCCGTATCCTGGCAGAGGTTAATCGCGATGCCGGAGGGCAGCAGCTGATGCTGGAGCAGGGCGGCCAGTGTCACATCCTGCGTGCCAAGGGCGAAGCAGTGCACCGCGCGGGCGCTAAGCAGGCGCGATTTACACTTTTCCACCGCCGCTTCCGTGGTATGGCCGAGCTGGCGGGTTAGCGTATCGCCGAGGCTGCTCAGTTTATCGCGCCAGGCGACGGGCAGGGCGGCGCTATCCGGCGTTAGCCAGCTGGCGCGCCGTTCGCTGGCCTGGGCCAGCTGTTTACGTAAATCGCGAATATCATCGCAGCCTACCGAGCGGGCGAAGCGGGTGATGGTCGCCGGACTGACTCCGGCGCTGGCGGCCAGCTCGTCAATGGAGGCGCTGGCGGTAAAACTAAGATTTTCCAGAATAAAGGCGGCAACGCGCGACTCCTGAGCGCTAAAGCGGACTAATCCTTCCTGCAACTGACCTACGATATCCATCCTGATGTTCCCTTTGGCAGAACCCGGCAATGAAAATATTTTTCAATTATCGACTGCCTCTCTTTATAGCACCCGCGCTCGGCATTTCCTATGGTCGTGACTGTGAATGGTTATGCCGATGCGGAAAAGATGCGCAAAAATTGAGCCTCGATCACATCGGTGAAAATTATTTTCATATAGCCTTCACTATCACACAATATTAACAATATAGTCGCACTAGCCGTGAGGGCTGAAGCGATAAACACGCCAAGGGGAAGCGCAATGCCACGAATCGTACTCTGTTGTGCCGCAGGCATGTCGACCAGCATGCTGGTGAATAAAATGAAAGCGGAGGCCCAGCAACGCGCGCTGGCGCTGGAAATCTACGCGGTGGCAGTGGCGGAATTTGAACGCGAATTGCCGAACGCCGACGTTATCCTGCTTGGGCCGCAGGTCAAATACGAAGCCGGACGTCTGACCGCGCTGGCAGCGCCGCAGGGCAAAGCCGTTGCGGTGATCGATATGGCCGACTACGGCATGATGCGCGGCGCCGCGGTGCTGGATAAAGCGCTGGCGCTACTCGAACACTAATTTTCTCACCCTATTTTTTATCATCATCACGTGCGGTCCTGGCGATCGCGCGCGGCGCTCTGCATGCCGAAAAATGCCAATAGAGGTCACTATGCAAGCACTGAAAATCGCCGTTATCGGTGGCGGTAGCAGCTACACGCCGGAGCTTATTGAAGGGATTATCGTTCGTTATGAGCAGCTTCCAGTGACAGAACTGGCGCTGGTGGATGTCGAATCCGGCCGGGAAAAGGTTGAGATCATTGCCGCGCTGACCCGGCGGATGTTGAAACATAAAGGGCTGGAGCAGGTGGCGGTCAGCGTCCACTTTACGCTTGATGAGGCGATTCGCGGTGCCAGCTTTGTACTGACTCAGCTGCGTGTCGGACAGCTAGCGGCGCGCGCCGCCGATGAGCGGTTGGGGCTCAAATATCACCTGTTGGGCCAGGAGACTACCGGCGTTGGCGGATTCGCGAAGGCACTGCGGACGATCCCGGTGATCCTTGAGGTGGCGCGCAAAGTGGAACAGCTGTCGCCGGAAGCTTTCATCCTCAACTTTACTAACCCGGCGGGGATCGTCACTGAGGCAGTTAGTCGCTATAGCAAGGCGAAGATCATCGGCCTGTGCAACGTGCCGATCAACATGCAGCACATGATCGTCGGCATGTTGGGCGCGCAGGCGTCCGAAGTGAAACTGCGCTTTGCCGGGCTCAACCATATGGTCTGGGTGCATAAGGTGATGCAGGGGCGTGAGGATGTGACCGGCAAGGTAATCGACATGCTGTGCGACGGCAAGGCGCTGTCGATGAACAACATTAAAGAACTGCCGTGGCCAGCGGAATTCTTACGCGCGCTGAAGGCGATTCCGTGCCCTTATCATCGCTATTTCTGGCTGACGCCGGCGATGCTGGCGGAAGAGATCGCCGCAGCGAAAACCAAAGGCACCCGCGCCGAGCAGGTGATGAAGGTCGAGCAGGCGCTGTTTGAGTTATATGCCGACCCGCAGCTGGAAGAAAAACCAGAGCAACTGAGCTTTCGCGGCGGCGCTTACTACTCGGAAGTGGCCGTTGAGCTTATCAACGCGATACACAATAACCTGGGCACGGAGATGGTGGTAAACACCCGCAACAACGGCGCGATTCACGGCCTGGATGATGATGCGGTAGTGGAAACCAACAGCATTATTGATGCACAAGGGGCGCGGCCGCTGGCGTTCGGTCCGCTGCCGCCGGCGATGAACGGCCTGACCCAGCAGGTGAAAGCCTTTGAGCGGCTGACGATTGAAGCCGCGGTACATGGCTGCCGCGAAAGCGCGCTGCTGGCGCTGGTGACCAACCCGCTGGTCGGGAACGTCACCGATGCCCAGGCGCTGCTGGATGAAGTGTTAACAATAAACCGTCAATGGCTGACGCAATTTAACTGACCGCTATTTCCCTCGGGAGCACACCATGTCGAATACAAGCTGGATTGAACGTTACGTCATGCCGGCGGCGCTGAAAATCGCCGGGCAAAAGCACGTCCTGTCGGTACGCGATGGCATCATTCTGAATATGCCGTTTATGCTGATTGGCTCGTTTTTCCTGATTTTCGCCTACCTGCCGATCCCCGGCTATGCCGACATGATGAGCGGCCTGTTTGGCGACGTCTGGCGCGATAAAATGCTGTACCCGGTGAAAGCGACCTACGACATCATGGCGCTCATTTCCAGCTTCGGCATCGCCTACCGGCTGGCGGAGAAGTACCGTACCCTCGATCCGCTGAGCGCCGGGGCCATGTCGCTGGTGGCCTTCATGATGACGATTCCGCAGAATACGCTGTTTACCCCGGTACACGGTGCGGCGGAGGTGATTAAAGGGGTGATCCCGGTGAGTATGGTCGGCAGTCAGGGGCTGTTCGTCGCCATCGTCATTTCGCTGCTGTCGACGGAGATTTACCGTTTGGTCGCCAGCCGCAATCTCGTTATCCGCATGCCGGACGGTGTGCCGCCAGCGGTGGCGAAATCGTTCCTGGCGCTGATCCCCGGCTTCTGCGTGCTGGCGGTGGTGCTGGCGCTGCGCCTGGCGGTTGAGGCCTCGCCGTTCGGCGACATCAACAGCATGATCGCCACCCTGATCGGTATTCCGATGCATCACGTCGGCGGTACGCTGCCGGGGATGATTATTTCGGTGATTGTGATTGGTATTTTGTGGACGCTGGGCCTGCACGGCGACGCGATTGTGCTGGTGTTTATCCAGCCGGTGTGGCTGTCGAATATGTCAGAGAACCTGACGGCCTTTCAGAACGGCCAGCCGATCCCGCATATCATTACCCAGCAATTTTACGACCTGTGGATTGCCCCCGGTGGTACCGGCGCGCTGCTGGGGCTGGTGATTTTTATGCTGCTGCGTAGCCGAAGTCAGCAGATGAAACAGCTGGGGAAAATCGCCGCGCCGGGAGCGCTATTTAATATCAGCGAACCGATGGTATTCGGTATCCCTCTGGTGATGAACCCCTACTTTTTCCTGCCGTTTATTTTAACCCCGGTGCTGCTGGTGATCGTTTCCTATACCGCGATGGCCATCGGGCTGGTGGCACCGCCTGCGGGGATTGCACTGCCGTTCACCACGCCAATTTTCATCAGCGGCTATCTGGCGACTGGTGGTCATATCTCCGGCACGGTGCTGCAGGTAGTGAATTTAGCCATTTCGCTGGTGGTCTATTATCCGTTTTTCCGCGCCTGGGATCGGCTGAAGGCAAAAGAAGAGCACGCTTCGACGCAGCCGCAAGCGAGCGTTATCCTTCCTGACGCTGACCGCGCGTAATCTCCAGCCCCACGAACCGGTAGCCCCGGTGAGCGTAGCGCCACCGGGGAAAAGCTTTACTCCTGCAACCACCATACCGCTTCGAATGGCCGCAGCGTCATTGCCGCCGGGCGGTTGGACGTTTCCGCATAGTTACCAATCAGTACCCGCCAGTCGCCGGACATTTCTGGCGGCTGCCATGGCTGGAACTCACGGCTCAGGTTGGCGGCGACCACCAGAGTCTGCCCCTGCCACTGACGGCGATAGCACCACAGCGATGGATGTTCCGGCAGGAGATCCTGGTAATCGCCCCAGGTCAGCAGCGGCAGGGTTTTACGCAGCGTAATCAGCTGCTGATAGGCATAAAACACCGAATCGGGGTCCGCCAGCGCCGCCTCAACGTTGATCTCTTGGTAATTATCGCCAAGGCCGATCCACGGCTCACCGTCGCTAAAGCCGCCGTTCTCGCCGGCGTGCCAGGGCATCGGCGTGCGGCTGTTGTCGCGCGACTTACTGGCGAGGATTGCCAGCAGTTCGTCCGGGCTTTGCCCCTGCGCTGCGCGTTCGATAAACATATTGTGGCTTTCGACGTCGCGATAGTCGCTGATGTTGCTGAAGTGCGGGTTGGTCATGCCGATCTCTTCGCCCTGATAGATATAGGGCGTGCCCTGCATGCCGTGCAGCACCATCGCCAGCATCTTCGCCGCCGGCACCCGGTACTCGCCTTCGTCGCCAAAGCGCGACACGATGCGCGGCTGATCGTGGTTACACCAGAACAGCGCGTTCCACGCCCGATTGTGCATCCCCTGCTGCCAGTGGCGGAACAGCGCTTTCAGCGCCACATAGTCCGGGCGGGCGAGGGTCCATTTTTCACCGCCGGGATAATCGACCTTTAAATGGTGGAAGTTAAAGGTCATCGACAGCTCGCGGCCGTCCAGCGCGGCGTACTGCTGGCAGTGCTCCAGCGAGGTGGAGGACATCTCGCCGACGGTCATCAGGTTACGGGGAGTAAAGACATCGCGGCTCATCTCCTGCAGGAATTCATGCACCCGCGGGCCGTCAGTGTAGAAGCGGCGGCCATCACCCTCCGCATCGCAGGGGAAGGTCTGGTCTTTCGAGATCAGGTTGACGACGTCGAGGCGCAGACCGTCGACGCCGCGGTCGGCCCAGAATTCGCAGACCTTTTTCAGCTCAGCGCGTACCGCCGGGTTCTCCCAGTTGAGATCCGCCTGTTCAATGGCGAACAGGTGCAGATAATACTGCCCGCTGTCGGCGTGCCACTGCCAGGCGTTGCCGCCAAATTTGGAGCGCCAGTTGTTCGGCAGCGCGTCCGGTTCGCCGTCGCGCCAGATATAGAACTGCCGGTAGGGACTCTCCTTATTCAGCGACTGACGGAACCATTCATGCTCGGTCGAGGTATGGTTCAGTACCATATCCAGCACGATGCGGATACCACGGGCCTTCGCCTCCGCCACCAGGGCGTCAAAGTCGGCCATCGTGCCGTAGGAGGGATCGATAGCGGTGTAGTTCGCCACATCGTAGCCGTTATCCACCTGCGGTGAGACATAGAACGGCGTCAGCCAGATGGCGTCGACCCCAAGCTTCTGCAGATAGTCGAGGCGGGAAGTGACGCCGCGCAGATCGCCAGTACCGCTGCCGGTGGTATCCTGAAAACTCTTCGGATAGATTTGATAAATAACGCCGTTTTGCCACCAGTGGGGAAGATGATTCATAGTGCTTTCCTGCTGCAACGAGGGGCGCCAAAGGCGCCCCGAAAGAAGAAGTTAGACAATCTGCAAGGTGCCCTGACGGTACTTGCGCTGATACACCACGGTGGTCAGGATAATCGGCACCACCACCGCAATAGCCATCGCCATGGCGTACACCTGCCAGTAGGTTGGCTGGATGGAGAGGATGCCCGGCAGGCCGCCGACGCCGATGCCGTTCGCCAGCACGCCGTTCAGGCCGCACAGCAGGCCGGCGAGGCCGGAGCCGATCATCGCGCACAGCATCGGGAAGCGGTACTTCAGGTTGATACCGTACATCGCTGGTTCGGTAACCCCGAGGTAAGCAGAGATTGCCGCCGGCACCGAGATTTCGCGTTCATTCTGTTTACGGCTGGCAATAATAATGCCGACCACCGCCGATGCCTGGGCAATGTTGGACAGCGCAATCAGCGGCCACACCGGGGTGCCGCCCATGCTCTGGATCATCTGCATATCGATAGCGAGGGTGGTCTGGTGGACACCGGTAATCACCAGCGGCGCGTAGAGGAAGCCGAACAACGCGGCGCCGATCGGCGCAAAGCTGCCGGTTAACAGGTGGCGTACCGCGAAGGCCACGCCGTCGCCGATCAGGCGGCCGAACGGACCAATGATGGCGTGCGCCAGGAACACCGCGAGGATCAGCGAGCAGACCGGGACAATGACCAGGTAGAGGTAGTCAGGCACGATGCGCTTGAGGCGCGTCTCGATAAAGCCGAGCGTCAGGCCCGCCAGCAGGGCCGGGATCACCTGCGCCTGGTAGCCGACTTTGGCAATCGTAAACAGGCCGAAATTCCACACCTCCGGCACCTGCTGGCCGAGGAGATAGGCGTTCATCAGCTGCGGGGAAACCAGGGTGACTCCAAGGACGATCCCGAGGATCGGCGTGCCGCCCATCTTCTTCACTGCTGACCAGCAGATCCCCACCGGCAGATAGAAGAAGATCGCTTCGCCAATCAGCCACAGGAAGTCATAGATGGTTTTCAGCGACGGGTGCATCTGAGCCAGCGTCTGGCCGTTGCTCATGGGTAAGTCGCCGATGACGTTACGGAAACCGAGGATCAGACCGCCGCTGATTAGCGCCGGCAGCAGCGGGAAGAAGATCTCGGCAAAGTGCGAGATCAACTGCTCATGCCACTTCATATTTTGCCGCGCGGCCTGCTTGACCTGCTCTTTATCGGCGGAGGTCTGGCCGGTGGTAGCCAGCAGGGCCTTGTAGTAATCGCCCACCTCGGTGCCGATGACCACCTGGAACTGCCCGGCGTTAGTGAAGCATCCCTTCACCATGCGCAGCTGTTCAATCTCTTTTGGTTTGGCGATGGCCGGGTCGTTCAGCACAAAGCGCAAACGGGTAATACAGTGGCTGACGGTGGCGATGTTGCCGCGCCCGCCCACCAGTTCGATCAGTTTATCGATGTCCTGCTGGTTTACTTTGCTCATGATGAAGCCTCAAAAACAGAGGGGAGAGATGCCGTTTTTTACCTTGAGGGCATCCTAACCGTTTCGTTTGATTTGCAAAATGGGAACGTTCCCGAAACCCGGCGACGATCACATAAATCGTCCGAACGAGATTAATTCAGGGCGGCGGGAATCACGATCTGGCGGGGATCGACGCTACCGGCGATCTGCTCGATCAACTGCCGGGCGGCCCGGCGTCCGGACTCGGCATAGCCGGGATCGACGGTCAAGATTTCCGGGTGGAGAAACTTCATCAGCGGCGTGCTGCCGACGCTGGCGAGCTGCAGCGCAGCGCGGCCCTGCTGCTGGAGGTACTTGCTGGCGCCGAGGGCGAGGGTATCCGTCGCGCAGACCAGGGCGCTGGTTTCGGCCGTCAGCACGCTGGCGACGGTGTCATACCCCTGCTTCATGCCCAAGCCCGGCAGAGCGGCGGTGGGCGTCAGGCGATGCTTTTTACAGAAAGCGAGGTAGGCGAGATGGCGGCGTTCGCCGGTGGTGACGTCGCTGTGCGGTACGCCAAGAAAACTGATGTGGCGATGTCCGCGATCGTAGAGCCGCTGCATCAGCAGCGTGATGGCGCCTTCGTCGTCATAGCACACCGAGGCGAAACCGGGGGCGTCGCGGGCCATCAGCACCAGCGTATCGCGCCAGGGGGCGAGCATCGCCTCATCAATGCCGGTAAATCCGAACAGCACCACGCCGTCAATATTACGCCGGGCGAGCATGCCGAGATGCTCTTCCACCAGTCCAGGAGAGAACTGGCTCTCCATCATAATCGGATCGTAACCCTGCTCATAAAAGGCGGGCAGCATGGTCTGCACGGCAAGGTTTTCCGACAGAGAATCCAGACGGGTGACGATAATCGCCACCACTTTATCGCTCTGGCCACGCATGGCGCGGGCGGAGCGGGAGGGGGAGAAACCGTGCTGCTGCATCACCGCTTCGACGCGCTCGCGGGTCCGTTCGCTGACCCCGCTCTCGTTGTTGAGGACGCGGGATACCGTCGATTTTCCTACGCCGCTTAAACGCGCGATATCTTTGATGGTCAGCCGGTTCTGCATGCGGAATTCTCGTCAGGGTTGGTAGAAGTGAGCCTAATGCTACTCAACCAAACCGCAATGAGCAAAGTCTGGTTTACGTTCGGTTTAGTTGCGCGGGCTTATCATCGCCATAAATGCCACACATGTCTCAACGAGCGCGCTATAATCCGCGCCGTTTATATTCACTTACCGGAGAATTTATGGACCCCGATCCCACTCCTCATCCTCGATGGAGCAACCTTTCTTTCCGGTAAGCCTGTTTAACACTGCTTTACCGGAAAGCGTAAAGCAGTGACGTCCTTGATGTCCCTGCCATAAAAATTACATGCCTGACAGGTAGGCTTTGCTACGCCTGTTGGCAACGCTGCGTTCGCTCGCGCGAGCGCGGAGGGACTGTTTATGTTGAAGAATTATACCCGGCAGCTGTTCGCGCAGCTTAGCCGCCATCTGCCACGCCGTTTGGTCCAGCGCGATCCGCTGCCTGATGCCCGTAACCTGACCAGCGTGCCGATCCCGGACTCGCTCGGCAAGCGCTGCCTGGACGTTGCGGCGATGGATGACCAGGAGATCTGGCGCGCCTTTGACAGCCACCCTGAAGGGCTCAATGAAGGCGAAGTGGCGGCAAAGATCCTCAAACATGGTGACAACCAGATCCCGGCGCAGAAGCCCTCGCCGTGGTGGGTGCATCTGTGGACCTGCTATCGCAACCCGTTCAACCTGCTGCTGACGGTGCTCGGCATCGTCTCCTATTCCACCGAAGATCTGTTCGCCGCGGGCGTTATCGCGCTGATGGTCGGCATCTCGACGCTGCTTAACTTCATCCAGGAAGCGCGCTCGACCAAAGCGGCGGATGCGCTAAAGGCGATGGTCAGCAATACCGCCACGGTGCTGCGGGTGGTGAACGAGCAGGGAGAGAGCCGCTGGCTTGAACTGCCCATCGACCAACTGGTGCCAGGAGATATCGTCAAGCTGTCGGCGGGAGATATGATCCCGGCGGACCTGCGCATTATTCAGGCACGCGATCTGTTTGTCGCTCAGGCCTCGCTGACCGGCGAATCGCTGCCGGTGGAGAAAGTCGCGCGCAGTCGCGACCCGCTGCAGCAGAACCCGCTGGAATGCGACACCCTGTGCTTTATGGGGACCAACGTGGTGAGCGGCTCGGCGCAGGCCATCGTCTACGCCACCGGCGGCAACACCTGGTTCGGCCAGCTGGCCGGGCGCGTCAGCGAGCAGGAGAGCGAACCGAACGCCTTCCAGAAGGGCATCAGCCGGGTCAGCATGCTGCTGATCCGCTTTATGCTGGTGATGGCCCCGGTGGTGCTGTTGATTAATGGCTACACCAAAGGCGACTGGTGGGAAGCGGCGCTGTTCGCGCTGTCGGTGGCGGTCGGCCTGACGCCGGAGATGCTGCCGATGATCGTCACCTCGACGCTGGCGCGCGGGGCGGTGAAGCTGTCGAAACAAAAAGTGATCGTCAAACACCTCGACGCCATTCAGAACTTTGGTGCGATGGATATTCTCTGCACCGATAAAACCGGCACCCTGACTCAGGACAAGATCGTGCTGGAGAACCACACCGATGTCTCCGGGAAGTCCAGCGAGAGAGTGCTGCATACCGCCTGGCTCAACAGCCATTACCAGACCGGGCTGAAAAACCTGCTCGATACCGCGGTGCTGGAAGGGGTGGAGCTAGAGGCCGCCCGCGGCCTTGCAGAGCGCTGGCAAAAGGTGGATGAGATCCCGTTCGACTTCGAACGCCGCCGCATGTCGGTGGTGGTGAAAGAGCAGGACGACGCGCATCAGCTGATCTGTAAAGGGGCGCTGCAGGAGATCCTCAACGTCTCTACTCAGGTGCGCTATAACGGCGAAATCGTACCGCTGGACGACACCATGCTGCGCCGCATCCGCCGGGTGACCGATACCCTGAACCGTCAGGGACTGCGGGTGGTGGCGGTGGCGACCAAATACCTGCCGGCGCGCGAAGGCGACTACCAGCGCGCCGATGAATCCGACCTGATCCTCGAAGGCTATATCGCCTTCCTCGATCCGCCGAAAGAGACCACCGCCCCGGCGCTGAAGGCGCTGAAGGCCAGCGGCATCACGGTGAAAATCCTCACCGGCGATAGCGAACTGGTGGCGGCGAAGGTGTGCCATGAAGTGGGGCTGGATGCGGGCGAAGTGGTGATTGGCAGCCAGATTGAAGCCATGAGCGACGACGACCTGGCAGCGCTGGCGAAACGCACTACGCTGTTCGCGCGCCTGGCGCCGCTGCATAAAGAGCGCATCGTGACGCTGCTGAAACGCGAAGGTCACGTGGTGGGCTTTATGGGCGACGGCATCAACGACGCCCCAGCGTTACGCGCGGCGGATATTGGCATCTCGGTTGATGGCGCGGTGGATATCGCCCGCGAGGCGGCGGATATCATTCTGCTGGAAAAAAGCCTGATGGTGCTGGAGGAGGGGGTGATCGAAGGCCGCCGCACTTTCGCCAACATGCTCAAGTACATCAAAATGACCGCCAGCTCCAACTTCGGCAACGTCTTTAGCGTGCTGGTGGCCAGCGCCTTCCTGCCGTTTCTGCCGATGCTGCCGCTGCACCTGTTGATTCAGAACCTGCTGTACGATGTCTCCCAGGTGGCGATCCCGTTCGATAACGTCGATGATGAGCAGATCCGTAAACCGCAGCGCTGGAACCCGGCCGATCTCGGGCGCTTTATGGTCTTCTTCGGACCGATCAGCTCGATTTTCGATATCCTCACCTTCGGCCTGATGTGGTGGGTGTTCCACGCCAATACCGTGGAGATGCAGACTCTGTTCCAGTCCGGCTGGTTTATTGAAGGGCTGCTGTCGCAGACGCTGATTGTGCACATGATCCGCACCCGGCGTATTCCGTTCGTTCAGAGCCGCGCCGCGTGGCCACTGTTCGCCATGACGCTGGTGGTGATGGCCGTGGGCATTGCGCTGCCGTTCTCGCCGCTGGCGGGCTACCTGCAGCTGCAGGCGCTGCCGCTGAGCTACTTCCCGTGGCTGGTGGTGATCCTGGCGGGCTACATGGTGTTGACCCAAACCGTCAAAGGGTTCTACAGCCGTCGCTACGGCTGGCAGTAATGGTTTCGCCCCTTTGCCGTTCGGCAGAGGGGCTTACCGGTATTTCTCTTAAATCTCATCAAGTTGTGAAGTCCGTCATCGCCATGTGTTGACGCAATTTTGTGCGCATGTTAACCCAATGTTTTGCTTTTTTTTGGCCCGTCATAAAAAGGAACATTGATGCTTAACACCGTGCGTTACAGTCTGCTAACCAGCGGAATAGTACTGAGCAGCATGGCGCTTGCCGCCCCGGCCGGCGATCTGCCGCTGATGCCGTGGCCCGCCCATGTGGAGCGCCCGCAGGCGCAGGGGGCGCTGGCGCTAAATAATCAGCTAACGCTCAACGTCAGCGGCGACGATCTGGGCGAGGCGGCTAACCGCTGGCGAGAACGCCTTGCGCGGCAAACGGGCTGGACGCTACAGCCGCAGACGGCGCCGGCGAAAAGCCCAACCATTAACGTTATCGTCAGTAAGAAAGTGCCTTTCCTGCCGCAGCCGGATAGCGACGAAAGCTATCAGCTCGAGGTTAACGCTGAGGGCGCTACCCTGAAAGCGAATACGCGTTTTGGCGCGCTGCGCGGCATGGAAACGTTGCTGCAGCTGGTGCAAAACGGCCCTGACGGCACCACTATTCCTTACGTCACTATTGATGATGCGCCGCGCTTTCCGTGGCGCGGACTGCTGCTGGATTCCGCCCGCCACTTTATGCCGCTGTCGGCGCTCAAAAGGCAGATTGATGGCATGGCGGCAGCAAAGCTTAACGTGCTGCACTGGCATCTGACCGACGATCAGGGCTGGCGTTTCGCCTCCAGCCGCTATCCGAAGCTGCAGCAGCAGGCCAGCGACGGCCTGTTTTATACCCAGGCGCAGATGAAAGATATCGTGCGCTACGCCGCCGAACGCGGCATTCGCGTGGTGCCGGAAATCGATATGCCGGGACACGCCTCGGCGATCGCCGTGGCTTATCCGGAACTGATGAGCGCGCCGGGGCCTTACGCGATGGAGCGCCACTGGGGCGTGCTGAAACCGGTACTCGATCCGACGAAAGAAGCGACCTACGCCTTTGCCGAGGCGATGGTCAGCGAACTGACGGCTATCTTCCCCGATCCGTATCTGCATATTGGCGGCGATGAAGTGGATGACAGCCAGTGGCGCGCCAATCCGGCCATCCAGAAATTCCTCAAAGAGAAGGGGCTGGCGGACAGCCACGCGCTGCAGGCGTACTTCAACCGGCGGCTGGAGACGCTACTCGAAAAACATCACCGGCAGATGGTCGGCTGGGATGAGATTTACCATCCTGATTTGCCGAAGAGCATTCTGATCCAGTCGTGGCAGGGGCAGGACGCATTGGGCGACGTCGCTAAACACGGCTATCGCGGCATTCTCTCCACCGGTTTTTATCTCGATCAGCCGCAGTACACCGCTTATCACTATCGTAATGAAATTATTCCGCAGGGGCTCAACGGTGTGGATACGATAACTGATAGCGACAGCGCTCAGAGCTGGCAGTTTTCGATGTCGCGCCTGAAGGGCAGCGCGGTAGAGGGCAGCTTTACGCTGGTAAAAGGCGATAGCGGCTGGCGCGGATTTATTGATTTTAAAGGTAAATCACGCCGCGCGGTGCAGGATATCGAATGGCTGGGCGACAATCAGGTGACATTCCGCGTCGATACCTGGATGGGGGAAACCCGCCCGGTGCTGACCATTAACGACGACACGCTCGGCGGCTACTTCCTCCTCGGCAACACGCGCTATCCGGTTGACGGCAAGCGGCTGGACGCTGTGCCGGAGGGCATTCAGCCGACGCTGCCCGACGCGCAGCAACAGAAGAATCTGCTCGGCGGTGAGGCGGCGCTGTGGGCGGAGAACGTCGCCGCGCCGGTGATCGACATCAAGCTGTGGCCGCGGGCTTTTGCGGTGGCGGAGCGGCTCTGGTCGGCCGAGGACGTCAAAGACAGCGACAATATGTATCAGCGCCTGCAGGCGATGGATAGCTGGTCAACGGTCTCCGTCGGCTTGCAGCAACATGCCCAGCAACTGGAGCAGTTCACCCGGCTGGCGAACAGCGGCCATACGCTGGCGCTGCAGATCCTCGCCGAGGCGCTGGAGCCAGCGCACTACTACACCCGCCAGCACCTGAAGTTCCAGGCGAACAATTATCATCAATTCGAACCGCTTAACCGGCTGGCCGATGCGCTACCGGCGGAGAGCGATACTGTACGCAGCCTGAATCAGTGGGCGGAGCGGCTGATCAGCGATGCCGAAGACACTGAGAGCGCTGATGCGCTGCGCCACGTCTTTACCCGCTGGCAGAACAACAGTGGCGATGCGTTGGCGCTGACCGACGGCAACTATCAGCTGGCAGCGATGAAACCCATTGTGCAGCAGGTTGATAAGCTGGCGAGTCTGGGGCTGCGCTTGACCGATCTGGTGGTACGGCAGGGAACGCTGGACGATAAAGAGTACGCCTCCATTCAGGCGCAACTGGATAGTGCGGCGAAAACCCAGGATGAACTGGTGATTGCGGCGGTCTATCCGCTGGAGAAACTGTTGCGGGCAACGAAGATAAAATAGGGTAATTCCCCCACCCCGTGGATGACGCAAGCGCCTGGGGTGAGGGCAGTGAAGCGATTAGCGACGGATCGCGATGGCTTCGATCTCGATCTTCACGTCTTTCGGCAGACGTGCGACTTCCACGCAGGAGCGCGCCGGGAAGGTGGCATTGTGCTCGGTGAAGAACGCTTCGTAGGTGGCGTTAACGGTAGCGAAATCGTTGAGATCTTTCACGAAAACGGTGGTCTTGACGATGTCGCCAACGGTCAGGCCTGCAGCTTCAACGATCGCTTTCACGTTGTTCAGCGACTGGCGCGCCTGCGCGGACACGTCTTCCGGGACGCTGCCGGTTTTCGGGTCGACCGGGATCTGGCCAGAGGTGATGATCATGCTGCCCAGGTCAACGCCCTGAACGTATGGGCCAATTGCTGCTGGTGCATTTTCCGTCGCAATAGTTTTGCTCATGTTATCTCCAGATGAACTGAGTAATGTTACGCAAAATCATTCAGGTTGCCGCCAGAGGGTAAGCGCTGTGCCGCCGGCGCAGACGCCGCCTGAAGGACGAAGCGTAGGGTGGTAGCCATTATAGGGAGGCCTACCACCAATACCAACCGCATTTAGTTGGCCAGCACCACATAATGAGAAAACTCTTTTTCACAGTATTTGCATTTGAGTGCGATGTCATCAGCGCGTTTTTTCACTGCAAAACTGGAAGAAACCGGTTCGGCGTGGCTGATACAGTTGCTGTTCGGGCAGACCAGCACGCTGTCAATGCGATCCGGCAGGCTCGGGCGGGATTTGCCCACCACTTCGTACTCATCAATGCGGTTTACTGTCGCCTGCGGGGCGTACAGCGCCAGCTGGTTGACCTGCTCGTCGGTGAGGAAGGTATTTTCGATTTTAATTAAATCTTTACGGCCCATCTCACCGGAGGGCAGGTTCAGGCCGATGGTGATACGCTGGTCGGTTTCGGTCAGTTTGAACAGGGTGAGCAGCTTAAAGCCGACCTGCGCCGGGATATGGTCAATCACGGTGCCGCGTTTAATGGCTTCTACTTGCAGTTTATTGTCGTGTGTCATCTCTCATTTCCCCCTTACAGTGCCAGCTCGCTATTCAGTACCAGTGCCAGTAACGCCTGGCGGGCGAAGATGCCATTGCCGGCCTGCTGGAAGTACCAGGCGTGCGGCGTTTTATCGACATCGGTGGTGATTTCGTCAATGCGCGGCAGTGGGTGCAGCACCTTCATGTTGGCGCGCGCCCCTTCGAGGTCGGCGGCGCGCAGGACGAACTGCGCTTTCACGTTGGCGTATTCCGACGGATCCAGACGCTCTTTCTGCACGCGGGTCATGTACAGAATATCCACTTCCGCCATCACATCGTCGATGGCGCTATGCACGCTCCAGGCGATACCTTTTTCATCCAGCATATCGAGGATGTACTGCGGCATGGCCAGCGCGTCCGGGGCGATGAAGTAGAAGCGGTTGCCGCTGAATTTCGCCAGCGCCTGGGTCAGGGAGTGGACGGTACGGCCATACTTCAGGTCGCCGACCATCGCCACGTTGAGGTTCTCGAGGCGGCCCTGGGTCTCCTGAATGGTGAACAGATCGAGCAGGGTCTGGGTCGGATGCTGGTTGGCGCCGTCGCCGGCGTTCAGCACCGGCACGCCGCCGGAAAATTCGGTCGCCAGGCGCGCGGCGCCCTCCTGCGGATGACGCATCACGATGGCATCAACGTAGGTGCTGATGACGGAGATGGTATCCGCCAGGGTTTCCCCTTTTTTGCCCAGCGAGGTGTTGGCGCTGTCAGAAAAGCCGACCACGCTGGCACCCAGACGGTGCATCGAGGTTTCAAAAGAGAGACGGGTACGAGTCGAGGCTTCAAAGAAACAGCTGGCGATAACCTTATGCTTCAGCAGCTCGGGTTGCGGATTGGCTTTCAGCTTTGCCGCAGTCGCCAGCACCAGTTCGAGGTCTTCGCGGCTGAGATCGTTTATGGAAATGATATGTTTTTGATATAGCGGGTTAGCCATGCTTATCTCCTGACGCCTGGGCAAAAAAAAAGCCCCTTAAATAAGGGGCTTCGGGAATCCAATGAGCAACGGAAAGAAAAACGCCAGGCCAGCGTCTGCGTTCAGACGCGCTAAGACAGAATGTCGTACGCAATTGGCCATGCTTCCTCCCGGCAAAACGACTGGCATTATACGCAGACCGTTATGACGATCAAGCGATTCATTCACAAACAGGTAATCGTTTGCCTGCAGAAAAGTGCGCCAGCGCAAAGAACCGTGAAACTGTACTGGTATGGCAGTGGCAATGGGGGTATAAAGCAGTAAAATGAAATGCTGTTTTATATTCGAGGTAAGTGATGATTATTGGCAATATCCACCATCTGCAGCCATGGCTGCCTGCCGCGCTGCGCGAGGCCATTGAGCACGTCATCGCCCATGTCAACGAGGCGACGCCGCTGGGTAAACACGATATCGACGGCAATAACCTGTTTTATCTGATTTCCGAAGATACCACTGAGCCGCAGGCCGCGCGCCGGGCGGAATATCATGCCCGCTATCTCGATATCCAGATTGTGCTCCGCGGCATCGAGGGGATGACTTTCAGTGCCTTACCGGCAGGAGAGCCACAGACCGACTGGCTGGCGGAGAAAGACATCGCTTTTCTTGCCGAAGGCCAGCAGGAGAAAACGGTGATCCTCAACGAAGGGGATTTTGTGGTGTTTTATCCCGGTGAAGTGCATAAACCGCTGTGCGCCGTAGGCGCCCCGGCGAAGGTGCGCAAAGCGGTAGTGAAGATGTTGATGGCGTAAAATGGTGAGCCGAATCCCGGATAAGCGCCGTGCTATCCGGGATGTGGCCACAAGCGAAGGGCTACTTACCCAGCGTCGCCACCATCACCGCTTTGATGGTATGCATCCGGTTTTCCGCCTGGTCAAACACCACGCTCGCCGCCGACTCAAACACCTCGTCAGTCACTTCCATGCCGCCGTGCAGGCCGTAATCGGCGGCCATCTGTTTGCCCAGCGTGGTCTGGTCGTCGTGGAATGCCGGCAGGCAGTGGAGGAACTTGACCTGCGGATTGCCGGTCAGCGCCAGCATCGCACTGTTAACCTGATAATCGCGCAGCAGGGCGATACGTTCGGCCCATTTTTCCTTCGCCTCGCCCATCGAGACCCAGACGTCGGTATAGATAAAATCGGCGCCTTTCACCCCCGCGGCGATATCTTCCGTCAGGGTGATGTTGCCACCCTGCTGTTTGGCCAGTGCCGTACAGGTCTCCACCAGCTGAGACTCCGGCCAGCAGGCATATGGCGCTACCAGGCGCAGATCCAGACCGGTCAGCGCTGCGGCTTCGAGCATCGAATTGCCCATGTTGTTGCGCGCATCGCCGGCGTAGACCAGCGTCATCTGGTTAAAGGCCTTGCCCGGCAGGTGCTCTTTCATCGTCAGCAGGTCCGCCAGCAGCTGGGTGGGGTGGAACTCGTTGGTGAGGCCGTTCCACACCGGCACGCCGGCGTATTGCGCCAGCGTCTCCACCACCTCCTGGCCGTGGCCGCGATATTGAATGCCATCGTACATCCGCCCGAGCACGCGGGCGGTATCTTTGATCGACTCTTTATGGCCAATCTGGCTACCGCTTGGCCCCAGATAGGTCACGCGGGCGCCCTGGTCGTATGCGGCAACTTCGAAAGAGCATCGTGTACGGGTTGAGTCTTTTTCGAAGATGAGCGCGATGTTTTTCCCTGCCAGTTTCTGGACTTCGATACCGTTTTTCTTATCGGCTTTGAGCTTTGCCGCCAGCTCGAGCAGGGCGGTGATTTCTGCAGGCGTAAAATCGAGTAACTTTAAAAAATGCTTCTGGTAAAACGCAGACATGGTTCCCTCACCTGGCATAGGCCACTAATTGAATTAAAATTCAATTTATATGTATGAATATTCATTTGCAAGTCTGTGATCGAAATCTTTCACTGAGAAGTGGAGGCAATGACGGCGGTATGTGACAATAGGGACAACTGCCGCACATTATGAGGAACGAGCCATGGCAAACCCGGAACACCTGGAAGAACAGCGTGAAGAGACGCGTCTGATTATCGAAGAGCTGCTGGAGGATGGCAGCGATCCGGACGCACTGTACACGATTGAGCATCACCTCTCTGCAGACGATTTCGAAACCCTGGAGAAAGTGGCGGTGGAAGCGTTCAAGCTGGGCTATGAAGTGACCGAGCCCGAAGAGCTGGAAGTGGAAGAGGGTGACATGGTCATCTGCTGCGATATTCTGAGCGAATGCGCACTGAACGCAGACCTGATCGATGCCCAGGTAGAACAGCTGATGACGCTGGCAGAAAAATATGACGTCGAGTATGACGGTTGGGGCACCTACTATGAGGACCCGAACGGTGAAGAAGACGGCGACGATGACGAAGATTTTGTCGATGAAGACGACGATGGTGTTCGTCACTAAGTCGCAGATGGATACGGCGGCGCCTGCCGCCGTATAGCAAGGAACCTCCATGGATTACCCGCAGATACTCTCCCCGATTATCAACTTCCTGCACTGCCCGACGCCGCAGGCGTGGATTGACGAAGCTCGCAAGCCGGAAAACCTGCCGCTGCTGCTGACCGACCATATGGTGTGCGAACTGAAAGCGGCGCAGAACGCCATGCTGCTGGTGCGTCGCTACGTGGCTGATAAAGCCGACGCCGACGAGCTGCTGGCCTGCCTGAAGCCGTATGAAGACTTCACCTACCGCTGGGGGCCGGAGCCGGATTTCGTCGCCCTGCATAAGCGGATCAACAAAAGCGCCATGCCGCAGACCGACGACCCGTGGGGCCGCCAGTTGCTGGACAGCATGATTTTGCTGATTAAAGAGGAGCTACATCACTTCTGGCAGGTGCGGGAGATGATGCTGGCGCGCGATATCCCCTACGTCAAAATCACCGCCAGCAACTATGCCCGCGGCATGCGGCGGGAGGTGCGTTCGCACGAGCCGGTGATGCTGATCGATAAGTTGATCTGCGGCGCTTATATCGAGGCCCGCTCCTGCGAACGCTTTGCGGCGCTGGCGCCGTGGCTGGATGACGAGCTGCAGAAGTTTTATCTGTCGCTGCTGCGCTCCGAGGCGCGTCACTATCAGGACTATCTGGATCTGGCGCAGAAGATTGCCGGAGACGATATTAGCGAGCGGGTGCGCCAGCTTGGCGAGGCGGAAGCGGCGCTGATCCTCAGGCCGGAGGCCGAGTTCCGCTTTCACAGCGGTGTGCCGGTAGCGGCGTAACCCTCGGTATTCGGGCCCTGTAGCCCCGGTAGCCACTAACACCGGCAGTTTCAGTAGCCATGGGGAGAGAGATAGCGTTGAGAGCTTCAGCTCGCAATGGTACGGGCCGTAGGTCGGGCAAGGCGTTAGCCGCCACCCGACAAAAAAACGGCACCGCGAGCACGGGACATCCCCCGGCTCGCGCTACGCTTAGCCGGGCTACCGAACTGTAGCCCCGGTAAGCGTAACGCTACCGGGGACACCTGCGATATCGAGGCGTTAAAGCGTTTTCAGCATCCGTACTTCACAGTCAACGTGGCCGGTGCAACCCAGCGGCCCGTCAATGTGCTCGAAGCCGAGATGTTCATATAAGCCGATCGCTTCCGTCAGGAAGGCGGTGGTTTCCAGATAGCAGCGTTTAAACCCCTGCTCGCGGGCGTAGTCCAGCGCCAACAGCGCCAGCTTCTTCGCCAGCCCCTGGCCGCGGACGCTGGTCATAAAATACATTTTCTGCAGCTCGCAGATATCCGGCTCGCTGCAGGCGAGCGGCGCGACGCCACCGCCGCCAACCACTTCACCCTCTTTCTCCACCACCCAATAGGCAGAGCCCGGCTGGCTGTACAGCTCATACAGTTCATCGAGATTCGGGTCGGCGACCGTATAGCCTTTATCGGCGGTCAGGCCATATTCTGCCGATACCTGGCGGATGACGGCCGCTATCGCAGCGTTATCCTGTACCGCGATACGGCGTAAAGTAAAGGTCTGTGGCGCGGCAAGATTCATAGAATCACTCAATTTTAGCTTAAATAACCATACATTTCTTTAATACCATTATTCGTTTACAGGCGCAAGGTGCGCGTGAAATGTATTGCCGGGAAAATTCAAAATAATATATTCTGCTCGCTTAATGCCGATGCGCATTATTTATTATTTTTATATATGTTTTAAAGTACAAGGACGACTTTTTTATGAGTATGATTTCAGGACAATTGCAGCGTTCTGGCCATTCTTTTGTTTTTCATGGTCAGGCCGGGCGCTATTTTATTATTTGTCTGGTTAATATTATTTTTTCTGTAATAACTTGTGGGTTATTTATTCCATGGGCATGGGTACGGAGTCGCCGTTATCTTTGTGAGAATATGGAGGTTAATGGCGCCCGCTTTGCCTATCACGGGCGCGGTATCACGATTTTACTCAGCTGGCTGTTGATATTTGTCGTGCTGCTTTTACTCAGCTTAGCGCTTGCCATTTTCTCTCCCGGTAGCGAAGGGCTGGAGACACTGGCATTTCTTATCCTGCTGCCGGTAATGATAATTAAGGGGTTAAGCTACCATGCCACCATGACCTCTTTCGCGAATATTCGCTTTGGGGTTCAGTGTCATCTGCTGCGCGGGTGGTGGATTATGCTCGGCTTACCCTTGCTGATATACGTGCTAACGGCGGTGGTGTTCGCCATGCTGGGGAGTCGTCCCTTTTACAATGGCCTAAATAGCATGCTGCTGGGGATCGTTGTGCTGTTTTTGCTGGCGCTGGTTATTATGGCTATAACCAGCGGTGTGGTTTACAGCCACTGGCTTGATCTCATCGGCAAAGGCGCAACCTTAGGCAAAAATAAATTTAATATTTATGTGAGTACTAAGCGTTGTGTGGTGATTTTTTTATGGGCAACGGCGATTTTGTTGCCGTTTATCGTCATTTTTATTGGCTTTTTATTTTCCGCATTCGCTCAACTGCTGACGGGCTGTATGTTTGGTCTGTGCAGTGAAGGTTCGGCACTGTTTATGGCATTGCGGCATCTTGGGGCGGTATTAGGGGGATATGTATTCCTCACTATCGGTATCGTATTATCCATGGCATACCTTCGTGTGGCTTTACGTAATCACGCGATGAATAACCTGGTGCTGGGGGACAGCGTTCATTTTCGTTCCACCCTGACGTTTTTCGGTCTTACTCCGCGTTTACTGGCGTTGACGTTTCTCACGCCGATGACGCTGGGGCTGGCCTATCCCTGGTTTAAGATTGATTTGCTGCGCTATATTGCTGAAAACACGACGATGGTCGGTGAGCTCGATTCGCTCGATCTGCAGCCCGCGGCGCCACCGCAGCCGACGGTATCTGACAAACTGTGCGGCGGTTTTTTTCCGATGCTGCCGTTCCTGTAATGTAAAAAGGCCGGAGCAAGCTCCGGCCTTTTTTTATCGCGAGCAATGACAGCCGCGAGCAATTACAGCGCGGCGATCACCGCCTGCTGCTCAATCAGCTTCGCTTTCGCTTCCGCGTAGCCTTCCAGCTTCTCGCGCTCTTTAGCGATCACCGCTTCCGGCGCGCGGGCGACAAAGCCTTCGTTGGACAGCTTGCTCTCGATGCGGCCAATTTCACCTTCGATTTTGGCCACTTCTTTCGCCAGACGCGCCAGCTCATCTTCTTTATTGATGAGGCCCGCCATCGGGATCAGCAGCTCGGCGCCGTCGATAATCTTGGTCACGGAGACCGGACCTTTATCATCGGCAGGCAGCACGGTAATGCTTTCCAGACGCGCCAGGTTCAGCAGGAAGCTGCGGTTGTCGTTCACACGACGCTCGGCATCTTTGCTGCAGCCGCGCAGCAGCAGTTCCAGCGGTTTGCCCGGGGCGATGTTCATTTCCGCACGGATGTTACGCACGGCGACGATCGCCTGTTTCAGCCATTCGGTGTCGGTCAGCGCTGCTTCATCGACCTGAGAAGCATCGTACTGCGGGAACGGCTGCAGCATGATGGTGTCGGCGGTGATACCGCAGATCGCTTTCACGCGCTGCCAGATGGTCTCGGTGATGAATGGAATGATCGGATGCGCCAGGCGCAGCAGACCTTCCAGCACGGTCACCAGCGTATGACGCGTCCCGCGCAGCTCTGCTTCGCTGCCACCGTTCATCACCGGCTTGGTCAGTTCCAGGTACCAGTCGCAGAACTGGTTCCAGGTGAACTCGTACAGGATGCCGGCGGCGATATCGAAGCGGAAGTTATCCAGCGCTTCGCGATACGCTTTCACGGTGTGGTTGAATTCCGCGAGGATCCAGCGGTCGGCCAGGGAGAGCACCATCTCGCCGCCGTTGAAGCCGCAATCCTGATCTTCGGTGTTCATCAGCACGAAGCGGCTGGCGTTCCACAGCTTGTTGCAGAAGTTACGGTAACCTTCCAGACGCTTCATATCCCAGTTGATGTCGCGGCCGGTAGAGGCCAGCGCCGCCAGGGTGAAGCGCAGGGCGTCGGTGCCGTGCGGCTCAATGCCGTTCGGGAACTGCTTCTCGGTACGCTTGCGGATTTTTTCCGCCAGCTGCGGCTGCATCATGTTGCCGGTACGTTTCTCCAGCAGCTCCGGCAGGGTGATGCCGTCAACCATATCCAGCGGGTCGATAACGTTACCCTTGGATTTGGACATCTTCTGGCCTTCGTCGTCGCGGATCAGACCGGTCATGTAGACGGTCTTAAACGGTACCTGCGGCTTGCCGTTTTCATCTTTGATGAAGTGCATGGTCATCATGATCATGCGGGCGATCCAGAAGAAGATGATGTCGAAGCCGGACACCATCACGCTGGTCGGATGGAACTGACGCAGGGCGTCGGTGTTTTCCGGCCAGCCGAGGGTGGAGAAGGTCCACAGCGCGGAGGAGAACCAGGTATCGAGAACGTCTTCATCCTGACGCAGCGCAACGTCGGCGCTCAGGTTGTTTTCCTGACGCACTTCGTCTTCAGTACGGCCCACGTAGACGTTGCCGTCGTTGTCATACCATGCCGGGATGCGGTGACCCCACCACAGCTGACGGGAGATACACCAGTCCTGAATATCGCGCATCCAGGAGAAGTACATGTTTTCGTACTGCTTCGGCACGAACTGAATGTCGCCATTCTCAACGGCTTCTACTGCCGGCTTGGCCAGCACGTCCGCGCGCACGTACCACTGGTCGGTCAGCATCGGTTCGATAACCACGCCGCCGCGGTCGCCGTAAGGGACGGTCAGGTCGTGCGGTTTGATCTCTTCCAGCAAGCCGAGGGCGTCAACCGCCGCGACGACGGCTTTACGCGCCGCGAAGCGTTCCAGTTTCTGGAACTCCGCCGGGATCTCGCTGGAGTAGACGTCGGATTCATTGCCTTTGGTGTCGTAGACTTCCGCGCTTTCACGGATGTCGCCGTCAAAGGTGAGGATGTTGATCATCGGCAGCTGATGACGACGACCCACTTCGTAGTCGTTAAAGTCGTGCGCCGGGGTGATTTTCACGCAGCCGGTGCCTTTTTCCATGTCGGCGTGTTCGTCGCCAACAATGGGAATGCGGCGGTTAACCAGCGGCAGCACCACGAATTTGCCAATCAGATCTTTGTAACGCGGATCTTCCGGGTTAACGGCCACACCGGTATCGCCCAGCAGGGTTTCCGGACGGGTGGTGGCGACCACCAGGTAGTCTTTACCGTCAGCGGTTTTCGCGCCATCGGCCAGCGGGTAGCGGATGTGCCACATGGAACCTTTCGATTCGCGGTTTTCCACTTCGAGGTCGGAGATGGCGGTGCGCAGTTTCGGGTCCCAGTTAACCAGGCGTTTACCGCGGTAAATCAGATCTTCTTTGTACAGGCGAACAAAGACTTCTTTCACGGCATTGGAAAGCCCCTCGTCCATGGTGAAGCGCTCGCGCTCCCAGTCCACGGAGTTGCCGAGGCGGCGCATCTGGCGGGTAATGGTGCCGCCGGATTCCGCTTTCCACTGCCAGATTTTGTCGATGAAGGCATCGCGGCCGTAGTCGTGACGGGTTTTCCCTTCTTCCGCGGCAATCTTACGCTCAACCACCATCTGGGTGGCGATACCCGCGTGATCGGTACCGGCCTGCCACAGGGTGTTTTTGCCCTGCATGCGCTGGTAGCGAATCATGGTATCCATGATGGTTTGCTGGAAGGCATGACCCATATGCAAACTGCCGGTGACGTTCGGCGGCGGGATCATGATGCAGAAGCTCTCCTGGCTTTCATCACCATTCGGTTTGAAATAGCCCTGCTTTTCCCAGTGCTCGTAAAGCGGCTGTTCGATATCTTGTGGGTTGTATGTCTTTTCCATTATTTCCAGGTTGCCGTGTTCAGGTTGAAACCAGCCATGCGGTACGCTTTATAGCGTTCGCGCGCCAGTTGTTTCAGATTTTCTTCGTAAGGGACAAAGTCTATCACTTCTGTGAAAGCGGTGGCAAAATCTGCAAAGTTAAGCCGCAGACTGATCAGAATGTCCCGCGGGCTGCTGTTGCGTTTCTGCGGCCAGGCAATCTCCACCGGCGCACCGCCTCTCGGGCCTTCTCCCGCCAGATTATGCGGCACAAAGCTTTCCGGCGGCCGCGACCACAGCGCCTCGTCGAGGCGAATAGCCTGCTGCTCATCTTCACAGGCGATCAGGACGCGCTTGCCGTTGCGCCAACGTTCTGCGGCAATGTCACACACCAGCTGCTCGACGGCGCTCAGGCCTTCGACGGTGTTTTCGTTGTCCAGAAGGTAGAACGTTGCATTCTTCATATATGGGGCTTCTTGTCGTGGATTTAAATGCAAAGCCGGGTGGCGCTACGCTTACCCGGCCTACAAACGGCATCTTTCCGTAGGCCCGGTAAGCGTAGCGCCACCGGGCATCAGACGGCAATCACTCTTCGCCGTTAAAACCCGCACGATTGAGCAGGAACTGCGACAGCAGCGCTACCGGACGACCGGTTGCACCTTTGGCCTTGCCGGAACGCCAGGCGGTACCGGCGATGTCGAGGTGCGCCCAGTTGTACTTACGGGTGAAGCGCGACAGGAAGCAGCCAGCGGTGATCGCGCCGCCAGGACGGCCGCCAATGTTCGCCATATCGGCAAAGTTGGACTCCAGCTGATCCTGGAACTCGTCGGCCAGCGGCAAACGCCACGCGCGGTCGCCCGCCAGTTCGGAGGCGCCGATCAGCTCATGGGCCAGCGGGTTATGGTTCGACATCAGGCCGGTGATATGATGGCCGAGGGCAATCACGCAGGCGCCAGTCAGCGTTGCGACGTCGATAACCGCTTCCGGCTCGAAGCGCTCGACGTAGGTCAGCACGTCGCACAGCACCAGGCGGCCTTCGGCGTCGGTGTTCAGCACTTCCACCGTCTGGCCGGACATGGTGGTCAGGACGTCGCCCGGACGATAGGCGCGACCGCCAGGCATGTTTTCACAGCCCGCCAGCACGCCGATGACGTTCAGCGGCAGCTGCAGCTCGGCAACCATCCGCATCACGCCGTACACCGCCGCGGCGCCGCACATGTCGTATTTCATCTCGTCCATGCCTTCGGCAGGCTTGATGGAGATACCGCCGGAGTCGAAGGTCAGGCCTTTACCGACCAGCACGATAGGGCGCGCGTCCTCAGACGGGTTGCCTTTATACTCGATGACCGACATCAGCGACTCGTTCTGCGAACCATTGCCGACGGCGAGATAGGAGTTCATCCCCAGCTCGCGCATCTGCTGTTCGCCGATCACGCGGGTGATGACGTTCTTGCTGTAGGTGTCAGCCAGCTGACGCGCCTGGGAAGCCAGATAGGCGGCGTTACAGATGTTCGGCGGCATGTTGCCAAGATCTTTCGCCGCTTTGATGCCGGCGGCGATCGCCAGGCCATGCTGAATGGCGCGCTCGCCGCTGGTGAGCTCGCGGCGGGTCGGCACGTTAAAGACCATTTTACGCAGCGGGCGACGCGGCTCGCTTTTGTTGGTCTTCAGCTGGTCGAAGCTGTACAGCGTCTCTTTGGCGGTTTCAACGGCCTGGCGAACTTTCCAGTAGTTGTTGCGGCCCTTGACGTGCAGCTCGGTCAGGAAGCAGACCGCTTCCATTGAGCCGGTATCATTCAGGGTGTTGATGGTTTTCTGGATGACCTGCTTATACTGACGCTCATCCAGCTCACGCTCTTTACCGCAGCCAATCAGCAGAATGCGCTCAGACAGAATGTTTGGCACATGGTGCAGCAATAACGTCTGGCCAGGTTTGCCTTCCAGCTCGCCGCGACGTAGCAGGGCGCTGATGTAGCCGTCGCTGATTTTATCGAGCTGTTCGGCGATGGGGGAGAGGCGACGTGGTTCAAAGACGCCGACCACGATACAGGCGCTCCGTTGCTTCTCCGGGCTACCGCTTTTTACACTGAACTCCATGCACTATGCTCCTGAATCTTAAAGACAACAGTGGTGGCTACGGCTATACTCGTCGCCTTTCAAGTTGCAGATGCGCCGGCTGCGCCTGCTTACCTGACGCGGGCATAACGCGCGCGCCGGGGGTCACAGCCCTGCTGCCTTCTTACAACTCGAAATCCATTGAGTATATAATTGCAAGCTTTCGTAACTCATGTCCGCTGTTGCGGTGACTTCGTGTTAATCTTAACGTTATTAAGGCCTGGGTTCGTCAGAAAAGATCCTGACATGCAGAACCGATGAGTCATTTAATCTTAGCGATGTTTTCGACGACCAAAGAGAATAAATGACGTTTAAGCCATGAAACAAGCAATTTTCCTGCAATAAAACGGGTTTTTACGGGCGTATTTATAGTGATAATCATAAGATATCTGGTTCGTGAGACGCTGAAAAGCCAGTTGGCGATCCTATTCATCCTGTTACTGATTTTCTTTTGCCAGAAATTAGTCAGGATCCTCGGCGCTGCGGTGGATGGCGATATCCCAACCAATCTGGTGCTCTCGCTGTTGGGGCTCGGCATCCCGGAGATGGCGCAGCTTATCCTGCCGTTAAGTTTGTTCCTTGGCCTGCTAATGACCCTGGGCAAACTCTACACCGAAAGTGAAATTACGGTGATGCACGCCTGCGGCCTGAGCAAAGCCGTGCTGATCAAGGCGGCGATGATCCTCGCGCTGTTCACCGGCGCGGTGGCGGCGGTCAACGTCATGTGGGCGGGGCCGTGGTCGTCGCGGCATCAGGACGAAGTGCTGGCGGAAGCCAAAGCCAACCCCGGCATGGCGGCGCTGGCCCAGGGCCAGTTCCAGCAGGCCAGCGATGGTAACGCGGTGATGTTTATCGAGAGCGTCAACGGCAGTCGCTTCCATGACGTCTTCCTTGCCCAGCTGCGTCCGAAAGGCAATGCGCGCCCCTCCGTGGTGGTCGCGGATTCTGGCGAACTGTCGCAGCAGAAAGACGGTTCGCAGGTGGTGACCCTCAACAAGGGCACCCGCTTTGAAGGCACGGCGATGCTGCGCGATTTCCGCATCACCGACTTCAATAACTATCAGGCTATCATCGGCCACCAGGCGGTGACCTCCGATCCGGACAATACCGAACAGATGGATATGCGCACCCTGTGGCAAACCCACACCGACCGCGCGCGCGCCGAGCTGCACTGGCGCTTCACGCTGGTGGCGACCGTCTTCATTATGGCGCTGATGGTCGTGCCGCTCAGCGTGGTGAACCCGCGTCAGGGCCGCGTGCTGTCGATGCTGCCGGCGATGCTGCTCTATCTGGTGTTTTTCCTGCTGCAAACGTCGATTAAGTCGAATGGCGGCAAAGGCAAAATGGACCCGGCTATCTGGATGTGGGCGATTAACCTGCTCTATTTTGCGCTGGCGGTGCTGTTAAACCTGTGGGATACGGTGCCGATGCGCCGCTTCCGTGCCCGTTTTAATAAAGGAGCGGCCTGATGCAGGCGTTTGGCGTACTTGACCGTTATATCGGTAAGACGATTTTCAACACCATCATGATGACCCTGTTCATGCTGGTGTCGCTCTCCGGCATTATCAAGTTTGTCGATCAGCTGAAAAAGTCCGGGCAGGGTAGTTACGATGCGCTGGGCGCTGGTCTCTACACCATCCTCAGCGTGCCGAAGGACATCCAGATCTTCTTCCCGATGGCGGCGCTGCTTGGCGCGTTGCTGGGGCTGGGGATGCTGGCCCAACGCAGCGAGCTGGTGGTGATGCAGGCATCCGGTTTCACCCGGCTGCAGGTGGCGCTGGCGGTAATGAAAACCGCGATCCCGCTGGTGCTGTTGACCATGGCGATCGGCGAATGGGTGGCGCCCCAGGGCGAGCAAATGGCGCGCAACTACCGCGCCCAGCAGATGTACGGCGGTTCGCTGCTGTCGACTCAGCAAGGGCTGTGGGCGAAAGATGGCCACAACTTTGTCTATATCGAACGCGTGAAAGGCAACGATGAGCTGGGGGGCGTCAGCATCTATGCCTTCAATCCGGAGCGTCGTTTAGAGTCGGTGCGCTATGCCGCCTCGGCAAAGTTCGATAGTGAAAATAAAGTGTGGCGCCTGTCGCAGGTGGATGAATCCAACCTGACCGATCCAAAGCAGGTGACCGGGTCGCAGATGGTGAGCGGCACCTGGAAAACCAACCTGACGCCGGATAAGCTCGGCGTGGTTGCCCTGGATCCGGATGCGCTGTCGATCAGCGGTCTGCACAACTATGTGAAATACCTGAAGTCCAGCGGCCAGGATCCGGGACGCTACCAGCTCAATATGTGGAGCAAAATCTTCCAGCCGCTGTCGGTGGCGGTGATGATGCTGATGGCGCTGTCGTTTATCTTTGGTCCGCTGCGTAGCGTGCCGATGGGCGTGCGGGTGGTGACGGGGATTAGCTTCGGCTTTATCTTCTACGTACTGGATCAGATTTTCGGCCCGCTGACCCTGGTATATGGCATACCGCCGATCATCGGCGCGCTGTTGCCGAGCGCCAGCTTCTTCCTGATAAGCCTCTGGCTGATGATGCGCAAGGCCTAGCGGGTTAAGCCCGGAACGTATAAGCCCCCTCAACGATGAGGGGGCTTTTTTTTAGCGCTTGCGTCCGCCCAGCAGGCTGCCCAGCATGCCGCGGACGATCTGATTGGTAACCTGGCGAACCGCGCTTTTCGCTGCCGTCTGCACGATACCGTCGCGTTTACCGCCGCGCGGGCCGGTGCTGCCAAACAGAATATCTTTCAGGCCGCCGAGCAGTCCATCGTCATCACCGCTTTGCTGACCCTTCGCCGGCGGGGCCGACTGCTGCCCGGTGGCGACCTGCACCCCTTGCTGCAGCATCTCAAAGGCCGACTCGCGGTCCACCTCCTCCTCATACTTGCCGTACAGCGGCGAGTGATTCAGCAGGCCATTGCGCTCGTCATCGCTGACCGGACCCATTCGCGAGCAGGGGGCGATAACCATCGCCCGCTCGACCACCGACGGACTGCCTTTTTCATCGAGGAAGGAGATCAGCGCCTCGCCGGTGCCCAGCTCCTGGATCGCCTGTTCGGTACTAAACGCCGGGTTGGCGCGCATGGTCTGGGCGGCGGTTTTCACCGCCTTCTGGTCCTTCGGCGTAAAGGCGCGCAGGGCATGCTGCACGCGGTTGCCCAGCTGGCCGAGCACGGCGTCGGGAATATCCGCCGGGTTCTGCGAGACGAAATAGACGCCGACGCCCTTGGAGCGGATAAGGCGGATCACCTGTTCGATTTTATCCAGCAGTACCTGCGGCGCGTCGTTGAACAGCAGATGCGCTTCATCGAAGAAGAACACCAGTTTGGGTTTTTCGAGATCGCCCGCCTCCGGCAGACGCTCGTAGAGCTCGGAAAGCATCCACAGCAGGCTGGCGGCGTACAGCTTCGGCATCTGGTAGAGCTTTTCGGCGCTGAGGATATTGATCACCCCTTTACCGCTGGCATCGACGCGCATCCAGTCGGCAATATCCAGCATCGGTTCGCCGAAGAAGTGTTCGGCACCCTGCTGCTCCAGCGTCAATAGCCCGCGCTGGATGGCGCCGACCGAGGCGCTGCTGATATTGCCGTACTGGTTCTGGAACGATTTGGCGTTGTCGCCAATAAACTGGGTGATGGCGCGGAGGTCTTTGAAGTCGAGCAGCAGCAGGCCGCGGTCGTCCGCGATGCGGAAAATAATGTTCAGCACGCCGCTCTGCACCTCGTTGAGATTGAGCAGGCGCGCCAGCAGCAGGGGGCCAAGATCGGAGACCGTCGCCCGAACCGGGTGACCCTTCTCGCCAAAGATATCCCAGAGCACCACCGGGTTGGCGTGCGGCTCCCAGTCGCTGACGCCGATCTTCTCCAGCCGCGCCTGCAGTTTCTCTGAGCTCTGTCCTGCGGCGGCAATGCCGGTCAGGTCGCCCTTGACGTCCGCCATAAATACCGGCACGCCAATCTCCGAGAACGACTCAGCCAGCTTTTGCAGGGTGACGGTTTTACCGGTGCCGGTCGCACCGGTGATAAGCCCATGGCGGTTGGCCATCGCGGGCAGCAAATACAGCGCGTTATCCAGCGTGCGCGCAATCAACAAGGGTGAGCTCATGATCGATTCCTCCATTTATCCTGCGACGATTATAGGCAACCTCGTCGTCCGGCGTTGGGGAAATTGTCACGTGCCGCGCACGCTGTGCATAGCAGTCTTCAGGCGCAGTGGCGCTGGATAAGCGCGATGCTCTGCTCAATTTCGCGCTCGATATCCGTTTCGCTCCACTGCGCCAGTTCGGGCGCGAAGGGCTCAAAAGCGTATACCCCTTGATAGCCGCGGGCTTCCAGCGCTTTAACCTGCTCGCAGGTGCCGAGACGATCCTGCGGGGTTAGCATGATGCGCTCGGCATCGGTGAGCTGCTCGCGCGGACGGGTATCGTCCACCCCGGAAAGGTGCACCAGACCGATGTCCGCCACCTCCACCTGGCTGAACTCGTCCGCCGCCTGCGGGTAGAGATGGTGATGGAAGGTGTCGATCAGCAGCTTAAACGGCACGCGGGCGTCATGGATCAGCGTCTGCGCCTGGTGCGCAGAGCGCAGCGAGCTTTGTGGGAAGCCCAGCGGCTCCACCAGGCCGTGGATGCCATAGAACGCAAACAGCGGCGACAGATCGCGCAGGGCGCTCAGGGTTTCGCTGGCCGGCACTTCGCTGCCGTCGTTAAGCGGACAGAGCACCAGCGATTTGGCGCCGATGGCCTGGGCCTCTTTCAGCAGCGATTCGGTCAGCTGCCGCACCTCTTCGCTACGACGGTTAAAGGGGTAGACCGCGTTAATCGTCAGGATCTCGATGTGGTAGCGCGCCGCCAGCTCGCGCACCTGCTGATGGCTCAGATCGTCGGTCACTTTTCCGCTGGGTAAATCGTTGCGCAGCTCAACCTTATTCAGGCCCAGACGGTTCACCAGACGGAAAAACGCTTCAATGCTGAGCGCTGGCGCGATTTTGCGGTTAATACAAAAACGTTGCATTGCGATGGCCATAGGACACTCCTGACGGAAGAGGGGGGAGGTTCGTTCAATTGGCTAACAGTCAAAACGTTTATTCCAAAATTAGCAAGAATGGAAATGATGAATGTTTGAGCTGTCTCGCAAAATATCACTGGCCCAGACTACGGGGCGACAGCGGCGGGAAGCCTGGCATCGAGAGACAACGAGGCGCGATGCGGGAAGCGCACAGGCAATCCGTCAGCGCAAAATGCGACTGCTATCACCAAAATGAAATTTCATTTCACAACAGTGTTGAAATATAAATTTCATTTTACTACGGTTATAGCACAGCAGAATCAGCGACGGGCCGGTGTGCGCTGGCCCTCTTCACTATGAGGCGAGAACATGACGATCACAGGAAACTTTATTGGCGGGAAAACCGTTATCAGCAGCAGCAACGAAACGATGCCGGTGTACGATCCGGCGACGGGCAAAGCGGTGCGCGAAGTCACGGTGTCGACCGCGCAGGAAGTCTCTGAGGCGATTCAGGTTGCTCGCGATGCGTTTGACAGCTGGTCCCGTACTACGCCGCTGCGCCGCGCCCGGGTGCTGTTCAACTTCAAAATGTTGCTGGAGCAGCATGTGGAAGAGCTGGCCGGGATCATCGTCAGTGAGCACGGCAAGGTGTGGTCGGATGCGCTGGGCGAGCTGACCCGCGGCATGGAAGTGGTCGAATTCGCCTGCGGGATCCCGCACCTGATTAAAGGCGAATACTCCTCTGACGTCGGCACCGGCGTCGACAGCTACTCGCTGATGCAGCCGCTGGGCGTGGTGGCCGGGATCACCCCGTTCAACTTCCCGGCGATGGTGCCGATGTGGATGTTCCCGCTGGCGCTGGCCTGCGGCAACAGCTTCATCCTCAAGCCGCCCGCGCTGGCGCCGACGGCCGCCGTGCGTCTGGCAGAACTGCTGAAAGAAGCCGGTCTGCCGGACGGCGTGTTTAACGTCGTGCACTGCAGCAATGAAGATGCCGAGCAGCTGTATACCGATCCGCGCATTGCCGCGGTGAGCTTCGTTGGCTCCTCCGGTGTGGCGGAGTATATCTATAAGACCGCCAGCGCCCACGGCAAGCGCGTGCAGGCGTTCGGCGCTGCCAAAAACCACGCGATTGTGATGCCGGATGCCGATCTCGACGCCACCGTTAACGCCATTATGGGCGGTGCTTTTGGCTCCGCAGGCGAGCGCTGCATGGCGCTGCCGGTGGTGGTGGCGGTGGGAGATGAAACCGCCGACAAACTGATCGCCCGCCTGAAGCCGCTCGTGGAAGCGCTGAAAGTGGGGCCGGGCTGTATGCGCGGCCAGGAAGAGAACGAGATGGGACCGGTGGTGTCTGATACCCACCAGAAAAAAGTGCTCGGCTATATTGATAAAGGCGAAAGCGAAGGGGCAAAACTGGTGGTCGATGGCCGCAAACTGCGCGTGCCGGGTTATGACGCAGGCTATTATGTCGGCGGCACCCTGTTCGATCACGTCACCCCGGAGATGACCATCTGGCGCGAAGAGATCTTTGGCCCGGTGCTGGGAATTGTGCGCGCGGCGGACTATGACAGCGCCCTTGAGCTGGTCAACAGCCATGAGTTTGGCAACGGCAGCGCCGTCTTCACCAGCAACGGCCACACCGCGCGTGAATTCGTCCACGACGTGCAGGCGGGGATGGTTGGGGTGAACGTGCCGGTCCCGGTGCCGATGGCGTTCCACAGCTTCGGCGGCTGGAAGCGCTCGGTGTTTGGCGCGTTGAACGTCCACGGGCCGGACGGCGTGCGCTTCTACACGCGCATGAAGACCGCCACCGTACGCTGGCCGGCAGGGCAGCAGACCGTATCTGAATTCAGCATGCCGACGTTAGGTTAATCGGCGAAGGAGAGCGCCATGTCGTTACTGGCTAAATCGCGAAAAGAGGGACAGATCCAGCATATTACGCCGCAAAGCGCCGGTTGGCGCTATATCGGCTTTGATGTCTGGATGTTGAAAAAAGGGCAGACCGTGACGCTGGAGAGCGGCGATCGCGAGCTGTGCCTGGTGCTGGTCGCCGGGCTGGCGTCGGTGAAAACGCAGCATGCCGATTTCCCGAATCTCGGTAAACGGATGTCGCCGTTTGAACGCACCCCGCCGTGGTCGGTCTACGTGCCGCCGCAGGATAAAGTCGAGGTAACTGCCGATTCCGATCTGGAGCTGGCGGTATGCAGCGCGCCGGGCAAAGGCAGCTTCCCGGCACGCCTCATTCGGCCGGAAGACGTCGGCGTAGAGCATCGCGGGAAAGGGCGCAACCAGCGCCGGGTGCATAATATTCTGCCGGACAGCGCCGAGGCGGACTGCCTGCTGGTGGTGGAGGTGTACACCGACGAGGGGGCCACCAGTTCGTGGCCGTCGCATAAGCATGATACCTCCCAGCCGGGCAAAGAGACGCAGCTGGAAGAGACCTACTACCACCGCTTCGATCCGCCGCAGGGCTTTGCCTTCCAGCGGGTCTACACCGACGACCGCAGCCTGGACGCCTGCATGGCGCCCTACAACCACGATGTGGTGATGGTGCCGCGCGGTTACCACCCGGTGGCGGCGATTGCCGGTTATGACAGCTACTATCTGAACGTGATGGCCGGGCCGGATCGGAAATGGTTGTTCACCTGGGAAGATGACCACGCCTGGATCAACACGCCGGAGTACCCGCGCCACGACTGACGCACTTTGCAGAAGCGGATAAAAAAGGCCGGTTAGCGATGCTAACCGGCCTTCTTGTTTGAGGGCGGCGGGTGTTTGTTAGCGAAACGCTCCGTCGAATCCCACTCCCAGGCCTGGCAAGCAACAGCGCTGCCGGGCATGACACCTCCGGCGCCATACCCGCCTTTGTGCCGGATGGCGGCATAAATGCCTTATCCGGCCTACGAGATCCTCCCGTAAGCCCCTATACCGTAGGCCCGGCAAGCGCAGCGCCGCCGGGCGATGACCGCAGGCACGGAGCCGCTTTTATGCCGGGCGGCGGCGACTGGCCGCCCCCTGTGCGCTCCCTGCGCCATGCCAGGCATAACGTAGACGATTAACCGGGAGCGCAATGTGCGCTGAAATCACATGCGACAAACGCTTTTCCCGGATTAATAAAGTTGCATACCAATAACATTATCTCCGGCACCCGGCAGGCGCATATACCCCAGGCCCGGCAAGCGCAGTGCCGCCGGGCAGGACACCTCCGGCGCCATACCCGCCTTTGTGCCGGATGGCGCTACGCTTATCCGGCCTACGGGATCCTCCCGCAGGCTTATACAACTCCGCCGGGCAACTGACGCCTGCGGCTTATCTCACGCCTTCTGCTTGGCCTCGGACTCCTGACTGCTGTTCAGCGCCAGCGAAACCGCCAGCGTCTGGGCCAGACACAGGGAAGCAACCTGCGAGCGGAAGCCATCCACCTGCGCTTCACGCACCACAAAGCAGACATCGCTGAAGGCTGCCAGCGGGCTGACCTGGCTGTCGGTAATGGCGATCTGCCGCGCTTTGCGCTGCGCGCCCAGCTCCACCAGCTCGACCACTTCCCGCGCGTACGGCGAGAAGCTCACCGCCACCACCACGTCTTTCGGGCCGACCAGACTCAGCTGCTCGGTGAACATGCCGCCGAGGCCGTCGATCAGAAAGGCTTTGCGATCGAGGTGGCGCAGCGCATAGGTCAGATAGGAGGCGACGCTGAACGACCGGCGCAGGCCAATGACGTAAATATTTTCCGCTTCGCCCAGCAGGGCCACCGCGCGCTCCAGATCATCGCTGGAGGTCTGCATCGCCAGCTGCTGCAGCGCCTGGTTGTTCACCATCGTGAACATATTGAGGATTTCCGTTGGCGTTTCCGGCGGGCTGGACTCATCGCTGGTGGTCTGGCGGAACAGACGGGCGCGCTCGGTATAGTTGGCGGTCTCTTCCATCAAATGTTGCTTGAACATCTGTTTCATTTCGTTAAAGCCGCTAAAGCCGAAGGCGTTGGCAAAACGAATCAACGTGGAAGGGGGAACATCCGCCTGTTGCGCAATGGAGGCCACGGTATCGAAAGCCACGCTATTGCTGTTATCAAGGATATAGCGGGCGACCTGTTTCAGGCGTTTGCTTAACGTATCGTAGCGACGCCTGATTTCATCCTGCAGGATGGTCAGCTGTGTTGGGTTATTGGCCATAGAGTGCGCTCTGAGAAAATGGAAGGAATATGGCTTCCAGTGTACCAAATGAAGCGAATTTTTCATTTATTGCGACGAAATACGCGATTCATTTCACGAAGAAACAGAAAAACGCCCGCTCCGCAAGGTGACGGAGACGGGCGTCGGGGGATCAGCGGCGGGCTTCGCGCCAGTAGCCAATGAGCGTCAGGTAGTTGCGTTTCACTTCCTCTATCAGGGCCTCATCGCTGAGCTCACCCTGCATCCAGCGCCGCGACGGCAGGCCAAAGATGGTGCGCCCGACGGCGAAACCTTTGATCATCGGGTGTGCGGCCGCCTCGGCGAAACCGGCGCGCAGTTTGTCGGAAGGCGCGTCGAGGCCGAGGATCAGGATCCCGCGGCTCCACGGATCTTCGCGCTCGATAAGGGCGGTGATCTGCTGCCAGCAGGCGCTGGAGAGCGGCGGCAGCTTCCACCAGTCTGGCTTGATCCCCAACTGATAGAAGTGTTCCAGCATGGTGTGGTAATGGCGCTCGTCTTTGTCCGGGCCATTTTCCGGCAGGATCACCTCCAGCAGCAGCTCATGGCCTGACTTGTTACAGGCCTGCCACACCTCGAGCAGCAGAGCGTCCTGCTCTTCACGCAGCGCCGCCGGGTCGGCAGGATGATAGAAGACCAGGCATTTGACGACATGCTCCAGCGGCCAGTCAATCAGCTGCGAGCCGATGTTGCCATGCTCCAGACGTAGCGGTCGCGAGCTGGGCAGCTCGATGGGGCGCCCGATCCACCAGCCCTTGCCGGTAATGGCGTTGAGCGCACGCTGGCCGTAGGTGCCGTCGGCCAGAATGCCGCTGCGCTGATCGAGACCCGCCTCCTGCGCCGCGGCTTCGGCCGCGGCTAACAACAACAGCTTGAGCTGCGGAATGCAGGCTTCATCGCGCCCGGTCTCCCGTGCCAGGTCGGCCAGCTGTTTGCGATGGTCGAAGGCGAAAATGCACAGCTCCGGCCACTGCTGACGGCGGCTGGTGACCCGGTGCAGGTGGTTGAGGCGCTCGTCGACGTCCGGGCGCGGCACCGATTCGGCACGCAGCAGGTAGTCATCGAGTTCGACTTTGGTGGGCATCGCTGGCGCGCAGCCGTGGCGGGAAACCACCAGCGCGCCGCAGGCGTTGGCGTAACGGCAAGCCTGCTCCCAGCCTTCGTCGTTAAGCCAGCCGCGCAGCAGACCCGACATAAAGGCATCCCCGGCGCCCAGCACATTGAGGACTTCCACACGCACGCCCTGCTGCAGCGGCACCTGGTCCCAGCTGTCCGGGATGTCGCCTTCCAGCACCACGCAGCCCATCGGCCCGCGCTTGCAGACGAGGGTGGCTTTGGTGGCATTGCGCACGTTTTTCAGCGCGGTCAGGGTATCGGTGCTGCCCCCGGCAATATGAAACTCTTCTTCGGTTCCCACCACCAAATCGAACAGATGCAGCACTTCCTGCAGCTGGCTGGTGACCGGCCCGGACTCAATGAAACGGGTTTCGCCATCGCCGAGCGAGGTGAGCCCCCACAGCACCGGACGGTAATCGATATCCAGCGCGGTACGCAGGCCGTGACGGCGGGCATACTCCAGCGCCTTCAGCACCGCGGCGCGGGTATTGGCGTGCGACAGGTGGGTGCCGGTCACCGCCAGCGCCCGGGAGGAGGCAATATACTCCTCGCTAATGTCGTCAGGCGTTAAGGCCATATCGGCGCAGTTATCGCGGTAGAAAATCAGAGGGAAGGTCTCCTGATCCTTAATCCCCAGCATCACCAGCGCGGTCAGGCGGGATTGGTCGGTGATCAGATACTCGGTATCCACCCCGGCGCGGTTGAGCGTTTCACGCAGGAAACGGCCGTTGTGTTCATCGCCAACGCGCGCCAGCATGGCCGATTTCAGCCCCTGAATGGCGGTGCCATAGGCCACGTTGCCGGAGGAGCCGCCCAGATATTTCGCGAAACTGGCAACGTCTTCTAGCCGCGAACCGATCTGCTGGGCATAGAGGTCGACGGCCACCCGACCTATACAGATGACGTCGAGCCGCTTTACTGCTGCATTCATAGCTAGGATTTCCTTTTTGGTGTCTGCTGCCTGGAAGGGTCGGGATCCCGACGTCGACTCCGTGAACAGCCTGAGGGTTATTGGTTACCCTTAGTTTGAGAAATAAATATTTCATTTGCAAACTCGTTCGAAATTAAAAAACCAAAAGTGTGAGGGATCTACCACTCTGCCGCACTGAGCCTCGCGTGAGCGTGGATCGGCCCCTCTGTCGACCTGGCGGAAAATGAAACGCCGGATGTGGTTTCTTTACCTATGATTTTTAAGGGGATATGGCCGTCTGGCGCGGCAAAACAGCGCCCGAAAACCTGTCAGGAATGTCAATGAAACGTATGAAATGGGTAGAGAGTTTGATCCCTCTCGCAAAATGAAATATTTCTTCTGTATTTGTATTTAATGAAAAAAATGTTTGCCTATAATCCACAGGTATTCCAGTGACGTGAACGACGGCCCCGGCGGCATCGGCGCGACGCCACACACAAATACTGAACAATAAGGATTGTGCATCATGGGCAAACTGAGACTGACAACGGCGCAGGCGCTGGTGAAGTTCCTCGATAACCAGTACCTGGAAGTGGATGGCGTAGAGCTGAAATTCGTGAAAGGCATTTTCGCGATTTTCGGCCATGGCAACGTCCTGGGGCTGGGGCAGGCGCTGGAGCAGGACAGCGGCGATATGCGCGTCTATCAGGGGCGTAACGAGCAGGGGATGGCCCACGCGGCCACCGGTTTTGCCCGCCAGGCCCTGCGCCGGCAGATTATCGCCTGCACCTCCTCCATCGGCCCGGGGGCGGCCAACATGATCACCGCCGCCGGCACCGCCAGCGCCAACCGCATTCCGCTGCTGCTGCTGCCGGGCGATGTCTTCGCCACCCGCCAGCCGGACCCGGTGCTCCAGCAGATTGAACAGAGCTACGATCTCAGCATCAGCACCAATGACGCTTTCCGCGCAGTCAGCAAATACTGGGACCGCATTACCCGCCCGGAACAGCTGATGAGCGCCTGCATCAACGCCATGCGCGTCCTGACCGACCCGGCGGAAACCGGCGCGGTGACGCTGTGCCTGCCGCAGGATGTGCAGGGCGAAGCCTGGGACTACCCGGAATCCTTCTTTACGCGCCGCGTGCACCGTCTCGACCGCCGCCCGGCCAGCGCCGCGCAGCTGGCGGACGCCGTGGCGGCCATCAAAGCCAGCCGTAAACCGCTGATCGTCTGCGGCGGTGGGGTGAAATACTCCGGCGCGGGCGAAGCGCTGTCCCGTTTCGCCGAGCGCTACGGGGTGCCCTTCGCCGAAACCCAGGCCGGGAAGGGGACGGTGGTCTCGTCTCACCCCCTGAACGTCGGCGGCGTCGGCGAGACGGGCTGCCTGGCGGCGAACCTGCTGGCGAAAGAGGCCGACCTGGTGATCGGCGTCGGCACCCGCTTCAGCGATTTTACCACCGCCTCGAAATGGATTTTCCAGCACCCGGAGGTGCGTTTCCTGAATATTAACGTCAGCAACTTCGACGCCTGGAAGCTGGACGGCATTGCCATGCTGGCAGATGCCCGGGAAGCGATGACCGCCCTCGACGCGGGGCTGGCGGACAGCGGCTGGCAGGCCGGCTGGGGCGCGCAGATCGAGAGCGTGCAGAGCCGTCAGTTAAAAGAGACCCAGCGCGTCTACCAGGCGGTGTGGCAGGAAAAATCCTTTGTGCCGGAGATCGACGATCACCTCGATCGTGAATCGGTGTATCGCGAGTTCCGCCAGATCACCGACTCCACCCTGACCCAGAGCAGCGTCCTTGGGGTACTGAATGAAACGCTGCCGGCCGAGGCGGTGATCGTCGCGGCGGCGGGCAGCCTGCCCGGCGATCTGCAGCGCGTCTGGCGCAACCGCGCGGAAAACACCTACCACGTGGAGTACGGCTACTCCTGCATGGGATACGAAGTCAACGCGGCGCTGGGCGTGAAGCTGGCGCAGCCGCAGAGCGAAGTCTACTCCCTGGTCGGCGATGGCTCCTTCATGATGCTGCACTCTGAGCTGGTCACCTCCCTGCAGGAGCGGGCGAAGATCAACGTCGTGCTGTTCGACAACATGGCCAACGGCTGCATCAACAACCTGCAGATGGAACACGGGATGGACAGCTTCGGCACCGAGTTCCGCTACCGCCAGCCGGAAACCGGCCAGCTGCAGGGCGGCCTGGTGCCGGTGGACTTCGCCACCATCGCCGCCGGCTACGGCTGCAAAACCTGGCGCGTCACCACCCTGGACGAACTGCGCCACGCGCTGGACGCCGCCCGTCGCGAAACGGTCAGCACCCTGATTGATATTAAAGTGCTGCCGAAGACCATGGTGCACAAATACGGCAGCTGGTGGAACGTTGGGGTCGCCCAGACGGCGCTCTCTGAGCGGATCCGCAAGGTGGCGCAAATGATTAATGAAAAGCGCGCCCAGGCGCGTGATTACTAAAACGAACCTCTACCCTGAATCCTACAGACTTACGGAGAAAACCATTATGTCGCTCAAATTAGGTGTCATCGGCGCTGGCGCTATCGGTAAAGAACACATCCGTCGCTGCACCCAGGTTCTGCAGGGCGCCACCGTTGTGGCGGTGTCTGATATCAATGCCGACAACGCCCGTGCGGCGGTCGCGCTGCCGGGCGTGCAGGCGGAAGTCTACGCCGACGGCCACGACGTGATTAACGCCAGCGATGTCGATGCCATCCTTGTCACCTCTTGGGACCCGACCCACGAAGAGTACACCCTGGCCGCCATCGCCGCTGGTAAGCCGGTGTTCTGCGAAAAACCGCTGGCGATGTCTGCGGAAGGCTGCCGCCGCATCGTTGATGCTGAAATGAAGGCCGGCCGTCGTCTGGTGCAGGTTGGCTTTATGCGCCCGTACGACGAAGGCTATCTGGCGCTGAAAAAAGTGATCGACGATGGTGATATCGGCGCGCCGCTGATGCTGCGCTGCGCCCACCGCAACCAGTCGGTCGGCGAGAACTACACCACCGATATGGCGATCACCAACACCCTGATCCACGAGCTGGACGTACTGCGCTGGCTGCTGAACGATGACTACCGTTCCGTACAGGTGCGCTTCCCGCGCTCCACCTCGCACACCCATGCGCGCCTGAAAGATCCGCAGATCGTCTCCTTTGAAACCAAAAAAGGCACCCTGATCGACGTCGAAGTGTTCGTGAACTGCCAGTACGGGTATGACATCCAGTGCGAAGTGGTCGGCGAAACCGGGATTGCCCGTCTGCCGGAGCCGTCTGCCGTCCAGATGCGCAAGTCCGCCAGCCTGTCGACCGCCATTCTGACCGACTGGAAAGACCGCTTTATTAAAGCCTACGACGTCGAGCTGCAGGCCTTTATCAACGACGTCAAAGCCGGCCAGCTGCACGGCCCGTCGGCCTGGGACGGCTACGCGGCGTCGGTGGCGGCGGACGCCTGCATTAAAGCGCAGGGAACCAGCGAGCCGGTTGAGGTGACGCTGCCTGAGTGCCCGGCATTCTACAAACGTTAAGCGCGTTTTGCTGACGGAACTTCTTTGCACAGGTAACGACGATGAAAATTGCCTTTGATGTGGATGTCATTAAGGACCTCGGGATCACCCGCATGGTCCATCAGGTAGCGGAGTGGGGCTACAAGTACATTGAACAGTCGCCGCACCCGCAGATTAACCCGTTCTACAAGCACCCGCGCGCCAGCCGGGAGATCATGGCGGAGTACAAGCAGGCGCTGCGCGATACTGGCCTTGAGCTGTCGTCGTTTATCTGCGTCTACCGCTGGTCCGGCCCGGACGAACTGCGCCGTCAGGCGGCGGTGAAAAACTGGAAACGGCTGGTGGAAATTGCGGTGGAGATGGGCGTTCAGGTGATCAACACCGAGTTCTCCGGCGATCCGAATCAGCCCGAAATCTGCGATGAAATGTTCTATCGCTCCATGGAAGAGCTGTTGCCGATTTTTGAGCGGGAAGGCATCCGCGTGGAGATCCAGGCGCATCCCTGGGATTTCTGCGAAGAGAACAATGAAACCGTCGATATCGTGAAGTCGTTCCGCAGCGATAACGTGAAGTACGTCTACAGCGTGCCGCACACCTTTTTCTACGACAAAGGCGTCGGCGACGTGGCGAGCATGCTGCGCTACGCCGGGAGCGATCTCTCCCATGTCCTGATTGCGGACACCCGCAATCATACGAAACATTGCCGCTATATCGTTAACCCGCCGGGCGTGGATGCCGTGGTGCACCAGCACGTAGGCGTCGGGGAAGGGGATGTGGATTTCGACGCGCTGTTCCGCACCCTGCGCGAAATGAAATTCGCCGAGCAGACCTTCAAGGTCGGCGGGGAGCCGATTGTCGCCACCTCGCTGTTTGGCTACCCGGAAAAAATGAAATACCAGGCAGTGGAAACCCGTGAACTCATTGAACGTGAATTGCTGCGCCGGTAAGGCGCAGCGGCAGGAGCCCTACTATGAACAAAGATAACGTCAAACTGGCTATCGCCCCGATCGGCTGGACTAACGATGATATGCCGGAGCTTGGCAGCGAAAACACCTTCCAGCAGATCGTCAGCGAAATGGCGCTGGCCGGCTTTACCGGCAGCGAAGTCGGCAGCAAATATCCGCGCGACCCGGCGGTCCTCAAGCCGATGCTGGACATCCGCGGCATTCAGATCTGCAACGCCTGGTTCAGCACCTTTTTCGCCAACGGCCAGCGGGAAAAAACCATTGATGAATTCGTCAATCACATGAACTTCCTTCATGCGATGGGCGCGAAAGTGATTGGCTGCTCCGAGCAGAGCGGCAGCATCCAGGGGCTGGATAAACCGATCCTCGGCGATGCGAAGCCGTGCTTCAGCGACGAAGAGTGGCAGCGGGTGGCGGAAGGCTACAACACCCTCGGTCGCCTGGCGGCGGAGAAGGGGATGCAGGTCTGTCTGCATCACCACATGGGCACCGGCATTCAGACCACCGCGGAAATCGACAAGTTTATGTCGCTGGTGGACGAGCGCGTCTTCCTGCTGTTCGACACCGGTCACGCCTGGTATTCCGAAGGCGGCGAAGCGCCGATGCTGGCGATCCTCAAAAAGTATCTGCCGCGCATCAACCACGTTCACCTGAAAGACGTGCGTCCGCCGGTGATCGACCAGGTGCGCCGCGACGGCCTGTCATTCCTCGACGGCGTGAAAAAAGGCACCTTCACCGTCCCGGGCGACGGGGTGATCGATTTCCGTCCGGTGTTCAAGCTGCTGGACGATTTTGGCTATAAAGGCTGGATGGTGGTGGAAGCCGAGCAGGATCCTGCCCTGGCCAATCCTTTCGAATACGCCGTCAAAGCGCGCAAATATATCCGCGAAACGGCAGGGATCTAATCGTTGTGACATTTTCAGGCCATACCGGGTATGGCCTGCTTTTTTTCCTTCCTCAACCGGACTCAGGGCTTAACCACGGCGCCGTACCGTCCCCTCTCCCTCAGGGAGAGGGCCAGGGTGAGGGTGACGATGACGGGCAAAGCGTCACTTCACTTCCGCCAGCGCGGTCTTATCCACATAAGGTTTCATCAGCGCGTCGGCTTCCTTCTGTGCCGCCTGCACCGCCGCTTCCGGCGTCACTTTGGCATCATTGACCACCGCCGCCAGTTGGTTCTCCATCGCCTTACGTACCGCCACGGTCTCCCAGGTGGAGTACCACGGATGGGCGTACTTCAGCTGCTCGAGCGCGATCGCCGCCCGCGGATCCTGCTGCAGATAGGCCTTCATCTCCGGCGTATCATATGACGCCTTGCGCGGCGAGAAGTAGCCGGTGAAGCGGCTCCATACGCCGTTCACGTCGGGGCTCACCAGATAGGTCAGGAACTGATACGCCGCTTTCTTCTGCGCCTCGTTGATGCCTTTAAAGCTCACCAGGCTGGCGCCGCCGATCGGCACCGCGCGCTGCTCTTTGGCCGGCAGCATCGCCACCCCAAGCTCAAAGTCTTTGCTGTTCTCGCGCATAAAGCCCAGCGCGCCGGTGCTGAGCATCGCCATCCCGAGCTTGCCGGAGAAGAATGCGGCGCTGATCTGCTTCGAGTTCAGCACCCCGGACGGCATCACCTTGTCCTTGTAAATCAGATCCTGCCAGAAGCGCAGAGCACCGATGGCGGTCGGCGAGTTGTAATAGACCTCGCCCGGATAGTCTTCGTTAAAGTATTTCCCGCCGTTGGCGCGCACCAGCGCCGAGAAGATCCAGCCGCCGTAGTCGTCATTGGTCGACGGCAGCATGATCCCCCACTGGCCTTTGCTCTCGTCGGTCAGCTTTTTGGCATCGGCCAGCAGCTCGGCCCAGGTCTGCGGCGGCTGTTTGATCCCGGCCTGATCGAACATCGTCTTGTTGTAGTAGAGGATCGGCGTCGAATTATGGAACGGGATCGCATAAGTGGTGCCCATCACCTGGGCGTTCTTATGCATCGCGGGCCAGAATTCCTTTTGCAGAAAATCGCCGGCCTTTTGATCGCCATATTTAAACAGCTCATCCATCGGCAGGATCTCATCCTTCAGCGCCAGATCGGTGGTGAAGTTGGCGGACATGATCACCAGCGCCGGCGGCTGGCCGGCCTTCTGCGCCGATTCGGCTTTGATCTTGGTGGTGTCGTAGTTGCCGGTGAAGATCCCGCGCACTTCGACATCCTGCTGCGAGTCGTTGAATTGCTTAATGACGCGGGTCATCTCCATGGTCAGCTTGCCGTCCACCGGCGCCGGGAACATGAAGTCTATTTTCTCTTTTGCCAGCGCCGCGCCGCTCAGGGCAAGACTGAGCCCAACCGTCAGGGCGGTAAGGGGTTTAAACATGATCTGTCTCCATCAGTAAATTATGCTGGGTCTCAGCATGAAAAAGATGCACATCGGCGGGCGAGAAGCCGACCAGTAGCGACTCGCCTTTCTCCGGCACCGTGCCGCGGTGGCGGCGGCTAAAGCGCAGGGTGCCGATCGGGGTGCTGACGTGGAGCAGGTAATCGGCCCCCATCAGTTCTCGTTGCAGAACGGTGGCCGGCAGGCGCAGATGGCCCTCCTCCACGCGGTCGGTAATATGTTCCGGGCGAACGCCCAGCCAGACGCGGGTCTGATCCCGGTGGCGCGGCGGCAGCGGATAGCGCTGTTCGCCCAACACTACTTCACCGTTGGCGCAGGGCAGCGACAGGAGGTTCATCGCCGGCGAACCGATAAATCCGGCGACGAACAGGTTGGCCGGGTTGGCATACAGATACTCCGGGCGCCCGACCTGCTGTACGTGGCCGCCGTTCATCACCACGATGCGGTCGGCCATCGACATCGCCTCGGTCTGATCGTGGGTCACATAGATGGTGCTGGTTTTCAGCTGCTGGTGGAGGGCCATAATGCTGTCGCGCACTTCGCTGCGCAGGCGGGCGTCGAGGTTGGAGAGCGGCTCGTCCATCAGGAACAGCCGCGGATTGCGCACGATCGCCCGGGCCATCGCCACCCGCTGGCGCTGGCCGCCGGAGAGCTTCGCCGGTTTGCGGTCAAGCAGCGCCTCCAGCTGCAGCATCTGCGCCACCTTATCCACCCGCGGCTGCCAGCTGCTTTTCTCTTCCTTGCGCACCTTCATGCCGAAGGTGATGTTGTCGCGCACCGACAGATGCGGAAACAGGGCATAGTTCTGGAAGATCATCGCGAAGTTGCGCTCGCGCGGCGTGGTGGCGGTGATGTTCTCATCATGCAGCCAGATCTGGCCTTCGCTGACCGGCTCCAGCCCGGCGAGCAGGCGCAGCAGGGTGCTTTTCCCGCAGCCCGACGGGCCGACCAGCACCACGAATTCGCCTTCGTGAATATCCAGCGACAGGGCGCTGAGCGCCGGTTTGCCGTCGAAACGTTTACTGATGTTTTGCAGACTGAGCATGGCGGTTAGCGCTCTTCCGTTGGGCAACTGATGTTTTCGTCGTACAGCCACGGTCCGGCGTAGTGGGCCAGCGAGTGCTGATAGCTCACCCACTGCTCGCCGACCTGACGGTGCATCAGGCACGAAGCCGGGGAGAGGTCGTAATAGGGCCGGGTGTCTTCGTGGCAGTACGGCACCTGATGGACGGTGCCGGGAAGGGTGGAGATCAGCGCCTGGCGATACTGGGTCATGGTCAGGCTGTGGTTGTGGCCGCAGAAGATGCGCGTCAGCGACGGGAAACGCTCCACCAGCGCCAGCAAACGGTGGCCGTTTTCGCAGGCAATCGGGTCCATCTGCGCATTGCCCAGCGGCAGCGGCGGGTGGTGCATAAACACCGTTGCCGGTTTGTCGCCGCCCTCGAACAGCTGCGCCTCCAGCCAGCTGATGGTCTCGTCGGTCAGCCAGCCCTTTGAGGTGCCGGCGCGGCTGGAATCGATAAACAGCAGGCGGGTGGCGAAGTCATCCACGGCATAGCGCATATTTTGCGGATCGTTGCCCAGCTGCGGGCACAGCGGGTGAAGATGCTCGAGAAAATGGGCTTTGTCGTCGTGGTTGCCGGGGATCAGATACAGCGGATAGTTCAGGCTGCCGAGGATCTGGCGGGCGACCTGATACTCCTCCGGGCGGCCGCAGTTGACGATATCCCCGCTCACCACCACCGCGTCCGGGCGCTCGCGCAGCGCGTTAAGCTGGGAGACCACGTCGGCGTTGGCGGCATTGACGTCGATAAAGCCGTACAGCTTCTCGCCGCGGCTGCGGAAATGGGTATCGGAAATGTGCGCTAACAGCATGAATCACTCCTTATTTGATCCCGGAGAAGCCGAAGCTCCGCAGGAACTGTTTCTGAAAAAGGATGAACGCCAGCATCAGCGGTAGGCAGACCATCAGCGTCCCGGCGCCGATGGTGCCCCACTGGCCGCCGGATTCGGCGCCCATGGCGAAAGAGACCAGCCCGACGGTCAGCACCTGCTTATCGGGATCGTTGAGCATCATCAGCGGCCACAGGTACTCGTTCCAGTGGTAGGTAATGCTGACGGTGGCGAAGGCCAGCACCGACGGCCAGGACATCGGCAGCAGCACGCGGAACAGCACCTGCCACCAGCGGCAGCCCTCCATCAGCGCCGCCTCCTCCAGCTCTTTCGGGATGGCGAGGAACGCCTGACGCATCAGGAACACGCCGAACGCCGAGGTGAAGTAGGGCATCATCACCCCGGTGAGGGTGTTGAGCAGGCCGAAGGTTTTCAGAGTCAGCATGTTCGGCACCATCATCACTACCGGCATGATCATCAGCTGCACCAGGAACAGGAGAAACAGCGTCTGCTTGCCGCGAAACTCGTGGCAGGCGAAGACGTACCCGGCGGTGGTGATGGTCAACAGCTGCACGAAGAAGGTGCCGAAGGTGAAGATAATGGTGTTGGCATACAGGCTCAGCCAGTCGGCGCTGTTCCAGGCGTCGCGGAAGTTATCGAGGGTCAGCGGCAGGCGGGGCAGCAGCGACGCCATATCGTCGCCGAAGGTGGTGGCGCTGAACGAGGTCGCCAGCATCCAGATAAACGGGCTGACCCACAGCAGCGCCAGGCAGCACATTAATACTGTGAGCGTAAAGGGCGACGAGCGGCGCAGGCGCAGCCACAGCGGACGGGCAGCGGCGGGCGTGCGGACCAGCAGCGGCGAGATTTCAGCGCTCATAGTGGGCTCCTTTCTCCAGCAGTTTCAGGTTAATCAGCGAGAAGGCGAACAGCCCGGCCAGGGTCAGGAAGGTGGCGGCGGAGGCTTTGCCAAGGTCGTGGGTATCCCAGGCGAGATTCTGGATGTAATAGAGCAGCACGGTGGTGGCGTTGTCCGGCCCGCCGCGGGTCATCACCGCCACATGGTCAATCTGGGTGATGGAGTAGATCAGCGCGGTGGTGATCACAAAGCTCAGCGTCGGGCGCAGCAGCGGTAGCGTGACCTTAAAAAAGACCTGCGTGCGAGTAGCCCCCTCCATCAGCGCCGCTTCCCGCGTCGAGGCCGGAATGCTCTGCAGCCCGGCGAGGAAAAACAGCATGTAATAGCCGGCGAACTTCCACACGCCGATCAGCGCCAGGGCCAGCAGCGCGCTGTTGCTGCGCCCCAGCCAGTTGTTGTTCATCGGGCCGAACAGCTTCGCCAGATAGTGGTCGAGCAGGCCGAGGCCGGGCATAAAGATAAACAGCCACAGCGCGGCGGCGCTGACCATCGGGATAATCATCGGGAAGAAGAAGGCGGTGCGCAGCCAGCGGTTGACGCGATGGTTCTCGCTCAGGGCGACCGCCAACAGCAGGGCGAGGGTCACCCCGGGCACTACCGTCAGCAGGATATAGAGCAGGTTATTGCCCAGCGACTGCCAGAAGACGTTATCGGCAAACAGGCGGGCGAAGTTATCCAGTCCGACGTACTGCGCGCCGTCGCTGGCCATGCGGGTATCAAACAGGCTGTCATACACCGAACGCCCCAGCGGGAACCAGGTAAACAGCAGTAAAAACAGCAGGGAAGGCGACAGGATCAGCCAGGGAAGCCAGGTCTTTCTCATGGTGACGCGCATCTCGTTCAGCCATTTATCGAAGCCCGGATTGTGGGAAGCAATGACTACAGAGGCATGGCGGGGAGATGACGGTTTGATGAAGCGACGGGGAAAACGCCGGGCGAGCGGGCCGCCCGGCGGGAGAGAACGATCAGAAGTCGGCTTTCAGCACCGCACGATAGCGGGCTTTTCCTTCGCGAACGTGCTTCAGCGCTTCGTTAATCTGCGACATCGGGAACAGCTCGGTGGTCGGGGCCACTTTGCTGCGCCCGGCAAACTTCATCAGCGTGCGCAGTTCGGACGGGTTACCGGTCGCCGAGCCGGAGATGCTGCGGTCGCCGCCGATAAGGGTAAAGGCCGGCACCGGGAACGGCTTCATCACCGCGCCGACGGTATGGAAGTTGCCGCCGTAAGCCAGGGCTTCGAAGTACGGCTGCCAGTCGAGATCCACCGCCACGGTGTTGATGATCAGGTCAAACTGACCGGCCAGCGCTTTTAAGGCTTCCGGATCGCGGCTGTTGACCACGCGATCGGCACCCATCGCCAGCACTTCCTGCTCTTTGGCCGGGTTGGAGCTGAAGGCGGTTACTTCCGCGCCCATCGCCCGCAGCAGCTTAATGGCGATATGGCCGAGGCCGCCGATGCCGATCACCCCGACGCGGCTGGTGGCGGTGACGTGGTGGGTCAGCAGTGGTTTAAAGACGGTGATGCCGCCGCACAGCATCGGGCCGGCGGACGCCAGATCGATGCTCTCCGGCAGGGGGATCACCCACTGCCAGTCAGCGCGCAGCTTATTGGCGAAGCCGCCGCGGTTAAGAATGGTCGGTACCGAGCCTTCCAGACAGTTGATCTGATTGCCGCTGATGCAGGCGTCGCAATGGCCGCAGCTGCGCGCCGTCCAGCCGATGCCGACCTTCTGGCCAATCTTCAGCCCTTTATCCTGCGCCGCGCTGCCCAGCGCCGCCACCCGGCCAATCACCTCGTGACCGGCCACCAGCGGGTAGCTCGACATCCCCCATTCGTTGTCGATCATCGACAGGTCCGAATGGCAGATCCCGCAGTATTCCACCTCAACTTCGACATCTTCCGGCTGCAGCTCGCCGGCATCGTATTCCCACAGCGACAGATCGGCGCCCGCTTCTTTGGCGGCGTAGCTTTTAATGATGCTCATGTTCATTTCCTTGGGGTTGGCGTAATAACCCAGAAAGTGTAGAGCATGGCATTCCACGGCGCTTGGCAATCGGAGGGGTGGATAAGCGGGCGGACCAGCCACCCGTTAAGGTCAGCGGCTGGCCAGCGGCCACTGATTAAGGCGGATGCCGCGCTGCGGGGCGTTCTCGGCAAAATCATCCAGCACCGCCTGCACGTCCGGGTCGAGATAGCCGACGCTGTCGTGCTCAACAATTACCACGCTCTTTTCCGGAATTTTCGCCAGCAGGGCCAGCAGATGCGGATTGTGCATAAAGGTCAGATTTTGCTGGATGCGCAGCACGTAGTGGTCATCGTAGCGCGCCAGCTGCAGCGAGTGGCGATGGCTTCGCCAGAGGCTGAACGCCATCTGGGTGGCAAGACCAATCCCGATCCCCGCCAGCATGCCGAAGGCGATAATCCCGCCGATGGTGGCGAGGAACGGGACGTACTGCGCCGCCCCCTGGCGGAACTGCTCGATGAACAGCCGCGGCGTCGCCAGCTTATAGCCGGTATACAGCAGCACGGCGGCGAGGCTGGCGAGTGGGATTAAGGTCAGCAGGCCGCTAAACCACAGTCCGCAGATCAGCAGCAGCACGCCGTGGATAAAGATCGACAGTTTGCTCTGCGCGCCATTGCTGACGTTCACCGAGCTGCGGACGATCACCGCGGTGATCGGCATCGCCCCCAGCACACCGGAGAGCAGGTTGCCGACGCCCTGGGCGACCATTTCGCGGTTCGGCGAAGGCGGCGGATTTTGCGGGCGCAGCTTTTTCAGCGCCTCCTGGCTGAGCAGGGTTTCGAGGCTGGCGACCAGCGCCAGGGTCACCGCCACCACCCACACCGACGGATTGCGCCACGCGCTCCATGCGGGAGACTCCAGCTCGCCCAGCAGATCGCCGAGGCTGCCGAACGCCGGCAGGGTAATACGCGGCAGAGCGGCCAGCTGCTGCGGCGCAAAATGGGTCAGCAGCAGAGTGGTCACGCAGCCGAACAGGACGGCGATCAGCGGCCCGGGGATCCAGCGCAGGCTCTTCACCCGGCGGATAAGCGGCGAGCCCCACAGCCAGAGCACCAGCAGGCCGCCCGCGGCGACGGCAATCGCAGTGACGGAGAAAGCGGCATTGCCCTGCAGCACATCGGCAAGCCCGGTCTCTTCCGCCGTGCCGAGCGCGACGGGGATCTGCTGCATAATCAGCAGGATGCCGATCGCCGCCAACATGCCTTTGATGACGCTGGCGGGAACCAGCGAGATAAAGCGCCCGGCGCGCAGGATGCCGAACAGCAGCTGCAGCACGCCGGCCAGCACCAGCGCCATCAGGAAGACGGAGAAGGAACCCAGGGATTCAATAGCGGCGACGACGATGGTGACCAGTCCGGCGGCGGGGCCGCTGACGGCGAAGCGGGAGGGGCTGAGGGCGGTGACGACCAGGCCGCCGATGATGCCGGTCAGCAGGCCGACGAAGGGCGGTAAGCCGCTGGCCTGGGCGATGCCGAGGCACAGCGGCAGGGCGACAAGGAAGACGACGATGCCGGCGAGAGAGTCCTGACGAAGCGTGTTCATGGGGCGTGCTCCTGCGGTGAGAGGTGTTCGACGAGGGTGGTTAAATGGCCGGAAGCCAGATCGTAGACGCAGCCGTGCAGGCTGAGCGGTCGCCCGCTGGCGAGCACCGTCTGCACCGGTTCACTCTCCAGCAGACGGGCGAACTGGGCGCGAACGTTGGCTTCCACCAGGGCATCAAGGGCACGGCGAGAGCGCTCCGCGTCGGTGCTGGCGCTGGCGCCGGGGGAGGCCGCAACACAACAGTCATCGGCGATCTGCGCAATTTCGTGATGCAGGGTGCGGCGCAGCTGGCCGATGCGGCGAGCCAGCGCCGAGGATTCCTGCGCCAGCGGCAGGGTGGGCAGGGAGAGCGCCGCCTGCACGCCGCCGCAGCCGTAGTGGCCGCAGAGCACCACCCGCTCCACCTCAAGGTAGTGGAGGGCATACTGCAGGACGCTCATGACGTTATCGTCGGCGGGGTCGAGCATGTTGGCGATATTGCGGTGGACAAAGAGCTCGCCGGGCTGGCTGCCGGTGAGCACCTCGGCGGGCACGCGGCTGTCGGAGCAGCCGATCCACAGCGAGTGGGGCCGCTGCCCGTCGATCCATTTTTCGAAATAGTCCGGATCATGCTGACATTTCTGCAGCGCCCAGCTGCGGTTGCGGGCCAGCAAAGGTTTTAACGTCGTCACAAGTATTCTCCTGAGTTAATTCATCGAGTGAATATGTCCATCAAGACTCGTACAGCGGCTAGTAAAAATAGTGTTTACCGGAACCCTTCACGCCTGAGGAAAATCCTGGAATAAACGGCAAAAAGAAAACTTTTCATTAATGTAAAGTTATAAAAATATTGATGAAATTAATATTTGGCTGCGGAGTGGGTGAATAACAAAAAAGCATTGGCTAAAACTTTCTGGAATATATGGGAATGATGGTGGGTGGGGTTGGGGGGAATATTTGAGGAGTGGATATTGGGGATGAGTGGGGAGCGTTGGGTTGTGTTGAGGTATGCGGGTGAGAGTGATGTGAGAACAATTTGAGATGATTTTGAGTGGGGTTTGGGGGATAAAGGGGGAAAGGGGAGTGGCTGGCAGGTGGAGCTGGGGTTGTGGGGGTTGTGAGAGGAGGGGCGCTGGTGGCCGTCGCGCTATGGAACGGCGGTAAAAGGTGACGCCGCGCAGGATAGCGCTGTTTTTTTCAACACTTAGCGCGATGACGACACGCTGTCGCTTGCATGACCGCCGCCGACAGGTATAATCCAGAACGTTTCCGCATCCCCTTCAGTGCCGAAGTGGCGAAATCGGTAGACGCAGTTGATTCAAAATCAACCGTAGAAATACGTGCCGGTTCGAGTCCGGCCTTCGGCACCATCGGAACATCAATAGACGTCAACGGACGTCTTTTTTTATGTCAGAAATCCGCGCCACACAAGGCTTTACCCGCTTTTTCCCTCAACTGAAGTCAACCTAACTCAACCCACATCAACAAGCTTGTGAGTATACTAATGAGTATATTTGTCGATTCGATATTGCTTGTATACTCACGATATACCAATGGAAGGAGGACCATTATGGCCCTAACGGATACTAAAGTTCGTTCTGCGAAACCTGAGGAGAAAGAGTATTCACTTGTTGACGGCGACGGCATGTCCTTACTTGTAAAACCTAACGGCTCAAAGTATTGGCGATTTCGTTTCCGTTTTGGCGGTAAACAGCATTTGATGGCGTTCGGTGTCTATCCTGAAATTTCACTGGCGGATGCCAGGAAGAAAAGGGAAGAGGCCAGAAGGTTGGTAGCTGGTGGTATCGATCCTCGTGAGCATAAACGTGCTGTGAAAGAAGAGCAGGCGAAAGAGATTATTACTTTCGAGAAGGTTGCCAGAGAGTGGCTTGCGACTAACCAAAAATGGTCGGAAGATCATGCTAATCGCGTAAAAAAGAGCCTGGAGGACAATATCTTCCCGGCAATTGGTACTCGCAATATTGCTGAATTGGGCACTCGTGACTTACTGGCACCCATTAAAGTGGTGGAACTGTCTGGACGTCTTGAGGTGGCTTCTCGTCTCCAGCAGCGTACCACGGCCATCATGCGTTATGCAGTGCAAAGCGGGCTGATTGATTACAACCCAGCGCAGGAGATGGCTGGAGCCGTCGCCTCTGGCAATCGACAACATCGCCCGGCGCTGGAATTAAAGCGTATCCCTGAGTTACTTGAGAAAATAGACGGCTATACCGGGATGCTTACACGCTAACCCGCTGGGCAACTGAGCTCACTCTGCTTATCTTTATTCGCTCCAGTGAGCTGCGTTTTGCTCGCTGGTCCGAGATCGATTTTGAAACGTCAATGTGGAGTATCCCGCCTGAGCGAGAGCCTATTCCCGGCGTGAAACATTCTAAGCGAGGATCAAAGATGCGTACACCTCATCTGGTGCCGCTTTCAAAGCAGGCGCTGGCGATTCTGAAGCAGATAAAACAGTTCTGCGGTGAACATGAACTCATTTTTATTGGAGATCACGATCCGCGTAAGCCCATGAGTGAGAACACGGTAAACAGTGCGCTACGGGTGATGGGCTATGACACTAAAGTTGAGGTTTGCGGCCACGGCTTCCGCACAATGGCTTGTAGTTCGTTAATTGAGTCAGGGCTATGGTCGAAGGATGCGGTGGAGCGCCAGATGAGCCATATGGAACGTAACTCGGTACGCGCAGCATATATCCATAAAGCGGAACATCTGGATGAACGCAAGCTGATGTTGCAGTGGTGGGCTAATTTTCTGGATGCGAATCGAGTGAAAGGTGTTAGCCCTTATGATTATGGTAAATAACCATTTCACCATAAAAATTATAAGTTTAATAATTGATTGTAATTTTGGGTGAATGTTAAATAGCTCTAAAAAGAGCCCAGTGAGATTTCTTTGGGCTTTTTATTTTAAAATGTGTTTGATTTTATTTCATTTAATTGCTTTAGTAACTTCATTATTCGCTCGTTGTTTTTCTCTACTTTTAATATATAGTTGGCCTTTCCAATTAGTCTGTCTATCAATATAGGATCGAAGTTTATATTTGCCATTGAACTATTGGATTTTTCATTTTTAATGAAGATGTACGCTTCTTGACAGAATTTTCTGCGGTAGCTTTTGGGGATTCTTACCGAGTTTTCTTTCACGGCTAAACCAGTTATTATTTTTTGCTTTCCGTTTGTAATATGTCTTGTTTTTTCCTTGTTTATTGAAAAACCGGATGATTGTAATATTGATTTGATGCTTTTGTATAGATTAGATGGTATTTTCTCTCCAGAAAAAAAGAGATCATCAGCATAGCGGCTATAGGTAAGATTTAGTTTTATAGCTAGGTGGTAAAATCTGTTATCTAAACTATAAAAAATAATATTGCTCAGATTAGGGCTTGTAACCGCACCTTGTGGTAATGAGTTTGCATAGGTGCAAGCCGATGCAAGATATAAACTTACATTGTCGGCATATCCCAGCTCCCGGAACAATCTCACAATATCTATCTTTTTAATTGAACCAAAAAAATCCACAATGTCAACTTTTAATGTTTCATTAGTGTCAATATGCTGCAGTGCGTGTAGATAAGCATTACTGTTTTTTTTGTATGCAAAAGAAGACTCATGATTTTTTATTTTACTTAAAATATTAGTGTTTATCCATTTTTGAATATAAGAAATCAAAGGATAGGGAGCGTTAATTAATCTGCTTCCTCCACGTTTTTTCTTAATATGAAAACTGCGATATGATTTTTCAGGGTTGATTATTGTTTGTGCAAGAGTTGAAGTCGTCATACCTAATAAATAAGCAAAATGTTCAAATTCAAATATAACAGGAAGACCATTTTTTTCTAAGTCCTGTATGTATTTTTTGAATATTTCTTTTTGCCTTCCATCGGGAGATTTTGTACCGACAAGGTGATCCCATGAGCTCTTAATTATTTCAGTCATCGTTTGAAAGACTGCATACGCTACTAACGGTTTTGTTTCTGCTCAACATTAATCATGTTAATGATTAATGTTCACTACAACGTTCGAAGAACGTTGTAGTGGCCTTTAACCATTAACAGGTTAAAGGTAGCCTAAGCATAAAAGGCGAATTCACCTTCATAATCTAGCGTATGCAGCCAACTCCTTATATTAGAGAAGATTAATTATTTTGCAAGCAATTTTTTATCTAGCAAATTTAATTTAGGTATATATAACTCATCTTTATTCGATATTTTTGAATGAAAGTAGTTGTCTATGTTATTAATGTCGAAGCTTCTAAACAAAAACCATCTTCTAATTTTTTTAATTTGCAAGGTTGATAAGTTGCTATTTAATATTATTTTTGATTCATTCCTTAAAATAATATTCTCTTGTGTTAAATAATTTACATGAACGATTATATCTAAAGGAGAAAGTCGAAATGTTCCATTTAATTCAAAAAGCTCGTGGTATTTTCTATCTGCTAAAAATCTTATGATTTCTGAAAGGATCGTAAATTTAAAATCATCATCTTCTCTAAGCATCGTTATCTCGCCCGATTGAATAATGTGTTTCTTTGGATTGAATCTTTATCTAATGGCCACCAAAAAATCGGGAATAAATTATTTGGACAATTATACCCACTAATTTGGAATAGAGCTTCAGAACGTCCATAGCCTAGATGATGATCTCGGATTCTTAATCCTTTCATAGTTGGCTTAAGCTTGTGCTCAAGGTCCGTCATTAATTTTATTTTTTTTTCAGATTCTTCTAGTGTGTTGAATTCTGTTATGCCTTTTTTCAGCTCTATAGCAGTGAAAACATCTAGGCCTGAATCTTCTTTAATCTTTATTAAACCAAAGTTCATAGCGGCAAAACTGACTACACTTAAAGAGTTAATTGTTATTTCTCTTTCTTTTAAAGTTTTCCGAAAGTATACTAATTTATCATTTATTGTCTTGCCTGAACCAATGAAATCATCAAATAAGATTATGTTATCATTATTTTTTGCATCGTAAGCAGCAGACGTAATTGAAGATATAAAATTTTTTTCTTTCCAATTCTTATGAACTGAAAATTTATTTTTCAAAAATTGTATACCTGCAACTGAACCATCTGGCTTATTATTGTCTGCAATTGCAGCAATTTTTGTATTAATGGGCTTAAGGTCTAAATCTTGACAGATGTGGTTGGCGATTTTTTTTCCTATTTCATCAAGTTGAAAGCTATCGATGAAAGAAAAACGAAGAAACAATTCTTTTAATAATTGCTGTTGGTCACGCAGATCACAAAAATTCCATAATTCAACAAGTGGATTATAATAATACTTTAACCAAGAAGAGCCTTCGAGCAATTCCATCAAATCACTAAATGCTTCTGGTGGAATTTTAGCTGCTGCTATAGACATCCTCAATCCTAATTTTTTGTTAAATTGTGAGAGCTGATAAATAATTATTAATTAATCTAAATCATGAATGCCGGATTGTCCAGTAGTTTGACATCACTTCAGCTTGCTTGAGAATCAGCTCTACTGTTCCCGGTGTTTTATCGGGCGGATACTTATACCGACGCAGAGTTTGGCGAACCAGGATACGCAACCTTGCACGTACACTTTCACGCACCTGCCAATCCACGGTTGTGGATTGGCGCAGCTTCAGCGTCACTTCTATCGCCAGTTTCTTAAGTACTTCATCTCCTAACTCCCGGACGGCGCTTTCATTTTCTGCAAGTGCGTCGTAGAAGGCGATCTCGTCAGGATTCAGGCCAAGCGCATCATCACGCGCCATTGCGGACTGAAAATCCTTCGCCATCTGGATCAGCTCTTCAATCACCTGCGCCGTCTCAATAGCCCGGTTGTTGTATTTAATCAACACCGCCTGAAGACGTTCAGAATACTTCTTCTCCTGCACTACGTTATTTTTAGTGCGGGACTGGATACCATCATTAATCAGCTTTTCCAGCAACTCTACCGCCAGGTTGCGATATGGCATATCGTGGACTTCCTGCAAAAACTCATCAGAAAGTAAGCCAATATTGGGCTTATCCAGCCCGGCCAGCGTAAAAATATCATCCACGCCATTAGCAATTACGGCATTATCCAGAATCTGTTTCAGCGCGGAGTTCTTCTCGGCCTGGCTTATTTTTTTGTCCACACTGGTAAATTTGCTGATAGCGGCCTTCACCGCAGACAAGAAAGCAATCTCTAGTTTATAAGGCTGTGCCGCATCCAGCGTACAGCAAAGCGACCAGGCTTTAGTAATTGCCAATACGTTATCAAGAAAACGCTTCTTACCGTCTTCAAGGCCGAGCACGTAGTTTGCAACGGGCACCAGCAGCTTTTGTGCGTGAGCTTCAAAGCCGGTGTAGTCCAAACCCACTGACGTTGCTGTTTTGGCAAACATACCGTGGATGATGTCCAGCTTTTCCAGCATGATTGCCAGCGCTTCTTCGGCATTAATGGTTGCATCGCCTTTACCGTTTGCATCGGTATAGGTTTTCAGTGCCAGTTTCAGTTCATTGGCGATTCCGATGTAATCAACCACCAGCCCGCCGGGTTTATCTTTGAATACCCGGTTGACGCGGGCAATGGCCTGCATCAGGTTATGGCCGCGCATTGGCTTGTCGATATACATAGTGTGACAGCAGGGAGCGTCGAAGCCGGTCAGCCACATATCGCGCACAATCACCAGCTTCAGCGAATCGTTCACATTCTTGAAGCGGGACTCCAGCCGTTTTTTAGTTCGCTTGTTGTAGATATGCGGTTGCAGCATTGCCTTATCGGACGCTGTACCGGTCATCACGATTTTGATTTGCCCTTTTTCAGGATCGTCATTGTGCCACTCCGGGCGTAGCGCGATAATTTCATCGTAAAGATGGGCGCAGATTTCTCGGCTCATCGCGACAATCATCGCCTTGCCGTCCATTACGGTATTGCGCTTCTCAAAGTGGGAAATCAGATCGGCGGCAACCTGTTGAAGCCGTGGTTTTGCACCAACCAGTTTCTCCAGACGGCTCCATTCACCTTTGGTTTTTTCACGCAAGTCCAGCTCATCATCTTCAATCAGCTCATCAACTTGATCGGAGAGCGCCGCCAGTTCTTCATGGTTGAGATCGAGTTTCGCCAGCCGGGATTCGTAGTGAATAGGCACCGTCGCTCCATCGTCCACCGCATCCTGAATATCGTAAATTGAGACGTAATCACCAAATACAGCGCGGGTATCGCGATCCTCTGCCGAAACCGGTGTTCCGGTGAATCCCAGAAACGAGGCGTTGGGCAGCGCGTCGCGCATATGTTTAGCGTAACCGTATTTATAGATACCCGTTTCCCGGTCCAGATTGGCTTTCATGCCGTACTGGCTGCGGTGCGCTTCATCGGAAATAACAACGATATTGCTGCGCCCATTGAGAACCGGATGGGCGTTTTCTCCTTCCTCTGGGGAGAACTTCTGCACAGTGGTAAAGATAATGCCACCAGCATCACGCGTCGCAAGCAGTTCACGCAGTGCTTCGCGGTCATCTGCCTGTACCGGCATTTGCTTGAGCAGATCCTGCGCCTGACAGAATGTGCCGTAAAGCTGACCGTCCAGAGCGTTACGATCGGTGACGACCACAATCGTTGGGTTGCCCATCTCCGGCTGTTGTAGCAGTTTGCCGACATAACAACACATGGAGATGCTTTTACCGGAGCCCTGTGTATGCCAGACCACACCTGCTTTCTTACTGCCAGGCTGAATGTTGCTGTGCAGGGCCAGTTGCTTACCGGTAGCAGCGACAATTGTCGCCTGCACGGCCTCGCGCACTGCGTGGAACTGGTGATAACCGGCTATTTTTTTTATCAGCCTTTCATCGTTGTTCTCGAACAAAACGAAGTAACGGATATAGTCGAGCAGTTGTTCCCGGTTAAAGAACCCCCGTACCATAGTTTCCAGTTGCCATTCCAGCAACGGCTTATCATTTTCATTGCTGATGGTCTTCCACGGCATAAAACGTTCTTCCGTGGCCGTCAGAGAACCCACTCGCGCCAGATAACCATCGCTGACAATCAGCGCTTCATTGCTGATAAACAGATCGCGAATTTCATCTTTATAGGTCTGTAACTGGTGGTACGCATCCCAGATATCTACTTTGTCGTCGATGGGGCTTTTCAGTTCCACAACCGCCAGCGGCAGTCCATTAATAAAGCAGATGATATCCGGGCGACGGGGTTGTTTCGTTCCGCTGATGGTCATTTGATTGACCACCATAAAACGGTTGTTTTGCGGCTGGTTAAAATCTACGAGCAGGGCGTGGTCGTGGATAAGTTCTTCGTCGCGACGGTACTGTACCGGAACCCCTTCCAGCAACCAGTGATGAAAGGCTTTGTTACTGGCAATCAGATCCGGGCTTTCAGCGCGAGTAATACGGGAGATGACCTGTTCGAAGACGTCAGTGGACAGGTGCGGGTTGATTTTTTGCAGGCAGGAGGTCAACACGGGCGTCAGGAAAACATCATGATAATTGGCGCGTTGCGGGTTACTGCCATCGGGGGCAATATCCGGCCCGTGATGAATTTCCCAACCTTGTTCGGCAAACCACCCCAGGCAAAGCTGTTCTAAGTCGTCTTCGGTCAGCATCGGTAACGTCCTGTGTTAAACGTGTTCGGCTTCTTCAGTGATAATTTCAGCTTCATCATGCCCGTTAAAGGTTCGCTTAATCAATAGATTAAGTTCCGGTAGACATGTTGAAAAGGCTTTTTCAAATGCCGTCATATGTTCCACCAACCAGTCAACCATCTCCGGCCACTTTTCCTGATCTGCGATGCCATTGATGGGTTTTCTGTAAGTAATACGACAGGATTTCTTATCCGGTAAGGCCTGCCAAACAATTTCATGCCCAAAGCGATTTTCGATAGCGGATTTGCGTTCATGAAGCCAGTCAAACGCGAATGTATTGGTTTGCGCTGACGGTTTGGCAATCCAAAGCTCAACCCTAATTTCTTTTTTGCTGAAGATAAGATTGTACGAAACGCCACTGATGCCAGAACCTGCGCTTAACCAGTGGTCGGTTGACGGGCTGATATTATTGTACAGTGAACATGAGCTAACGCGGAATTTCTCCAGAGCTTGGGTCCAGAACGCCTTACGTAAATGGTGGCGAGCTTTGGATTCTCCAGTCGTGGACTGCTCCTCAGCCTCTTTCTGCGCCATACCGATCATGTAAGATTCCGCTTCCGGCGTTGGGATAACCTGCTTGATATCAATAAACACATCGTTACCATAACGGTAAGGTGTGACCTTAAAGCACTGTACGCGAATATTGAACTGCATTAACCAGAGTGCGGTATTGGTTGCTTCTTTGCGGAAATTTGCTGCGACCATCATAATGCGTTGTGAACGATTCTGGTTAATTTGCACCTCTTCCAGGCTATCGTGCTCAAGAAATTCAGCCAGCACGTCAGCCGCAGGACGCGTTTCTTCTGGTTCGTTCTGATCAAGGTAACGCTGAAAGATCTCAACAATATGTTCTTTGCGCAGGTTCGCACAGTAACCCGCATATTTCAGCGCCTGCCAGACGACATCACGCCCGGAATCATCGAGCTTATTCTCGATGATCACCAGATTACCGTCCTTGTCGATCGCCAGTAGATCAAGCCGCTCTTTGGTATCATCAAACCCAGCAAACTCTTTCTGGATGATAAGTAGTTCATCATCGCTGTTGCGGGTTAATGCTTGCGGATGCTTCGCCAGCCATTCCTGTAAGTGGTAACGTTCGGTGAAACCCGCGTTGGTGAAGGTGGTTTCCTGAAGGGGTTGCAAGCTATTGCTGGGCTGATCAACCTTAAACATAGTCAGCTTCCTTTGTTATTTCCTCAGCCTCCGGCAAGGTGATTTCACCGGAGAGAAGTTTGGGGAGTAGGGTGCCGCGTAAACCTACTAATGATACTATTGTATTATTATTTTTTTGAATCCCGTTTCTGATGGTTGCTATGTGATTGTCGAATTTATTCAAGATAGATTGAGTTGGTTTCAATACTTCAAGACGATAAACATTATCTCTATTTAACCCAGGAACAGCAGCGTCAGTGTTCATGCTGGGCAGATTCAATGTTTTCATTAAATAATATAAATAACTTAATGGAATTTCTTCTTTGGTGGCTACGTAATAGACAGTATCAATTGGATGGAATTTCCCATCTTCCCAATAAATTGTACCAATTGAGCCTTTTCTGCCAACTATAATACTAGGCCCTTCAACAAGGTAGCCGTTGTGAGAGCCGGTAATCCCACCCGATCCATAGACAGGATATGGCCCATCAATGCGTTCTGTTTTTTTTAATGCTTTTCCGTAGTGAAGAGTTGCTATATTTGACATTCGTTGCGAACTCCATCCAGCCGGAATGTCCCCTAATTCACTTTCCTGCATAGTCGACGGGAACAACTCTGCCGTAGCCTTGAGTTCAGCATATTTTTCAGGATGCTCTTGCTCAAATACGGTCAAAGAATCAGCATCCTTTCCAGAAATTGCTGTCATGGCAGCAAGTGTTGCATCTTCCTGTGAACCGCCCGCTTCCAGTACCGCAATTTTGGCTTTAACTGGTTCAAAATCAACAAACCAGCTTTTGAACAGGGCTTGCGCCATTTGTTCGAGAGTTCGATTAATTTTATTATTGTTTGATAATTTTTGTGCTAATGAATTAAGAGTGAACGCGATAGTGTCCTCCATGCCAACAAGACGAGGTATTTTTAGATCCTTGATGAATGGAATTCTTACATTACTAACAGTTGTACCTGTTCCCTCATTCCAAAATATTTGATGCTGAACATAAGGTGACTGTAAAGCCCAGAATAAAAAATGAGGATTTATATTTTCCCTGGCCCTTAATAATACCTGTCTCTGCCCTAAACAGCATGTTAATCCTTCAGGTATTAAGCAAACTTCCCCCATCGGTGCTTCCCGAGTAAATACTATATCATTCTCTTTAGGTGTGGCACGTTTAATTCTGCTTTTGAACCCTTCCTCATCAGTAAAACTTGGCGATGACAAATCAAGTACGCCATCGCGAATATTTTGGTTTCGTAATACAACAAAACCTGAGTCAGTCCAGGTAGGTGTTGAGTGGGGGCAATCAACTATTAGTTCACACAGTTCCTCAAGACGTTCCGTACTAAAATTCATATCCCAACCCCTCAAGATTCGTCTTGATCTGCTTTTCTAGCTCTGCACTTTCCGCCAGTTGCACTTTGAGCTGAGCCGTCAATCGCGTCATCTTCTCGGAAAATGGTTCATCACCTTCATCCTTTTCAACCGATCCAACATAGCGCCCTGGAGTTAAGATAAAATCGTGCTTCTTGATATCCTCCAACGTAGCGGCAAAGCAGAAACCGGCTTCATCTTTATAATCTTTATCCATCTGCCATGCGTGGAAAGTATCTGCAATTTTTTTAGTATCATCTGTAGAAAAATCACGCAGTGCTCGGTCTTTCATAAAACCAATCTGGCGAGCGTCGATAAACAACACTTCACCTTTACGGTGCGCTTTGCCGTTACCACCAGATTTGTCTTTAGTCAGCAGCCAGATACAGGCCGGGATTTGCGTATTGGTAAATAGTTGACCCGGCAGCGCTACCATACATTCCACCAGATCCGCCTCAATAATCGCCCGACGAATTTCACCTTCACTGTTGGTATTGGAACTCATCGAACCGTTCGCCAGCAGCAGCGCCATTGAACCTTTCGGGGCCAGATGGTGGAGCATATGCTGCATCCAGGCAAAGTTGGCGTTACCTTGCGGCGGGGTGCCATATTTCCAGCGAACATCCTCTTCCAGTGTTTTGCTCCACCACTCCTTCATGTTGAATGGCGGATTCGCCATAACAAAATCGGCACGTAAATCCGGATGCTGATCGTTCAGGAACGTATCGGCGTTCTGTTTACCGAAGTTAAAATCGATACCGCGAATCACCATATTCATCGCAGCCAGACGCCAGGTAGTCGGGTTGGATTCCTGCCCGTAAACGGAGATATTGCGCTTTTGCTCGGCGGCGTTGTAATGCTTTTCATCTGCGTGTGCTTCGATAAAGCGATCGCTGGAAACGAAGAAGCCACCGGAACCCATCGCTGGATCATAAACACGGCCATTGTAGGGCTGGAGCATTTCAACAATCAGCGTAACGATGCTTTTCGGCGTGTAATACTGGCCGCCCTGTTTGCCTTCCGCCAGCGCAAACTGACCAAGGAAGTATTCGTAAACGTGACCGAGAATATCTTTGCTCTTCAAATTGAGCTTCACGCCATTGTATTTAGGTTCGCTGAAACTGGTATCGGAGAAGACGTTAATCAGGCTGATTAACAGGTCATTGCCAAGCTGATAGTGCCCGATACGGTTAAGGATGTTTTTCAGTTTCGGGTTGCTGTTTTCGATAGTATCCAGAGCGATATCAATCAGCTTCGATACTGACGTCATGACGATATCTTTGCCGCTATCGTCTTTCCCCAGAACCGTCCCTACAGGCAGAGCAGCGTTGGTTTTGAGCGTTTCCCAGCGAGCTAGCTTTGGCACCCAGAAAACGTTTTTCTCGGTGTAATAGTCCTGAACTTCCAGTTCTTCTTCGATCGCCTGCTGGTAAGCCTCTTCCGTGTCGTAATCATCACGAGAAAGCGCGTAAATGTTGTCCGGGTTGGACTTGTCTTCAAACAGCCCTCTCAGTTCCTTCTGACGAGTGTCAAAGGCATCTGAAACATACTTCAGAAAGATAAGCCCCAGAACCACATGCTTGTAGTTGGCCGCGTCCATATTGGCGCGTAGCTTGTCTGCGGCTTTCCAGAATTTAGTATCCAGATCGTTCAGAAATTGCTGTTCAGCGTTGTCCATCAAAACCTCAAAAAATCATTTATGCCTGGTTGGATGTCCAGGTTGTGTAAAATCGGGGAAATTGCCAATGATCATACCCTGACGTCAGAGCGATACCAAGATGAAGGACTGATTTCCGCATCAATACCTTGTGGCAAGGGGGGATGACTCTTTTACACTTATAGGCGCAAAATAACGGTATTTTTCATTTCCTTCTGGAGCATCTTACGCGCTATGACCACTCTCGTTTTTTCATACTCCCATGCAGATGAAGCCCTACGCAATGAGCTTGAGAAGCATCTTTCCCCCCTGAAGCGCATGGGAAAGATCAGCACATGGCACGATCGCCGCATCGTTCCAGGGCAAGAGTTCGAGAACCAAATAGACCACTACTTTTCGCAGGCAGATATCATCCTGTTGTTAATTAGCAGTGATTTCATCGCTTCTGATTATTGCTATCAGGTAGAAATGACCAACGCTCTGGAGCGGCATAAACGGGGCGAGGCGGTGGTCATTCCGGTGATCTTAAGAGAATGTGCCTGGCATCAGCTACCGTTCGGCAGCATTATGGCGGCGACCGTTGATGGTAAACCCATAACCAAGTTTGCCAGCCATGATGAAGGCTACGTTCAGGTCGTCAATGCAGTCTCCCGCGCCATTGCTAATATGGAAGCGAAGAAACCACAGCAGAGTGCTTATGTTTCTTCTACTGCGTCAGTAAACCCAATGCTTCAGGCAACGGATAACGTTTTTACACCACGCTCCAGCAATCTTTCGCTGCCAAAGCGTTTTACCGACCTTGATAAGGATCGTGCCTGCCGTGATGGTTTTGAATATGTCGCCCGTTACTTTGAAGGATCGCTGACTGAACTCAAAAAACGCCATGCTGGGTTAGAGGTCGATTTTCACCAGCGTGATGCAGACGCCTTCACTTGTGCGGTCTACATGGGCGGGAGCAAAGTCGGTCAATGCGCAATCTGGCGTAATAGCGGGCGCAATATGGGTATGGGCGATATCGGTTATAACCAGGATGGCGTAATTGGAAATGCCTACAATGAAATCTTAACTATTGACAACAACGGTCAGATCCTCGGTTTCCGCCCATCAATGGGAGTCTATAGTGCTGGCTACTCAAGGGATACCTTGCTCACTAACGAAGGGATGGCGGAGCATCTATGGGATATGTTTTTTGAGCCGATAAAACAGCGGGCACGTTAACATAGCCGGGGCGTTATTCCATGGTTCGTAACGCCCTGGACTGACCCCACCCCGGTAGACAGTTTCTGTCCTCACGACGAGGCCTGTTCGAAGGTCTCCGGACTGACGCCACAAACCCCTCCTGCGGATAGCATTCTTTCACCTGCGGTAAGGTAATCGGCTTACCATCAAAATCCCAGAACAGCCTGCCAACGATGCCCCCGCCGTTCACCGCCGGCGAAACCTGGATGCGCATATCTTCATCCAGACCAATGGATCCTTTATCAAAGGCCTTATGGTGAATCGCGCAGAGCGCCAGGCCGTTAGGGATTTCGCAGGGGCCGCCGTGCTGCTTCCATTTGATATGAGCCGCTTCCAGGGCGACGGAGGTATTATCATGGCGCATATTGAAGCCGCAGATCGCGCACTCATAGTTATAGGCGCGCAGCACCTGCTGGCGAAAATGCGGGTCGCGCTCTTTGCGGATCTGCAGCAGATCAAACCCCATCTCTTCAGCCAGGTCTTCCTGAATACTCTCCGGGAAGTGCGCCTCGAGGATCTGATGGGCGAGGGTATTGATCAGCTTCTTATTTCTGTTGAGTAGCGCAAAATGCGGCTCATCAAAGCCGCCGGCGACGTGGCAGAGCTCCAGCTCTTTGCCGGGCGGCTGTCGGCTGCCTTGGGTTGAGCACTGTTCGCTGTTGTGCAGCTCCCAGAAGCCGTCGCCTTTCAGGCGCCAGAAGGGCATGTCCGGCCGGTACTGGCGGCGCTGCGGGCCAAAGCGTTCCAGCAGGCTATGCAGCTCATCGCGTATCTCCGAGGCGTAATCGAACATCCGCGCATGGCCGCGCTGGTACTGAGAGAGGACATACAGCAGCAACAGTGGCTTATGCGGCGCACGCTGTTCGCCTTTGCGCCAGATGGTGATGTTCTCGATCGCGTGTTGCAGGGTCGTGCTGGAGGGCATAGCGTTACATTGGCAGCTAAATAAATGCGATGATGCTCGCAAAATCCTTGCCGATCAACCCACCAGATGCGGCGATTCCAGGTGGATCGCTTTTTAAGTATTACGACGGATCTTGCTGTGGGAGTGGAGACCGCGTTCGCCTCCTGCTACGCAAGCCTGAAAAAATCGGAAGCGCATAACCGTTGCGTTCCCGCACACCACAAACCCTACGCTACCTCACCGGTAGCGTGGGCCTGCTTTCTCTTACTTATCCCGCGTCTCGCCAGCCTCCCAGCTGTAACTGCCATCGGCCGCTAACGCATCGCCCAGTTCCTGATACTCGAACTGATAAAACTCAGCCTGGGTACCGTACCCGGCGTAGTCTACCGCCGCCAGACCAACGAACGCCCCGGTAAAGAACCCGCCGTAGCTCTGCAACACATAGTCATCGGACAGTACCGCGGCATCCAGCTGGACCGGGATCTCGGTGAACGACACGCCATCGAAGCTGTATTCATAGCTGTAGGTCTGCTTACGGACCTTAGTCCGGAACCAGACGTATTCCACGCCGTCCGGCACCTTGATGGCGTTATCTTTCAGGTACGACGTGTATTTCCCGCGGTTATTTTCGCCAACTTCGATGACCTTGCCGTTAATTTCATTCCAGGTCAGGAAGACGAAGCTCCAGTGGCGGTCGTTATAGTAATTCGTTAACCCGGCCATCTGCTGGTAGCTGAAGGGCTCGAATTTCACCTTCACCGCGGCGTCAAAATAGAAGGCCTGCCAGCGGCGGGCAATCAGCGACAGGTCATGCGTATTGGCTAACGAACCCTGGCCGATTAAGGTTAATTTGCCGTTGCCGGTGGTGCCCATTTTGGCCGTAAACGGCACCCGCAGGGTATTCCAGTTCGGGTCGAGCGCTGGCGAGGTAAAGTCATCCTGCTGGCTATTATCGCTGGCGCTTTCGGTGAAGATGGCGTCTTTCGGCCCTTCGACGAAGGTTTTCCCGCCGTGACCGCCTTCAATACGCGGCCAGCCCTCGTCGTCCCAGTACACTTTCTGGATCGCGGTTTCCCGACCGAGGGTTGACCAGCCGCGCGGGTCGTAGATGGATTCCCCCGGGCGATTCCACGGCCGGGCGCAGAGCGAAGCGTAATACCATTCGCCTTCCGGAGTGGAGACCAGCGCGCCATGGCCCTGTTTCTGGATGTAGCTGTCCGGGGTATCGACGTTGGTTAAGAACACGTCGCCCGGTTCGGTTTCGAAGCTGTCGGCCTCGAGGGTTTTCGACCGCGCCACCACCTCCTGGTGGGTAAACACGGTGCCGCCCTGGGCGGCAAACAGATAGTAGTGGCCGTTCAGTTTATAGAGGTGCGGCCCCTCGACCAGCGCCACGGCGGTGCCGCGGTAGATGGTACGCGCGGTTTCCGGCATTAACTTCAGCGTGTTGGTATCCAGCTCCGTTAAGGTAATGCCATCGAAGGGATGATGGTACTCCCGGTGATCCCAGGTTTGCTGGACGATATATTTCCGGCCATCGTCGTCATGGAACAGCGAGGCGTCAAACCCGACGCCGTTCAGCTTGATCGGGTCGCTCCACGGGCCCCGAATATCCTTCGCGGTGGTCAGGTAGTTGGTCATGTCTTTAAAGGCGCCTTCGGTGACCTTCACATCGGTATACACCAACCAGAATTGCCCATCGGCCCAGGAGAGCGCCGGCGCCCAAATGCCGCCGGAGGAGGGGTTGCCCTTCATGTCCAGCAGGGTGGTGGTGGAGAGCGGTGAAGGCAGCAGGTTCCAGTTTTTCAGGTCTTTCGACTCATGTAAACGCACGCCCGGGAACCACTCAAACGTCGAGTTAGCAATATAGTACGTATCCTCGACGCGAATAATACTGGGGTCGGCATTAAAGCCGCGTAATATCGGGTTTTGAATAAGTGACATTTCATTACACCTTTTAAAATGGAAAGTTACGGATCGGTCTGATTTATAATTTTTTTAACTACACGCGGATCTCATCCAGCTGACGGTTAATGTCGGTAACATGTTTATCGGAGATCGGATAAGCCTGGATAATCACCATCGAAATAGCGGCCAGCGCGATCGGGATCCACACGGCGGTCATAATGATCCCGTCGATGGCGCTGGCGCTCTGCATGGCGCCGCTTTCATTAAATCCATACACCGCCAGCAGCCACAGCGGGATAGCGCCGCCAATGGTGAAGCCGATCTTGAAGAAGAGTCCCATAATGGCATTGATAATGGCGGCATTGCGTTTGCCAGATTTTAATTCGCCGTACGCGATGACTTCCGGTACCAGCGCCCACATAAAGCCGGTGGCGGAAGTTAAGCCCCACTGTTTAATAAAGGTGGCGATGTAGGCCAGCCACAGGGCGTCGTGCATCCCTTCGCGGGACCAGACGTAGGTCAGCAGTTCGCCGACGATGAACATGGCGAGGAACAGATGGAAGAAGCCTTTTTTACCAAAGATTTTTTTCAGTCTCGGCCAGAACACCGGGAAGGCGATGCCGGGAATAGACGCAACGAGACCCACGGCGCCCATCCATTCGGAATGGCCGACGACGAACTGGTTGAAGAAGCCGTTAACGGTGTTCATGAAGAACATGAAGGTAAAGGCCAGCATAAAGAACATGCCGAGAATAACCAGCGGGCGGTTATGTCTGAGCTCGTGGAAAAGGTCGGTGGTTTTGACGTTGGCGGTCTGCTCGGCGGTCGCGACAACGCGTTCTTTGGTGAATTTATAACAAATAAACAGGGCCACCGCGCCAATGATCATATAGATAGCGTACACGCCAAACCAGGCGTAGTTCGCCGACGGATCGGTATAGTTGCCCAGATTCAGCTCAAGGCCGAAAAAGCCGGTGTCTTTCAGGCTGCGATCTTTCGGCGCCGCCATCTGCACAAACATCGGGAACAGGGTATAGACCAGCAGGTTGGCGCTGTTGGCCAACATCATGCGGGTACTGGTCAGTTTATCGATCGATTCCGGGTCGCGGGTCAGCGACGCATTCAGCGAGCCATAGGGAATATTGACTAAGGAATAAACCAGGTCCAGCGCCAGATAAATAATAAAGGCGAAAGCCACCGAACCTTTAACCCCAGGGATTGGCGCGAACAATAATGCCGACAGGATCACCAGCGGAACGCCGGCTCGTAACAGCCAGGGGCGATATTTCCCCGCTTTCGAGGTTCGTTTATCCACATAGGTTCCGACCATCGGATCCCAAAACACATTAATGATACGGACAAAAAGAAAAATAAAGCCTGCCGTTGCCGTGCTGATGGTATTTACCGTCAGCATATGCAAAGCCAGAAAACCCCCAATTGTGCCGAAAACCAGGTTTTGTGCAAAGTCGCCCATGCCATAACCAATTCGTTCTCCACGGGTTAATTTATGATATTCCTCATGCCGACTGTGCATTATGTTTTTACTCATTCTAAGCAGACTCCGGTTTGTTTTGTGTAGGTGAAACACTTTCTGACACAGTTGACCTGGAAGAATCTATTACGTTTTTAAATTACGTAATTATGTTTTTTTACTTCTGTGATCCTCGAAGCAAAGGCCTGTATCGCCTGCGTTGAACCGCTATCCGCCGCTAATTTTTTGGCAGGCAGGCATTGTGACAAAACCGGCATTTTAATTTGGCATGGACACCTGAATTCCCCAGGAAGTGTACTCTATACGCGCGCGAAGCGAGATATTTAAAATAGTTTTATTTGCGAGATGGCTCACATTTGAGCATTTTCTCAATCGCTGAGTGAAATAACGTAATTGAGCAACCGACGATGAGAATACACGATGTGTCACAGTTGTTAATTTTCCTGTTTCTCAATTTCGGAGTTCATCATGCAAACCTATTTCGACCAGGTTGATCGCGTTCGCTTTGCCGGACCCAAAACCGATAATCCGCTGGCGTTTCGCCACTATAATCCGGATGAAATCGTGCTGGGAAAACGTATGGCAGAGCATCTGCGTTTTGCCGCCTGTTATTGGCATAACTTCTGCTGGAATGGCGCGGATATGTTTGGCGCCGGCTCGTTTGAGCGTCCCTGGCAGGCCGCGGGCGATGCGCTGGAAATGGCCAAACGCAAAGCGGACGTGGCGTTTGAATTTTTCTACAAGCTCAACGTGCCGTATTACTGCTTCCACGATGTCGACGTCTCGCCAGAAGGCGCGTCGCTGAAAGAATATCTGCACAATTTCGCCGTGATGACCGAAGTGCTGGCGGAGAAACAGCAGCAAACCGGCGTGAAACTACTGTGGGGCACCGCCAACTGCTTTACCCACCCGCGTTACGGCGCTGGGGCGGCGACCAACCCCGATCCGGAGGTGTTTGCCTGGGCGGCCACGCAGGTGGTGACCGCCATGAACGCCACTCACCAGCTCGGCGGCGAAAACTATGTGCTGTGGGGCGGCCGCGAAGGTTACGAGTCCCTGCTGAATACCGACCTGCGCCAGGAGCGCGAGCAGATTGGCCGCTTCCTGCAGATGGTGGTGGAGCACAAGCATAAGATTGGCTTTGGCGGCACGCTGCTTATTGAACCGAAACCGCAGGAACCCACCAAGCATCAGTACGATTACGATGTCGCGACGGTGTATGGCTTCCTGAAGCAGTTTGGTCTGGAAAATGAGATCAAGGTGAACATTGAAGCCAACCACGCCACCCTGGCGGGGCACTCTTTCCACCATGAAATCGCCAGCGCCATCGCGCTGGGGATCTTTGGCTCCGTTGATGCCAACCGCGGCGATGCGCAGCTCGGCTGGGATACGGACCAGTTCCCGAACAGCGTGGAAGAAAATACCCTGGTGATGTACGAGATCCTCAAAGCCGGGGGATTCACCACCGGCGGCCTGAACTTTGACGCCAAAGTTCGTCGGCAGAGCACCGACAAATACGACATGTTCTATGGCCATATTGGCGCCATGGACGTGATGGCGCTGTCCCTTAAGCTGGCCGCGCGCATGATTGAGGATGGTAAGCTCGATCAGGGTCTGGCAAAACGCTATGCCGGCTGGCAGGGCGAGCTGGGGCAGAAAATTATGACCGGGCAGATGTCGCTGGATAATATTGCCCGATACGCTGAGCAGCATAATCTGAATCCGCAGCCTCAGAGCGGGCGTCAGGAATTACTCGAAAATCTCGTCAATACCTATATCTTTGGTTAATTTTTTCTGACATGCCCCTGCGGGGGCATGTATTACGCCGTCTGCCTGCAGCCGAAAAATAGTGTTTATTTGTTCGTGCTGTGTTTTTTGTCAGTGGCGAAAGACCACCTGTTTAATACCAGCGAAGGAGGGAAAGTAGCGATAATTGTGTAATACCTCTGTGACCGTACAAAATAAAAAATAACTTGTTCTGATGATAGCGACATATTCTGTCAGCTCAGAATAGGCTGGTTATTGTCTGAATAAAATTAACCTATATTGAGAAACTCATGACAATGATAAAAAAGCTTCCATTAACCATGGCGGTTATCGCCGCGTTTTTTCCGCTTACCTCTGTAATGGCGCAAGAATTTACTCAGGAACAGATCGACGCTATCGTTGCCAAAGCCGTTGATAAAGCGCTGGCCGACCGCCAGGCGAAAATCGACGCCGCGGCCAACAAAAAGGTCGACGTGATCACTAACCCGCAGACCACCGCCGCCTCGCCGGATATGGCCATTCCGTTCGGCCTCAAGTTCAGCGGCTATGCCCGCTATGGCGCCCACTTCCAGACCGGCGACCAGAAATATGTCGGCGTCGACGGCTCCTATAACGGCGCCTCGGCGATCGGCCGTCTGGGCAACGAAAGCAACGGCGGCGAATTCCAGATCAGCAAGGCCTTCAAAAGCGCGCAGGGGGCTATCTGGGATCTCAACGTGATGTTCGACCACTGGAGCGACGAGGTTAACCTGAAGAAGGCCTACG